>JAABRD010000012.1 GCA_011391085.1 Thiotrichaceae bacterium | reverse complement strand
CGCAGGGGGGTCACTCCCCCCCGTGTACGGGGGGGCTGGGGGGGGTACAAGAATAAGTGAATATCACTATATCCTCTCAAATTCTTTTATCATCATGACAAGGATCTGTTATAGTAATATTCATTCATTTTTGTACCCCCCCTGCCCCCCCGCACGCAGGGGGGTCACTCCCCCCCGTGTACGGGGGGGCTGGGGGGTACAAGAATAAGTGAATATCACTATATCCTCTCAAATTCTTTTATCATCATGACAAGGAATAGAAAAAATGCTGAATAACCATCAGGTTTCTCAAATCCAACAAGCCTCGGTCACCGAACGGCTCCGCTGGATGGAATTAATCTTACAATCACTCAAAGCCGAGATGACACCCAAATTGACCGTCAAACCATTCTCCCCAAAACGATTCACGGTGCGAACCTTTAGTTTAGGTCAAGAAGTCACGGTCGAACGTGACCCACTTTATTTAGAACGGGGCTTATGAAACTATTTGCCATTGACACTAATTTGTTAGTTTACGCGCATCATCTCGAAGCCAAATATCACCAATCCGCCAAAGCCTGGTTGGAACGGATAATGAACGAACGGGATGAACAAGGTAATCTATCGGTCTGTTTGCCTGCACAAGTCTTAATGGAATTTGTGAATGTGATTACTTGGCAACAATTAAAACAGCCCCTCTCGTTGTCGGAGGCCAAACAGGTCGTTGAAGACTATGTTGACACTGGTATCAGAATTATTTCCCAACGTGACACTCATATAGAAACGTTTTTATCGTTGCTTAGTGTCGTCAAAAGTCGCAAACAGATTTTTGATGTGTCACTCGCGGCAGTCTTAAAAGATCATGGTATAGCAGGACTGTACACCGTAGATGTGGCAGACTTTGAGGTTTTTGATTTTTTAGAGGTCATTAATCCATTCGCAACCGAAGGTGGTATGCGTTAGGTACCTCTGTTTGCACCTTATGTGTCCTGTCGATTATGGTAATATTCGTTCAAATCTGTACGATTCCCGCTTACGCGCAATAAGAATTATTGCGCGGCATCGCGCCGCCGCTACGCGGGCGCACGGCGCAATAATTCTTATTGCGCTCCAGCGGAAGTGTACAAATTTATAGGAATATTACTATATCCATTTCTCTCTATCAAGGATTCAATAAGGGGGGAGGCTCAAGGATGAAAAGGAATTTGCGCCTGAGGTTGTCTGAATCAGAATTAGCAAAATTTTAGAATTGGAAAACATGGAGTGAGTTTCATCTTGTTAATTCTCTAATTTTGAAAATTCTGATTCAGTCAGGCTGGATGGGCAACCGTGTTATCGTTGCCCACCCACCCTCCATCGATTGGAACCGCGTACCACCTTTTACCGGCTAAAGCCTCTAGTCCAACCCTGGCGGGTATCGCAATAGCGATACTCGCTGTTTTTTATTTAGAATTGGAACAGGATTTAATAAAAATGTGCTAAACTCTCCTGGTGAAACTTGAAAAACGGAGTCTTATGATTCAGCCTACAATTTACATAGAAACCAGCGTCATTAGCTATTTAACAGTAGGACGCACTCTACCACTCGGGCTTAACTTAATGGCATTGATATTTAGAGCATGAATTATGTTGTCTGAATCAGAATTGAAAGACATTTTAGAATTAGCAGAATAGGGACGGTAATTAGCCCACTCATTCTGAAAATTCTAAAATTCTGCACATTCTGATTTGGACAAAAATGCTAGTGATAACCAATTTATTTCTCAACTAAATCGATTAAAATAAACTAAAGAAAGTCAACTCTCCCTGAGGCTTACACAAAATTGTTGTTTTAACTATTAAACCAGTCTGACCATGAAACCTATCGTTTATCTGGAAACCAGTGTCATCAGTTATCTAACGGCCCGACCGAGTCGAGATTTAATTGTCGCCGCCCATCAACAGCTACTTCATGAATGGTGGGACAAAATCCAACCGCAAGTGGAATGTGTGGTTTCACCATTTGTCTTAGAAGAAATTGCCAAAGGTGATAAACAAGCTGCCCGTCGGCGTTTAGAGTTAGTTGCAAATTTAGTCGCTTTGCCCCATAATGACGAAATAGAACAACTAGCGCATCGATATTTCACCGCACTTCAGATTCCTGAAAAGTCCAAATTAGACGCTTTTCACTTGGCCATTGGGGTGTGGCATCAGGTGGATTATATTTTGAGTTGGAACTGTTCTCACATTGTCAATACTAGGGCACGAACCATTCTCCAAGCTATTAACTCACAACTAGGTTTGGTGACACCCATTGTTTGTACCCCGGAAGAATTTATGGAGGTTTAACATGTACCAAGACCCAATTATTGAAGAAATTCACGCCATTCGTCTTCAAATAGAAGCCGAGTGTGAAGGCGATTTTGCCAAACTCACCCAGCGGGCGAAACAAATTGAGGCACAATATCAAGACCGCATCGTTTATGACTTAGACGCGTTGCGGCACGGTCATCGCCAACAGGCATTGACTCCGCTTTCTAACCTGAAACGTGTTTAATATTTTTAGGACTTACGCAACACAACTTTCCTAAACCTTTAAGGTTTAGCCAGGTAGGAGGGGCAACCGTGTTATCGTTGCCCACTAATCCTTCACTGACCGGAACCGCGTACCACCTTTTACCGGCTAAAGCCTCTAGTCCAACCATGGCGGGTATTGCAATAGCGATACTCGCTGTTTTTATTTGAAACAGGATTTAACAAAATTGTTGAGACGGTTTGTTCATCCCGTTTCTATGTTTTTGCCCCTTGACATTCATTCAAACTCTGTTAATCTATTGGCCTTGAACGAGAACACCACCCCCTTGAAACTCTAGGAGAACCTTCATGCAAGCTACCCTTGACGAATTTTACCAAGCCCCCGAAATTTTGGAAGCCTTGGCCAGACACGAACCAGTAACGATTTCCTACCGTGGCCAACTCAAAGGGGTTTTAATTCCCTTTGCCAATCCCACTGCCACTAAAGTACAGAACCACCCATTCTTTGGTATGAGAACTGATGACCCCCGTTCTGTGACAGACATCATGAAACAGTTAAGAGGAGAACCGGGCAATGATGTTTGATACAGATGTGCTGATTTGGACACAAAAAGGCAATCTGGCCGCGGCTAAGTTGATTGACGAGACTCAAGAACGTTATCTTTCACTTCAAACCTATTTAGAATTGTTGCAAGGTGCTAAGAATAAAAAAGAACAGGAACACATCAAAGATTTTCTGGCGAGTTTTAAGTTCGTGATTCTGCCCTTGACACCAAGCATTGGACAAGACGCGGCCAGATACATTGAACAATATGCGTTATCTTCTGGTTTGAGGGCCGGCGATGCGATTATTGCCGCTACCGCTGTTGAAAATAATAAGATTCTGTGTACCGCGAATATCAAGCATTTTAGGGCAATTCAGGAGTTAACTTTGGAGGTTTTTAAACCTGTATAGCCAGGCAGGATGGACAACCGTGTTATCGTTGACCACCAACCTTTCACCGATTGGAACCCCGTACCACCTTTCACCGGCTAAAGCCTCTAGTCCAACCCTGGCGGGTATCGCAATGGCGATATTCGCTGTTTTTGGGAACAAAGTTTAGCAGTGTTATGCGTTTCCCATTCAGCTAATTCTCAAATTCCGTCAATTCTGAGTCAGACAACGGATAAATTCGCTGGCCTGCCTTATAGGAAAACTAACCGATATTCACGATTAGACTATTTACCATCCAACCCAAAGAAATTTTCAATTTTATTCAAAACGCGCTTATAAACGTCTTCCTTAATCGTTTCTGCGTCGTGGTGAATATTCATCCGCGATTGTGTTGCCAATTGGCGTTGCGCTAACATGCGACTAATCAATTCGGACACTTCCGATTGGTTGGCCATAAGTGGTGCAATGTCTTCTTTGGTGATTTCATACAGCACTGTTTCGGCAATTGCCACCACCGTAGCAGTTCGTTGTTCACCGGTGAGAAGGGCCATTTCTCCAAAGATGTTCCCTGCGCCTAACCGGGCCACTTCATTCGTGTTACCGTCCTTGGTGACGCGCACACCCACTACGCCTTCAACAATGATGAACAAGGAGTTACCTTTTTCGCCTTGTTGCACTATCGCTTCGCCAGGGGAGAAACGATGACGACGCATTTTGTCGCTGAGATGACGTTTCGCTGCTTCTGTGAAAGGTTTGAAAATGTCAACTTCCTGTAACAACGTGATGGGTTTCGTCGCCTCGTCTCCACCGCGTTCTTTGACACCTTTGAACCAGTGAATTTCTTGCCGTTGCACGGCTGGGGCGATACCAGACCGATTGAGGTGGAACCAGACGCGGGTCCAGACTTCTTCTAAAATCGTGTACTTGCCGGCGTAATCATTTGCACAGAAGGCTATCCAATAGCTGGCGGCCCATTCGTTGATGCCCGTGAAAATCACTACCGGTGCCGGTTCTTTGAGAATTTTGGGGGCCGATAACAAGGCATCCAGAAGAATCTTTTTGACTCGTTCAGGAGTGTGCATGGGATGCACATAGACCGTGGGCCATAGCCAAAACCGTTCGTCAGGATAGCAAAAATTGATGATTGCCGATTCTGATGCGATACTATTGGGAATGCTAAGAATGCAATCGGACCGAGTTTTTAGCCGGGTAGAACGCCAGGTGATGTCAACAATTTCGCCTTCGTCATAAGAAGCAATTTGTACCCAATCACCAATTCGAAAGGGGCGTTCTATATTAATCGCAATGCCTGAGAAGACGTTAGAAATGTTGATTTGAATAGCCAAACCAATAATCATGGCAATCACGCCAGACGTGGCTAAGACGCTGGTGAGAGGTTGTTCATACACAAACGCGACAATTCCTACGAGGGCCAAAAAGTAGATGATGAAGGCCATGAAGAGACGGACAATATTGGGAATCACTCGCCCGGTTTTTTCTTCTAAGGGGGTCCAGATGAAACGTTCCGAAGCCAGGTTGAGGAGAAATGCAGGGATCAACCACCAAAGGAGATCAAAGGTTTTGATGACGGTTTTCAGCATGAAAGTGAAGTTGTGTTCCGCCAACCATTCGACAAGGCGTATCTCACTAGATAAGAGTAAGAGAAACGCAAAGATGGTTTGAAAAAACCAGATCGTTTTGGAGAACTGTCCAAATTTTTTGCTGTTCGTTGCCGCACCCAGTAAGAACACCATCACACAGCTTAAAATGAGAATTTGGTATGCCATGCCATAAGGCAAGGCGCCCCGGAGGGTGACTTCACTTTTCTTAATTTGTGCTAGTGCATTGAACTTGGAATATTCGACAGTACCACTTTGAACGTTGAGAAAATCCGGGTCGCCCAGCGAATTTTTGCGCACGATGTCTTGGAAGAACAAGGCTTGGTCAATGCGCCAGCCGCTACTGGGACTTAATACTTGGTCTTCTATCATTTGTTTAAGTTGCGGATTTTCTTCTTGTTTAGCCGTCATCCCCATCCCCAACTCATCGGTGACGTAAATCAAGTTATTGCGAGTGAGTTCGCGGTGCCGAAACGTGATGCCGACGGTATGTTGTTTATAGACATAATGACCCCCAAAGTCCACCTTGAAGTCACGTTTAAGACGATAGACGCGGTAGGTAATTTGGTCTTTGAGTTTGTCACTCACCGGTTTTTCATCTTGTAGTCCAGTCGGGTCCACGGCGTTGAGAAACTCCAGGTCCTGGGGTTGAAATCCGCCTTGAAAGCGAAACCAGAGGAAAAAGTCGATTTTACAAGTTAACTTTTCTTGGTCAAACTCGCTGATTTCATTAAATTTTACGCCGACATAGACGACGTTGGTTTTATACATCTTTTTGTTATCGATGTCCAGGACCTTCTCATCTTGTTGGGCCTGTTCAAGGTCTGCAATCTCACTCAAGTTACGAATCAGTTGAAATTGAGTTAATGCGGACACCAATTTGTTATTTTTCCACACGCCCAGGATGACCGGTTTGGGGGCATCTCGGTTTTCATCAAAGTAGTTAAACCCCGTGGCACCTTCGACGGCGTCATGAATTTGGGTCAAACTGGCAAGATGATCGCGAAGTTTTTGACGGTCATTTTGGATACGGTCCACATTGCCTTTGAGGCCAGTGTCTTTGAGGGCTTTCACCAGTACCAGGGCCGTGTCGTAAGCATACGCACCTGACCAGTCTGGGTCTTCGTGATATTTGTCTCGATATTGCTGTCTAAACTCTTGCGCTTTTTGATTGGCCGTATCGAAAATCAACGGTGTGGCAGCGTAAATATCATTGGAATAGAAACCAGGGGTGGCTTTTTCTTTGGGAAAGTCTTTAAAACCATCGGCAAAGTCTTGTTCTGCAAAGCTGGTTTCTCCAATGATGGTATTCCGAAGACCAGCATCGCGAATGAGTTTGACTAGCTTGATTCCTTCGGTGGATTGCACAGATAAGAAGATGGCGCCGGCATCATCCTGGCCTTGAGATTCTTTCAGTTGATCGACAAAAGTTTTAAAAATGTCATCCACGTTGGGGGCCGCTGGATCGAAGTTCCACTTATGTTTCACATTCATGTTCAGTCCCTTAGCGGCTTCTTCAAAAGATTGGGCAAGAAGCAGACCAAAGGCGGCGTCTTCGTGAATAATCGTCACATTGTCTTGGCGAAAGACCTTTTTAATATAATTGGCTAAGAAGGGACCAGACGTGCGGGAGGTAAAGATGCTTCGAAAGAACCATTCATTGCCTTGGGTGACTTTCACGCCGACAGAACCTGGGGCAATAGCTGGAATCTGGTTTTCTTTATAGACTTTGCCACCGGCGATAGAACAACCGCTATACCAGTGCCCAATCACGGCTATCGCTTTGTTCTCTTTAGCAATTCTTTGTGCTTCTTGGTTGGCTTTGCCGGTGTCACTGCATTCGTTGTTGTCATCGTATAGGTCTAGTTGCAATTTTTTGCCATTGATACCGTCCCTTTGGTTGAGGCTGTCAAAGTAAAGTTGAATGGATTGGGACATGATTTTCCCGGCGTTGGTAGTCAAGGGACCAATGAAGGCAACATGGATGTATTCACCTTCTTGTTTCTGTTTTACAAAATTGTAAATACTCAAGGTGAGAAGTGAAGCAACTATGGCACTGATTATAAAATATTTTATCTTCATAAGAATAATGAAAAGGTTGTCAAATTAAGTGATGGTTCAGTTCAGTTCCCACCAGGAGTCCAAAGCGTCGCTTTGTCTATGACCTGACAAATACGCTTTGGACTCCTGGGAAGTGAGTTCAAAGTTATTATGGACGACGTTTCACTTTCGAGTCATGGGAATTCATGTCAGGCAAGTAAGTAACGCCTTTTCGGGGTTGCGGAGTCTCCTCTAACAGAGAGTTAAAAAAGTCTTCCTCTGCGAAAGACATCTGAGAATTTTCTTCGCCCCGGAAAAATTGGATTTCTTGTCGTCGAACGGCCGGTTGAATGGCGGCCCGTTCCAGATGTATCCAGATTCGATGCCACACTTCGGCCAAAATATAGTATTTGCGTTCGTAGTCATCAGCACAAAAAGCGACCCAGTAGCTGGCGGCCCATTCGTTAAGACCTGTAAAGATAATCACAGGGGCTGGGTCTTTGAGAATGGTATTTGCCGATAAGAGGGCATCTAAAAGCACTTTTTTGACTCGTTCTGGAGAATGTTTCGGGTGAACATATACCGTTGGCCATAACCAAAATACATTCGTGGGATAGTAAAAATTGGTGATTGCAGATTCAATGGCGACACTATTGGACAGACTGACTACCGCATTGGCGCGAGTTTGGACCCGCGTGGCCCGCCAGTTGATGTCGATGACTTCGGCTTCTTCAAAGGCCCCCACGCGCACCCAGTCGCCAATTCGAAAAGGTCGTTCGATGTTGATCACCATGCCGGAGAAAATATTGGCGATGTTGATTTTGACGGCCAAACCGATAATCATCGCTAACATGCCAGAGGTAGCTAATAAGCTGGTAAACGTGCGTTCATACACGAAGACCACGATGGCAATGATGGTGCTTAAATAAATCAGCAACGCAAAGAAGTGACGGATGATGTTTGGAATGGCGCCGATTTGTTGTTCTAACGGTGTCCAAACAAAACGTTCTGCGGCAGTGGTCAGAAAGAAGGCGCCGATGACCCACCAGAGGATGTCAAAAATCAGGATGAGGGAGATTAAATAGCTATACCAGTTCGCCCGTTCAGCCAGGTGAGTGACCACGATGACTTCACCACTCATCAATAAAACGGCAGCACAGAGGACTTGTAGGAACCAAAAATATTTGAGAAAGGGTTTAAATTTTCGACCTGCCAATGCCAGTAGGAAGATCAGAATGCCACTCAGCGCGACGAGGTGGTAGGAATATTGATAGGGAATTTTGCCGCGAAACGTAAATTCATCCTTCATAATCCACATAACGGCATTGAATTGGGAATATTCTACCAGTCCTTGGGGGGCGTTAAGATATTTAGGTTCTCCCAAAGAACTCTTTTTTGCCGTGTCTTGAAAGAATCGCGCATTGTCGATGGTCCAACCGGAAGTGACGCTTAACACTTGATTTTTGTTCATGCGTTTGACCAGGGGAGTCTCTTCTGACAGGCCCAGGCCCAAGACATCTGTCACATAAATCAGATTGTTGCGAGTTAAATCGCGATGATGAAAACGAATCCCCAGAACATGTTGCTTGTAAGCGTACTCTGGCAAGAAGTCGATCTTGAAGCGGCTTTTGACTCTATAAATGCGGTAAGTGATGTTATCTTTGCTTTTGTAGGTAATGGGTTTTTCTTTGAAAGATTTTTCGGCTTCTTTGGGGTCCACCGCATTGACAAATTGAATTTGTTGAGGTTCAAATTTACCTTGAAAGCGAAACCAGATATAAAAGTCTAGGGTGCAAATCAATTTGGGTATCTCTAGGTCAGAAATTTCTCTTAACTCAATGCCGGTGTACACAACGTTGGTTTTATACATATACTTATCGTTAATCTGTAACACATCTTCCCTCTTCACAGCGTCTGCCAAATCGGACATATCATTGGGGCTTCGCATGACTTGCAATTGGGTGAGGGCCGATACAGAGTTGCGATTTTTATAGACACCCAGAGACACAGCTTTTTGGGCATCGCGTTGGTCATCAAAATAGTTGTAACCAGTGACGCCCAAAATAGCGTCTTCACTTTTGGTAAAACTGGCTAAGGTGTCTCGCAATTTTTTCCGATCCAGTGACCTGGTTTCGGGTTTAGCTTCCAAATTCGCCCTTTTAATGGCTTCCGCCAATATGGCAATGGTGTCATAAGCATAGGCGGCTGACCAATCGGGTTCTTCTTGGTACACTTGTTGATATTCATCTCTGAATTTTTGGGCTTGTTGATTGGCAGTGTCAAAAATCAACGGGGTCGCTACATAAATATCATTGATGTAAAACCCTGGATTGGCTTTTTCCAAGGGAAATTGGTCAAAACCGTGTTGAAAAGTATCTTCCGAAAAGGAGGAACCGGCAATGATGGGATTGGTAATTTCCGCTTCTTTGATCAGTTTGACCAGTTTGACGCCTTCTTGGGCTTGTACGGCCAATAGGATAACGCCTGCTTCTTTTCGGATGGGTACAAGTTCCTGGTTCACGAGTTGTCTCAAATGGTCATCTAAGTTTTGATCGGCATTCTCAAATTTCCACACTCGTTTGACTTCCATGTCTAATTTACGAGACGTTTCCTCAAACACGGAGGCCAGGTAAGAACCATAATCGGCGCTTTCGTGAATAATAGTGACGGTATTTTGACGAAAGACTTTTTTGACATAGTTGGCCAAAAATTGGCCCGACGCATTGCTGTTGTAAATGTTTCTAAAATACCATTCATTGTCTTGAGTGACTTTGATGTTTTCTGAACCAGGCGTAATGGCGGGGATATGATATTTTTTATAAATTTCGCCTGCGGCTATCGAACAGGAACTATACCAATGCCCAATGACGGCGAGTACTTGGTTGTCTTCCACAATTTGATTTGCCACCTGTTTGGCGGTGGCGGGTTGGTTGGCGTGGTCCAAACAGTCATTTTGGTCATCAAAAGTCGACAGTTGAACCTTTTTACCGTTGATGCCGCCGCGTTCGTTCAGATGGTTCAAATACAATTGAATGGCCCGCGTCATCAGTCTTCCCGCGGCGGCGCCTTCCCCTGACAGAGGACCTGCGAAAGCAATGTGAATAGAATCTTTTTCCTGTTGAAAAGAGGAGTTACAACTGGCAACCAGGAATACAGCCAGTAGGAGGATAGTACCCCTTACGAGTGTTTCAGTAAAAAATTTTTTCATAACAATAAATTATCGTTTTCCTACATTCTCTACAGGGAAAATAGATTTCCAAAAATGGTCGGTCAAGAAGATCAGTTGGTTGAACATAACCCTGCCCACTTCACCATGGATAATGTTTATACTGGTAACGTGTGATGGGTGGATAATGATTTCCATATTTATTTATAGATAGTGAACAGTCATGCCCTTTATAATATATAGGACTGACGGGACGGTGTTTGTAATTCTTTGAGTTGCCCCCTGTCCTTCCGTACACGGGAGGGAACACCTCCCTCCCAAGGTGCGGGAAGGGTTGGGGTCAATGCTATTCAGTTAATGAACACGCTGGTGGAGTGGAGGCTTTAGCCGGCTGGCGGTTAGGCGACCTCTATATTTTAAATGAGGAGTACGCCTACCGTCAACCGGCTAAAGCCTCCACTCCACCGGTGTCTTCATACCTTAACTGAATGGCATTGAGGGTTGGGGTAGGGTGAGTGCGTCAGTCCTAAATAATAAAATGCGAGATCCCAAAATAATGAATAATGACCAAACCAAAGCAGGTCCGCTGGCGAAAGTCTAATCTCCATTATTCATTAGATCAGAAAATTTCTGCTTTAGTACTTATTATCTGTCATCTGTTATCTATTGTCCATAGTGATCAACATCTGTCTGGAAAATCAATGAATATTGTTTGGGTATTTAACAGGCGCTGAGAAACTCAGTTTGTTTCTAATTCGTGGTGGAGTCCCAAAACGTGTTTTGGGACTCCAGCGGGGCGTCCCACCAGGGAAAAACCATAGATTAGATAGTGTTGCATACCAGGTTCACTTATAAATTTTTCCGTGATAACATCTTCATTTATAAAGTGGGCAAACCTTATGACTTACCAAGTTAATCTGTGGCATGGGATTTTCCATTTGCAAAAGCGCGAGTAATTTGATAGCCTTTTTAATTGAAATCTATAGGTCGTTTTGGTAAAGTTTAAACGGTGTGAATCCCTTTGACACAATGAATTATTTTAATAAATCTATTATAAAATAATTTTGATGTAATAAAAACGAACAGCCGCAAATGCTTTATTGAAGTATTAACTATAATGATTATGATATTTATATTGACTGATATTATTTAAAAGTTGCATGTTTTGATTGACCATTAACATTAACCATTTTATCCTATACGTTACATTAACTCTTGCAACATTGGGGATAAGTCATGTTAAGTTATGGCACTTTCAACAGACTACTTTGTGGAAGACAAGGGCGTGTGAAAATCCCCATCTATGAACGTTTCGTTGTATATTTTATGCTAGAAGGACTAGAAATGTATTTTAAATTTAAACCCGGCATCATTTTCAGCATTATTGTCTTTCCTCTCTTCACGACCCAGGCGGTAGGAAGAAATGACCTGGCTGTCAAAAAATTTGAATCCGCTATCAGTGCCTGTGAAAAAGGATTGCAAATGAACATGCCTAAAAGCAAGGGTTCTTTGACGATCCTACAAAACCTCTTCAAAAAATACCAGAGGCACCGTGACGCGGCGTTAGCCATGGAAGGTAGCCTAAAAAGTTCCGAGGAGGAACGCTATGCGGGTTCGTTTTTTTCGAAACGGTCCTTTTTGGAGATCTATCAAATCTGTGAACGAGAACTTACCGAAAAAGTGGCCCAAGCAGAAACCAAAGTGGCTGACAAGATGAAGAATCTGGACAACCAACAAGCCCAATCAGAGGCAGACATCCAAGTGCTTCTGGAAAAAAACCATGCGGCTAAACAACAATTGGTATTAGCGATTGACAAACATTGTGCAAGTTACCTTCTGAAACCAGAAGGTGGCATTTCAGCACCCGTGTATAAAGAGTATCAAGCGGCGAAACAACAAGCTTTACAGACTTATCCAGCAATTGTGAATCAGTTCCATACGGTGGCGTTTACAGATAGCGCCACGGGGGAGGCGAAAAATGTCAACAAAACGGTACAGGCGTGGTTTGACCATTGTGATACAGCCTTCACCGGCCCTGCGACACCAGAAAAACCGGCCACAGTAGCGTCAAATTTGGCACCCGTGGCCAGTGACGAGGAGGGACCCATGCGGACCTCTCCTGAAGAAGAATCTACGGTGCCACCTCCTGCTGAATCTGTTGCCGCCTCTGCGAAAGAGGGCGTGACACCTTCTTCTCCCCCGTCAGAACAGGTCTCGCCACCTGCCACCACTCCGACGGCACCTGAACCGATAGCACCGCCTACTACGGTGGCAGAAAAAACGACTACGCCTTCGCCTCCCACAGAGATCGCGATGGCCACGTCGCAGGCGCCGACCACTGAAATGACTTCTCCCCCAGAACCGTCTTTGACATCTCCGCAACTGGCGAATCCAGACAATTCTGCTGAAAATGATAAGACCGCGTCGCCCAATAATCGTGCTTCTTCAAAAAATTCGGCGGCCCCAACAACGGAAAATGCCCAAGAGGCAAATGGTGACAATGCTGAGGATGACGAGAATGATGCCGAGAATGTCGATGACGAGATGGCTGAATATAGGGGGGTAATGGCCAAAGCACAAGGGGACCGTTTGAAAATTCTCAAGGATGAAAAACGCCTGCCAGAATTTGTGGATGATCAAGATTTTAACTACTTGAAGGCCAAAATTTGGCAATATGAAAAGCCCACTGGAGATAAATGTAACATTTACACCTTTAAGGGAAACCAGTTGATTAAAACCGTCAAAAACTTTTCAGGTGCTTGTCCACCGCTTGAACCACAAGATTGAAGATGGGTACTATCCCATGATCACCCTCCCAGGAGGAAACCGCGTAGCTTTGACAAAGTTACGCGGTTTCCTCCTGAAAGCGAACCATTTATTCATTCAACTCATTCATTGACAACTCCCCGGTTACATGTTGACTCACCCACAAATTAATCCAATCCTTCTTCAAATCGGACCCCTCAAAATCCACTGGTATGGAGTCATGTACCTCATTGGCTTCAGTCTCGCCTGGTGGCTAGGGCTAAAACGTACACAACAACCTCATGCCACGTTGACACCTGAACAAGTTGGCGATATTGTTTTCTACGCGGCCTTGGGTGTCATTTTTGGCGGGCGATTGGGTTATGTATTATTTTATGATCTACCCACTTATCTTGCCAATCCTCTTCTGATTCTTCAAGTGTGGCAAGGCGGCATGTCCTTTCATGGTGGCCTCCTTGGCGTTCTCATCGCCATCTGGGTTTATGGCCACCACACAGGCAAACACTTTTTTGAACTCACCGACTTTATCGCCCCTCTGGTGCCCTTGGGAATCTGTGCAGGTCGCATTGGCAACTTTATTAACGGCGAACTGTGGGGACGCCCTACCGACCTCCCCTGGGGCATGATATTTCCTCATGTTGACACTCTTCCGCGTCACCCTTCCCAACTCTATCAAGCGGCCCTAGAGGGTGTCGCACTGTTCATCATTCTGTGGTGGTTCTCCCAAAAACCGCGCCCCACAATGGCTGTCTCAGGTCTCTTTTTAATCGGTATGGGAGCCTTCCGTTTTAGTGTCGAATTTGTTCGAACTCCCGATGCCCACTTAGGCTTTATCGCGTTCGAGTGGCTAACGATGGGACAACTACTGACTCTTCCCATGCTGTTAGCTGGCATCCTACTAATGATTTTGGCTTATCGCAACAAGAATACAGAACTATAACAGTTATAACGATGAACTTACCTCACACAAGTTCATTGTGTTAAGCCAAATTTAGGACACCAGTAAATGATGAACATTGGAAAATTATTATTCGGATTGCTTCTAGTGGGATTGACCAGTTGTTCCCCGCTACCCCCACCGTTGAAAATTGCGGTTTTGTTAGGGTGGCCAACCTACGAAGTGATTTTCATAGCCCAAGAACAGGGACTCTTTGCTAAATATGGCGTATCCGTGACTCCAGTGCCAGTGGCAGAATATATGAGTGGATTGAAACTCTACAAGGAAAACAAAGTAGAAGCTGCTTTTATGGTCATTCCGGATGCGATCACAATAGCCGCCGAAGGAGTACCGACTCGTTTCGTATACGCCACCGATTATTCGGAGGAAGGTGATGTGATTGTGGGGCAACCGACTCTAAAGAGTCTAAACGATTTACAAGGTAAGAAAATTTCCTTTGAAGGATTTAACTCTTTTTCTCATTTGCTAGTGTTAAAACTCATGGAAAAAGCCGGCCTTCAAGAAGACGATTTTCAAGTTGCCAATGTTGATAACATCAGAGTGTTAGAAGCTTTGGACACTGGCAAAATCGAAGCTGGACATGTGTATGGTGCCGTTATCACTGAAGCCTTAGCCAAAGGTTACAAAATCCTGGGGACGGTAGGCGATGTTTACCATCTGATGATAGAAGGATTGGTGGTCAATGCCGAAGTAGTCAAGACTCGCCGCACAGAAGTGCAAGGGGTCGTCAAAGCGTTGACAGAAGCAATGGATTGGTGGCAACGTTTTCCAGAAGCAGGATTTCGCATCATCGCTAAATATGACGGCACCTCCAAGCCCGAAGAATTAGCTACTATCGTCAAGGGAGTGCATATATTAACTCTAGCGGAAAACCGTGACGCGTTTAAACCAAATGGTAGCTTGTTTAAAGGTGGCCAAGAAATTACGGAGTTTTTCCTCCAACGGGGGACTTTATTTAAACCACTAGAATTGAACACGATTTTCGATGACCAATTTGTTAACGTCAGCGAAGATAAGCTATGAACTTATCTCCAATCGAAGGCAGTGGTAGACTAGAGGCTAAGGCAAGACTCAAAACGGGTTTGTTGGGTTTGTGTCACTTAGGTATGAACCGTGTACCAACTCCAGAGGGTGATAAATAAGGAGATGAACAAGATGAGAAGAGGAAGAGTGCATTTGGGTAGTCTTTTGATGGAAAGCATAATGGTTTATTGGTTTGTTAAGGTTGTTAAAATTTGGGTAGTGATGCACAAGGTAGTGGTTTAAACCTGACAGGTCTTTAAGACCAGAAAGCTTTGGTGATCATCACCACTACCTTGTGCATCACTACCAAAATTTGTGATTATGACCGTTTAAACCTGACAGGTTTGCTAGACACCTGTCAGGTCTTTCTAGGAGGGTTCAAATCTAACAGCTAAACAGTCAACAATTTCGCATATAAATCATGTTCATCCGCCGCTGTAATCGTAACATCTACCCAATCCCCCGGCAATATTTCTTCCCCCCCCCTCTCTGCGTTCGAAATCACCACCACGCCATCTATTTCAGGCGCCTCCCCAGCACTGCGGGCATAGATAATGTCAGGGGTGACCTCATCTATCAAGACCGTCACCGTTTGTCCAATTCGTTCATGCAATTTGTCAGCACTGATAGCACTCTGCACTTCCATCAAACGTTCCAAACGTTCCGCCTTCACTTCGTCAGGCACCGCCCCTGGGAAGGTATTGGCTTTGGCGCCTTCGATGGGAGAGTAAGTAAATGCACCGACGCGGTCTAATTGTGCCGTTTCCAGGAACTGAAGTAACGTCTCAAAATCTTGTTCCGTCTCGCCTGGGAAACCGACGAGAAAGGTGCTACGCAAGGTTAATTCTGGGCATATTTCGCGCCACTGGGCAATCCGACGTAACATATTTTCACTGTTAGCCGGGCGCCGCATCGCTTTAAGAATGGTAGGACTGGCATGTTGTAAGGGCACATCTAAATAGGGCAACACGAGACCATCAGCCATAAGTTCGACGAGGGCGTCAATTTGAGGATACGGGTAAATATAATGCAAGCGTATCCACACGTCAAAACTTCTCAATTGACGGGCCAACGTGGTGATTTTAGTTTTCAAGGGAAGACCTTGCCAAAAGTCCAGACGGTATTTTTGGTCCAAACCGTAAGCGGCAGTGTCTTGAGAAACTAAGATGAGTTCTTTCACCCCGGCTTGAACCAGTTGCTGTGCTTCGTCTAAAATATCACCGATTCGACGACTGACAAGGGGACCCCGCAAGGAGGGAATGATACAGAACGTACATTGCTGATTACATCCTTCGGCAATTTTGAGGTAAGCATAATGACGCGGTGTCAGTTTTAAACCACCGGGTGGAACGAGGTCCAGATGAGGGTCATGGAGAGGCGGCAATTCGGCATGAATCGCCGTCATCACCTCTGCCAAAGCATTGGGACCCGTGATTGCCAAGACTTGGGGGAAGCGTTGTCTAATCAAATCATCACGTTTGCCTAAACAACCCGTGACAATGACTTTGCCATTTTCAGACAAGGCTTCGCTGATAGCGTCTAACGATTCAGTGACCGCATCTTCAATAAAGCCACAGGTGTTGATAACGACGAGGTCAGCATTGGCATAGGTGGGACTGATGAAGTAACCTTCGGTGCGTAATTGCGTGAGAATACGTTCTGAATCGACGGTGGCTTTGGGGCAACCGAGGGAGATGAAACCGATTTGGGGGAGAGACATGTGAATGGATAGTGGATAGTGGATAGTGGATAGTGGGTAGTGGATAGTGGATACTTGTTCAAAACGAAAACACGCGGGACTAGAGGCTTTAGCCGGGTGGTGCGGGACTAGAGGCTTCAGCCGGGTGGTGCGGGACTAGAGGCTTCAGCCGGGTGGTGCGGGACTAGAGGCTTTAGCCGGTGGGGTGCGGAACATAATTGAAATCGCGGTGCCCCGCCCCCGGCTAAAGCCTCTAGTCCACCATTATTTTAATTTTTTGGCTATGTTCATTCCTCTCGCATGACCCGTTGATATTCTTGTCCATCCATGGTCGATTGAACCAGTCCAAACAAAGAATCAATCGTTGGTTGCGGTTTCTCTTGATGGCGAGTGAGACCTTGGCGAAGCAGTTGTTTGACGAATTCATTCACGCCGAGATTGAGTTGATTGAATTCTCTTTCAAGTAAAGAGGCAAAGTCTCTCTCTAGTCCTATTTGGGTAGTGATGCAATCTGGGTGAAATATCGTGCGGTTTCTCTTCGTCTTGAACTTTGATTTAGATGATTAAATGAGGGCTATGAATGGAGGCTATGACTAATCAGAGTCCATCTGAAAATCATTCTAATCAGAGTTCAGACAGAGAACCCACATTGCATCACTACCCCTATTTGTAAAGTTATCATCATAAGGAGTCTTCTAATCAATATTGAGGGGATGCCACAGAAACTTAGTTTCTTACAATGTTCAATTTACCACATTTTGCAACCTCCCCTGCAAAAACGCTTGCACATTATCCACCACAATGTCTAACAATCTGCGCCGGGCAGTTTGAGTAGCCCAGGCTTGATGTGGAGTGATAATACAGTTTTCGACCTGTAACAACGGGTTAGACGGTGGAGGAGGTTCAACCGATAACACGTCGAGGCCGGCACCGGCAATTTGTTGAGTGCGTAAAGCCTTAGCTAAGGCTTCCTCGTCAATTAACAAGCCGCGACTGGTGTTGATCAGAATGGCCGAAGGTTTCATCAAGGCGAGACGCTGGGCGTTGATAAGGTGATGCGTTTCGGGGGTTAGAGGACAGTGCAGACTGATGACATCACTTTGACGAAAGAGGTCGTCTAAACTTGTCCAAGTCACTCCCGCTATGAGTTTAGGATGACGTTGATAACCTAACACTGTCATGTCAAAAGCCTGGGCAATGTGGGCGACAGTTTGGCCAATGGCACCGAGTCCTACGATGCCTAACGTTAAACTTTCTAAAGCAATGAGAGGTTTGTCCCAATAACAAAATGCCGTTTGCTGACACCATTTGCCAGCTTTCACGGTATCGGCATGATAGGCAATATGACGAGTGAGTTCAAACAGCAGGGCGAAGACCATTTGGGCAACCGATTGAGTGCCGTAAGCAGGGACGTTGGTAATGGGAATCTGTCGTTCCCGTGCCGTCTGCGTGTCCACCATGTTGTAACCCGTGGCGAGGACGCCAATGTATTGTAAGTTAGGCAGTTGGTGGATAATTTCACGGGTGAGGACAACTTTATTGGTTAAGACAATTTCTGCATGATGGGCGCGAGACACAATGGCGTCGGGAGGAGTGTAATCATAAATGTCGCAGGGACCAAGAGATTGTAGAGGAGACCAACTGAGGTCGCCGGGGTTTAGGGTGTGGCCGTCTAGGACTACGATGTGCATGGTTGAAATTTTCCTATGTTACTGTGCAAAACCTATTTTAGTGCGTAATTTGGGTAGTGTTGCAAAGATAATGGTTATGGGTTTTGGAGTACGGAATTGATTCCGTTTCTAGCGGAATAAATTCCGTACTCCAAAACCGCTATACCATTACTTGTACAACACTACCGAAAAACCTCTCTCCCCACTTCCAATCGTCAACAAACTCCTTTCAATCCCCTTCCTATCCGACACCACCGCTAATTTCAGGCATTCTACTAGCAATTGATTGGCCGCAAAGTAACGTTCCAAACAATCCAGTTGCGCCTCTGTCAAATTCCACTCATGCCCTATGTCCCGGTGCGTTTGCATGATTTCACGTAGGGTTGTGGCAAAAGAGTGCCACGCCTCTCGTCTATCATTTTTGTTGGGAACGGTCAAATTTTTCAAAGCCTGGCGTAAATCAAAGAAGCTGGCTTCTTGACTTGAATTAATTACCTCCTTAAAATAGTCGGGGAAGCAACAAATATTCTTCTGCTTAACCTCTTGAAAGGCAAAAATGATTAATAGATCAATCTTTAGGTCGTGGGGGAGGTTGCGGGCAAGGGCTAGAGTGAGATTAAGGTCACCAGTAAGTGCTAGATAGAGGTTGCGTCCGAGATTGTGGGCATCGACAAAGTCGCAGACAAGATCGATTGGAAGAGCACGAGCTCGAACACGAGCGTATTCGTAGTTGTGGGTGCTGAACTTATCCGTAACAAGAATAAGAATGAGACCACAATAGAAACTTCTAAGCGTCGCCAGTTTAAAAGACGCTTCTATGGTGTTGGCTTTTGTATCGGCCCACTTTAGCAAGTCCACCAATTGTTCATCTCCTTTTACTAAATCATCGATTGCCCGTTTGAAGAGACCAAAGAAATCATCGGCGTTGTCTAATAAGCTTGCCGTCAGTAAAAATACTTCCCGCCAACGCACGTCTCCAAAGTGGTTAATCAAACCTTCCAAAGTTCCTTTGGTAGCATTTTCCACAACATATTTTGTCGTGAAATACTCCTGAAAGGTCAAATGGGAGAACGAAAAAATCTGATGAGCACGTTCTACAAAAATCCCATGTTGCGCTTCAATTGCCTTTAATACCACGTCTCCCTCAATCTCTTCCTCTCCTTTATCTCCAGGAGGCAACGTCTGCAAATACGCTGTTATCTGCTTGGCCAACATTGCTTGTGGTAAAAAATAGTCCCCCTTCTCAAACGTTTCGGCAGCAATGCGGGCTAACATCTGCCGTTTCCGCCCTAACGACAGTTTGCGATAAACCTCATCCCGTTTGATATTGCGGGAAGCATCCCATTTCTTCAGCAACGCTTCTAACGCCTCTTCATAAATCTCGATCCGTCGCGCTGGGAAATGCAAAGTCTCTTCAAAAGCCAAACATAACAGCGTTAACAGCAACGGAATCCGTCCTAAGTCGCGCAGACCCCTATGGTCATCTTTCGCAAACTCTGCTAGAAATATCTCTCCTTTTTTGGGGTCGTCTCGAAACCACTTCTTCACAAACGTCTCCATTTGATCTTCAGTAAAATCCGCCACTTCCATATAAGTGAACTGGTCAAAGGAGTAATCTGTGGCTGCAATTCTACAGGTAATCAGACAAGGACTGGCTAAATATTGCTTGCTAAAATCACGCAAAACGTCTATCAACTGGGCGCGTTGTTTACGTTCTTGTTGCACCTCATCCAAACCATCAAACAGCACTATGGCATGACCTGCGGTTAAGATATGTTCAATAAATGGTTGGGCTTGCTGGAACTTGCAAATCTCAAACTGTTTGACCAGAAACGGCATCAATTCCAACCCTGAATCAGACCACTCCTTTAGAGAAACAAAGATAGGAATGCGGTCCAGTTGACATTGCACAGCTTGCAACGCGATATATTTAAGGAAAGTGGTTTTCCCGGCGCCAGGTTTTCCCAAGATAAACAGACGGTTATTTCTATAATGCTTGATGACTTTTAAAGCATTGGCGCGTTTAGCTTCCAGTCTTTCAAGTTGGGATGGGTCTGTTCTTAATTTTTGAATATCAAAACGACGAAAAGCAGAAGGTTGATCCAGGATAAACACATCGGTAAAAATGCCTTCTAACGGAACGGGACTGGATTTGCCTAAGATGCGGACGGTGCCATAGAGGGTGGCCAGGCGTTGCCGATAAGCTGCCGAAGCCGTACTCCATCCAAAAGTCTTTTGCCAGGCCTCCGTCAAGCTATCCCCAAGCCCGATGGTTTTATATTTTTCCCAAATCCAATTCGCGGCAATACCTGTGCCTGTGCCGGGGGCAATCGTGTCAGTGAAAAATTCTAGCATATTGATGACTCACTTTATTAGTCAATGTAAATTAGGCAACGTGTTTTGGTTGCCCACCTGTTCTTGGTCGTGTGGTAAAGGAGGGATAGCCGTTGGAGTACGGAATTTATTCCGTTTCGGGCGGAATTAATTCCGTACTCCAAAATAGCCGTTGGAGTACGGAATTTATTCCGTTTCGGGCGGAATAAATTCCGTACTCCAAAACCTTTGGTACGGAATAAATTCCGTACTCCAAAACCATTGATAGCCGTTGGAGTACGGAATTTATTCCGTTTCGGGCGGAATAAATTCCGTACTCCAAAACCATCTACACCGACTGAATCCCAGCCCTTAAAATTCCCAATATCTGGTCAATTTCAGACAAGTAATATTCTTTCAAATCAATTTCAACTTGATGGTCTGTCAATCTTAAAAACTTCCAGTTAGTGCCCGTCGTCACCACGCCATAAATCGTGGTGATGGAATTTTGTTCACGTTGATTAAATAACTGGGCGGCCAGCATTTCAGCCACACATTGCCCTAGTCCATTTTTAATATTCTCGTTTTTGGCTTCTACCAACATCACGACGGGGGCTTTGATGAATAATTGTTCAGCAGATTGACTGATAATAAAATCACAGTAACCCATCAATCCCGTGTTCTCATCGACATTAAACTCCGCGCCTGAAAAGAGACTCATCTGAGTAGGCAGTTGCCGTTTGAGGTCAATCAAGACAGGCGCAATAATCATTTCGGAACGGGCTTTTTCAGTATTGTTTGCCAGTGCTAAGGGGACATTACAGTTAAGAATTTCCGTCAGCAGTGGTGAACTGGGTAACGCGGAATGATTAGCAAATAAGGCGACTTTTTCAACGATGGTAAGTTGAAAAGTCTTTTCTAGGGTAGCTAAGGTAAATTGACTGTATGACATAAAATCTCCTCTGTGAATTAATGTGAGAGGGTTGATGGGCAACGGTGGAGTACGGAATTGATTCCGTTTCTGGCGGAATCAATTCCGTACTCCAAAACCATATCAATTCCGTACTCCAAAACCGTTGCCCACCCTACCGTTTAGGCCACATTTCCAACTAATTCCGCCCCTTCCATCTCTCCCCAGAGTCTTTCCAGTTGATAGAAGTTCCGCACTTGTGGTTGCATGACATGGACGACAATTTCACCTAAATCTACCAAAGCCCATTCGCCAAAGTCGCGGCCACATTCGCTAAGAGGTTGTTTGCCATGGGCTTTGGCCTGTTCGATGACGTTCATGGCCATGGCACTGACTTGACGGCTGGTGAGGCCGCTGGCAATCACCATCATGTCAGTGAAACTGCTGAGTTTGCTGACATCTAGCACTTGGATGTCTTCGGCCTTCTTGTCTTCTAAAGCATTTTTGACGAGGTTCAGTAATTGAGTTATCTGCATAAGAGATTAGCGATACAGTTGATGAGTGTGAATGAGGTTTAATACGGTTTGAGGAAGTAAATAGCGGGGATTCCGGCCCGTGGCAATGAGGTCCCGAATTTGGGTGGCAGAGATGGTCAACGCGGGAATCTCCTCTATCCATACGCCTCCTGCAAGTTGTTGTCTTAATTCATCTGGGTGATGTAGTTGATGAGAGTTTAAAAATTCTTGCATTCTGTGAACTTCTGGTAATAACGTTCCAATCCGACGCACCACTAGCAAATGGGCTAACGTAATCAGACGTTCCCATTGATACCAGCTAGACAGTGCCATAAAAGCGTCCATTCCTAAGATGAGACATAAGGGATGATATGGATATTCTTCTCGAATACTGAGGAGAGTGTCCACGGTATAAGAAGGCTGATGACGACGCAATTCTCTATCGTCTGCTGACAGTCCTGGGACTCCCTGAATAGCTGCTTGTACCATATCTAAACGCAATTGGGCACTGGCCGTGGGTGCTTCCCGATGCGGCGGATTGGCCGACGGAAGCAGACGTACTTCGGCCAAGTCGAGTCGTTCATAGAGTTCCAAAGCGAGTCGCAAGTGTCCGTGATGAATCGGGTCAAACGTGCCGCCGAGGAGGCCAATCGGTTTAGGGTAAATGGTGTGGATTGTCATGGGTAAATGAGTAAGGTAAAACCGTGAGTCCAAAGCACTTCACCAGGAGTCCAAAGCGTAGCTTTGTCCGTGAAGATAGAGGGAGATTAAAGAAGCAGGGGAACGCCATGACCCCGCAAAATCCGCATTCCCCTGCTTCTGCGGAGGAACGAAAGAAGTATTATGTCTTTATTGCCGTCAGTTGTCAAGGGGCGTTGTTGAACGCAACCAATCGATGTTCAACCTACTGGCTATTCAAACAATTCTGCATGTGAACCAGTCCGCACCAGAACTAATTCGGTCTCTGTACATTGGTAAATTAACAGCCAGTCTGGTTGTAAATGACATTCACGATAGCCTTTGTACTTGCCACTCAAAGCATGGTCGCGGAAGTGGGCTGCTAACTTTGCAGTCTTCAATAATGTTTCTATCACCTCCTCCAGTTTAGTAAAATTTTTGCCAGCTTTTTGTAATCGCTTGATGTCTCTTTTAAACAGGCTGAGACGACGAATCAATCTCATTGCCGTAGTCCTAAATCCCGATAAAGTTCCGCTACTGTTTCAAACACCTCTCCCTGACCGGCTTCCGCTTCCTCTAGGGCTTGCCGAGTTTTGACATTGGGTATTTTAGGGAGGAGTGCAAATGGCAACCTCTTCCGTTGCTGTATTTGTTCAAAAAATAGTCTAATGGCCTCTGATAGAGACAGTCCCTGCGATTTGAGAATGTCTTGTACTTCCTCTGTTAGAGGCGAATCCAACGTGATTGACAGCGTTTTTTTATGAATCATGGTATCTTAATCTGTGGTTTTCGAATTGTCCAACAGGAGGAAACGTGGGACTAGAGGCTTCCGCCGGGCGGGCCGATAGAAGTCTCCCGGTGGAAGCCTCTAGTCCCGCCCGATGTGGACAATTTATTTTTTTGGAGTCCCTAACTGAATGGCATGTGCCTCACCGGCTGAAAACGAAAACACACTATCCACTATCCTCTAACATGCCCCTCCCCCAACACAATAAATTTTTGGGAAGTGAGTCCTTCCAACCCCACGGGGCCGCGGGCATGGAATTTATCGGTACTAATCCCAATTTCGGCGCCCAGTCCATATTCAAATCCGTCGGCCAACCGAGTGGAGGCGTTGACCATGACGGAACTGGAATCCACTTGAGTGAGAAATTGCCAAGCCCGCGTCCAGTCTTCCGTGATAATCGAGTCAGTATGTTGGGAACTGTAAGTGTTAATATGGGCAATCGCCTCTTCCACATTGGCCACGATGCGAATGGAGAGAATGGGGGCCAAATATTCGGTTCGCCAATCCTCCTCCGTAGCCGCTTTCATTTGCGGTAAGAGGGCTTGAGTGGCCTGGCAACCGCGTAATTCTACGCCAACCGCTTGATATTTGTCGACCAGTGGAGGTAACACTTGAGTGGCAATCCCTTGGGCAACCAGTAAAGTTTCCATCGTGTTACAAGTTCCGTACCGTTGTGTTTTAGCATTATAGGCGACTTTGATGGCTTTGTCAAGGTCCGCTTTGTCGTCAATATAGACATGACAGATGCCATCGAGGTGTTTAATCACGGGAATCCGCGCTTCTTGGCTGATTCGTTCGATTAAACTTTTGCCACCGCGGGGGATGATGACATCGACATATTCGGCCATGCGTATCAGTTCCCCCACTGCGGCGCGGTCCGTCGTTTCAATCAGTTGCACCGCCGTTTTAGGTAAGCCCACATTGGTTAAACCAGTGTAAATACATTGGGCGATGGCTTGGTTAGAATGAATCGCTTCTGAACCACCGCGTAAAATAGAAGCGTTGCCCGATTTGAGACAAAGGGCGGCGGCGTCAATGGTGACATTGGGACGCGATTCGTAAATGATACCGACGACGCCCAACGGGACTCGCATTCGTCCGACTTGGAAGCCGGCGGGACGATAGTGCAAGTCGGAAATCGTGCCCACTGGGTCAGGTAGGGCAATGATTTGATATAAGCCTTCAATCATGTTGGCAATCGTGGCGTCTTTTAGGGTCAAACGGTCTAAAAACGCGGCGTCCAAACCGTTCGCTTTCCCCGCTTCTAAATCTTTAGCGTTAGCGGCTTGCAATGAACCTTTTTGCAGTTCCAGTTGTTTGGCAATGTCTGCCAAGGCTTGATTTTTAAGAGAGGTTTGGGTACGTGCTAATACTTGAGAGGCTTGTCTCGCTTGTTGGCCGATCTGGCGAATTTGGTCTTGAAGAGTCATAGTGATAGTGGATAGTGGATAGTGGATAGTGGATAATGGCCTGCTTGACAGATAATCTGTAAATTTGTTATCCTTTGTGACAATTTTCAAGTGATTCTAACACATCTTTACCATTATGACGACTACAACTTCTTCACAACATTATCAAAACGCCCAACAGTATATCCCAGGCGGTGTCAATTCGCCAGTCCGTGCCTTTAAAGGAGTTGGGGGTAATCCTATTTTTATCGAACGTGCCCAAGGGGCTTATTTGTATGATACAGATGGTAATCGCTACATAGATTACGTGGGGTCCTGGGGTCCCATGATACTTGGCCATGCCCATCCTGCCGTTGTTAAAGCGGTTCAAGAGGTTGCCACTCAAGGTCTCAGTTTTGGGGCACCGACGGTGTTGGAAACGCAGATGGCCAAAAAAGTCTGTGAACTGATGCCTTCTATCGAAATGGTACGCATGGTCAATTCGGGCACGGAAGCAACGATGAGTGCGATTCGTCTGGCCCGTGGTTATACAGGTCGCGATAAAATCGTCAAGTTTGCCGGTTGCTATCATGGTCATGCCGATTCGTTACTGGTCAAAGCCGGTTCAGGGGTACTCACCTTGGGTCTCCCCAATAGTCCAGGCGTTCCAGCGTCTTTGGCACAACATACGATTACGTTGAGTTATAATGATATTGAACAAGTCAAAACGGTGTTTGCCCAAATGGGTGACGACATTGCTTGTATCATTGTGGAACCTGTCGCAGGGAACATGAACTGTATTCCACCGATTCCTGGCTTTTTAGAAACGTTGCGGGAGGTCTGTTCTCAATATGACAGTGTGTTGATTTTTGACGAAGTGATGACTGGCTTCCGCGTGGCTTTAGGAGGGGCGCAGGCGTATTATAAAGTGACTCCGGACCTCACTACGTTAGGTAAAGTGATTGGAGGAGGTTTACCTGTGGGTGCGTATGGTGGTAAACGGGAAATTATGCGACACATTGCCCCTTTGGGTCACGTCTATCAGGCGGGGACGTTGTCGGGGAATCCATTGGCAATGGCAGCAGGATTGACGACTTTGAATCTGATTTCGGACCCTAGTTTTTTTGTAGAACTGAGTGTGCAGACGGAAGTGTTTGTGCAAGACCTCTTAGACCGCGCTAAGTCGCTAAAGATTCCCATGACGGGAGTTGCAGTGGGTGGAATGTTTGGCATATTCTTTACCGAAGACCGGCAGGTGGAGAATTTTGCCCAGGCGAGTGCCTGTGATGTGGAACGTTTTAAGAAGTTCTTTCATGGGATGTTGGAACAAGGTATTTATTTGGCGCCGTCGGCGTATGAAGCGGGATTTGTGTCGTCAGCCCATAAAGAGGAGGATATGAGTGCGACTTTGAAGGCAGCGGAACGAGTGTTAGCGGGGTTGTGATTATAATAATGTTCCTATAAATTTGTACACCCCCCGCTGGAATCGTACAATTTAGTTAGAATACTACTATATAGTAATATTCCTCATCACTTGTACCCCCCCCAGCCCCCCCGCACGCGGGGGGGAGTCACTCCCCCCGTGTACGGGGGGCTGGGGGGGTACAAATGAGAAGCCCACCATTTCACCGAATGAATGAAGGTGGGCAAATAAATACTTGCCCAGACTACATGACTTTAGTTGGTATACCGATTATCATGCCGTATCACCTTGGGCACCAATACCCGTGGTGGAATTGAGACCGGTTCATAGACGACTCGCTTCTTCTCCGGGTCATAACGCATTTCCACGTTGCCACTGACTGGGAAATCTTTGCGGAATGGATGGCCAATGAATCCGTAGTCAGTGAGTATTCGACGTAAATCGGGATGGCCGTCAAAGAGGATGCCGTAGAGATCAAAGGCTTCGCGTTCAAACCAACTGGCACAGTTCCAAACGTTTATCACAGAGTCGACTCTAGGTTGGTCTTCTTCCGTGTAGGCGCGGAGTCTGAGACGTTGATTATGTTGAACGGAAAGAAGGTGGTAAATGACGGCAAACCGAGGTCGTGGTTTCGTTCCTTCTTGGTAACTGCCGGTGCTAACACCACGACTGAAGCCGGTGCTACTGGCTTGTTTCGTTTCCCAATCGGCTTGGCCATATTGGGAATAGTCAATGCCACAGAGGTCTATCAGTTGGTCAAAGCCAAATTCGTCACGGAGGGCGTAACAGACTGATAGGATGTGGACATCGGGGATTTCTAAGGTGACTTCTTTGCGGGCCAATTCAGTTTTGAGGAGAATATGGCCAAAGCGTTGTTGAAGTTTTTCGAGTAAGGGTTGTTGGTAGGTTGCCATAGTTTGTTTATCAATGCTTAAGCAAGATTTGACAACTTTCTAAAAGTTGTCAAATCTCATCCACATTATTTTTAGGCCGGTCGGGCAATCGTATTCGTGCGTTTAATCTTCTGTTGCAATTGAAGAATCCCGTAGAGAAGAGCTTCGGCGGTGGGGGGGCAACCTGGGACGTAAATATCCACGGGGATGATTCTGTCGCAACCCCGGACTACGGAGTAAGAATAGTGGTAGTAACCACCGCCATTGGCACAGGAACCCATGGAGATGACCCAACGGGGAGAGGCCATTTGGTCATACACTTTGCGAAGGGCTGGGGCCATTTTGTTGACCAGAGTGCCTGCGACAATCATCACATCGGACTGGCGGGGACTGGGTCGAAACATGATACCAAAGCGGTCTAGGTCATAGCGTGAGGCGCCTGCGTGCATCATTTCGACCGCGCAACAAGCCAATCCAAAGGTGACAGGCCACATGGAACCCGTGCGGGCCCAGTTAATGAGGGCGTCGGCTGAAGTGGTGACAACGCCTTGTGGTAAGAGATTTTCTATTCCCATTCGAGTGCTCCTTTTTTCCATTCGTAGATGAAGCCAATGACGAGTATGCTGAGGAATATCATCATGGCAATAAATTCAAAGAGACCGGCACTTTTGATGATGACGGCCCAAGGAAATAAAAAGGCTATTTCTAAATCAAAAATGATGAAGAGGATAGCAACGAGGTAGTAACGGACGTCAAATTTCATGCGGGCATCTTCAAAGGCTTCAAAGCCGCATTCGTAGGGTGAGTCTTTTTCAGGGTTAGGTCGGCGGGTGCCTAGTAGGAAGCCGATGATGGACATCACGGCGCCTATGGCAATACCAATGATCATGAAAAAGAGGATGGGTAGGTAGTTTTCTAACATAGTGGTTTTAGTGGATAGCGGACTTAGTGGATAGTGGTTTAGTGGATAGTGGATAGTGGATAGCGGTTTAGTGGATAGTGGTTTTAGTGGATAGTGGATAGTGGATACAAACCATTATCCATTATTCATTATTCGTTTGTCTATAGTCTATTCTTCATTTTTGGATATGACTCGATAAATAGTCAGTTTAACCTGCTTACCTTTGAGGGAAACTTCACCGACTGGTTCTGTCTGAAATTGATTGTCAAGATAGTGTAAAGTAGATTCACCTATCAAAATGCGGCAAACGTTGTCAACTTCTAGTAATTTATCAAAACTTTCTAAGCGGGAGGCGGTATTGACCGTGTCACCTAGCACCGTATATTCCTGACGTTCGGTGCTGCCTAGACTACCGGCAATGACGGTGCCTGTGAAAATGCCGACTCGCATTCGTATCGTAGGCAAGCCTTGTTCTTTCCAAATCAGGCAGAGTCGTTCCATTTCTTGACGCATGGCCAGGGCGCATTGTACTGCATTGATGGCATCACGGGCAATAGCTATTTCTGTAGTATGGGGAATGGGTACGCCAAACACAGCCATAATGGCATCCCCTATGAATTTGTTGACTTGACCATCATATTGTTTTTCAATCAGGTTGACCATGGTTTCCATGTATTGGTTCAGCCAAGTCATCAGGGCTTGAGGTTCCATGTTTTCCGAGACCGCGGTGAATCCTTGCAAATCCGTAAAGAGTACCGTCGCGGTAAGTCGCTGGGGAACGAGGCGACCTTCACTGAGATAGTGTTCACGTTGTTTCCAGATGGCTTGGGCGACATCTTTAGAGACGTGTTTAGAAAAAATTTGCATGAGGACGGCTTGTTGTTGACGGTCTTGGTTGGAAAGATAGGCCAACATGAGTAAGAAGGACAGTATCCAACCGATCAAGGGGGCAGCTACCAGTATCCAAAGGTCCACGGTGAAGGCGAGATAACTTAGCAAAAATAGGATAGGGATGCCACTTAGCATAGACAGAGTGAATCGCCACAGTGAACGGGCCCATAAGCAGATAAAGGCACTGACGAGGCTCCATAGCCAAATCCAAAGGGTTTCTTGAGTGTCAGTCCACGTTTGGAGAGGGTGAGATTCGCCCATGGCCATTCGTATCAATTGGCTGGTGGCATAAGCGTGTATCATGGCGCCGGGGATGCGTTGTTCGCCTGACAACCATAAGCCAAAGGGTGTATAGACGAAATCAGGGGTCGCTTCGGCATTGACACCAATAATCACAATTTTGTCTTTCACCCAGTTGCTAAGAGTCTCTGGGTCCGCTGTTAAGACTTGCGTGAAACTGATAGATCGAAAACCTGTCGGTGCCCCAGGGTAGGTCAACATCAACTGGAATCCGCCTGCATCTTGTTGCACGTAACCGCCAAAATTTTCGTCAAGAGGAATGAGAGTGCTGTTGCCAAGCACCAGGGCATTGGGATTGTTAGGGTCGCCTTGAGGAACTATGTCTTTTTTGGCAAGATAATGGAGGGCCAGTTTGAGTCCAAAAAATTCATAGACACCCGTTTCATCGCCCATGTATAACAACCCTCTCCGAATGATTCCGCCGGTGTCTGAAGGAATGTCATTGAAACTCACCCTATCGGTGTCCTTCAAGCCTGGCGGTGGATTCACAGAAGCACCCGTCCCAGTGTCTTGGTATTTAAAGATGCCAAAAACATTGGATTTGGAAGACAATATTTCAGTTAAATGTTCATGGCCTGGGCCACCGCCGATGGGGACTGGCAAATCGCGGTAAATATCTAAACCAATAGAATTAGCTTGTTGGGCTAACACCTTTTCAAACAATTGCGCCAAAATTTCATCAGAGATGGGCCAACCCGATTGACGTTGGTCTTCGTCATTGGCCAGAATCATAACAATTCGATTATCTGAAGAAATGCTGATAGCCCGTGTCCATAGCATCAAATCATAAATAGACAATTCCCAATCTTGTAAGAGACCATACGCACGTAAGCCAAAGACGCTGGAGAAGACGAGATGACCGATGAAAATTGCAATAAGGATGGGTGACTGTTTAAATTCAAGGATTTTTTTGAAAAGGTTTAACATGGGATTAATGAGTAATGAATAATGAATTGGAGTCCAAAACAGGTTTTGGACATTATCCATTATCCATTATCCATTTCCAACATTCCCAACACCTTTTCCACTGCTTCAATGCGTGCCTGACATTTTTTATAGGCATCTGTCGCTTGTTCTACCAAAGTGACTAATTTATCAATATCTAATTCGGTTTGGTCACCTATGGTCTTGGCAATGTTTTTAAGTTTCTGATAATTTTCTAAGTAAGTGGTCGCTTCTTCAGACATAACATAAATGAATAATGAATAATGATAAAACCAATGGTGGACTAGAGGCTTTAGCCGGTGACGTGCCCCGCCCACCGGCGAAAGCCTCAATGCCATTAAGTTAAGGTAGGGTGGATTAAGCGTCAGCGTATCCACCAATTTCTAAAGCCTCAATGCCATTAAGTTAAGGTAGGGTGGATTAAGCGTCAGCGTATCCACCAGTTTCTAAAGCCTCAATGCCATTAAGTTAAGGTAGGGTGGATTAAGCGTCAGCGTATCCACCAGTTTCTAAAGCCTCAATGCCATTAAGTTAAGGTAGGGTGGATTAAGCGTCAGCGTATCCACCAGTTTCTAAAGCCTCAATGCCATTAAGTTAAGGTAGGGTGGATTAAGCGTCAGCGTATCCACCAGTTTCTAAAGCCTCAATGCCATTAAGTTAAGGTAGGGTGGATTAAGCGTCAGCGTATCCACCAGTTTCTAAAGCCTCAATGCCATTAAGTTAAGGTAGGGTGGATTAAGCGTCAGCGTATCCACCATCCCCGAAACTGGTGGATACGCTGACGCTTAATCCACCCTACATGGTTAGGCATTGCGGCTAAAGCCTCTAGTTCACCCTTGGTTTTATTCATTATTTCGTTTTAGAACAGGTCAAACGCCCATCTTGAAATTCTATAATGAGTGATGATTCTTGACTCGCTTTAGCTTTCGTGGTGAGAACTTGATTTTGTGAATTTCTAATAATAGCATAACCCCGTTTCAAAATGAGTTTAGGATTGCCCAAAACCACTTGGCCCATCAACAGTTTAACCCGATGTTGGGCCTTTTGAAGTTGCAGTTGACCCGCATGTTTAATCTCTTGTAACAAAGTAGCAAGTCCACTTTTATGTTCACCCAATTGTTGGACCGCTTGATGACGAATCTGGGCATGAAGTCGTTCATTCAAAAGTGTCGCCCGTTGCAGGGCATCCTGGGCCAGTTTGAAAGACCATTGCCAATGTTGTTGCGCCTGTTGGGCATTTTGCACGATAATCGCCTGAATGTAAGTAATCACTAAGCTAGGGGTATGACAGGAGTGATAGGCAACGTCATCTAATAAAGTCTTGTCTCGTTCATGGCCAATACCAACAATGACTGGCAACTCAGCGGTACATAAGGCTTTGGCAATGGGATATTCATTGAGTTGATAGATGTCCATTTTAGCCCCACCGCCGCGAATAATCACGAGGGCATCATAATGTTGGTGCTGATGGTCTTGATTAATAGTGGCAATCGCGGCGGGAATCTCGGTGACGGCTTGGGCGCCTTGGAAAGTAGCAAAGTAATAGTGAAATTCGCAAAGGCCGTGGGTGACCAACAGATCGGCTTGACTTTGGAAATCACCTAGTCCCGCGGCCTGGGGTGGGGCAAGGACCGCCACTTTGCAAAATTCCTTGATGGGGGGAAATTGTTTGTTTTGGATATAAATTCCTTCTTGAGTCAGTTGGATACGAATACGATTGAATTTCGCCTCAAGGTCGCCCAAAGTAAAATGAGGGACAATGTCTAAGACATTCAGGGAGAGTCCATACAGTGGATGAAATTGGAGATGAGTTTGGAGGAGGACTTTGATGCCTGATTGAAAAGGCAGTCCTGTGAGTTGTTCGAAACGTGGTAAGAGAGTATTAGCCCTGTCATTCCAAATCGTGGCCCGTGCGTGGGCAAGTTCTTGACCTTGAGAATCATGGTCGGCAAGTTCCAAATAGAGATGTGCTTTGCGAGACAGGTGGACGATTTCGGCCCGTACCCAATAGCGGGTAGCGTGCTGTTGTTCAACAGTTTGTTTGACTTTCAGTAACAATTCATGTAAAGATAAACTATCAGCGGTTTCCACAGAAGTGGCTAATTCTTGTTTAGGTAACCATCTGGCAAAGGGTTCTGTATCCAGTCCAGGCGGGATGAACCATTTTTTTAATGCACCATTATATCTCGCCCCCAGTTTTTTAGCTTCGTCTTTTTCAATGTAGGGGCAGTCTAGGAAAATAGGGTCTTTGCTGGTCATTTGTCGTAATTATAGACATTATCTGAAAATATATTTTACATAAAAAACATGAATAGTTGAAGCCTTGAAAAACCGAACTTTTACCATTGACACACGCATATTCTGTGTAGAATACCTATTTTACTGAGTGAAAAATGAGGTGCCCTGGGCTGAATTTCTCAGTAAAATATAGGTTAAATATTTCTGTTATTCAACTCTATTATATTAAGAACCTTACCTTGTGTTCAACACCATCTAATCTGTGGTCATGTCTCGGTGGAGTCCCAAAACACGTTTTGGGACACCACCATCACGAAAGGTAACGATAAACTCATTTTAACCTCAAGTGACGCTTTGACCGTCACCTGACAAAGTGACACTTTCTCCTCCTGAGAAAGATAGGGACTCCTGGTTTATTATTTATTATTCACTATTCGGTAGTGATGCAATCTGAGTGAAATATCGTGCGGTTTCTCGTTGGTCTTGAACTCTGATTGAAATGATTAAATGAGGGCTATGAAAGGAGGCTTGACTAATCAGAGTCCATCTGAAAATCATTCTAATCAAAGTTCAGACAGTACACCCACATTGCATCACTACTCACTATTCATTCAAAAATGACACGAATCCTCCTCCTCGCCCCCACTGGTCAAGTGGGTTGGGAATTACTACGTTGCACCCAAACCTTGGGAAATGTGATTGCCGTAGGCCGCCATACCAATCCTACTTTGGACCTGGCTAACCCAGATTCAATTCGTCAAATGGTGCGGGATGTTCAACCCCACATCATTGTCAATGCGGCGGCTTATACTGCTGTTGACAAAGCCGAACAAGAATCTGAATTGGCTTATGTTATTAATGGTACCGCCCCCGGCATTCTTGCCGAAGAAGCCCGGCGTTTATCTGCCCTTCTGGTTCACTATTCCACCGATTATGTCTTTGATGGTACGCATCAGCAACCTTATACTGAACAAAATAACGTCAATCCTGTCAGTGCTTACGGTGCCAGTAAATTAGCAGGCGAACAAGCGATTCAGTCCATCGGCGGACATTATCTGATCTTGCGTACCGCCTGGGTCTATGGACGCCGCGGCAACAATTTTCTCTTGACTATCCAACGCTTGGCCAAAGAACGGGAAGAACTTAGAATTGTGGCCGACCAATTTGGCGCCCCGACTTGGAGTCGTACCATTGCAGAAGCGACTACCCACATATTGTCACAACTCGTCTCCCCCTTATATCAAGCAGATTTAGACTCTTTGTCAGGCATTTATCACCTGACGTGTGGTGGTCAAACGACCTGGTATGACTTTACCAAAGCAATTCTGAAATATGGCGAACAGCAACCGCAAATCCTGCCTATCACCACTGCTGAGTATCCTACACCCGCGAAACGACCAGTTTATTCGGTGTTAGCCAACACGAAATTGATAGACACGTTTGGTATTACTTTACCTGCGTGGGAAAGGGCGTTAGAATTGTGTATGGAATAACATATAGTAATATTCATTTTTGTACCCCCCCCCTGCCCCCCCGCACGCAGGGGGGTCACTCCCCCCCGTGTACGGGGGGGCTGGGGGGGTACAAGAATATAGTAATATTCCTTCACTCTTGTACCCCCCTAACCCCCCGCACGCAGGGGGGTCACTCCCCCCGTGTACGGGGGGGCTGGGGGGGGTACAAGAATAAGTGAATATCACTATAAAAAAACCTAACAGGTCTTTTAGACCTGTCAGGTTTCGGCCTACCTTCACTGCCCTCACCCCAGGCCCCTCTCCCAGGGGGAGAGGGGAGAACACCACCACATTCAATTTATGACTACCACTCCTACCCATTCCCCCCCAACTCCCAACACATCCCAACGCGGTCTCATTCTCGTGGTCATCCTCTGGTTCATTATGATTATCACCATCATTGTCGCCACGATAGCCAGCGAGACGCGCCTGTCTGCCAAAGTGGTGTTAGCCAATAAACTAGGGGTTCAAAATCTCAGCGACACCCTTACGACCTTGCGCATGGCAGAAATGGAACTGATGATTTCCCGAATGCCAGACCCGCCTGGCAAAGAACAAGAATTGCCATTAAGTGAACGTCGCAACAAAGCCTATCGTTTTAATGGTCAGGTTCTCGGGCTAGCTTATCCAGCCCCGAAAAATATCCAAGTTCGCATTTATGATCACTTAGGCAAAATCAATCTTCAACGTCTTTCCCCCAAACAAATGCGCGACCTGTTAGAAAATCAAGTGGGGAATGACCTAGAACAACTGGATGCCCTCATGGCAGCCTGGCAAGATTGGATTGACAAGGATGACTTGAAACGTGCCAATGGTGCTGAAAAAGAGGACTATGAAGAGCTCGGATTGCCTTATGGACCACGTAATAGCCCGATAGAAACCGTTGAAGAATTTCTTCTCATCAAAGGCTTTGACAAAGTGTTTGAAGGTATCAACATGGATGCAGTCTTCACTATTTACAGCAACATGGCCGGCGTGAACCCGAATCTCGCTTCCCGTGAAGTTCTCCTCATGATTCCTGGCTTAGATGGAAAGATTGTCGACACCATTTTAACCAAACGTCGTGACCAGGACCTCAAAACGTTTCAAGATTTCAATGAGTTCATCGAACCTGAACAAATGGCCAAATTTCAACCTTGGATAAATTTTACGCCAGGCAGTCCATTTTACACCATTGCCCTGCAAACGGTAGAACCTAAAACAGATGATCAGGATAAACCGGCGGAGACAGATGACACTCAAGTGACGAAGACCACCGGGGCGGCGGAGAAGGCACCCACGGATACTGATGAACAAACACCTGACCAGGCCAAAAAAGAACAGCAGGCTTATATGGTGATGGTACAATTTTTGGGTATCAATAAACCGCCAAAAACTTTACTGGTCAACCCCTATGGAATTTTGCCGGACACCGGTGAAGAATTAATGGAAAATGAAGGGACGGAACTGGAGAATAAGAAATTCTAACGGGACTAAAGGCGGAAGCCGGTGACATGCGACAGCGGGACTAGAGGCGGAAGCCGGTGACATGCGACAGCCACCGGCTAAAGCCTCTAGTCCGGCATATAGTCCGGCAGATTTACTCTTGATTATCGACCATTCATTGTTTATTATCCATTATTCATTATTCGGTAGTGATGCAATCTGGGTGATATTCATGGAGTTGCCCACCCCCCCGGCCCCTCTCCCAGAGGGAGAGGGGTCGGGGGAGAGGGTAAACATATCACCCACATTGCATCACTACCCATTATTCATTGTTTATTATCCATTATTCATTCAAACAAACATGACAAACACTCGCAGAAAAATTCTAGTTACCAGCGCCCTTCCTTATGCCAACGGCGCTATCCACCTGGGTCACCTGGTTGAATACATTCAAACCGACATTTGGGTGCGTTTCCAAAAATTGCGTGGGCACGAATGCTACTACGTCTGTGCAGACGACGCCCATGGGACGCCCATTATGTTGCGGGCCCAACAAGAAGGCATTACGCCAGAACAACTGGTGGCCCGAGTCTATCAAGAACATCAAGCCGATTTTGCGGAATTTGCGGTTGGTTTTGATAATTATTACTCGACGCACAGCCCAGAAAATCGGCATTTCGCGACTCATATTTATCAAGGTTTAAAGGAAAAAGGATATATCCTCCGACGTACCATTCGACAAGCCTACGATCCAGTGAAACAAATGTTTCTGCCCGACCGTTTCATTCGCGGCGAATGTCCCCGTTGTGGGGCAAAAGACCAATATGGGGATAATTGCGAAGCCTGTGGGGCCACCTACTCGCCTACAGAATTGAAAAATCCCGTTTCCGCCGTCTCCGGGGCCACCCCGATTGAGAAAGAATCTGAACACCTCTTTGTCAACTTGGGTGACTTTGAAGGAATGCTGAAAGAATGGGTCAGCAGCGGCGCCTTGCAACATGAAGTGCAACATAAACTCAACGAATGGTTTGAAGCTGGGTTGCAAGCCTGGGATATTTCCCGTGACGCACCTTATTTTGGATTTGAAATACCCAATGAATCCAATAAATACTTCTATGTTTGGCTAGATGCCCCCATTGGTTACATTGCCAGTTTCAAAAATCTTTGTGACAAACGCGGGCTGGATTTTGACTCTTTTTGGCAACCCAACAGTCAAGCGGAACTGTATCACTTCATTGGGAAGGACATTATGTATTTCCATACCTTGTTTTGGCCTGCTATGTTGACCGGGGGAGATTTTCGGAAACCCACGGCCGTGTTTATCCACGGTTTTTTAACCGTCAATGGTTATAAAATGTCCAAGTCCCGCGGCACTTTCATCAATGCCAGGACCTATTTGAATCACCTCAATCCTGAATACCTGCGCTATTATTTTGCAGCCAAATTGGGGAATGGCGTGGAAGATGTGGACCTCAATTTGGATGACTTCATACATCGCGTCAATGCCGATTTAGTAGGCAAAGTGGTCAACATCGCCAGCCGTTGCGCAGGCTTCGTGACGAAACGTTTCAATGGTCAATTAGCCGCTTCTCTGCCTAACTTGCCACTCTACCAAGAATTTATTGCCAAGGGGGACTTAATTGCCGAGGCTTATGAAACCAGGGAATATAGCAAAGCGGTGCGTGACATCATGGCGTTGGCGGACCTGGCGAACCAATACATTGACGAATACAAACCCTGGGTGTTGGCCAAACAAGAGGGTAAAGACGCCGAATTGCAAGCGGTTTGTACACAAGGTTTAAATCTCTTCCGCGTGTTAACCAGTTACCTCTCCCCCATTGTCCCCATTTTAGCCCAAAAGGCAGAAGACTTTTTAGCTGCGCCTCTCACCTGGCAACCGCAACCATTACTGGGTCACACTATCAAACCGTTTCAACCCATGATGTTACGAGTGGAAAAAACCCAAGTGGAGGCATTGTTGGAAGGTTCTAAAGAGAGTCTCACGAAAACGGCAACCCCTGCCAAACCTGCGTTGGACCCGGTTGCAGCAACCATTTCCTATGACGATTTTGCCAAGATCGATTTGCGCATTGCGCGGATTGTGAAGGCTGAACATCTGGAAGGGGCGGAAAAATTGTTACGTCTCACCCTAGACATTGGGGAAGCCCAACCGCGTACGGTGTTTGCTGGCATCAAAGAAGCCTATCAACCTGAGACACTAGAAGGTCGTCTCACCGTGATGGTCGCCAACTTAGCACCACGTAAAATGCGTTTTGGAATGTCAGAAGGAATGGTCTTAGCGGCAGGGCCTGGGAAACAGGATATTTTCATACTGCGGCCAGATGAGGGGGCGCAGCCGGGGATGAGGGTGAAATAATTGTGGATAGTGGATAGTGGTTTTAGTGGATAGTGGTTTTAGTGGATAGTATTTGTAGGGTGGGCAACGCGGTTTACCGTTGCCCACCTATTTCACCACCTACCCGGCTTCCGCCTCTAGTCCCGCAGTATTTGTAGCCCACCTATTTCACTACCTGGCTAGTTTGATTCCGTCTTCATTTTAACCCCAACCCCGCCGGGTCCACAATCCTCCCATCCACCCCCGTATTATCCCCCAATTGCCCATCAATAAGAAAATACGTCACCGTCGCCACCGGCTTCCCGCCTACCGTTGCCAGGCCAAATTTGATATTCGGCAACTGATACCATCCCATCGTGTTCTCATCCCCTGGGGTGGTCGGACCATATTTAAGGAGTTCCACGTTGCGAGGCACCTGGGTGACACCATGAAAATACATGGTCACAGGCGTTTGGGAACATCTCAATTCAAAGTACATCAACCCTTGCGGGGCGGAATGATTGGGGTCATAATCGGCCAAAGTGTCTGCCATGATGGTGGCACCATCGGCCACCACGCACTCTGGATTCACGGCTAAGGTGATATAACTGCCTGTGACCTTGTCGGCCAAACTTAGAATATGCGGTTGATGAGGATCCATTTCGCCATCGCCATTACCATCTATCCCATTGGGTATGTTTGGGTCTTCCAGATACCGGGCTTGACAGGTACGGTCTTGCGTCATGACGACCTGACCCTGACTGTCACAGGCACCTTTCCAACCGACCCATTCCCATTCTAGGGTGACCGGACTGGCTTTGAGTTTGACGGTCGTGCCATACGGGTAAGTGGCTTGGCAAGTAGTCAAGTTTGCCTCCCCCACCTCCTCAACGTTTCCGAAACCTTGGGGGGTATCTTGGCAATGAATTCCATCACCGATTACCGTCACCCCTGGGGCGTTCCTCACCACGGTTAGGGTATGAATTTTCAGGTTGAAAGTCGCGGTACAAGACGTATCTTGTAGCAACAAGACCTTACCGGGCTCCTCTTGAGTACAGGCAGGGTCGCCCGTCCATCCCACAAAGACCGAACCTGTGGCTGGTGTAGTGGTGAGATAAACCCATTGGGGATGGTCAAACGTCAATGCACACGAGGTCGCTGAACAATCGAGTCCCTCTGGCTGGCTGATGACACTTCCCTGCCCCGTTCCTGCTAAAGTGATATGCAAAGTTCGGGGAGAAGGAATCGGTGGGGGGACTTCTACAGGTGGTGGATTAACCATCAGATTCTGTACCACTTGAGGCGCCGCATTGTAATTAGCATTTCCTGCTTGGTCTGCCGCGACAGTACAAAATCCAGGTCTCACTAGGGTCAAAGTTGTCCCACTGATTGTACAAACGTCTGAGGTGGTACTGGCAAACGTCACCGGGTTGCCAGAGGCACCACCAGTGGCGGTGAGGGTCAAAGGCGGGTCGCCAACAGTGGCACTGGTAGGGAGAGTGAAAGTGATGGTTTGGGTTATCAAATTAATGGTCAATTCCCGGATGACCTGGGACGCCGCATTGTAATTCGCATTTCCTGCTTGGTCCGCCGTAACCGTGCAAGTTCCAGCACTCACTAGGGTCAAAGTTGTCCCACTGACTGTACAAACGCCTGAGGTGATACTGGCAAACGTCACCGGGTTGCCAGAGGCGCCACCAGTGGCCGTGAGGGTCAAAGGCGCGTCGCCGATGGTGGCACTGGCAGGGAGAACAAAAGTGATGATTTGAGTTACCTTAATAGGGGCACTGCTGGTTGCCAAGGCCACTATTCCCGGAGAAACTCCCAGACTGGCCACTGGTGTGACTTCAAAGCACACATATTTGCCTTCTTCACTACTGGTCAGCGTATAAGTTTGACTGGTGGCCCCTGCAATCGTGGTCTTACCCGTGGTACAAGTGGCATTGGTGGCCCGATACCATTTAAACAGACTACTTCCTTCGACCTCCCCATCCGCGTCGGTGTAGAGATAATCCCCTATTAACGTCTCACCAACACTCCAGGTGGGCGTACCAGAAGGTGCTAAATTGATTGTCACACTGGTAGCCGTAGGTGCGGTATCATTGACTATTACCGGTATAAGACGGCTAGTGGCAGTGTTGTCACCCAAGCGACCTTCCGCATTGTAACCCCAACAATAGACTCTGCTGGTCTCACTGGTGCCACCACCACTACCTAACAACGCACAGGAATGATACAGACCTGTGGCAATACTTATCACGTCACCTAGAGTGCCTGTCCCCGCGAGGTCCTTGACATTCACTGGCAACCAACGTTCGTTGGTGGTTTGATCACCCAGTTGACCCTCGGGGTTGCGACCCCAACATTTGACTCCACCACCTGTTAGCAACGCGCAACTGTGTCCAAGTCCTATTTTTATGGCTGTCACACCGGTTAAGGGACCTGTACCGGCACTATCCTTGACATCCGCGGGTAAGTCGTGCTCGCTTTCGGTGCCATCACCGAGTTGACCATAAGGATTATCCCCCCAGCATTTGATTCCGCTGTTATTCATCAATGCGCAGTTGTAATAATATCCTGCCGAGATTGCTGTCACGCCAGTTAAGGCGATTATACCAGTGCTATCTTTGACATCCACAGGTATCCAACTGTCAATGGGCGCGTTGTTGTCACCCAGTTGACTCTCTAAATTGTCACCCCAGCATTTGACCCCGCTATCATTCATCAATGCGCAGACGTGCCACGTTCCCCCCGAGATTGCCATCACACCAGTTAAGAGGCCCGTACCAGCACTGTCTTTGACGTCCACTGGCAATTGACGCCGGGTATTGGTGCCATCGCCCAACTGACCATAAGGGTTGTCGCCCCAGCATTTGACTTGGGTATTGGTCATCAATGCGCAAGTGTAAAGGTGTCCCGCGGCCAGGGCGTTCACACCAGTTAAAGGCGCCGTCCCGGTGCTATCCTTGACCGCCACTGGTAGGTAATGGTAGGAAGCGGTGCCCCCCTCGCCCAGTTGATCCTCATAGTTATTGCCCCAACATTTAACGGTCCCATCGGCCAATAACGCGCACGAGTGATAACGTCCCAGGGCCAAGGCAGTTACATTAGTCAAGAGGCCAGTACCCGCGCTATCCTTGACATCCACAGGGCCTGTGCGGTAAGTGACGGTGTTATCACCCAGTTGACCATAGTAGTTGTACCCCCAGCATTTGACTCCGCCGGTGTCAGTGACGACACAACTGTGATGAGATTGAGAACTGTTCCAAAGTTGGCTAACGCCGGCGAGGACGGAGGTTGGGATGAGGAGGGTTGCCCCAGTAAGGAGAAGGCACGGTTTGGTCAGTGGGTGCAAATTTTGATTTAGTCGGTTGGCTTGGTCGAGTTGATAGGGCATCGTGTCCTCCTTTTGTAGTTATAAATTTTTAGTCCACCGCTATTTTAACTCAGAACCCGTGCATAACAAATCTAACCTTGTGTGCAACACCTCTGTTAGTACGTGAAAAAAGGCAACTGAATTATCTCGTTCCCAGCGTCGGCGTGGGAATGCCGTGGGCAACGCAAAAGCGTTGCGGGAACGGAACGCTGGCGCGTCCCTACGGCAACGAGATAATTCACTACGGTGGATTAGAGGCTTCAGCCGGTGGCAGGGGCACGACTCCCAACCAAAACCCCTAATCCAGGAAACTCCAATGTAGTCCCAACGGCAACGGAATCAATTCCGTACTCCAACGGCAACGGAATCAATTCCGTACTCCAACGGCAACGGAATAAATTCCGTACTCCAACGGCAGTTGATGTTGGAGTACGGAATTTATTCCGTGGTTTTGATGTTGATGTTGGAGTACGGAATTTATTCCGTGGTTTTGATGTTGATGTTGGAGTACGGAATTTATTCCGTGGTTTTGATGTTGATGTTGGAGTACGGAATTTATTCCGCTACGGGCAACGGAATCAATTCCGTACTCCAACGGCAACGGAATTTATTCCGGACTCCAAAACTCATTTTGCATCACTACTTCATTTTGGAACCCTCAATTATCTTTCGCGCCTTCGGCAATCCACTGCCGAATAGCTTTGTAATCCAGGTCAGTAGTCCGCCAAACAGCACCTCCCGCGTGGGGACCGCCACCGAACACCACCTTAGTCAGTAGTGGACTCAAATCGGGACTGCCCGTGTTCACCACTTCAGTAATCCCTGTTTCCGTATCTGGATGGTTATCCTTGTGGTAGGCTGACAAGTCGAGTTTGCCGCTATGGAAATACGGCTGGGCACCGGTGGGATAGATGATCGAACCGCCCGCCGAACCGGGGACATGACAGGACTTGCAACGGTTCTTGAGAATGGGTAGAACGTGAGACTTAAAGCTAAGTCCCGCGGTGGGATAACTAGGCAAGGTACTGGTGCCACCAACATTAAGCGCACCACGACTACCGCCGGGACCGTGGTGCATGTTACAACTCATTCGTGCTACGGACATACCGCCCACTGGGGCGATAGTTATCATGGGTGAGATGTAGTCACCTTTCTTTACCCAAGCTTTGTAACGCCATGCCCCTGGGTTCGTAATACTGCTGGCATCGGCTTGCGGATCCGAGGCGAAGGGGGTCTCCGTAAAGAAATTACCCGCCGCGTTGCTAGTCATACTGATGACCTTTCCGCTGGCATCTTTGAGGATGATTTCAGCACCTTCGAGGGGGGTGCGACCGGTACGGTCAGTATAAATCGTGCCTGCCATGCTGAATTCACGTCCTTTGCCAGAGGGCTGGTGGCAAATCCCGCAGTCCTCACCTGCAAAGTGGTAACGGTTCTCCGGTTTGGTAAGACGTTCCACTGGAAGATTATCTTGGCCGACCGCATGTCCCGTGGGGACGGGGGCGTGGGCTTGACCGCGTGGGGTAAAATCGTCGGCATTGGTAGCTGCCACCAAAAAGGTGGCCAAGATAGCAGTCATAAGGGTCTTGTTGTGCATTTTGCTTATCCTTGATTTGAAGCTAGTGTTCATGGAAAAAACTGGCATAGTGATACGTTGTCCTCCTGTTTAGCCGCAACAGCTACCATCGTCAGATTCGTTGCCGTTAATCAGTTTACGATAGACGCGCCCCTGGTTTTCATGTAGAGAGGGTGTCCCTGAAAAGAAATGGGCACCCCCCAATGCCAAATGGTGTCCAAATTCGCCACTCTGATACACGATGGGATAAGTTTGCACCGCCTGGTTCGCCGTATGGAGGGTTGCTGGGTTTGCAACCTGCGTCGTCAACTCGAAGCGATAAACATTCCCGGTAACCGCCAGTGGCGCTGACGGCGTTCCACCGCTGGCCCAACGTGCGCCCACCAGCAGGCTACCATTGTCAGTGACGGCTACAGAGGACCCAAACCGGTCCATCGGCGCCGCACCGACGATTTTAGTCAGACGATAGTTACTCTGGTCTTCCCAAATCTCGTTATTTTCGGGTTGAGTGTTAAAGCCGCGGAAGATATAAACGCTTCCTTGATTGTCATAATTCGCAGGTACGCTTCGGTTAGGATTACCAATGACGATGTCACCGATTCCATCTCCATTCACGTCCCCTGCAAAGGCGAGGGTGCTACCGAAACCAGAACCTCCTTTGCCGCCAATATCGCTACGAATGGTCAAGTCTGGGACGTGGTCAAACTGACTACCTCCGTAAAAGACTAAAACTTTGCTACTGGCAGACACGAAAAGGTCACTCTTTCCATCACCGTTGATATCACCCGCGGCGAGGGCGGCCCCAATGCCATCATTGACCTTACTTCCTGAAATGACCACGTCGGCAACCCTGTTCAGCGAAGTGCCGCCGAACCAAACAGATACCGCACCGGCTTGAAAACCGGCTTCCGCAGTGTAGGTGTGAATGGCGGAGACCGCGAGGTCACGAATGCCATCATGGTTAAAGTCACCGGTGGTCATCGCACTGCCGAATTTATCCAAGGGCAGTTGTCCGCGTAGTGTGGCAATTCGTTCAGGGGTGGTAGCCGTCAACCGGTAGATATATACGGCCCCACTCAAGGGCGTTTCACCCGTGGCATATTTGGCGCCGACGGCAAGGTATTGACCACCATCGCCCACGAGGTCGCCCAGGTAGGTGACTTGGCTACCGAAATTATCTCCTTCGACGTCACCTAGCAGATAGGAGGAAAAATCCGATTCAGTGCTTTTGATAAACAACACTGCACCTTTGCCACCGCTGGCATCGGGGGCCCCGACCGCCAGGTCGTAAGCGTTGTGTTTGGGGATGAAGTCTCCTGAACTTCCCATCCGACTGCCCGCCACTTTGAGGGTGGTCGTACTTTCTGACGTTGCAGGCGTTGACGTCGTAGCTGTAGGCGTTGACGCGGCGCTGGAAGCCGTTCCCCCTTCACTGTCAGAATCATTGCATCCCTGGAGTAGCAGACCGCTGAGGCCCGCCATACAGAAGATGGACGCTGTTTTTTGAAAATCTGGTCTGTTTTTCATTTTTATGGTGGTCTCCTTCATCATCAATTACAAACTAAGTATTAAGAAACTTGTGTACCTTGTGTGATATATTTTTCAATCAGCAGGAATAGGGATAACACCCCATCAAGGAGTGTTATCCCTCGAACATAGGTACAAAACGGAACGAACGAGTATTACTATAACACCCCTGTCAGGGGTATTATCTCTCAATCCCTATCTTAAAGAAGTCGCTGTCCTTTAGACCTTGATAAAGGTCAAAGAGTTGTCACGTCTTGAAAGCGTTGTAACAAACTGAGTTTCTTAACGTAACCGTTTTAAAGAAACCGAGTTTCTTCAAGAAACACGGTTTCTCCCGTTGGTGTGGAGGCTTCGTCTGCCCCTCCCCCACCTTCCCCAACAGCACATCTGATTTGGGTCAGTTGCTTATCTAAATTGTAAGCATAGACGGTTTGTGGTTGTGGCACACTGGGCAAGACCGGTGGCAGATAGAGATTCTGGAGGTCCACGGCCGTGTAGTCAAACTGATGGACTGGTCGACTGGGTGGCGTAATGGACGTGACATTGCCATTGGCGTCATAAGTATAGCGAATCTCCCGCCCGTCGGGTAGCGTTTGAGTGGTCAGGCGACCTGCCGCGTCGTAAGCGAAATTCACGTCACGACTCAGGGCGTCGGTGACTCGATTCACTTCACCAGCGTTATCGTAGGCGAGAGTCACCGTTCGTAACTCTTCTCCTTGACCTTGACTAGCTTGAGTCAAGCGGCCACGAGGGTCATAGGTGTAATGCACCGGTTCCAAGGTGGGGACACGGGCTTGAATGACTCGTCCCTTCTCATCCAGTAACTCGGTCGTGACTCGCCCCATCGCACTGGTGGTCACCACCTTCCGATCCACGGCCGTGTACTCACTCCAATGACTCTTCCCATTGACCGTCACCGTCGTCTTTAACCGCGCCGGCTTACTTAAATCCAAATCCACCCCCGGCGTCGCTTCCCGTTGGGTCCTCACCGTGCCCGTCAACCCACTGGGCAACGTTATCGTCAATTCTGTCGTGACCGGCGATAACATCCCAAACCGTGGGTCAGGTCCTTGCTTCTGGGTTATCACCGTCCCGTCTGGTTGCGTGCGAGTCGTCGTGCCGTTACTCCACGACATGTCGACCTGTTGCGTCCCGTCGGGAGAGGTATTCACTCGTCTCAAATCGCGGTCATTGAACATTTCAATGAGATAACGACTGGTTCGACCTTCGCCACTGGTTAAACTGGCTTCGGATAACTTCCCGGTTCGAGAAGTGGCTAACGTCCAGCCACCGCCGACAGGATTTTCCTCCTTCACCAGCCGTCCCAGCAAGTCATATTGCATCGTGGTCGGGGGGCCGCGAGGAGTGGCCTCACTGGAAACGCCGGTGAGAAACAGACTCAGGGTGATGAGTAAGAATGTGTGTTTCATAATAGTTAATCTGGCTTTAAAATTAAAAATGATGAAGGGGCGTTAGAGGCAGGTTGACCCACTATACCCACAGACCGTCGTAGTGAACGATGGGCAAACTAAAGGACGTTGGCCCACCCTACCTGGCTACTTTTCATCACACCTACTAACGTAGAAACATTTATTCCTATCTCATCTATTGCTGCGGCTAACATTAAGAAAAACTGCTTATCTGGTTTTCTCACTTCTTTATTGATAGCTATTTCCAGTTGAAAGCTGGCAATCCTATGTAACAGTTCGTTATACTTTCTAAGCTTTTCAGGCTTTTCAACATAGTCTGTACCGACTTGATAGGTATCCCTAGCAAACATTGAGACAAAGAATAAAAGCCTACTTAGCCATATAATTTTTTGCGATGGAACCATTTTCGAGAACTTTGCCAACTCTTCTTCCCATTGTTCATCCATTCATTCTAGTGCCTCATAAGGTAACGTATTTATATCGAACCCTCTTTCCTGAAGAATCGTTGTACGTGTGTTCCCATTCCAGATTCTGCCGTCCGGTTTGACTCGAAGAGCTTCTTCTTGTCCGGATTTTAGAGATTTCACAATGTTATCTGTTGATTGTTTACTCCAATAATCATAACTATATTTGTTGGAGCCTGACGTTAATGTTTCTTTGGAATGAATTCCTTTTAATTTTGGAGTTTTACAATTATGCACCAACACCCCGTCCTCCCCGACGAAGTAATTGGCATTCCGCGCCACCGAGAAATTGTACACGCGGGCCAAACGACTACCAGTCTCAACCGTCTTGATGACCAGAGTCACCCCATTATGCAACCGCAGCGCCTCCCCAACCTTCAAGCTGGCGGCAACATTCCACCCTTTCCCCTGAACATAAAACGGATGACCCGCCGTCGCCTCCAAACTCTCACCAGAGTCCAACGTCACTTTCACCAACGGAACCGTCCCGTCATGTTGCATGAGTTCCAGCACGGGTTCAAAACTGGTCTGCCCCGTTCTCTCATTGTAGGACTTCACCTGGTCCCCAACCTTGACTTCCTCAATCGGTGTTAACCCTTGGTCGGTGTGTACTAACGTCCCTGCCACGAAGCTATTTCCACCCAGACAACCTAATCCCTTCGCCGCTTTACTCGCCTTGGTGGCTTTGGAAAATGGATTGCATCCCATCGCGGTTTCCCAGGCCACACTTCCCCAGTCCACACAACCTAAACTCTTGCCCTCGAGGAACACTTGGGAGGCTAGTTCAATCCCACCACCGAGTAAGCAACCGGCCACGACATTCCAAAAGAGTCCCGACGGGTCCACTTGATTCACCGGGTCATTATACACGTAGGCATACAGATTGGTATCTTCACTGGCAAACCCAATCGGGTCTTTCGTCGTCCATCTTCCCACCAGTGGGTCATACTCTCTCGCACCAAAGTGTACCAAACCCGTCAACGAGTCGTACATGCCGCCCGCAAACCCAAATGGTTGAAACCCAGGATTCGTGTCTTGGAGGACGTTCCCCCAAACGTCATAATCCAACCGTTGCACCACCTCCCCTGTCATCACGTTGACCACCAGTCGCACACTTCCTAACTGGTCGGTCACCAAGCGATACAGGGTCTCCCCCAGGAGGAGGTAATCAGGAACGTGGTCTTGACTGCCATACACATAGCGGGCGACCACTTGACCTTGACTATCCAATTGGGCAATGGGGGTCAAGGGGCCATGATATAACCACTGGTGAGTGAGGTTGCCATCCACTTTCCGACCCACGCGGCGGTCATTTCCATCTATCACATATTCCACCACCGTGCCATTGGGCAACTCCACTTTGGTCAAATTACCCAACGTGTCGGAGGTGTAACGAGTGGTTTGACCCCCTTGCGTTTGAGTCTGTAAGTCGCCCGTAAGGGTGTAAGAATAAGTCACCTCACCCTGTTGGAGGAGACGGTCTTGATTATCGTAACTGGCGGTAACCTGGTTCGCGAGGAGACGATTGCCATTGGCATCATAACTCAACGTCTGAGTCACCTGCCCGTCCTGTTTGACCTCCACGAGACGACCCCGCGAGTCATAACGATACTCGTCAGTGTGGGTCTCTCCCGCAACGGTCTCCACTTTCCCCAGAATCCGTCCCAACTTATCACGAGTGTAGGTAGCTTGATACAGCAGACTCTCGCCAAACTTAACCGTCTCACTCGCCAATTCGCCAAAGGGATTGTGAGTCAACTGGGTCGTGACTTGTCGTAACGTCGTACCCGTTAACAGACCCGTTTGAGGACTCCGAGTCAAGGTCAATTCCCCGGCGCCTGTTAGCAAGCCTTCCGCGTCGTAGCCATATTGAATCGGATTGGCGTCGTTGACCTTGAGACTCGCGATTCGGAGGACATTATTATAATCTTGCTGAACCTGGCCCTGGAGGAGGTTGCCCGTCCAGGTTTCGGCACGGAGTAGCGCACCGTCATAAGTGTAACTCAGAGTGCTACCAGCCGTGTGAGTGCGGAGGGTGGCGGAACTGGAAACACCAGTGAGAAATAGACTCAGAGTGATGAGTAAGAGAGTGTGTTTCATAGTAGTTAATTGGTTTTCGATTCCAAAATGGGTTGCGGGAGTGAAGAGGTGTCAGAGGCAGGTTGCCCCACCATACCCGCAGACTGTCGTAGTGAACTACCTGGCTACCTGGCTAAACGCCGTTATCAACGAATCACAACCACAAAACAGTCCAGCCCGACTCCAGAAAATACTGTCGAAGAGAACCTTCATTTTCAACCCAATCATCAAAACAGTCTTCCATTTCAGAAGTACTTGCCATGAGAATCAGAAATCCACCGGTACTTTCAGCATCATCTAAAACCTTGACGAATGAACCAACTTCTCTATTACCTGCTACAATTTGACCTACTACATTGATTTTGATATTCATAATCATACACCTTAGTCGCAAAATGGAATGTGATTATTGGTTGTTGGTGTCCGTGCTTTGGGCGCGTAGGTTTCTAAGTGTCCATGCGGTACATACGGTTTATGCTGCCCTAAAAGAGAATTGTCATCTATTCTAAATTGTCGTGAACCATCCGCGCTACGAAACACACCACTTCCAGATTTGCCAATTTCCCTATATTCACTTCCAAGAAACCGCTCTCCAGCCTCAAGAAGCTCATCGGCACTCACTGTTACACTACTTGTAATATTTCCTTTTCCAGAAAGAGTCTCAGCTATGACGGTGTCGACTTTATTAATCTTGGTTATACCGGCAGGAAGATACGGGACCGCAAGTGCAACCGTATCGGCTGCTAAGGCAACATTATCACCTGTGGCAATATCAACCACAATATTGGCTAAATCCCACGCAGTATCTATAGGAATGAAACCGTTTATATCCATCAAATTAACGGGCGCGTCCAACACATACCCAAACAAATTACTATCCCCACCCTCAAACCCAATCGGGTCTTTACTCGTCCACCGTCCACTCTCCGCGTCATAATCCCTGGCCCCAAACCTCACCAATTGGGTATCCAAATCATAAATTCCCCCCGCAAACCCAAACGGCTGGAATCCCGGCTGAGTATCCAAGACCACGTTTCCAAACGCATCATACTCCATCTTCTGCGCCACGTCCCCACTCCCGAGGTCCACCACCAACCTTGGACTCCCCAAATGGTCACTGATTATCCGATAAGTCTTCCCCTCCTTGACCAAATAATCTGGCACATTCCCCTTACTCCCATAGACAAACCGGGCCACGACATTCCCTTCCCCATCCAACTCGGCAATCGGTTTCAAACTCCCTTGATACAAGAATCCTTGAACCAACGTCCCATTGACCTTCTTGCCAACGCGCCGATTCCGCCCATCAATGACATACTCAATGGTCTTTCCAGGCAACTCCACTTGTCTCAAATTGCCAAAGACATCGTAGTGATAAGTGGTCGTTTGCCCTTGACGGGTCTTGGTGAGAAGCATCCCAGTTGCGGAAGTGAAGGGGTGTCAGAGGCAGGTTGACCCACCATATCCACCGACCGTCGTGGTGAACGGTGGGCAAACAAAAGGACGTTTGCCCACCCTACCTGGCTACTCAAGTTGCCGTCATGGTACAGAAGTGGGGGGCAAACCACAAAACGTTTGATGGTGATAGAGAAGGACATCTTCTCTTACTAGAGATTAGGACTTCCCCCCACCCCAAACCGTGCGGGAAACTTTCGCTTCACACGGCTTTCAAAGATTTTGGTCAGGGCTTGGCTTCCCCAATGACCACCAGCCATTTCAAAAAAAAACGGCTGGCCTTAACTCACGGTCTTTGTAGATGAGTAACCCGTTTTAGTAGCGACGCTAATCCTCAAGTTGATTCTCCTACGATGACTTAGTAGGCTCTCAATCTACTACCTTGAAGCTGGTTAAAAATCCAAAGAACTCAATGGATTAAGAAACCTCCTAGCGTACTTTTGTTCCATTCGTCCCTGGGATTCGTGTGTTTCTATCAACCACGATAAATTAGTCCATTCCTTGACTTACATACTATTACGCCTCTGTAAGATGATTAAGAATTGGCTAACACCTAGTCCATTGGACACTTAATCACCTTATCCCTAGTTTCAGTCGTTAAGAATTTATTGACCGCATTAGGTTGTCTCTCTACCCCAGACACCTTTAGAGTGTTACAATGGTGGTGGGACGTCATTGTATAGGTGTCTTTGACCCTGTAGGTTTTTTGAGGCTTCAACCAAGACTTTGCTTTCGCTAACCATAGCGGTCTCTCCAAGCGGTGGTGACATTAAACAGAGTCTCCTAAGTTCACCATTCCGCAGTTTTCCTCTCGCTGTACACCCAAATGATTTGTTAGAATCTCCGAGGTCTGAGAGTAAGGACTTCATAAACTACCCAGATTAAAGAAGTTTCTGGTTTTCACTCAATGAAGGGGGAATCTCACCCCATTTCTTAACGCCTAACTAGGCACACCCCACCCTACCTTATCTGGTATCAAACCAGATATCAAAGTGTATATCAATCGACAACTCTCCTAATTCCGACATCATCTGGTAATCCAGAAGTGGTCCGCCGTTTCCCGTCGCGGATTCCCAAAAGCAGGAAATGCGAATATCATATCCGCGTTCCCGTAATAATTTCAAGATTTCTCGCTGTGGGCCGAGTTTCTGGAGTAAGGCGTCTATATGGTATCTTAAATCTCGAGAGTCTATGACATCTCGTGTCTTTAAGAACCAACCACCGATGGGTGCCACTTGTCCTTTTCTCAGGACCTCTCCCTTGATTTGTGAACAGCTGGGTTTGACGCCCAGCAACTGGGTAATTTGGCTGGGCACCAGGTCCTGATGATAAATACATAACGTAGCGTAGGTTCTTGAACAACTTGGGTAATCATGAAAATAGGTTCTTGTGGTTTCCATTTAACTCTCCCAATCTATTGGATGAGTGGACCAAGAAACACTGGCCCACCCGACCTAGCTACGTGGCCTCAGGGACACCAATCCAGACTTTATCCAGTGAATGTATGCGGTCTGAAAATATTTCCAAATTATGTCCTTGCTTATTTAATTCATTGTAGTGAACCACATACAAATCTGTCGCGGAACTGTTTATGTCAAATAATCCATATTGATTAAGATAGTTCGTGAAGTCAGAAAATAAATAAGGTTTCGTAAAGATTCCCTCCATGAGCATAGAACCAATTCCGCCGCATACCACATCTTCTCCAAGCCATTTGATTTTTAGAGCCGTTCTCAAACTGCCTCTAGTTCTTTCCAATCCTTTCGAGTAAATCGTAATGAGTTCATTTAACGGTTCATCTTTATTGGAAAAAAACAATAAATCTTGTGCAATCTCTAGTTCTTGGGTCAATGTAATTACGTTGGTAAGTTCCAATGACCGAAATAACTTGCTATAGTGAACCGGTAGCGTTTCTTCGTAATATGGTTCTCTAAGTTCACTCCAACTTTGCCTTTTAACCCCGTGATAATAAACTCCACCTATCCGCGGTGGAGTTAGATCATCAAGAAAATTACACTTCGCACGTCTAACGACTGCAAATCCGCAGATTCTTTCCATATTCTCTCCAAAGTTTAACGCGGTAATGCTGGTATATGATCACCGCTTTTTTGAAGGTTACAATTTCCAATATGGAGGTGTGGTCCTCCAACCCAATGCATTGCATCCTGACCATATCTATGATCCTTGATTGGGTCTAATCCAAGTCCTTTTCCCAAATCCATAGCGGCCTCAGCATCTTCAGGATTGAGAGGCTTTCTTCCGCCGTTAGTATCCGTGTCAATCATATCCGTCAAAGCTTTTTCTTCATCTGAATGTTGCTTACCTTCATTCAGGTAGATACCAATTCCCACTCCAATAGCCGCACACCAAACAGATACGTTTAATGTGCCCCAAGGCGGTCTAATTATCGCGACGAAATACCAAATAGTCGATTCCGCAACAGGCCAACAGACCTAGAGAAATCGCCCAAAGTCTGGCAATCAAGTAGACTAAAACAGTGCTAACGAATAACCAATCTGTGAAAGACACTCTAACAACACGTTCATGTTCAAATCGAAACTGTATTGATAGGGCTAGATATCCAACTATAGAACCAGCCACTGGCGCGACCAATAACCAGAGTATACAGATAGCAAATCGATCGGGTTTCAAAAACAGCCCAGATAATAGGATCACTCCTACTACACCTGACAAATAAGTATAAAGATATTTGCCAAAAAACCGTTCTAAACCACCCTGAAAAATGATAAAATGGCAAAACATGACCATCAAACAGGCAATCAGGAAACGATATTGCGATAAAGTTGTTTTCATGGGGTTCCACCTCCCAACTTACGCAATTCGCTAGCCATGCCAGCCGGCGTACGAGTCGACCCGAGATTTTTAAACGGCCCAATTCCCCGCAATACCGTTCCAGAACAAATTGAACAAAAACCTGGATCGCAACCCCCTTGTTCTTCTATTCGTTTTCGTATTTCCGCATCTTCCGCGGCAGTAGTTTCGAAATGAAACAACTGAACTTTTGGTCCATCTCCCTTTTGGAATTCTATATAGTCTGGAAGATTGGCATCTTCTCCATAGAGTGCATCTCCAGAACCTTTTTGCGGGGTTTTATAAGATCCACCTGGATCATATAAGACATTGCCAGCAGAACTACTATCATATACACCAACGTGGGTACCAATAATTAGGGTGTTGTTATTTACGATAACAGTAACATCAAGACCAGGTGGATCAATAAAGTTAACCGGACTGCTTACGACATACCCAAACAAATTACTATCCCCACCCTCAAACCCAATCGGGTCCTTACTCGTCCACCTCCCACTCTCCGCGTCATAATCCCGCGCCCCAAACCGCACCAACCCCGTCTCTGCATCATACATCCCCCCCGCAAACCCAAACGGCTGGAATCCCGGCTGAGTATCCAAGACCACGTTCCCAAACGCATCATAATCCATTTTCTGCGCCACGTCCCCATTACTCAGGTCCACCACCAACCGTGGACTCCCCAAGTGGTCACTGATTATCCGATAAGTCTTCCCCTCCTTGACCAAATAATCCGGCACATTCCCCTTACTCCCATAGACAAACCGGGCCACCACATTCCCTTCCCCATCCAACTCGGCAATGGGTTTCAAACTCCCTTGATACAAAAATCCCTGAACCAGATTCCCATTCACCGTCTTGCCAACGCGCCGAGTTCGCCCATCAATGACATACTCGATGGTCTTCCCTGGCAACTGGACTTGTCTCAAATTGCCAAAGACATCATAGTGATAAGTGGTCGTTTGCCCAAGGCGGGTCTTGGTAAGAAGTTCCCCATTGGCCGTATACGTGTAACGATTCTCACCATACTCAATCAATCTATCCTGGTCATCATAACTCCCCAACACCATTCCTTGAACAGAGGTGAGGGCCTGCACCCGATTGCCATTGGCATCATACTCGTAACTCTCGGTAACCACCCCATCTTGCTTCACTTCCACCAAGCGACCCGCTAAGTCATAGCTATATTCAAAGGTCGTGGTGACACCGTCAAGCGTCTCCACTTTGCTGACTATCCGTCCCAATTTGTCCCGTGAATACTGCACTTGGGAAAGGATATTTCCTTGATAACTCGCCGTCTCACTTGCCAGTTCCCCAAAGGCATTGTAAGTCCGTTGAGTGGTCACCGAACCCAGTTGGGTGCCCAGGAGGAGACCCGTGGAAGAATCCCTGGTCAAGTTCATCTCCCCCGCGCCCACTAGCAAACCGTCGGCATCATATTGGTAAGTCACCGTCGAACCGCCATTGACACTCGCCGAGGTCACTCGCAAATCATTATTATACTCCAGACTCAACGAACCTGCTATCGTCCCATTCCAAGTTTCGGAGAGAGGTAACGATCCATCATAAGTATAATTCAACGTCTGATGGTCTGAGGTCGAATTGGACTTCCTCTTGTCAGTCCAATCGACACGCTTGAACGTCGAGTGGTCGTGACGAAAAAATCTCCACCCGGTTACAAATCGCTGCCATTGCCCCACCATACGAACATTCCACCTGTGCCAACCAGAAGTACGGGTGTTCTCTAGCCAGTTTACGGGCTTTTTCTTGGGCGCCAGCCAGACCATATCGTTCCGAGAAAAGTATATTCCAAGCACTATCGGGAACATTCCAAGCGACAGGAGTACTATTGACTTTCCAGAGAGAGACATCGGAAATAATGGCCCCGTTACAAAGTTGGGTGATATTCATCTCGATTATCTCCAAAAACTCTATCTCAATCCTCTCGTTCGCGAGGTTTTGAATCTGCAATTTCAACCTCTGTCCCTCTGAATACCAAACTCCCGTCAGATAGCCATCGCGCAAACGTGGTCCCATAATTCTCCCAAACTGGTCGATACTCCAGGAAATGGGTATTTTCATAGCAGAATCCTCCTCACGATGGTGGCACATGAAGGCTTCTTGGTACCGGTGAAGCAGTTGTGGAAAACGAGGGGGACCAAAGTAATAAAGATCAATATCTATTCCGGCATCCAATTTTGATAGTCTCTTAAGAGTAAGCCCATCTAAAAATATTTCGGGCATTTCATGGTAGATATAGAAACAACAGGTCAACTCAATCTGACAAATTAGAGGTAAATTTCTAAATCTGTTGCTGAGGGGAATTAGTATTTCCAACAAATTGTCTATATGTTCCCTAAATGTTTGGTTCTTAGATAGGGAAGAGAACAGTTTCCAACCGTTTTGTTTGTAACGTATTGAAGTTCTTGCATCAATCAATTCACCTTTGCACCAAACTCTGGACGGTGAAATTTCCAAGATTCTGGTTATTTCCGATGGATGTTCTTCAAAGTCGGTAATAGTTAAACTGACCGTGACTTCATTTTGGCATTCGGTATTCGCGTTTTTCATACATTCCAATCTAACACGAGGTACAACCATGGTCAAATCGAAACCAACTTTCTTTCCTTAAAATTGTTTGGTTAGTCATGATTGTCAAGGCTATCAATTTGACCCGTAAGGCCGTACCTCCAGTGGTTCTAAAAGCCATTTATATTAATGCCCAATGGGTCCCCCGGACCTTTGCCACCTTTAGGTTTTACACAGATGTCTCCATTAGGCTTCTTGTATAGATCATATCGAGAGGCATGTTTGCCACCCTTGAGGTCATGAATGTCAAAACCCGCTTCTTGTAATTTCTTGATCTCTCCATTGGACAATTTTTTGTCCTGGGCATCTGTACCATCAGCTTTTTTGCCAGAACCAACGTCATCATTTGCACTATCACTACCCTCTTCATTCATCAGAATATCGATAACGGAACCCATTCCATAACCGATGGCGCCACCGATTGCCGCACCACCTGCCACTTCAGCAGGAGTGATCAGGATGTTAACACCACCTGTAGCGGCATCGACCACGACCGAACCCCCTATGGCAACAGCACCGCCCATGGCGGCGCCAACCGTGGCATATTCTTCCGCATATTTTAACCCCTTGGAGTCGATTAAATTAATTGGTTCGCCAAACACATACCCATACAGATTTGCATCCCTGCCAGCAAACCCAATCGGATCCTTGCTAGTCCACCTTCCTATTTCCGCGTCATAATCCCTCGCCCCAAACCTCACCAGTTTAGTCTCTGAGTCAAACAATCCTCCCGCAAACCCAAACGGCTGGAACCCCGGCTGGGTATCCAAGACCACGTTTCCAAACGCATCATACTCCATTTTTTGCGCCACGTCCCCATTACTCAGGTCCACCACCCTCCGTGGACTCCCCAAGTGGTCACTGATGATCCGATAAGTCTTCCCCTCCTTGACCAAATAATCTGGCACATTCCCTTTACTGCCATAGACAAACCGCGCCACGACATTGCCATTCCCATCCAACTCGGCAATCGGTTTCAAACTCCCTTGATACAAAAATCCTTGAACCAAGGTCCCATTCACCGTCTTCCCAACGCGCCGATTTCGCCCATCAATGACATACTCAATGGTCTTCTCAGGCAACTGGACTTGTCTCAAATTCCCAAACACATCATAGCGATAAGTAGTCGTTTGCCCATGGCTAGTCTTGGTGAGAAGTTCGCCATTGGCAGTATAAGCCATATTGGGTGGACCACAGATTTCTCGTGATCCTCCACAACCACCGACCATCGTGGGAAACGGTGAACAAACAAAAGGACATTTCGATATTTCGGAATATAATCAAAGGTGATGATTACATCCTGTAGAGAATTTCAACAAAATCACCATTTGCCAACTTCTCAACTTCCTCCAAAGTATCAACTTCCAGTTCAGAATAGGTCACTTCACAACCATTTGTAGGTTCAGCACCGTTCTCGTCAGTCTGCACGGTTATCAACTTCCTTATCCCAACAAAGAGGTAACGTACTGGTTCACCGTTGAGAGTTAGTGTATCTCCCTCATTATCGTCTTCATGTGACTTTGCACAATTAACCGCTTTTTCCATTGCTTCATCAGCATTGTTGGCTTCAATGAGATAGACATTTTCGTGTATGAAGCACGAATCTTGTTCCCTATACTTAAGGGCAAAGTAAAAAATTCCATGGGCACAATACCACATTTTAAGGACACCTTTTCAGATCTTGACGTTTTCTCTTATTTCGTTCGCCCCGTCCTTTTAACTCTTTTTCAATCCTTTTTTTCTCTTTTGCGGGAGTATTCGGATCATAGTATTTCTCTTCAAGTTCTTCCGTGGGAACCCCAACCAGACCTTCATCCTTAACATTTTGTTTCCCACCTTTGGCCATTTCTACAGGAGAAGGCATTGCAGGAATAATATCCGACCCTTCACCAACAGGAGTCGGCCAAATGGCTAATCCAACACCTGCCACTACCGCAGTTCCTGTTGCAGAAATCCCCACCGTCATTCCTTGAGTAGCGGCAACCATGGTATCCCAAAGACCTGAACTCACTCCCAGAGTCGCTGTGGCTACTTCCCGACCTTCCGGATCTATCCAGTTGAGAGGGTCACCAAACACATAACTAAACAAATTACTGTCTTGCCCTGCAAACCCAATCGGGTCCTTACTCGTCCACCGTCCCACTTCCGCATCATAATCCCGCGCCCCAAACCGCACCAACCCCGTCTCCGCATCATACGTTCCCCCCGCAAACCCAAACGGCTGGAATCCCGGCTGGGTATCCAAGACCACGTTTCCAAACGCATCATACTCCATCTTCTGCGCCACGTCCCCACTCCCGAGGTCCACCACCATCCTTGGACTCCCCAAGTGGTCACTGATGATCCGATAAGTCTTCCCCTCCTTGACCAAATAATCTGGCACATTCCCCTTACTTCCATAGACAAACCGGGCCACCACATTGCCATCCCCATCCAACTCGGCAATCGGTTTCAAACTCCCTTGATACAAAAATCCTTGAACCAAGGTCCCATTGACCTTCTTCCCAACGCGCCGATTCCGCCCATCAATGACATATTCGATGGTTTTCCCAGGCAACTGAACTTGTCTCAAATTGCCAAACACATCATAGTGATAGGTAGTCGTTTGCCCATGACGGGTCTTGGTGAGAAGCTCTCCATTGGCCGTATAGGTGTAACGAGTTCCACCATACTCAACCAATCTATCCTGGTCATCATAACTCCCCATAACCATTCCTTGAGAGGAGGTGAGGGCTTGCACTCGATTGCCATTGGCATCATACTCATAACTCTCCGTGACCACGCCCTCTTGCTTCACTTCCACTAAGCGACCCGTTAAGTCATAGCCATATTCAAAGGTCGTGGTAACACCGTCAACCGTCTCCACTTTGCTGACTATCCGTCCCAATTGGTCACGCGAATACTGCACTTGGGAAAGAATATTTCCTTGGTAACTCGCGGTCTCAGTCGCCAGTTCGCCAAAGGCATTGTAAGTCCGTTGAGTGGTCACCGAACCCAGTTGGGTGCCCAGGAGGAGACCCGTGGAAGAATCCCTGGTCAAGTTCATCTCCCCCGCGCCCACTAGCAAACCGTCGGCATCATATTGGTAAGTCACCGTCGAACCGCCATTGACACTCGCCGAGGTCACTCGCAAATCATTATTATACTCCAGACTCAACGAACCTGCTATCGTCCCATTCCAAGTTTCCGATAATGGCAACGACCCGTCATAAGTATAACTCAAGGTTTGGTTCGAAGGTGTCGTCGTGGCCACCAACCGCCCCTTCTCATCATAACTGAGAGTTTGAGTTCCCAACGGCGTGGTCACACTTTCCAACCGACCCGTGCTGGCACCATAATTAAAGGTCACCTGTTGCCCATCAGGACGAGTGATTTGGGTCAGTTGCTTATCTAAATTGTAAGCATAGACGGTTTGAGGTTGTGGCACACTGGGCAAGACCGGTGGCAGATAGAGATTCTGGAGGTCCACGGCCGTGTAGTCAAACTGATGGACTGGTCGACTCGGTGGTGTAATGGACGTCACATTGCCATTGGCGTCATAAGTATAGCGAATCTCTCGCCCGTCGGGTAGCGTTTGAGTGGTCAGGCGACCTGCCGCGTCGTAAGCGAAACTCACGTCACGGCCCAAGGCGTCCGTCAGGGTACTCACTTCGCCAGCATGATCGTAGGTGATAGTCACCGTTCTCAACTCTCCTCCTTGACCTTGACCGGCTTGGGTCAAGCGGCCACGAGGGTCATAGGTGTAATGCACCGGTTCCAAAGTGGGGACACGGGCTTGAATGATTCGTCCTTTTTCATCCAAGAACTCGGTCATCACTCGTCCCATCGCACTGGTGGTCACCACCTTCCGATCCACCGCCGTGTACTCACTCCAATGACTCTTCCCATTGACCGTCACCGTGGTCTTTAACCGCGCTGGCTGACTTAAATCCAGGTCCACCCCCGGCGTCGCTTCCCGTTGGGTCCTCACCGTGCCCGTTAACCCACTGGGCAACGTTATCGTCAATTCTGTCGTGACCGGCGATAACATCCCAAACCGCGGGTCAGGCCCTTGCTTCTGGGTAATCACCGTCCCGTCCGGTTGCGTGCGAGTCGTCGTGCCATTACTCCACGACATTTCGACCTGCTGGGTCCCGTCGGGAGACGTATTCACTCGTTTCCAGTCTCGGTCATTGAACCTCTCAATGAGATAACGACTGGTTCGACCTTCGCCACTGGTTAAACTGGCTTCGGATAACTTCCCAGTTTGAGAAGTGGCTAACGTCCAGCCACCGCCGACGGGATTCGCTTCCGTCAGTAAGCGTCCTAGCAAGTCATATTGCATCGTAGTCGCATGACCACGAGGAGTCGTGAAGCGCGTCAACAAACCGTCTTCGGTATATCCCAGCTGATAACTCTCACCCGCAGGATTGGTCACGGTTTCCAAATAGCCTTGGGCATTGAGAGTCAAGGTGGTACGCTGGCCATCGGGGGCAATTATCGCCATGGGAATCCCCTTCTCATCCCGGTCGATAAGGGTCACGTCACCATCCAAATCGGTGAGTCGAATTAGGTAGCCATTGGCATCGTATTCAAATTGGAAGAGGTTTTGACCGGTCACGGCATCGACCGTGCGAAGGTGACGACCGTCACGGGTGAAGTGATAAATCTCCGTACCGTCTTCGGAAGCGATGGCAACGTCGGTCAAACTCGTCGTCGGCAACGCGGGTTGCAGGCGGCGCAGACGGGCCGCGGTGCGTCCCTGAGTTTGGGCCAAATAAATCTGACCGTCAGGGGCAATCGCTAAGTCCCTGGTGTTGGCATCCAATTTGGCCGCGGTGGCAGCCCAATGATCTCCTAAATGGTCTGGTGGTTGACCTCCTCCTGCCACCGGCATCAAGCGGGCGTCGGCTTCCAAACCGTCTAGGCGCAACAGGTGTTTGTTATCGACCGCGGCCAAGCCAGAACTTGCGTCACATAAGGTATCATAGAGAAGATAGAGAACCCCCGTGGGGGCTTGCGCGAGTTGGCGGGGTGCCGTCATACACGAATTTATCACTCCCGCGGCTATCTTATCAGCTTTAGCGAGGTCACTCAAAGCCAGGGTGGCGATCGCGTGGCTAGTCCCGGTGTTCGTGACTTGATACACCGCCGAATAACCCCAGTTACTGGCGACGAGAGTAACGTACAAACGCCCGTCAGGTTGCACCACCAAACTGCCAATGTGGGTGCCTCCAGGATATGGGGAGGGAAGCGTCGCTTCGTGACGCAGGCGCCCTTCTGGCGTCACCGAAAAGATGACCGTGCCTTGGGCAACGTACAGAATCCCCGTGGGCGCCACCGTGAATACCGAGTAAACCGACAATCCGACGGCCGTAGCGGGGCCCTGATAAGTGGGTGTTAAGGGTTGTGTGCCGGAACCGACGACCGTGCGAATCCGTCCTGCCAGCGACACTTCGCGAAGGAGGCCGGCTTCATTGACGAGAGTATTCTCGAGGAAATACAACCGGTCGTCAGGGCCTATGTGAAGGTCTGTCACGGGCCTTAACCGGACCGACGTCGCCGGCACGTCCGAGACGACGGGTTGCATGACACCACTTTGACCATTGCCCGCGACGAGTTCAACGGTGCCGGTGTTGGGAGAGAAGCGACTCACCTGGTAGGGGCCACTTTTGAAATAGACGCGGCCTTTGCTATCGACGGCCACCACGTTCCCGTAACTGTCATTCTGGGGCGACAGGGTTTGGAGGACGCCACCCAACAGGGGGGCGCGTTGACGTTGCGCACCGTTTCCGAGTAACAGTGTACGACCTGCCGGTGAGTAGGTGTGATGAAGGGAAAGCGTCCACCCTCCCAACCCTTGCCCACGGGCGTCCCACACGGTGCCTATCGTGGTGGTTTGCCACGGACTCCAACGAACCACTGGGGAGGCCGGCCGCCCGGCCTGGTCCAACAGTGTGTCACCACGCTGGGCAAAACCACTTCCCACGACCGGCCGGCCACGATATTGATACCCAAGTCGCACTCGTGCCGGTTGGACTCCCTGTAACAGTCTGCCGTAGGCATCGTAACCATCCCAGGTAAACGAATAGTCTTGATTCGGAGTTCCAGGTGGAAAGAACTGACGAAACCGGCGGCCTGCCACTTGAACTTCCAAGATCACTCCTAAATAACCCATCACTCCGTCACCACCCCGCAGAGGAATTCGGAGGGTGCTGGCGACGGTCTGGCCTCTCACCCGGTCACTGTGATAATTTAAGGTCCATGGGGTGCCTGCCACGGGGAGAATTTCGCCCAAGACTTGACTTTGACACTCAATCACGGAACCCGGTTGACAATCTTGGTCATCTGGGGACGGAGAGGGTGTCGAGACCGACAGTGTCGGGGTGGTCGCGCCGGGCGGGGACGCCACCGTCCAGTTATAATCCCATGGAGTGAAGTGAGTCACCGGCACTCGCCACAGACTTTGACCTGCTACGTATCGTTGGGCTAAGGTCTGTCGTTCGGCGTCGGTGACCCCTAGAGTCGCTAGTTCGGTTGCCGTCGCGGGAACCCCGCGGCCGGTCACGTCTAACTCCGCCAGACCGTTGGACACGCTTAACACTTTCACCACTCGTCCAGGGTCGGACGGTATCCAGGCCGCGGTTTGGAAGTCATACCAGCCGGCGGGCACTGGGAGGCCGACTGGAACCTGAAGGAAGTTGTCGAGATAGGCAAACACTGGGGAACTCCACGACACCCGCGTCGCCCCGGCGGCCACCGCTTGGTCCACGGTGTATTCCACCGCGTAAGTATAACCTGTCGGAGGAGGTAAGTCGGCCGGCATCGCCGCAGGACCTGCGGAACCCACCGTGTATTCCGTCGCCCGCACGTCTAACTGGGACAACGGCTGGGTACTCCCATCTGGTAACGTCATGGTCGCCTGAACTCCTTGAGGGAACAGGAGGACCGCTTGACGAGTTCCATCGGCATCGGTCACGACACTGCCAGCCGCCACTTGTATGGGGAGGTTAGCAGTCAGGTCAATGCGACTGACTTGAGGATCCAAGGGGGTCATCACCACCGGATCCAAGACGGTAAATTCATTCCAGGGGGTAAGCAGGGTGCGTTGGACGGGGAGATAACCGTCCTTCTGGTATTGCACGGTGACATTGCCACCACCATTCACGGCGAGGTCAAAGTGACCGTCGGCCCGACTGAGTGTCTGACCCCAGTCAGGATGGTGAAGAATCAACAGAGTCACCCCAGGTAAAGCACTCCCCTCACGGGTGGTGACTTGACCGCGGATCACGGCGATTCGTAAGGGGTCAAAGGTCTCCTCTGCCACACCCGTTTGAATGGGGTGTTCACCCTGATACAGAAATGCCACTTGAGTGTCGAACAAACTGGCCACCGTCAGGTCCAGAGGAGGGGCGACCGTCGCTGGGTCCGGCGGCAGCGTGGGAGGCGGGGAATCTATCCCAAAATAATAAGCCAGTTGGCGGTCACCACTGGGATAGACAAATTCATAATCGGCAATTCCATCACCGTTTCTATCGTCAATGGGAATGAGGTGCAACAAACCGTCGGCAGGTGGGGCGCCGGCGGTGACTTGGGAGTCGAATTGGCCACGATGGATTTGACCGTTGAGGGTCAGGACGATCTTGCCATCGGGGTCCAACTGGTACTCTTCAAAGCCGTCCACACTTTCCAGAAATTGTTGGAGGGCCTCGGGATTGGTGGGGAGAGGGAGAAGACGGTAGGCCAGGGTCAACACTGGCAACGTTTGGGGGGCGATTTTCTTGCGTTGGTGGTTGTAGAAGAACTTGCGACCGTCGGTCGTACCAGTTCCTTTGAGGATTAATCCCAACGTTTCCGTCTGATAACCTTGGGCCAACCAGGCGGCCACGGGCGCGGTGACATCGAGTTGCCAAGGGTCGTGATTGAACCATTTCTCTTTCCCTTGATAACTGGCAAACTCCGCGGTGGTGACTCGCAGGGCGGGCGTGGTGGCCGCGGTGCAGAGAAAGGGGGCGGGGGTGGGAGAGAGTTCGGCACGTATCTCAAACGCGGTGGTAGTCCATTGCGTATTGCGGTTATTGGTCAATTGCAACGTGGCGGAGACCAGTTGCAGACGGGGGGGGGGAGGTAAGGGGGTGCCGTGAAAACGCAGGGCTAGATAGGATTGTTGCGAGTCGCGGCCGGTGCCGATCCAACTCTCCGGTTGCACCAGGCCGCAGTTCGTGAAGAGGTCGGTGCCGTCTTGATTGGTTATATCACCGTCACCTTGAAGGGTGAGTTGGACCACGGTCGGGGGGTCACTGGTGGACGTGGGTTGGGAATGGACGCCCAGCGTGGTGAGGAGGATGGCCAGACCCCATAGCCAACGTGGGGAGGGGAACGGGTTCATGGTTAGAAATCTCCTTTGGGGGTTAGAGAGGTGGCGACGGGGACCACGGGTTGACAGAGGGGCATTCAATCTTCGTGCCAATGTCTGGCGGGTCCAGCAATCTCGTCAGGTGGCGCCCTTGGAAGGGGGGCCGACCGAGGCGGCGGTGGAGAACAAACCTGACAAAATGGCAGGTGAACAGGGGTGTGGTGGAACTAATGGGTTGATTGTTTGGAGAAATTGGGGGATGACTTTTTGTCAGGTTAGCCATGTAGAAACCGTAGTGAACGGTTGGCAAACAAAAGGACGTTTGCCCACCCTACCTGGCTGACCTGGCGGTGGTGAGGGAGACAGTTTAAAAATTGTGCCCCTGCCACCGGCTGAAGCCTCTAGTCCACCCTGTTTATTTCATTAAATCTCTACGGTGGACTAGAGGCTTCAGCCGGTGGCAGGGGCACGATTCCCGACTAAAGCCCCTAATCCAAGAGGCTCCAGCGTGGTCCCAAAACCAGTTTTGGGACTTCCGCGTGGTTTGAAAACGAGTTTTGGAAGACCGACTGTTTAACCCTAGAAACGTGGTTTCAGAGAGCCCCAGTATACGTCTTCAACCGATTCTTCCACCCTGGCAACCAACGCCGTTCATCCGGTTCTGGAGGAGAGTTTTCGACGCGGCGGGTGAGGACAAATTCCGCAGATTTGGCAAACTCGGTTAAGAGGTTGGGGGCGTTGGCGTCCATGTTTTCAAAGACTTGGAGGAGTCCCCAGCCTTGATTATTGTAACGTTCCTTGGGGGAGATGCCCTCGCCTTTGAAATTGATGTAATCTAACATGGCATAGACCCCGATGGGTTGCTTGACAATTTGGTAAAAGAGGGCTTTGACCTTCTCCCGTTGGGCCCCGTCCGGTAAGTTTTCCAACATGCTGGGCAACGCTTTTTCTAGGCGTTGGATGATGAATTGGACTTGGTAAGGAATGGTGGTAACCAAGAAGTTGCGCAGTTCTTTCATTTCGAGACTGTCTTTGGCTTGTAAAAACTCATCACGGGTTTGCCAGAGACAAACGCGGGTGGTTGATAGCCAAGCCGGCAGGGTGACATTTTGTTCTTGGAGAAAGTCTAACAGGGCTGGGAATTGTTCTGTGTAACGTTTTTCGATGCCTTGTGGGTACCAAATAAAGTGGCCGATGCCAAGGGAGGCAAACTCTTCGTTTTTATTCCAGACGGTGAGGTTTTCGATCTTTAGAGAACCTTCGTTCATCCAGATTTTTTGGCCAATTTGTTCGGCATCGCGTTGGGCGACTTGGATGTACTCTGGTTTGGGAGGCAGGGGGACGGGGACTTCTGGGGGCTGGGTGGTGCAGGCCGACAAGAGGAGGAGGTAAGTGGGGAGGGAAATGAATTTTTGGGTCGTTTTCATAGGTGTGGTGTTGTCTGTTAAGGTTAGGGGGGCAATTCAGGCGTCCAAAGCGTAGCTTTATTAGGGTTCTGTTAGTCTGACAAAGCCATGCACTTTGGACGCTTGTTTGTTTGGATTCCTGTTGGTGTTTGGTTTATTTATTAAAATTGTCCTATTTGTAGCATTATCAATGTGCAGCCACGAATGACGTCGATTCCTTGGGCCTTGGCGTTGGCTTCTAGTGTATCATTTTCGGCGCCTGGGTTCATAATAATTCGTTTGGGTTTGAGTGCCAGGATGTGGTCTAGCATTTGGGTAGAGTGTGCTTCTCCGACATACAGGGTTAACGTATCAATGTCTCTGGCAATGGCGTCTAGCCTTTTATAACAGGGTTGTCCGTGTATTTCGGCACAGGTGGGGTGGACGGGATAGACGTGGTGACCTTGGTCAAGAAGTTGACGGACGGCTTGGTTGGAATAGCGGTCTTCTTTGGGGGAGGCGCCTAGTACGGCTACGTGTTGGGGAGTCATTTGGTTGGGTTGGTGGAAAATGGAAATCAAATTTGGAGTAATATTTGTAATTTTCTGGAGTGCAATAAGGATTATTGCGCCGTAGCATAGCGGGCGCACGGCGCAATAATTCTTAAATTCTTATTGCGTTCCAGATGGGTATTTTGTGATTAAACCTGACAAGTCTTTTGCGACCTGTCAGGTTTTTTCAGTTAATTACTGGGATGACTGACATACCCACGCCATTCCTTCCAGGTCCATTTGCATGGGGAGGACCACAGGGGTCAGTTGACATTTCGCGTTTTCTCCCAACGTGGTGGTGTCAACGTGGTACATGATGGTGTCGTCATGGAGACCAATCATGAGGAGGCCCTGGGGGGTCATTTCGAGGGCTTCAATCCGCTGGTCTTTAGGCAAGGTGCAAACGGGGGTGTGGTCGGTACCATCGTAACGTGTCACCTTGTTGGCTTGGGCCAGATAAAGTGCGGTGCCATCTGGATTCCAGGTGAGGTCTTCAATGGCTTGGGAGGATGACCATCTGAGTTCCGCAGTTGTCTCTGGGAGGTCATTGATTTTGAACAGTCCGTTGCCTTGTGCCCAGCCCCACAGTTGGTTGGTGTCGGGGTTAAAGGAGAGGCCGCTGATGTCGTCAATGGGGCTACCATCGGCGAGTTTGAGACGGCCCAGTGCGGTGAGTGTGCCGGTGTCGGGGTTCACTTGGTAAAGTTTTTCGGCACCCGATAGCGCGTCTTTGCCTGCGGCAGCATAGAGTTGTTTGGTAACAGGGTGGGCATCCAGGGCTTCTATATCATAGCCGGGACGTTTTTGTCCGATACCGGTCATGGTGAGGGTAGCAAGATCAAACACAGTCAGTTGAGAGTCGCTGAGTTCTTCGTCATCTACTGAGTAGAGTTTGCAGGTGAGTACGGGTTCTGGGGGGGGTGAAATGGTACCATCCCCCTCGGTGACAGGTGGTGGCGAAATGACTTCTGCTTCGGTCACTACGGGTTCCTCTGCCGTTGTCACTACCGGTTCCTCTGTCACTACCGGTTCCTCCTCCGTCACTATTGGTTCTTCTGTCACCGGTGGTGGCGGTGGTGGTAGAACGATTTCAAAGGTTTTCAGTTCACTCCAAGGTCCTTCACCATCTTCATTGGCGGTTTGTACGGACCATTGATAGCTACCCTCGGTCAATTCTAAAGCGGGTGTGAAGGTGCAACGGTCTGTGTCACTGGCACAATTTGCTTCTGTGGCAGTGTACCATTGGTCAAGCAAGGTGCCTGTGGTATCTTCTATCTTGAGATGATAGCGAGTGGCGTTGGCAATGACATTCCAGAAGTAGGAGGGGGTTCGATTCTCCATTTGGTCTTGTGGCGTCATCAGGGTCGTGGCGACAGGAGGCTTGGGATTTCGGAAACTTTTGCCTTGGATAAAGACGGCAGAATCCAGACTGTAGTCACCGCGGTCGGCTATGACCAGTTTCATGTGATAAGTTTGGCCTGGCGTGACATTGGCACTGGCCTTTAACACTACGGTGAAGCCGTCAAATTCCGTTTGAAAGGGGGTTGGTTGACCTGCTACACAGGGATTTTTGAAATAGTCATTCCAGTTGGTCGGTGCTGGATAGGCGTTGTCATGAAAGTATTGGGTATTGGTCTTGAGATTGACCGTGTTAATGGCCACTTCGGTAGCGGTTTCGGGGAGAAGGGCAATGTTGTTGCCGTCTAAGAAGAAGGCAAAGACATCGTTATATGGGGTGCCTACAAACTCGTTGTATTCTTCGGAAGCGAAGACGTATTGAAATTCTAATTTGTCGCCGTTGGGTACAAAGTCAAATTCCAACACGGCCGCATCATAGCTGGTGCCGAGTTGAGAGTCGCCAAGTTGTCTGTTTACATAAGTGGTCTTGTAACACTTGTTGGGTCCTACCGCATCGGTAATGCGTCCTGTGCTGAGGATTAAACCGCGGTCTAGTCCTAAGCCGTCGGTTTGGGCTTGGGTGAAAATACCAGCGGCACTGTTGGCGCCTTTGTAGCTGATATTTGAGTAGGTGATACCGCTGGAACTGGTGTCAATGAGTTCAGCCACCAAGTTGGCAGGGGTGAGACCTGTGGTGAGGTCGGTAGTCGTGACCGCGAAGCTGTTGGTAGTGAGAACCACAGCGACGGTCAACTGGGTGATAATGAAGCGATACATAGTTCTTACCTCTGTTATATTGAGTGAGGAGAATGTTTTCGAAGTTAGAGTGGGGGGTTATCGGCTGACAAACACACTGTCAGTAGAAATTTTTTCCCAGGGCCAATCGGCGGGTGCTAGACCTGACACGTCGGTGCCTGTTTTTAACAGGGCCGCATAAAAGAGGTGTTCGCCGACGAGTTCCAAATTGTCAGTGGGTAAGGTAAAATCCAGGATAATTTCTTCCGTGTTACTCTCGATTTTGGTATAGTAGGGCAATGGGGTGCCGCTAAATTCCCCTGAAGGTTGGATGAATAGCAGTCCTTCAGTTGCAGAGTAGGCAATATAGACATCGTAAGACTCTGATTTTTTGTGAGTCGTGAATGTATATTGAACTCGCAGGGGGTCTCCCAGACGTTTGATTTTAGCATCGGTCAAGGGGTTATTTAACACTTCGACCGTGCTTGAAGTTGGGCTATTGCCGTCTTCTGCCTGAATGGCAGGCGTGATCAAGCCGACCGATAAAATCAGTAGGCTGACGGGTAGCCAGGTGGAATGGAATGAGTATTTCATAGGAATGTCTCCTTATACTAAGAGTAATTATTGGGTTTGAAAGGTTATCAGGGCGTCATTGACATTTTGTCCCTGACGTGCTTTCTATCGATAAGTATAGCATAAGGTAAGTTTATCGTGTGGAGAGAATTATGCTATAATTAACGATGACCTTAAATAACAGTGTGCAACGCACTCTTTAAGAGTGCTAAAGCCTCAATGCCATAATGCCATAATGCCATTAAGTTAAGGAATATCCAGCCAATGTAGGGTGGATTAAGCGTCAGCGTATCCACCAGTTAATGCCATTAAGTTAAGGAATATCCAGCCAATGTAGGGTGGATTAAGCGTCAGCGTATCCACCAGTTAATGCCATTAAGTTAAGGAATATCCAGCCAATGTAGGGTGGATTAAGCGTCAGCGTATCCACCAGTTTCGGGAATGGTGGATACGCTAACGCTTAATCCACCCTACCTTAACTTAATGGCATTGCGGCTAATATAATACTACCAAAATAGGTGTTGCACACCGGTAAGGTAGATTTGTATGGTTGCAAACAGTGCAAAAATAGTATCTAATAGAGTTTTAGGTTTTCTGGTTTGCCTTTTGAGGACAAACCCAAGAGTTTAGCCAAACTGTATAAGGGATTGAGAAAAACATGGCATTAATAGTGCAAAAATACGGAGGAACTTCAGTCGGTTCAGTGGAACGGATTAGTGCCGTCGCTGACAAGGTTCTGGCGACTCGCGCCCAAGGACATGATTTGGTGGTGGTTGTCTCTGCAATGAGTGGGGAAACTGACCGCTTACTGAAGTTAGCCAAAAGCTTTGCTGACCCTCCTAATTCGCGAGAATTAGATGTGGTGCTGACAACGGGTGAACAAGTCACCATTGGCTTATTGGGGATTGCCCTGGAGGCGCGTGGTTGTCCGGCCCGTTCTTATACGGGTGCGCAAGTGCGCATTGTGACTGATAGTGCTTTTACGAAAGCGCGTATTGTGAGTATTGATGATAAACCGATACGGGCCGATTTGGCCCTGGGTCGTGTGGTGGTCGTCGCCGGTTTTCAGGGTGTGGACGTGGAAGGGAATATCACCACGTTAGGACGGGGCGGTTCGGATACCACGGCAGTGGCTTTGGCAGCGGCTTTGAAGGCCAATGAATGTCAAATTTATACGGATGTGGATGGTGTCTATACCACAGACCCTCGAATTGTACCAGATGCCCGTCGTTTATCGAGAGTCTGTTTTGAAGAAATGTTAGAGATGGCGAGTTTGGGTTCCAAAGTTCTCCAAATTCGTTCTGTGGAATTTGCCAGTAAATACAATGTACCATTACGAGTGCTATCCTCCTTTATAGAGGGACCAGGCACTTTGATTGCGCCAGAGGATAAGACAATGGAACAAGCCCTGATTTCAGGTATTGCATTTAACCGAGATGAGGCCAAATTGACTCTCGTAGGGGTTCCCGATAGGCCAGGAATTGCCTACCAGATTTTAGCAGATGTTGCAGATGCCAATGTGGAGGTGGATATGATTATCCAAAACATTGGGGCGGATGGCACGACTGATTTTACGTTCACTGTGCATCGTAACGATTATAAGAAGGCGTTGCAATTGTTACAAGAAAGGGCCTCGAAGTTGGGGGTCCGGGAAGTGCGCGGAGATAATCGCATCGCTAAGATTTCCGTCGTGGGACTGGGTATGCGTTCCCATGCAGGTGTAGCCAGCACGATGTTCAAGGCATTGGCTAATGAAGGCATTAATATTCAGATGATTTCGACGTCTGAAATTAAGATTTCGGTGGTCGTCGATGAAAAGTATCTTGAACTGGGTGTGAGGGCTTTACATGCCGCTTTTCATTTAGAGGAAGCAGGCCAAAAATAAGGGTGTCAAGAGTGCTTGACATGTAAAACCGCTTGAAGCATGACAAAAGGAGAAAAACCATGTTAATTTTGACAAGGCGTGTTGGTGAATCGCTGATGATTGGTGATAACATCACGGTAACAGTATTAGGTGTGAAAGGTAATCAAGTGCGAATTGGGGTTAATGCCCCCAAAGAGGTTGCCGTTCACCGTGAGGAAATTTATCAGCGGATTCAACAAGAGAAACTTCAAGCCAACGGTCTAGAAAGCTAGTAAGCACTGATACGGTGGCCAAGAGAAACTCCGTTGCATTTGAAAAACGGGGTTTCTTTTTTTAGTGAATAACGAATAGAGAACTAGGTTGAACTAGAGGTTTTAGCCGCAGTGCCATTAAGTTAAGGTAGGGTGGATTAAGCGTTAGCGTATCCACCATCCCCGAAACTGGTGGATACGCTGACGCTTAATCCACCCTACTGGGGATGGATATTCCTTAACTTAATGGCATTGCGGCTAAAGCCTCTAATACGGCATTTATAATTATCCATTGTTCACCAATCCATGTTTCATTATCATTTCGCACTTTTTTCAAAATCATCTTGCATTGCATTTTGCAATGTGATGACGTGTGGAAGTCCCCGTTTTGGCATAAATTCTTCATAAACAGTTAGTTAAAAATTTGGCAAGTGATTTGCATTACTGTTCCTAACTAACTGTGACAGATTAAGTCATTCACTGAACAATTACTTGAACCATTTTGGAGAGAATTTATGGAAAATATCTTAGCTAGACGGTGGATACTCACCAATACTCGTAAAAACGATAATCGGAACGCCAAACGGGCTTTTGATATAGTGGCATCAGCGGCTATCCTCATTATGTTGAGTCCCCTATTTCTATTAGTGGCTTTGTTAATCCGCTTAGATTCCAAGGGGCCCGTGTGTTTTTATCAAAATCGTGTGGGCAAACGTGGCCGGCTATTTAAGATGTATAAATTCCGTTCCATGTACATGGATGCAGAACAACGGAAAGCTACATTGATGATGCAAAATGAGATGACTGGTGGAGTGTTGTTTAAAATGAAAGATGACCCGCGAGTGACTCGTGTCGGACGTCTCATTCGGAAATATTCCATTGATGAATTGCCGCAACTGTGGAATGTGTTGAATGGTGACATGTCTTTAGTGGGGCCACGTCCACCCTTGCCTGTCGAGGTGGAACAATATACGCCTTATCAACGTCGTCGGTTGGCGGTGACTCCAGGGATTACCTGTATTTGGCAAGTGTCAGGGCGTTCTCAAATACCTTTTCAAAAACAAGTTGAATTGGATTTGCAGTATATCGCGAATCAATCTTTTTGGTATGATATGGCATTATTAGTGAAAACGGTGCCTGCCGTTTTGAAAGCACATGGTGCATACTAAATAAATGGGAGTCCAAAACGTGTTTTGGACTTCTGAATAAATGGGAGTCCAAAACGTGTTTTGGACTCCTTTTTTGTGGTATTTTATTAGATGTCGCTTTTCTAAGCCTTGACGGTTTAGGAAAGCTGTGGCATAATTTTTTTTCAAAATGTTTGCACGTCAGGTTTATTTTGATATAATCTAGTTTATGAAAATAACAGCACTTTACCCTGGCACGTTTGACCCAATTACTTATGGACATAGTGATATAGTGAAACGTGCGGCTAAATTATTTGATGAAGTCATTGTGGCAGTCGCGGCTAATCCAAATAAAACGCCTATTTTTTCACTGGAAAAACGGGTAGCTTTGGCACAGACCGTATTGGCAGGCTATTCTAATGTTAGCGTGTGTGGGTTTAGTGGATTGCTGGCAGAATTTGCCATGCAATGTAAAGCACAAGTGATTGTACGCGGTCTGCGGGCCGTGTCAGACTTTGAGTATGAATTTCAATTAGCAGGTATGAATCGCACCTTGATTCCTGAAGTAGAGACCATATTTCTTACTCCATCCACTCGATATACTTATATTTCGTCTAGTCTGGTACGTGAAATAGCGGCCCTCGGCGGACCTGTGGGAGAATTTGTAGATCCACAGGTGCAAGTTGCACTTGTTGAAAACCGAGGTTAGTTTGATAAATCTTGAATAGTATTATTTTGGTTAGGAATATTTTACATGGCACTTTTTATTACTGACGAATGTATTAATTGTGATGTCTGTCAACCTGAGTGTCCAAATGGCGCAATTAGTCAGGGTGAGGAAATTTATATCATTGACCCTAGCCTATGTACAGAATGTGTAGGACACTATGATACTCAACAATGTGTGGAAGTTTGTCCGGTAGATTGCATTCTCCCGGATCCGAAACGCCCAGAAACCAAGGATGAATTGTTACAAAAATACCATAGTTTGGTAAAATAGACGGGTTGAAAACGAGGGCGGTTGTCTGCTAGGATGTCACCCTGAAAGATTTACAGGAAAAGACCTTTCGTCGTATCCGTCAGAAAGACCCGTCGTGTGGTGGAATTAAATCAAAGCCTATCCTCCAGAAAGGTCCAGCATAAAAGCCAGACTCATTTTGCGTGGAGGCATTATGAGGCATTATGAGGTATTATAATGTCACCTTAAAATGATAAATGAGGTCAACATCCAAATATTGAGATTTCTATTCTTTACGGAAAACGGCTAGTATTTTCCATATTTAGATAGAGGTCATTGAATATTTTGAAGAATATCTTGAAACGTCAAAATTTTTTGGGGCACTGGTTGACAACTCGAATTTTTTTGAATACACTATCACTCGTCATTAAAATCATGGGCCGTTAGCTCAGTTGGTAGAGCAGCTGACTCTTAATCAGCGGGTCGTAGGTTCGAAACCTACACGGCCCACCAATCCATAATCAATTGCCCAGCCTTTGTCAGGTTGGGTTGTTCGTCACTGTGATATATACCTTCTATACTGCTATTTCGGTATAATAATGTTTGCGTCGGGCGAAAGTGGCGGAATTGGTAGACGCGCTGGATTTAGGTTCCAGTAGGCAACCCCTGTGAGAGTTCGAGTCTCTCCTTTCGCACCACCCTAACTATTTTGAGACTATAAATATAGCAGCCACAAGAGGTTTTAGACATGCAAGTGTCAATAGAAACAATCAATCCCGTGGAACGTCGCATGACTATCGGGGTACCCAAAGACAGATTTGAACCAGAAATCCAAACCCGACTCCACAAATTGACTCGTACTGCCAGAGTGAATGGCTTTCGCCCCGGCAAAATTCCTTTGCGCGTGGTAGAACAGAAATTTGGTGACCAGGTGCGTAGCGAAGTTCTAAGTGAACTCCTTCAAACCAGTTTCCAAGATGCCCTGCAACAAGAAAGCCTCCGGCCGGTCAGTACACCCAACTTTGAAATCCATGAGACTCAAGACCTCGACCAGGGCTTTACCTATTCGGCTGTCTTTAAAGTCCCTCCTGAAATAAAAACACTGCATACAGATGGCTTGCCTGTGGAAAAATCGGTTGCCACAGTCATGGAAAGTGATATAAACGTCATGTTGGAAAGACTCCGTCAACAACGTCAAACCTGGCAAGATGTCACTACTCCTGCGGCCATCACGGACCGAGTCATTATCAGTTTTGTAGGCACCATTCAGGGACAACCTTTTCAAGGTAATGAGGTTAAACACCTACCGCTGGTATTAGGTCAGAATGAATACATGTTGCCTGGGCTTGAAGATGGCATGGTCGGCGCCTGCGCGGGTGAAACCCGTGAATTAGACCTGACTTTTTCTGCGGACCATAAAAACGCCCAACTGGCAGGCCAGACCGTGCACTTCCAAGTACAATTAGAATCTGTGGCCAAAGCCCAATTGCCCACCTTAGACTCTGATTTTGCCAAATCTCTGGGAGTAGAAGATGGTAGCCTGGAGACGTTACGTCGCGATGCGCGTGAAAATATGCAACGGGAACTTGACTATGCCGTTAAGGTCAAAGTCAAACAGCAGTTGTTGGAAGGTTTATTGAATGCCAATGAGATTTACGCGCCTGAAAATTTGGTAGATGAAGAAGCCGAACGCTTACTTAAAAGTCGGCAAAAGAACCTACCTAAACAACTGGCTTCTTCTCTCAATGCTGACTCCTTTAAAGAAGAAGCAGAAAAACGGGTGAAATTAGGTCTCTTGGTGGGAGAACTGGTTAAGAGAAATACTCTCCAAGTCAACCCTGATAAAGTCCGTCAAATGGTCGAACGCATCGCTTCTACCTACGAGAATCCTGATTCTATTGTCAATTGGTATTATGCCGATCAACAACGTTTGCATGAGGTCCATTCCATGGTGTTAGAAGATGAAGTGGTCGAATGGCTATTGGTGCGGGCAAAAGTGACAGAGAAACCCTCGGATTTTTACACCATCATGGCACCCACCACGCAACTCGCCACCAATCTCGTTGGTATATAAGGTGAACGGATGAAAGAACAGCCGCAGTCTCAAATCAGTGCGACGGGATTAGTACCCATCGTCGTTGAACAATCCGCCCGTGGAGAGAGGGCCTACGATATTTATTCTAGGCTACTCAAGGAACGAGTCATTTTTATTGTGGGTCCCATCGAAGACTATATGGCAAATTTAGTCGTTGCCCAACTGTTGTTCCTGGAATCTGAAAATCCTAACAAGGATATTCACCTCTATATCAACTCCCCCGGCGGATCGGTCAGTGCGGGACTGGCAGTCTATGACACCATGCAATTTATCACGCCAGACGTGAGTACCCTATGCGTGGGCCAAGCCGCCAGCATGGGCGCCATCTTGTTGGCTGGTGGGGCGAAAGGGAAACGTTATTGTTTGCCTCACTCACGCTTGATGATTCACCAACCGTTAGGTGGTTTTCAAGGACAGGCGACGGATATTGATATTCATGCCCGTGAGATTTTAAAGGTGCGCGAACGTTTGAATTTCATACTCGCCCAACATAGCAAACAGCCCATCGAGACTATCCAAAAGGATACGGAACGGGATAATTTCATGTCGGCAGAAGAGGCCGTCCAATACGGACTGGTGGACGCCGTCTTAACCACACGACAGGCCATAGCCAATCCATCCGCGGAGAAAGTTCACTTAGTATAAAAATTGGATAAAACGATGGCCAGAGGAGATAAAAAGGACGGTAATATGGATGACCGCTTGTTATATTGTTCATTTTGTGGGAAAAGTCAGCATGAAGTCCGCAAACTGATTGCAGGACCCTCGGTCTTTATATGCGAAGAATGTGTAGATTTATGTAACGACATCATTCGTGAAGATGAACCTGAGACGCCTACTACTCAACCGCAACGTCGATTGCCGACTCCCCATGAGATTAAGAAGCATCTGGATGATTATGTCATCGGCCAAGACCATGCTAAAAAGATATTGTCAGTGGCGGTCTATAACCACTATAAACGCTTAGACTCGAAAAGTAAGAAAGATGATGTGGAAATTGCCAAAAGCAATGTCTTACTGATAGGCCCTACGGGTTCTGGTAAAACACTGTTAGCGGACACGTTAGCCCGCTTTTTAAATGTGCCATTTGCCATTGCCGATGCCACTACTCTCACAGAAGCTGGATATGTCGGTGAAGACGTTGAAAATATTATCCAGAGATTGTTGCAAAAATGCGAATATGACGTAGAAAAAGCGCAGACAGGCATCGTTTATGTCGATGAGATTGATAAAATCTCCCGTAAATCTGATAACCCCTCTATCACTCGTGATGTATCCGGCGAAGGGGTGCAACAAGCCCTATTAAAATTGGTAGAAGGCACCATCGCTTCGGTCCCACCTCAGGGTGGTAGAAAGCATCCTCAGCAGGAATACTTGGCTGTAGATACATCCCATATCTTATTTATTTGTGGGGGCGCCTTTGCCGGTTTAGAAAAGGTCATTCGGGCACGTACCGAGAAAAGTGGTATAGGCTTTGCGGCAGATGTCAAAGCCAAAGATGATGAACGTTCGATTACCGAATTGATTAAAATTGTCGAACCTGAAGACCTTATCAAATATGGATTAATTCCAGAATTTGTGGGACGTTTGCCAGTCGTGTCGACCTTAGAGGAACTTACTGAAGAACAGCTAGTGCAAATCCTCACAGAACCCAAGAATGCCTTGACCAAACAGTACAAACGTCTATTTGAGATGGAAAATTCAGATTTGGAGTTTGGCGAGACCGCATTGCAACGGATTGCCAAAAAGGCAAAACAAGAACGGAACACAGGGGCGCGTGGTTTGCGTTCCATTATGGAATATATCCTGTTAGATACCATGTATGACTTGCCATCCATGACTAACGTAACCAAAGTCATCGTGGATGAAAGCGCCGTTGAAGGCAAAACGAAACCGTCAATTATTTACAAAAATCCTGACGAAAAAATAGCGTCTGAACTGTGATAGGTGGTATGATAATGAGAAAAGGTAAACTGTGATGGATGTCATAATCATCTGTTGAGATAAAGAATGTAGAAATTCGAGTCTCTCATTCTTTGTCATAATTCATGACAGACATCACCGTTACACTGTGAATGGGTGTTGATGATGACAAAAGATGTGAATCCACGTCTCTCATCATCATGCCTATCACATACATCATCTTCAAGATAGACATTACCAGGTCAAAAAATGTACGGCATAAGAAGTAAAATTCTTATGTAAAACTCAGTTTCATTTAACACTTTACACACTTCACACACTTTACCGTATGGCGCGAGAAGAGAGGGTCATTGAAGCCCCACGAGTCGTTTTACCGGTTCTACCTTTAAGAGACGTGGTGGTTTATCCACACATGGTTATCCCATTATTTGTAGGCCGTGACCGGTCGATTTCGGCCCTAGAAAAAGCGTTGGCTGAAGATAAACAAATACTCTTAGTAGCCCAAAAAAACGCCACCCAAGACGACCCTGGCGTGGAAGATGTTTATAAAGTCGGTACCATTTCGGGCATTTTGCAATTATTGAAATTACCCGATGGCACCATTAAAGTGTTAGTAGAAGGCGGGCACCGGGCGCGGATTACCCAGTTTTGGGCCACTGACCAAATGGTGATTGCCCAAGCCATTCCCGTGCGTTCGGAACGTTTTGATGAGAAAGAAGTTGAAGTCTTATTACGTTCCATCAATACCCGCTTTGAACAATATTCTAAATTGAATAAAAAACTCCCGCCGGACCTCCTCACGTCATTAGCCAGCATCCGTGAACCTGGGCGTTTAGCTGACACGATTGCGGCCCATCTGGGAGTGAAACTGGAAGATAAACAAAAACTCCTTGAACAAGTGGATGTTACCAAACGGCTAGAACTGCTGTTGACCGTGATGGAATCAGAAATGGACTTGTTGCAAGTGGAAAAGCGCATTCGGAAGCGTGTGAAAGGTCAAATGGAGAAAAATCAGCGGGAATATTATCTCAACGAACAAATCAAGGCGATTCAAAAGGAATTGGGTGAACTTGAAGATATTCCCAATGACACTGAGGAATTGAAACGCAAAATTGACACGGTCGGAATGCCCAAAGTAGCTAAGGCCAAGGCACAACATGAGTTCAAAAAACTCAAAATGATGTCGCCCATGTCGTCGGAGGCCACCGTCGTGAGAAACTATCTTGACATCTTGGTCAAGTTGCCATGGAAAAAACGCACGAAAGTTTGCCGGGATATAACCAAAGCAGAACAGGTGTTAGAAACCGACCATTATGGATTAGAAAAGGTTAAGGAACGCATCCTTGAATATCTTGCCGTACAACTGCGAGTCAAAAAACTCAAAGGACCTATCTTGTGTCTGGTAGGCCCCCCTGGCGTCGGCAAAACGTCTCTAGGCCAATCGATAGCCCGTGCGACCAATCGCAAATTTGTGCGTATGTCCTTGGGCGGAGTCCGTGACGAAGCCGAGATCCGCGGCCACCGGCGGACCTATATTGGTGCTTTACCAGGCAAAATTATCCATAATCTCACCAAAGTAGGAGTACGTAACCCACTGTTTCTACTAGATGAAGTGGATAAGATGACCATGGACTTTCGGGGTGACCCCTCGTCCGCCTTGTTAGAAGTGCTTGACCCAGAACAGAATCATACGTTTAATGACCATTACCTGGAACTTGACTTCGATCTATCCGAAGTCATGTTTGTGGCTACCGCCAACACGTTAAATATTCCACCACCGTTGCTGGACCGTATGGAAGTCATTCGCATTTCAGGATATACTGAAGATGAGAAAATAAATATTGCTAAACACTATTTGCTACCCAAGCAACTCAAACAAAGTGGACTCCAGCAAGGTGAAACTACCATTGATGAACAGGTTATCCGTGACATCGTGCGCTACTACACACGAGAAGCCGGGGTGCGTAATTTGGAACGAGAACTGGCTAAAGTTTGTCGCAAGATAGTCAAAGAAATTTTAGTTCTGCCTGAATCACCGAATTTGGCAGTGACTTCAGAAAATCTTAGCAAGTATTTAGGCGTACAACGCCACCGCTACGGGCGTGCCGAAGAAGAAAACCGGATTGGACAAGTGACAGGATTGGCCTGGACCGAAGTCGGTGGCGATCTGCTAACCATAGAAGCCGCCGTGATGCCAGGGAAAGGAAAATTGTTGTACACGGGTCAACTCGGTGAAGTCATGCAAGAATCTATACAAGCAGCAATGAGTGTGGTACGCGGTCGGACCCGACACTTAGGGATTGAAAAAGAGTTCTATCAGAAGTATGATCTACATATTCATGTTCCCGAAGGCGCCACCCCCAAAGATGGGCCAAGTGCCGGCGTGGGCATGTGTACCGCGATGGTCTCGGCACTGACGAATATTCCCGTGTGCGCCGATGTTGCCATGACTGGTGAAATTACTTTACGCGGTGAAATACTTCCCATTGGTGGGTTAAAAGAGAAATTGTTAGCGGCCCTCCGCGGAGGCGTTCGCGTCGTGTTAATCCCTGAAGAAAATCGCCGAGATTTACAGGAGATACCTGAAAATATCAAAGATAATCTGGAAATACGACCAGTTAGATGGATGGATGAGGTGCTTTCCTTAGCACTTTTAAAAAAACCCATTCCAATTGTTGATGATTCAGTGATTGTTTCCTCTGTTCCAACGGTAGAAACTATTGTTGTAGAACCTCTTCAACAAAGCATACAAACTCACTGATGTGTTAAAATTAACGTTGTCTGTTCTCAACAACATGTGTTAGAATGACAGAAATAATGGCATACGTTGTGCATGAGTTTTTCAACGCAAAACCATATCCTAAACTAACGTTTTAAAGCGTTTTTGTTACCCAATTCAATACCACGTAAAACGGGGGAAAAATGAACAAATCAGAATTAATCCAATCTGTTGCAGAAACTGCGGGGCTTCCAAAAGCGACCGCGACTAAGGCCGTAGATGCAGTCATAGAAAGTATCAAAAATCGTCTCTCAGACGGTGATTCAGTAACCCTAATCGGCTTTGGCACTTTTACCGTAAGAGAACGTGCCGCACGTACTGGACGAAATCCGCGCACTGGAGACCCTATCAATATTAAGGCAGCAAAGGTTCCGGTCTTTAAGCCTGGCAAGGCACTTAAAGACGCCGTGAACTAAGTCTGATTGACAAAAAAACGCCAGGTGCAACTTTACATTTCAATGACTCTTTGATATACTTAGAGAGTAATGACTAAACTCGAATAAAACTAAAGTTTATCAAAACTCTCAAAGTTTAATCTCTTTGGAAAATTGATAGCATGGTTGCACCTCACGTTGCCAGAATAGCTGGGTGTTTAGCTCAGTTGGAAGAGCGTTGCCCTTACAAGGCAAAGGTCGTGGGTTCAAGTCCCTCAACACCCATAATTTATTTTTTTTAACCAAAAACACTTGAATATCTTTTCACAAGTGACCATATATAGGATGGCAGACACTCACAAAGTCATGTCACTAGACCCTAATCTAAATGGCACAAAGACAACTTGATGACTTCTGGATTTATCATCATGTTAAGGATGCCATTGCAACAACGTATTAACCGCATTCAACGGAGCGGTAGTTCAGCTGGTTAGAATATTGCCCTGTCAAGGCAAGGGTCGCGGGTTCGAGTCCCGTCCGCTCCGCCAAATTTAATCTATGAATAGTTTATGAGGTTTCCTAAGCCTCGAAAGCTTAGGAAACCTGAAAGCCTTTCTCAAAAAAAGCGTATCCCAACCGATGCGCTTTTTTTATCTTTACACCCCAACAATCTAACCAAGTAATGTTGCAGAAGTAATCGAATATAACTATACTGCATAGCTTGACAATTTGAGTTTGGTTCGCGGCAGGGGATAACACCCCTTCGTGGGGTGTTATCCCTACTCAAAGTTCAGATTGTGAAGCTATGCAGTATATACTAAAATTCATATTAATCCGTCCTCTTTCATCTGGAGCGGAATGGGTACCGCCTTATCCTTTCTAATTAACCCTCCTTGTCGTTATTGAGAAAAATATTATCTCTACTACCCCCAACCACCTCTTAACCATTCACATCACCTCAACACCACTATGCTACAAAACATCCATGACCGCGCCCAAGGCATCTTCGCCTGGATAATCGTCTTACTCATCGCTGTCCCTTTCGCCCTCTGGGGAGTCCATGAATATTTTGACCCCGTGCGAAAAGTCGTTGTTGCCGACGTCAATGGCAAAGAAATCTTAGATCGCGAATTTCGTTACGGCGTCCAACAACAACGCAACCAAATTCGTGCCATGTTGAAACAGGACATCGACCTCTCCTTCATGGAAAAAGAAATCAAAGAACGCACCCTCACCCGCATGATCGAAGAAGAAGTCTTAGTCCAAATCTCCTTCAACACCGGCCTCCGTATCGGTGATGCTTTACTAGCCCGACGCATCAACGAATTTCCCGCCTTCCAAGACAATGGCGTCTTCTCCCAAACTTCCTACCAACGATTTCTCGATAGTCAAGGCATGACCCCCCCTGACTTTGAAATGCAAATCCGCCGCAGTCTCCTCACCGACCAATTTCGAGAAGGCGTGTTACGTTCCACCCTCCTTACTAAACATGACCAACAGATGCGCACCCGTTTGGAAGAACAGCGACGGGCCGTCAGCTACCTCCTCCTCGCCACCTCCCAATTTAAAGACACCATCACCTCCACAGATGCAGAAATTGAAGGTTACTACAACAATCACAAAAAAGACTACATGACCACTGAAAAAGTCAGCGTTGAATATGTAGAACTGATTGGCAAAGACCTGGTGTCCAACGAAAAGATAGATGAAGAGACCCTCAAGAAAAGTTACCAAGACCATCTTGCCTCCTTCACCACACCAGCAGAATGGCATGTTCGGCACCTCCTAGTCGCCGTGGACCAAACCTCCCCCGCTGACAAAATCACCGCCGCTAAGACCAAAGCCCAAGACTTGTTGGCCAAAATCAAAGCCGGCCAACCTTTTGAAGAGATTGCCAAACAATCTTCTGACGACCCTGAAAGTGCCAAAAAAGGCGGCGACTTAGGCTGGTTTGGCCCAGGACTGATGGTTAAACCCTTTGAAGACGCTATCAAAACCATGAAAGCCGGTGAACTTCGTGGCGAACTACTCCAAAGCCAATATGGATTCCATATTATCCAATTGTTGGAAGCCAAACCCGAAAAAATTCGTCCCTTTGAAGAAGTCCGCGACCAACTTCAACAAGACCTGATAAAAGAAAAAGCCGAAGCCGCTTTTTATGAACAACAAGAACAATTTTCCAATCTGGCTTTTGAAAATTCCAACAGCCTGGAACCTATTGAAAAAGCCTTCAACATGAAGAGAAAGACCACTGAACTGTTTGACCGCAACACGGTTGGAAAAGACCTGTTAGCCAACCGCAAAGTTGTCGAAGCCGCCTTCAGCGACCCCGTGTTAAAAGAAGGTTTCAACAGCGAAGTCATGGACCTGGGCGACCAACACGTCGTCGTCTTGCGCCTCAAAGACCATGAAGAAGCGGTCCCCAAGCCGTTAGCTGAAGTGAAAGACCAGATTGTCTCCACCCTCACGACCCAAAAAGCCAAAGAAAAAGCCCTAGCGTTAGGCAAGACGTTGCTGGATGAAATAAAACAAAAAGGCGACCCTCAAGCGGCTGTCACCCCCTACAAATTAACCTGGCAACCTGCCAAATGGATTGGTCGCAAGGAAACTGCCATCCCCTTCAACATCGTTCGCGAAGCCTTTAAAATGGGCCAACCTGCCGAGAAAAATGCCCTTTATCAAGGCGTTGAACTCCCCAATGGCGATTACGCAGTGGTGGCTGTGTTAGCTGTCAAAGAAGGCGTAGAATCGTCTCCCGCGGTCACAGATAGCAAGACGCCAGACCCCAAACAGCAGGAACAAATGTACCAACAACGTGCCTTGGGCGAGACCGAATTTCAACAATTCGTGCAACAACTCAAATCGGAAGCGGAAATTAAGACTTACCCGCAAAATATTTTCTAGGTTGTTCAGGACTCCAAAACCGAGACCAGGAGTCCAAAGCGCAGCTTTGTCCGGGACCTGACAAAGCTACGCTTGTCTCGTTCCCACGCGCCCGCGTGGGAACGCCGTGTGGCGAGAACGGGACGCTGGCGCGTCCGCACCGCATTCCCAAGTGCGGGACTAGAGGCTTCAGCCGGAAAGTGCGGGACTAGAGGCTTCAGCCGGGCGGGACTAGAGGCTTCAGCCGGGCTGAACGCGAGAAGTTTTCCGGCTGAAGCCTCTAGTCCCGCCCGGCCCGGCTGAAGCCTCTAGTCCCGCCCGGCCCGGCTGAAGCCTCTAGTCCCGCCCGGCCCGGCTGAAGCCTCTAGTCCCGCCCGGGCTGACTAAAGAAAAACTTGAACTGTGCATCACTACCGATTTCTCGTTGCCCACCCTTTCACCGAATGAAGTTAATGACCGTGGGCAAAGAAATACTGGCCCACCCTACGCGAACTAATAACCGGCCACTAAATATGTCAATCCCACCACCTGAAATCACTCCACTTACTGGCTTCGCCCGCAGACTGGTCGAATACCAACTCTTAAGCCCAGAACAAGCCCAAGACGCCTTTGACCAATCTCTCAAGGCAGTCCCCTCCTTTGTCACCTATCTTCTGGAAAAGAAACTGGTCAGCAATTGCCGCTACCTAGCCATGGCAATAGCCGAAGAATTTGATTTACCTGTGGTTGACATTGAAAGTATTGATCTCAATCCCGACACCCTCAAGAGGATAGACGAAAAACTAACTAGAAAACATCAGGCACTACCCATTTTTGAGCGTGGCAACTGCCTCTTTATCGCTATGTCTGACCCCACCAATCAACCCGCTCTGGATGAAATCAAGCTTCATACTAAAATGGACACTGAAGCAGTGGTGGTCGAAGAAGATAAATTGGCTAAAGTTATTGAACGTGTGTTCGAAGTAGGCGGTGATTTAGACATCGTCCTAGTGGATGAAGATGCCGAAGCTAAAGCAGGTGCAGACGATGAACGTGAAGCCGCAGAAGCCGCCATTGTCAGATTCGTCAACAAAATACTCTCCGACGCCATCAAAATGGGTGCCTCAGACCTCCACTTTGAACCCTACGAAAAATTCTATCGTGTCCGCTTCCGCGTTGATGGAATACTACAAGTCGTCGCTAACCCGCCCGTGGGTCTCTCCAGACAACTGGCCGCCCGTCTTAAAATTATGGCAAGACTAGATGTAAGCGAACGTCGCCTGCCCCAACATGGATTCATGAAAATCGAATATGGCAGAGGTTCTGTTGACTTTCGCATCAGCATCATGCCCACCCGCTTTGGCGAAAAAGTCGTCCTACGAATTCTTGATGGTTCTGCCTATAACCTCAATATTGAGATACTAGGCTATGAACCAGAACAAAAGCAGTTATACTTAGAAGCCCTACGCAACCCTTATGGCATGATCATAGTTACGGGACCCAGGAACAGCGGTAAAACTGTATCGCTATACACGGGCATCAATATTCTGAATCAAGAAGGTGTCAATATTAGCATCGTCGAAGACCAAATAGAAATCGACCTTCCAGGCGTGAACCAAGTCGAAGTGAATGAAAAAACCGGCCTGACCTTTGCCAAAGCACTCAAAGAGTTCCTTTGTCAAGACCCAGATATTATTCTGATAGGCGAAATTAAAGACCTAGAAACAGGCCGCCTCGCCATTGAAGCGGCCGCGAGGGACCATCTGGTCCTGTCAACTTTGTATACCAATGACGCACCTGCCACACTTACTCGTCTGCTTGATATGGGAATCCCGCCATTTGCCATCGCTGACGCGGTCAATCTGATTACGGCCCAACGCCTCTGTCGCCGACTCTGCACCTGTAAAATCGAACACCAGGATATACCTGACGACATTCTGCTTCGAGAAGGATTCAAAACCGAAGACCTAGAAAGACGTGCCAAAGGCCAATGGAAGTTATATACTAAGCATCCCAACGGCTGCGAACGTTGCAATAAACTAGGCTACAAAGGCCGCGTTGGCGTCTATCAAGTTATGCCTATCTCAGAAGCCATGAAACGCCTCATTATGGGCGGGGGCAACACCATTGCCTTTGCGAACCAAGCCGCGTTGGAAGGCATCGCTGACTTACGCCAGTCGGGCTTAAAAAAGGTGATGGATGGATTCACTTCCCTTGAAGAAATCAATCGGGTCGTTTATTAACAGGACTTACGCAACTGTTTTTGTAACTCGTTGAGTTGACACCCCCCTTGACACCCCCCCTAGCCCCCCCGCACGCGGGGGGAATGACTCCCTCCCCGTGTGCGGGGAGGGTTGGGTTGGGGTGGGGTGAGTGCGTTAGTCCTAATTCATTCCCCCCAATCCCGCCGGATCCACAATCTTCCCATCTACTCCCGTATTATCTCCCAATTGACCATCCGTGAGAGTATAGGTCACGGTTGCCACCGGCTTTCCACCCACCGTTGCCAAACTAAACTGGGCACCTGGTAACTTATACCATCCCACGGTATTCTCATCTCCTGGGAGGGTGGGACCATATTTGAGAAGTTCCACATTGCGCGGTACTCTGAGGACACCGTGAAAATACATCGTAACCGAGGTTTGAGAACATCCTATCTCAAAGTACATCAGTCCCTGAGGTGCCGGGTGATTCGGATCATAATTGTCTAATTCCGAAGCCAACAAGGTGGAACCGTCAGCCACCACACAGTCTGGATTGACGACGAGGGTGATGTAGTCACCTGCCACTTTATCTGGCAAACTCATCACATTCTCTTGACGGGCATCTAAAATCCCATCCCCGTTACCATCGCCCGCATTGGGAATGTTGGAGTCACTACCAAACTTCGCCCGGCAGACGCGGTCTTGAGTGAGAATCACTTGACCTTGATTGTCACAAGACCCTTCCCAACCTAAAAATTCCCACTTCCTGGGGGGCGTGACAGTTAGTTTGACGGTAGTACCATACGGGTAAGTGGCGAGGCACCCCAGCGTTTCCAAACTGTCTGGTGGTGGAGTGCAAGAAGAATTATTGCACCCTTCGAGGTTTAGGAAACCTTGTTCGGTCTCTTGGCAACGAATTCCATCCCCCGTCACGGTCACCCCTGGGACATTCCTCTCCACAGTGAGAGTATAAGACTTTAACTCAAAGGTTGCAATACAAGCCATATTCTGCGATAAGAACACCTTCCCAGGCGCGTTTTCTGTACAAGCAGGGTCACCACTCCAATTGACAAAGGTTGAACCCGTAGCCGGAGTAGGCGTCAGATAGACCCAGCGAGGACCGCCTTCGATGGTTAACGCACATGCCGACGTGGTCGCAGAACAATCTAGCCCCACAGGGTCACTCATCACACTCCCTTGCCCCGTACCGGCTAAAGTCAAATTAAGAGTGTGTTGTAAAATAGGACTGATATTCGTCTCCTGAGAGACTGGAGGGGCCGCTTGATAATTCGCATTGCCCTGTTGATCCGCAGTGACAGTGCAAGCACCAGCATTGAGGATGAACAACTGAGTGCCATTCACCATACACACGCCGGGGGTGAGACTGGTGAACGTGACGGGTAATCCTGACGTAGCAGAGGCCGTCAAAGTCAAAGGACCATCCCCAATAGCCGCCGCCATCAGTGGAGTGAAGAAGATAGTTTGACTAGCAGGATTGACGCTAAGACTCCGACTGACAGACGCCGCCGCCTGGTAATTCCCATTTCCCAACTGATTAGCCGTGACCGTACAAGTCCCAGCATTCACAATCGTCAACGTTGCCCTATTCGTTCCTCCCGTGGTGCAAACATTCGTGGTCGTGCTAGTGAACGTCACAGGATTTCCAGAACCTCCGCCTGCGGCAGTTAAGGTTAAGGAAGCGTTGCCATAAGTAGCACTGGTAGGAAGCGTGAAGGAGATAACCTGGTTAGCCAGATTAATAGTGAGAGTGCGACTCACTGACGGCGCCGCATTATAGTTAATGTTACCCGCTTGATTAGCCATCACGGTGCAAGTGCCCGCACTCGGAAGAGTCAACGTAGTGCCACTGATGGTACAAACATCTGGAGTGAGGTTGGCAAGTGTTACGGTTAACCCAGAGGTACTGTTATAACTCAAAGGAACAGTACCATTGGGCGAGTAAGTCACACTGGTGGGCAGGGTGAAATTAATCGTTTGGTTAGCTTTACTAATGAGGAGACTACCATTGACTGGCGTCGCTGGATTGTAATCACTATTGCCCGCCTGATTGGCCGTCACATTGCAAGTTCCGGCCCCCACAATCGTCAACATTGCCCCATTCGTTCCCCCCGTGGTGCAAACACTCGTGGTCGTGCTAGTGAACGTCACGGGATTACCCGAATTTCCTCCTGTTGCAGTTAACGTTAAGGGGGCGTCACCGTAAGTCGCACTGGTAGGCGGTGAGAAGACGATGACTTGATTGCCCATCAAGGTGGTAAAGGTCACCTCATTGCCATAGACCGTGGCACGGGCGTTGGTAGCATACTCTCGTACATGATACAACGTATTCGGAGTCAACCCCGTCAAAGCACTGGTAAAGGTCCCCAAGGTCGCCCCATCCGTGGTACAAGGCGTCGTGGGACTGGCGCCGGTGCCATAACATATACCGCTGGCCGACAAAGACGGAATCCCATCGCTTACCACATTGCCACCCACAGAGGCACTCAGGTCAGTTATTGCAGAAGCGACACCGGTGAGGATATAAGGATAACCATAATTCCAAGTGGTGGAAGTCCAAGTGGGTCCATTGACCAACGTACCATTATGTCCATGCCCCGTCACATCAGGTAAAAAAGTACCTGAAGGTCGGTCAAAATTGTAATAAGCAACCAACCCCGCTTCGTTGCCAGCCAGGGTTTTGTACAGGTTGCTTTGAATCTCCGTCTGGGTACGGGCCACATTCCAAACACGAAATTCATCTATCTGTCCGTTATACCATCCCACGTTTTGGGAAGGATTTCCGCCGAATCGCGTCACATTGTTCGTGGTAAGATTCCGCAAAGAGGCATTATCGGCAACTTGTTTATCCAGAACACCATTGAAATAGAGTGTGATGGTGGTTGGATTTCTCACTATGGCAAAGTGATACCAGACTCCAACGGTTGGAGTAAAGTTACCTGATATGGCTAAATACGAAGAGGCACAATTGGCCAATTCAAACGTCTTTAAGTGAACAATAAACCAATTCCCTGGGGCACCAGTTTCAGTGGTGCGAGTAGAATAAATATAACCAGTGAGAACATTTGGCTTGATCCACCCTTCTACTGTAAAATCAGCAGTGCCCAAATTGACATCATTCATCTGCACATACTGACTAGCCCCGCCAAGACTCAGCACATTGCCAGGAGACAACATCACCGACGACGCCGAATTGGGACTGGTCCAAGCCCCCATCTCCACCCGCATCCGGTAGTAATAAGGCGTCCCTGGTGTCAGACTGAGACCCGTGACATCAAATGACGTGCCACTCCCCGCATCAATATTGGAAGCGACGAGGGTACTGAAAGACGCATCGCCCACATCTATTCGATACTTGGTAGCCCCATTAACGGCCTTCCAAGTGGCCGTAAAGCCGGTGGTCGTGACATTGGTGGCAGACATTGGCGCGGGACATCCAGTCCATTCAGTGCCAGTCATATTGGTCAATGTACCGTCATTATTATTCACGGTGAGGTCTGGCAACAGGGTTCCTGAACACTGGTTAAATTTGTAATAAGCGACTAAACCAGGTTCTGCGCCAGTTAACTCCACTTCTTTATTCGCCTGAATCTCAGTTTGAGTGCGGGCGACATTCCAGAGGCGTAGGTCGTCTATTTCGCCATTCACGAGGTCACCCAAATGAGGTTGGATTCCCGTTGTAGTGCTTAGGGGTGTAGTGCCGTGATAAGTGCTATTGACCGTCATCAAAACACCATCCGCATACACCAGTGAATTTTGCAACCCAACCCCGCCGGGATAAACCCAGGCAACATGATGCCATTGCCCATCATTCAGCGGGGTGCCGGCAGTCCAAGATACCGCAGAGTCACTACTATCAAAGTAAACACCAGTGTTCACCAAAAGATTAACCGCTTTGTAGAGATGGTTAGTACCATAAGCGAACAACGTGTTACTAGAGGCTGTGGTCTTAATCCACGCCTCAATGGTACGGGCAGAACCTCCTGAGGGGGCATTATTGAAGATCGATAAAACGACTTTATCATCTATCCCATCAAAGGCCAGCGCATTGGTTTTCAACTGCGCCAACGCCTGGCCACCAAAGCCCATCATCCAGAGGGCGAGTAGCACGTTGAAAATCGCGGAAGACCAAGAGATTGGCCGATCCGATGGATTGTTTAAGATACGCATATAAGGATTTTCCTGAAAATGATTCAATCAAGTTAAAAAATGGATTCATAGCCTGCCTCAACCTCAATTGGACGGATATAATTATGCGTGAAAAATGGAGAGAAGGCCAATCACCGTTTGGCATGTATAGAAGTTGATATAGTTTATAGATAAAATGTTTTATGCGCAACCACTGACCACCGGCGTCCAAAACCGGTTTTGGACACCCATTTTACATTTTACAATCATCACCCACCCATGTCTCGTTCCCACGCTGTCTCGTTCCCACGCGCCAGCATGGCGGGAACGGGACGCTGGCGCGGAAGCCCCGCATTCCCACGCTGGCGCGTGGGAACGAGAGAACGAGAGATTATTCCTCAGTATTTAGGACACTTTTTTGGTATGGTCGGATTACTACTAAAAAAGTAATGGAGTAGATTAAATACATATTAATATTGAAGTCTGTTCCACTCACGCCGTGACTCGAGACGGGTCAGCCCGTGACCCGAGACGGGTCAGCCCGTGACCCGAGACGGGTCAGCCCGTGACCCGAGACGGGTCAGCCCGTGACCCGAGACGGGTCAGCCCGTGACCCAAGACGGGTCAGCCCGTGACCCAAGACGGGTCAGCCCGTGACCCGAGACGGGTCAGCCCGTGACCCAAGACGGGTCAGCCCGTGACCCGAGACGGGTCAAAGTTTCTCACGTCCTACGGCATGACTATCATCCATTATTTATGCTTAAATGACGGAGTAGGGTGGATTAAGCGTAGCGTATCCACCAGCCGTTCTCTATGTTGGTGAATACGCGCAACGAAAACCACCCTACATGAAATACCAGATTTGTTATGCACGGGTACTTATTATTGATCCGGCGGTGGTGACGGAGGTAGAATAGAAATCGTGCCCTTGCCACCGGCTGAAGCCTCTAGTCCACCGTAGAGATTTAATGAAATAATCATGGTGGATTAGAGGCTTCAGCCGGTGGCAGGGGCACGACTCCCGGCTTCCGCCTCTAATCCACCCTGGTTTTGTCATTATTCATTATTTCGTTCACTCCCAGAAAATCCCAAATAAATATGTTATACGCCATCATTGCAGAAGACGTTCCTCATAGTTTAGAAGACCGCCTTAAAACTCGGCCTGCCCACGTGGCGCGATTGGACCTCCTCAAAGCCCAAGGACGCTTGATATTAGCAGGTCCTCACCCTGCTATTGACGCCACCGACCCAGGCCCCGCAGGTTTCACAGGGAGCCTCATCGTTGCTGAATTTCCCTCACTCTCAGAAGCCCAAACTTGGGCCGATGCCGATCCGTATAAAGAAGCGGGTGTTTATGCCCGTGTCACTGTGAAACCCTTTAAAAAGGTGTTACCGTAAATGACTGAGATGAAAACGATTGATTTGGTTAAGGCACGCTTGACCACGGCACTGAATCCGACGCATTTAGAAATACTGGATCAAAGTCGTGAACATGCAGGACATCGGGCCGCAGATGGGGCGGCGCATTTCTCTATCACGGTGGTCAGTCTTCAATTTGTGGGCTTGACTCTAGTACAAAGGCACCGGTTAGTATATAATGCGTTGGGTGATTTAATGAACACTGCGATCCATGCTTTGAGTATTCAGGCACAGACGCCAGAATAGGTCTGACGTAACAACGTCGAAGAAACTGAGTTTCTGACTGAGTTTCTGTCGTCTCCCGGAGTTTACTTTACAACCTCAACCCCCAACTTACTAGGGAACTATTATGATGCTAAAACCTGTTATCCAAACCTGTTGCTTACTGTCCTGCGCATTTCTTGTCCAGGCCCAGGCCGCCAGTCCCACTGACCCAGTGGCGACGGTCAATGACCAAACGATTACTCAACAAGAGTATGACAACTACCTAAAATCCCGCAATGAACAAACCAGTGGCAAATCGGCCCCCGATGAACAAACCGTTTTAGAAGAACTGGTTAACCGTGAACTCATTCGTCAACAAGCACTTCGTCAAGGTTTCGACAAAGTCCCCGCGTTTACCCAAAAGATGGCTGAGTTGCGTGGTGAACTGTTGATGTCATTGGCATTACAGGACTATCTGGACAAACATCCAATTGACGATGCCACTTTGAAAAAAGAGTACGATCAACGTGCCGCGAATGCGCCTAAAGAATACAAGGTGCGTCACATTTTGGTGGCCACGGAAGAGGAGGCCAACGCCATTCTCGCTGACTTGAAAAATGGCAAAACTTTCGCGGACTTGGCCAAAGCTAAATCCACCGACCCTGAGTCTGCCAAAAATGGAGGCGACTTAGGTTGGGTCAGCCACCAAAAAGTGATTACTAACTTCGCGGCCGCTATGGAGAAACTCAAGAAGGGCGAACTTGCCCCGGCCCCGATCAAAACTGAATTTGGTTGGCATGTTATTGTGGTTGACGACATTCGTGACATGCAGTTCCCTCCCTTTGACACGATCAAGGAGAGAATCAGGGCCGCTTTGCAGAATCAACAGATGCAAGATTATTTCAAAGAGTTGAGAACAGACGCCAAGGTTTCCTTTGTCAAGGAAAAGGCTTTAGAGGCGCCTAAGACTTCTCCGTAATCGTTTGGCACACGTTAGGTTTTTTAAACAGGAAGGTTTAGGAAACCTGTTCTCCCCCCACCGGCTAAAGCCTCTAGTCCCGCGTTGTTCCATTATCGGACTAGAGGCTTTAGCCGGAGGGAGACGCTACTATTTCTGGTAGTGATGCAATGTGGGTTCTCTGTCTGAACTTTGATTAGAATGATTTTCAGATGGACTATGATCAGTCAAGCCTCCGTTCAGAGTCCTCATTTAATCATCTCAATCAGAGTTCCAGACCGAAGAGAAACCTCTCGATATTTCACCCAGATTGCATCACTACCCTATTTCTAACCACAAACTACCATGTCCACCACCTTACACCTTGCCATTGAACTTATCCGTCGACCTTCGGTCACGCCTGACGATGCGGGTTGTCAACCCTTTCTGGCCGAACGTTTACAATCACTGGGCTTCTCCATTGAACATCTACCGTTTGGAAAAGTGAAAAATTTATGGGCCACTCATGGCCACTCTGCTTCTCCCCTCCTGGTCTTGGCAGGACATACCGATGTTGTTCCACCTGGCCCTTTGACTGCCTGGCGTTTCCCTCCCTTCGCGCCCACTCTTCAAGAGGGTCTGTTATATGGACGCGGGGCAGCGGATATGAAAGGTAGTCTCGCTGCCATGATAACCGCTTGTGAACGTTTTGTCACCGACCATCCTGACCACCCAGGTAGGTTAGGCATTTTATTGACCAGTGATGAGGAGGGAGAGGCGACAGAGGGAACGGTTAAAGTGGTTGACTATTTGCAACAGACGGATCAAAAAATAGATTGGTGTGTGGTCGGTGAACCCTCTAGTCAAGCGCGTTTAGGAGACCTGGTCAAAAATGGCCGGCGCGGTTCCCTCAATGGGTTGCTGACCATTCATGGGGTTCAAGGTCATGTCGCTTATCCACATCTTGCCGACAACCCCATTCACCGCTTTGCCCCCGTGTTACAGCGTCTCTGTCAAATCGAATGGGACCGCGGTAATGCCTTCTTCCCACCGACCAGCTTTCAAGTTTCCAATGTTCATGCTGGCACGGGGGCTGACAATGTGATACCAGGTGACTTGGAAGTTCTCTTTAACTTTCGTTATAGCACGGAAGTGACGCATACTCAATTACAAAATTGGGTGACGACGTTATTAGATGAATATTCTCTCAAATATGACTTGACTTGGCGACACTCTGGTTCTCCCTTTTTAACTGCTGGCGGGAAGTTATTGGAGGCCACTCAACAAGCGATTTTGGAGGTATGTGGTTATGATACTCAACTATCCACGTCAGGCGGCACTTCGGATGGACGTTTTATTGCCCCGACGGGGGCACAAGTCATTGAAATCGGTCCTCTGAATGCCACGATTCACAAGGTCAACGAATGTGTGAGTATTGATGATTTAGAAAAGTTGGCGGTGGTTTATCAACGGATTGTGGAGAAATTGTTGTAATTTGCCATTAAGTTAAGGTAGGGTGCGTCCCACGCACCTGGGTAGTGATGCAATGTGGGTGATATGTTTTCCCTCACCCCTCGGCCCCTCTCCCTACGGGCGTGGGGAAACATATCACCCACATTGCATCACTACCCCAAATCAGATGGCGAAGTGGGTGGAGACCAGACGAGAAATGTGGAGTCATACGTTATTTATACAGGAATCCAACGCGACGCTTTAGACGCCTGGATTTGATACCATTGTTAACTTGTAGAGGTCATCAATATGGAATTTTTTAAATCTTATCTTGGGAAAATATTGAAACAAGGGACTGCTAACGTCATCGAGAAAGACGGTGAACCCATTCGCGTTCTCGACCCCAAAGACTTTGATGAACATAAAACTAGGACCGTGAAGGCGTTCAAGGCCGTCTTCGCAGTGGAAGATGCGGCCCCTGCGGCAGAAAAACTCAAACGTATAGATAACTGGCCCACCATTATCATCAGTGGTGGGTTGGGGCTTCAGTATTGGGAAAATAATGAGGTGAAGGAGTGGCGTGTGTACTACAAGGATTGTAACGAGTGTGCGAAGGCGATTTATAGCAAGTGGCACGCTTCTCCCCTTGAATTGGCTAAGGATGTGGTTCATTTCCCGGTACCAGAGTGTTCCACTTGCAAACCGCTATGTCCGCTTAGATCGGGCGACGCCTATTGTCCTCAAAAACGTGGGAAGTATGGTTGCCAATGGTGGCTAGTGGATGCAAGGATGTGTGTGGTGGAGAAGATAGGGTTGAAATAGAGGTTATCCAGGAGTCCAAAGTTACGCTTTGGACTCCTGGTCTATGTGACAACAGGAATGGCAAGCACCTACTTGGCTACGCTAGTTGCCCCAACAACTTCTTTACTTCCTCCAAACTCATTGTCGGTGCGTCCTGTTCCTTCTGTTTGGCACGTCGCAACTCCAGTAAATCTTCTATATCTGCCAGCCATTCTAACAGAGATTCGTATTCCTCATAAGGTAACACGGCAAATTCTTTTTTTCCCTGTTTGCTTAAAATTTCAGGATGTAATTCAATCATGGTAGCCTCCTCCTATTGTAAGATTCTTTACGATGTAAGATACGATAGATAATGACCGTATGTTGAACGATTTCAAACAAGACTCGATAATCTCCAATTCGTAGGCGATATTCTGGCGTAAAATGGGTCAAACGTTTAACCTCGCCGGCCAAATTATCGGTCAGCCGGTCCAGACCTGCCAAAATTCTCTCTCTTACTGATGGTGGCAACTTCCCCAAATGTTTGACAGCTTGAGGTTTGAGTTCAATGGAGTATTTCATAACATTGCGTGTGGCACTGACAATTTGGTGGCGTGAATCACAGTTTTGGGTTTATCTTTGTTCAAAAAATTGGTAGTGATGCAATGTGGGTGATATTCATAGAGTTGCCCTCACCCCCGGCCCCTCTCCCTACGGGCGTGGGGGGAACGGCGGCACCAGTGGTTTTCTCCCCACGCCCGTAGGGAGAGGGGCCGGGGGTGAGGGTAAACATATCACCCACATTGCATCACTACCAAAAAATTCTCAGTCATTGGAGGCACCCACACTTTCAAATTTGGGTAGTGATGCAATCTGGGTGAAATATCGTGCGGTTTCTCTTCGTCTTGAACTTTGATTGAGATGATTAAATGAGGGCTATGAAAGGAGGCTATGACTAATCAGAGTCCATCTGAAAATCATTCTAATCAGAGTTCAGACAAAGAACCCACATTGCATCACTACCCAAATTTGGACCAGACCGCATGACAACTTTCCAATTTTGAAAATGTGGACTCCAACCTCAACGATTCCCTTCAAAATACCCTAACTGTTGCAACGCCCGTTCATCATCGGACCACCCCTTTTTAATCTTGACCCATAGTTGTAAAAAGATGTGTTTGCCTAACAATTTTTCTAAGTCTTGACGGGCTTCTTGACCGACGGCTTTTAACATAGCACCGTCTTTACCAATAACAATGGCTTTTTGGCCGGGACGTTCGACCCATATCGTAGCGGAAATGGAAATGAGTTTCTCGGCATCTTGAAAAGAGTCGATCTGAACCGTGATACGATAGGGAAGTTCGGCACCGAGATGACGAATTAATTTTTCACGGATAAATTCTGCCGTCAGAAACCGTTCGTTACGGTCTGTCAGTTGGTCTTCTGGATAAAAAAGAGTACCCAGAGGTAATAACTGGACCAGACTCATTTCCAGTTCGGTAAAATTCTGATCTTTGAGGGCCGAAATGGGGTGAATGTTTTTAAATTCTCTCTTACTGCCAACCTCTTGGATATAAGGCAGCAACAGGTTTTTATCTGTGAATTTATCAACCTTGTTGACCACTAAAATGGTGGGCGTCTGAAGAGGCGATAGGGTAGTGAGAACGTAAGCATCTTCGGGGGTAAAGTGGGGGGCCTCCACCAGCCAGAGAATCACGTTCACACCTTCTAGGCTACTTCTCGCAGTGCGATTTAAGTAGCGATTCATGGCATTGTGATGGTCTTGGTGGAGACCGGGGGTATCCACATAGACAATTTGATAATTCTCCGTGGTTTTGATACCCAACAAACGGTGACGAGTGGTTTGCGGTTTGCGGGAGGTGATACTAATTTTTTGACCCAGGAGATGATTGAGAAGGGTCGATTTACCGACGTTAGGTCGTCCTACAATGGCAACGTAGCCACAGGGTTTTTCATTTGTCATGGTACAGTGCGGTCAGTAAAGTTAACGCTTGAGACGCGGCATTTTGTTCTGCACGTCGGCGCGTGTCACCATTCCCATACGTCGATTTAGACAAACAGGGAACGATACATTCGACTTGAAACAGTTGGGCGTGCGGGGCACCCGCGACGGTTAACACTCGGTATTCTGGAAGCGGTTGCTGTTTCGATTGTAAATATTCTTGCAAGCGCGTCTTCGGATCCTTGCTAATTTCACGGGGGGAGAGGTTGTCAAGTTGTGTCTGCCACAGCCGTAACACGACGTGCTTACACACGGGCATCCCCGCTTCTCGATAGAGGGCGCCAATCACGGCTTCCAGTGCATCGGCTAAGATGGAAGCGCGTTGCCAGCCACCGCTTTTGAGTTCACCACCGCCGAGACACAGATATTGTCCAAGTCCCAAGTGTTGGGCAATGTGGGCCAGCGTATCTCGTTTGACAAGACTGGCGCGACAGCGTGTCAACTCCCCTTCGCTGGCGAAGGGGAAACGTTCAAAGAGGGCTTCGGCGATAATGCAACTGAGAATGGCATCGCCTAAAAATTCCAAGCGTTCATTATTAGGAGTACCCGCACTGCTATGAGTCAGTGCGGTAGTTAACAAGTCTTCTTGCTTGAAACCGTAGCCCAGGGCGTGGTAGAAACGAGTATAGTCCATCCTCACTTTAGGGTGCTTCTACAGTTTTTTCAAATCGGTTAAGGAAAAAGAGATTGCCGCTGATGAGTTCCCGTTGTTCATACTGGATGGTGATTTGGAACCCATTGGCGGTTTTGTTAATGTCAACGTAGTCGTTCACATTCTCGTTGTTAATCCGGGTGAGACCCTTGTCAGCAAGGCCGTCCAGCACCATTTTTTGCAGTTCCTTCTCGCTTTTTTGTGGGGCTTCGGTGTTGGCCTGGATGGTCCCCAACACTTTGCTGACCTTGCTATTTTCCAGGTAGAATGGGAAGAGGTTGAAGAACAACCAGAGACCAAAGATGATGGTGAGGAGGAGAAAGATCAGGCTTGAAGTAGCCATACCGCGTTGTTGATGTCGATTGTGGATCATAATAGTTTTCCTGATTAGGTTAGGTTGGAGAATATTTCAGGTGGCCAAAGCGATGCTTTGTCTGACAAAGCGACGCTTTGGATTCCTGGGTTTTGCTGGTTTTGACTGATTGGTTATTGAATGGTGGTACCCAGGCGCTGCCAACTGATACCGCCATTTTGTAAATCCCAGTTCATCCAGATAAAGAAGGCTTTACCGATGAGATTTGCTTCTGGAACGGTGCCCCAAAAGCGGCTGTCACGACTGTTATCTCGGTTGTCTCCCAAGACAAAGTAGTTATTGGCTGGGATAGTCATTTCGTGGTATTTCCCTGGCATAATTTGTTTGGGGAAGACCAGGATAGAATGAGGGACGTTAGGGAGGTTTTCAATCCTTTCTTCGGACCCCGTCATGCTGCTACCGGCACCGACGCCTTGAAAGGTGCCAATGATCGTTTGGTTAAAAGGTTCGCCGTTGACATATAATGTTTTATTAGCGTCGTTATAGGTAATGTGGTCGCCTGGTAAGCCAACCACTCGTTTGATATAGGGAATGGAAGGGTTTTCAGGGTAGCGAAAGACGACCACATCGCCACGTTGGGGGGAGTTGAGGTCGACAATTTTGGCATTGATGATGGGAAGGCGGAGACCATAAGTGAATTTGTTGACCAGGATAAAGTCTCCCACCAAGAGGGTGGGCATCATGGACCCGGAGGGAATGCGAAAAGGTTCGACCAAAAAGGAACGTAACAGGAGTACCACCAGGAAGATGGGAAACAGGGAACGCGCTAGATCCACCCAAAATGGTATCCGCAAAGCTTCTTGGCGGTCTGTGGCCGTGGTATAAGTCGTCTGGCCGGTTTTGGCCAAAGCGCGTCGGTGGGGTGCTAACAAGATAGCATCGTAAAGCCAAATTAAGCCGCTAAGGGCGGTTAGAATGACTAAAATGGTGGCAAGGTCCCAGTTCATATTTCGGTTGTCAGTTGTCAGTGTTAATAAAAGTTGTGGTATTGCAGGTAGTCATGCAATGCAGGTAGTCATGCAATGTGAGTGAGATTTGATAACTTTTCAAAAGTTGTCAAATCTGGGCAGTGATGACATCTGGGTGATAGTCAGGACTGGCAGCCCTTGAAGAACTGTCAGTCCTGACCTGTCTATCACCCACATGTCATCACTCCCTAAATCGGTTTCAACAAGTCTCCTCTCACCCACATGTCATCATTATCTGAATTTATTTGTTTTTACCTACATGTAAAACTGCTAAAAAGGCTTCTTGAGGAATCGTCACAGAGCCGAGTTGTTTCATACGTTTTTTGCCTTCTTTTTGCTTTTCCAAAAGTTTTCGCTTACGAGTGGCATCACCGCCATAACATTTAGCCGTGACATCTTTGCGGAGGGCTTTGACGGTTTGCCGGGCAATGACGTTGGCACCCACGGCCGCTTGAATGGCGACGTCAAACATTTGTCGAGGAATAAACTCTTTCATTTTTTCAACCAGTTCGCGTCCTCGATATTGACTTTGGGCACGGTGGACTATCATGGAGAGGGCATCTACTCGTTCGCCATTGATGAGGACATCAAGTTTCACCAGGTCCGCAGCTTGAAAGCGTAGAAAGGTGTAGTCAAAGGAAGCGTAACCGCGGCTGACTGATTTGAGGCGGTCAAAGAAGTCCAGTACCATTTCACTCATGGGTATTTCATAGCTGAGGGAGATTTGGGCGCCGACATAGAGTAATTTTTTCTGGACGCCACGTTTTTCTACGCAGAGGTTGATGACGTTGCCTAAGTAGTCGGGGGGAAGTAGCATATTCGCTTCAATGATGGGTTCTCTCATTTCCGCGATGGCGGTGGTCGTAGGCAGTTTCGCAGGGTTGTCCACCATGAGGATTTCGCCATCGGTGGTGAGTATTTCATACACCACGGTGGGTGCGGTGGTGATGAGGTTGAGTTGGTATTCCCGTTCGAGTCGTTCTTGCACGATTTCCATGTGCAACAGTCCTAAGAAGCCACAGCGGAAGCCAAAGCCCAGGGCCTGGGAGGTTTCAGGTTCGTAGTGTAAAGAGGCGTCGTTGAGACGCAGTTTGGACAAGGCTTCGCGTAAGTTTTCGTAGTCGGCTGACTCTATGGTGAAGATACCGGCAAATACGCGAGGTTTGATGGATTTGAAGCCCGGTAAAGCGGTCTCGGTAGGATGATTCGCGTCGGTCAGGGTGTCACCCACTGGGGCGCCATTGATTTCTTTGATACCTGCAACGACAAAGCCCACTTCACCGGCAGAAAGTGTCTCACATGCTTGCCGTTTGGGGGTGAAGATGCCTAAGTCTTCCACTTGGAAAGTGCGTCCTGTGGACATGACCATGATTTTTTGTTTTTGGGTGAAGCTACCGTCCACGACGCGAACCAGGGAGACGACGCCTAAATAGCTGTCGTACCATGAGTCTATAATAAGGGCTTTTAAAGGTGCATTAGGGTCGCCCTTGGGGTGGGGAATGCGTTGCAGAACGGTTTCGAGGAGTTCTTCTAGCCCTAACCCAGTTTTGGCACTGACTTTGACGGCCTGTTTGGCTTCGATACCAATGATTTCTTCAATTTGTTGGATGACCCGATCGGCATCTGCGGTAGGGAGGTCCATTTTGTTAAGGACAGGGAGAACTTCGAGTCCTTGTTCCAAGGCGGTGTAGCAGTTGGCCACGCTTTGGGCTTCGACACCTTGGCCGGCGTCTACAACCAATAGGGCACCTTCACAAGCAGCCAGGGAACGGGAGACTTCGTAGGAGAAGTCGACGTGACCTGGGGTGTCAATGAGGTTGAGTTGATAGGATTGTCCATCTTTGGCCCGATAGTGGAGGGTAACGCTTTGGGCTTTGATGGTGATGCCGCGTTCGCGTTCCAGGTCCATGGAGTCGAGAACTTGGGCGGACATTTCTCGGTCAGTCAAACCGCCGCAAATTTGAATAAAGCGGTCAGCTAGAGTGGACTTGCCATGGTCAATATGGGCGATGATGGAAAAATTTCGAATATGGTTCATATTGTTGTAAAGAAACTCAAAGTGGAGACCCTCTTAAAGGACAATGGATAATGGATAATGGATAATGAATAATGGAGAAGTTCTAGTGGACTAGAGGCTTTAGCCGGTGAGAGTGGCACGTCACCCGGCTAAAGCCTCTAGTCCCGCTTGGGTGACTCTCATTCTCCATTTGAGTTTCTTCAATTTAATTCAAGAGGAATGTTTCAAGTATTCTAACACTAAATCTTTATTCAAGTAATAGTGACAAATTTCTTGTTCACCAGCCGCTAGGACCGGCACTCGTTCACCATAGCGCAGGGCCAGGTAGTGGTCGGCATCAATGTCAACCACATTTAGGGAAAAATGATGGTGTGCTTGAAGCGACGCGAGTTGCCGTTCCAGGTCTTCACAAAGATGACACCCTACACGGGTGTAGAGTGTCAATATGGGAGTGTGACTCATCATTTCTTGGCAGGAATTTTGAGTGCCAAGAACAATGGAGAGTCGCCGCGGTGAACCAGGATGGGAACGGACTGGCCAGGTTCGAGTTTGGCTAGAATTTCTTTGAACTGATTGGGATTTTGGATGTCTGAGTCACCCATTTTGAGGATGACGTCACCTTTGCGAATCCCGGCATCCCGCGCAATTCCACTCTTGAGATGTTCTACGACGACGCCCCCTTCGGAAATGTCTAGGGTTTCGCGTTCTTTGTCAGTGAGGTCGCGCACCGACATACCGAGACGGTCACTGGTGATGGATTTACCTCCCTTGCCTCCTTTGGTGGTTGCCACAATGTCGTCTTCAGCAGGTAATTCGCCAATAGTCACTTCCACGGTGAGTTCTTGACCATTACGCAGAATGGTGGTTTGGGCGGCGGTGCCAATTTTGGTACTGCCCACGATGGGGGGGAGTTCAGAGGAACGTTCGACGTCTTTGCCATTAAAATTGATAATGATGTCGCCCACTTTGAATTTAGCCTCTTCCGCTGGGCTACCATGGAGGATTTTGGCAACGAGGGCGCCGCGGGGTTTTTCCATGCCAAAGGATTCTGCCAGTTCACGGTTAACATCTTGAATGAGGACGCCTAACCAGCCGCGGGCGACTTTGCCAGAGGTTTTGAGTTGGTCAATGACGTTTTGCATCACTTCGACAGGAATGGCAAAGGACAAACCCATGAAGCCACCTGTTCGGCTATAGATTTGGGAATTGATGCCAACCACCTCGCCATCCAAGTTAAACAAAGGTCCCCCCGAGTTGCCAGGATTGATGGCCACATCCGTTTGAATGAACGGAATATAGTTGTCATTGGGGAGACTACGGCCTTTGGCACTGACGATACCAGCCGTGGCCGAGTTTTCAAAGCCAAATGGGGAACCGATGGCTAATACCCATTCTCCAACTTTGAGGTCATTGGCAGAACCAAATTTGACGGCAGGCAAGTTGGTGGCTTCGACTTTCAGTAGGGCTAAGTCACTGCGTTTGTCGGAACCAATCACTTTCGCTTCAAAGGATCGGCGGTCAGTTAGCCGCACCACGACTTCTTCGGCTTCTTCAATGACATGGTTGTTGGTGACCACGTACCCATCCGCGGAGATAATGAAGCCTGAACCTAATGAAGTGGAGGGACGTTGTTCTGGGAACGAGTCACCTTCTTCATCAAAGAAGTGCCGGAAAAAGTCATTGAAGGGGCTGTCTTCAGGAAGGTCTGGAATGCCCCGCGGTTGTCTGTCAGACGGTTCGTCTGGCATAGCCGCAGGTTTTTTGGCCGTGGTACTGATGTTGACAACCGCTGGACCGTATTGTTCGACCATTTTGGTAAATTCTGGCAACTCACGGGCTTGTAGAGGAAGCGTTAGACCTCCCCAAAGGAGGATAAAGCTGAATAAATAAGATAAGTGATGTTTCATGATATAACCTTGGTTTTATAAAAAATTAGCAAAAGAAGAAATGGTGTTACCGTTAAAAAAACTAAGTTTCTTCCTGAAACCTAGTTTCTGTTCAGAAATAAAATAATTTCTTTACCGTTGCATGACTTGAAGAATGACAGGTTGGTAAGACCTTTGTGCAGACATTTTGGCAGTCAGTCTGTTGACTCCTATTAGCCCCAGGCTGAATCCTAACACACCACTCAACACACTGATTAACTCCGAGTGAGGGAGTGATATTGTCATGGCCAGTATTTCGTAGCCAATGGCACCTGCGAAAAGGCAGAGTAATGGCACTAGGTATAGGACGATAGAACTATTTAATAAGGCTTGTTCTTCCAATCCCAGCACTACCCTATCACCCACCTTCAAAGTAGGATGATGAGTCTGGGCCACTTTGAGAGTATGGCAGAGTTGCCCTGGTTGAAAGTCAAAACTGCCATGACCACACTGTTGTTTCGAAACACAATGTCCACAGGTAGCCATACGTTGAGTTTGTATGACCGCAACTTGGTCATTTACTTCGACCACAATACCAGATTCTTCAAGCATTAGTTTAGTTCTCTTTCACGTAAAGAAACTATGCTTAAAAATTTTTAGTTTCTAAGCGTGAAATTATAAGGGATGATTGATTGATTAACAAGTGTTAGTATGAGGGCGTACAATCAAATTATAAAGTGATTGCGTTTTTTTTCAGACAGAGTTAGACTAAGAAGTCCAGATTGTTGAGAAAAGTCAGTTCATTTTAAATGAAATTTAAATATTTTTAACCTTAACTTGAGTATAAAAAATTGTCTCCTGATGTCCTAATCATTGGTTGTGGTGCCGCCGGCCTCAGTCTCGCCCTCAAATTGGCGGACCATGCCAAAGTCACTATTTTATCAAAGGCGGGCTTTGATTTAAGTAATACCCAATATGCCCAGGGGGGTATCTCGGTCGTGCTGGATGAGGGCGATTCATTGGCCTCGCATGTGGAAGATACCTTAGTGGCCGGCGCCGGTTTGTGTAATCCACAGATTGTCGATTTTACCGTTTCTCAAGGACCTACACAAATTGCTTGGTTAATTGACCAAGGCGTGCCTTTTACCCAGAAAATGGATCAACAAGGCCGTGTGAGTTATCATCTGACCCGCGAGGGCGGGCATAGTCATCGACGCGTGATTCATGCGGAAGATGCCACGGGCCGGGCCATTGTCTCTACTTTATCTGCAAAAGTCAAGGCACATCCAAATATTCAGTTGTTAGAACGACAAATTGCGATAGACTTAATCACGGGTAAAAAATTAGGTTTAAATACATCGCGTTGCTTAGGTGCATACGTTCTCCATCGCGAGACGGGGACGGTAATCGCCATGCCAGCGCGTTTTGTCATACTGGCCACAGGTGGGGCCGGAAAAGTGTATTTATATACCAGTAATCCAGATATAGCCACGGGCGATGGCATTGCCATGGCCTGGCGGGCCGGTTGCCGGTTGGCCAATATGGAATTTATCCAATTTCATCCCACCTGTCTCTATCATCCCAGTGCCAAATCTCAATCCTGTTTAATCAGTGAAGCGGTGCGCGGCGAAGGTGGGAGATTATTGTTACCGGATGGCACCCCTTTTATGACTCGCTTCGACCCACGGGCGGAATTAGCCCCGCGGGATATTGTAGCACGGGCGATTGACCATGAAATGAAACGGCTTGGCAGTGATTGCATGTTTCTGGACCTCAGCCATAAGCCGGGTCATTTTATTATGGAACATTTTCCCAATATCTATCACAGTTGCCTACAACTTGGCTATGACATGGTCAATCAACCCATCCCAGTCGTCCCCGCGGCCCATTATACCTGTGGAGGCGTGATCACTGACCGGCAAGGGCGAACCGATATAGAAGGATTATATGCCATTGGTGAAGTAGCATTCACCGGCCTACATGGGGCCAATCGCATGGCCAGTAACTCCTTGCTAGAATGTCTAGTCTTCGCCGATGCTACCAGCCTTGACATTCTCACTCAAATGGAGGACATACCACCACCTCCACCCTTACCGGCTTGGGATGAGAGTCGCGTCACGAATTCTGATGAAGAGGTCGTCGTCTCCCATAACTGGGACGAGTTACGGCGTTTTATGTGGGACTACGTGGGCATTGTGCGCACCACGAAACGGTTAGAACGTGCTAAACGCCGCGTGGATTTATTACAGGGAGAGATTTCTGAATATTACAGCCATTTTCGTGTGACGAATGACTTGATTGAATTACGCAATCTCACCTTGGTAGCCGATTTAATTATTCGGTGTGCCTTGCAACGCAAAGAAAGTCGAGGGTTGCATTATACCTTGGATTATCCAGAATTGGGGGCAGTGGCGGAAAATACGGTGTTGGTGCCATGATTTGAGAATTGACAACTTTTTGAAAGTTGTCAAATCTCAGGTGGAAAATACGGTGTTGGTGCCATGATTTAAAAGATTTGACAACTTTTTGAAAGTTGTCAAATCTAAGTATTATTACCCGTATAGGTATATACTTCATGCCTGGTAATCTCACAAGTCCCATAAAAATTCTCCCCGGCGGCAGGAGTCAACAACTCTTTGATATTGGCCATTATTTCATCATGTAGAGACCCTGTTCGGTCTTCTGTTTGAGGAGAATAACTATTTGTTGATGATATTCACTAAACATTTGAACAATTGACAATGAATGGATAATGAGAATCACTCAAGTAGGACTAGAGGCTTTAGCCAGTGAGAGTGGCACGTCACCCGGCTAAAGCCTCAATGCCATCAAGTTAAGGAAAAAGGTCCCCCGAAATGAATCGCTAGGTGGACTAGAGGCTTTAGCCGGAGAGTGCCGAACAGATATTGAAATCATTGTGCCCCCCGCCGGCTGAAGCCTCAATGCCATTAAGTTAAGGTACGCTGGAGTGGAGGCTTTAGCCGGCCGGCCGTAGGCACCCCGCAATTTTAGTGTGAAGTGATGCCTACGGCCGGCCGGCTA
>JAABRD010000128.1 GCA_011391085.1 Thiotrichaceae bacterium | reverse complement strand
GTTGAAATCATTGTGCCCCCCGCCGGCTAAAGCCTCCACTCCACCGGTATTTTCCTTAACTTAATGGCATTGCGGCTGAAGCCTCTAGTCCAGCGCTATTTTAACTCTTTACGCCACCTCAATTCCTTAATTGAATGGTATTGCGACTAAAGCCTCTAGTCCACCATGATTTTTATATTATCCACTATCCACTATCCCAATGACTCACTACACTCCTCCCCCCACCCTACTTAACAACCGCATCATCCTCGTCACCGGTGCCAGTGACGGCATTGGTCGCGCCGCTGCCAAAAGTTTTGCAGCCCATGGCGCCACCGTCATCTTACTGGGACGCACCGTCCGCAAATTAGAAGCCGTCTATGATGAAATAGAAAAAAGTGGCGGTCCCAAACCCGCTATTTGTCCTATGAATCTTGAAACCGCCACGCCCAAAGACTATGAAACACTGGTCAACATGCTAGAAAAAGAATTTGGACGACTCGACGGTTTATTACACAATGCCGCTGTCTTGGGAACCTTAACACCCATAGAAAATTATAACGTGAACACCTGGTATCAAGTCATGCAAGTCAATGTTCACGCCAATTTCCTCCTGACTCAAGCCTGCCTAAAATTACTGAAAAAATCTAACGACGCTTCCATCCTATTTACCTCCTCCAACGTCGGACGTAAAGGCCGGGCCTATTGGGGCGCCTACGCGGTTTCCAACTTTGCACTAGAAGGACTTATGCAAGTATTGGCGACCGAATTGGAATCCAATACGACTATTCGAGTCAACAGCATTGACCCAGGACCCACTCGAACTGCCATGCGGGCCAATGCTTACCCGGGTGAAGACCCCATGACGTTACCTCTTCCAGAAGATATTCTGCCCGTCTATCTTTATCTCATGGGCCCCGATAGTAAAGGAGTCAATGGACAAGCGATGGAGGCGCAATAAAGAAGACTCCATGAGTCCAAAACAAAGTTCTGTCTGACCTTCATTCAGCTTTCCTAAACTTTTAAAAGTGTTAGGAAAGCTGGCTTGCGTAAATCCTCATTCTGCCATACAACTCATCTTAAATATTATCACTGGTTAGCGTTTATTTATGACCACCATTTTTGTCACCAGAAGAGACCTTAGAGAACATTTTCGTTCTCCCAAAAAATGGCCAGATAACGTGGTATTTTATCCGGCTAAGACGCTAAAATTACCCAGACCACTACATAACTTGGGTGGTTCTCATCACTGTACTGACCTCCTAAATTTAGGAGGAAGTTATCGAATTGCATTGGTTTGGAAAGAGGCAAAAACCTGGGACCGACGGGCAATTTATGCGCATTTCTTTTATCAAATAGTGGAAAATAACCTGTATCCTTTGGCTGATGTGCATTATCATCCAGGTCATAAAGGTTTACACATCTTACTAAATTGTGAAGATCAACGAAATTTGTCCAATCGCCACTTGGCCGGTGCAAAGGAATTTAATCTAAAATTGGATAAACCGATAGATCCACAGAGTGACAACGACCGCCAACGCTTCCTCACGACGATTGGTAAACGACTTGGAATTACCGTTTAAATGGGTATCTTTATGAACGAGTTAACAGCAATACTCTCTTCCGAACTGTGTAAATACTATGAAATGAGACAAGGTGAAGAAGCAATTATTCTCAAAACTCCCCTGCGTTATGATGATGGGGACTATATGGTATTATTTATTACCCCACAGGCAGACCATACTTTTTTGATAGATGACAATGGTGATACTTCCACTCGCCTCATGTTTGAAGGGGTAGATTTAAACAACTCACTTTCCCAAATTTGGATCAAAAACGCCTGCGCCATTCACCAGTTACAATGGGACCCCGAACGCGATGCCTTCTGGTGTAAAGCCACTCGTCAAAATTTGATTGAACGCATTCATCGAGTAGCCCAAGTGTCTATCCAAATGCAAGCCATGGTCGTGTTATTGTCTATTCCTGAAGAATTGACTACAGGAGTCATCGAACCTCACCCAGACTGGCGCCCAGAACATAAAACTTTGGAAGCCAATTACCCTGTTACCAAACAAGAGGCAGTAGTGATGTAATATGGGTGACAGTTGAACTGCGACGGGCGTAACGACTCGCAACCAATCCAGGTTTTTCATGTTCATCACACCCATCACAGTTCCATCTGATTCGGATGGTGGCGCCACTCATTATTCATTACTTGAAAAACCCGCGACTGCGAAACCACCCATACAACCCCACCGTCACCCCTATCATAAACAGCCACACCGCAGGATACCCATACCATAATTCCAATTCAGGCATCCACTGGAAATTCATCCCATACACGCCCACAATAAAGGTAATCGGCATGAAAAACACCGAAAAGACCGTCAGCACACGCATGATTTCATTGGTCTTTTGCGATTGCAACGACAAATGCAACGTCAACAGATGATTCACGTTATCTGACAATTGGTCTGCCACAAATTGCATTCTCTCCGTATCCTCCCGCAAACTCTGAAAGAACGGGGTCAGATGTTCTACTGCAATATCCAATTTTAACAGCACATCTTTTAACAAATGAATCATACGCTGATAAACCGACGCCTTCCTTCGCAAAATGTACAACGCTTGAAAACTCAACACCGATTTCTTTCGCAAAAAAATCTTATTCTCAAATTCCTCCAACATCAACTCAGCTGCCGCCAGCGGCTTCTCGTAAGATTCGATGACGGCTTGCAACAACTCACTTAACAGATGAAAAATCTTTTTCTCTGACATCTCCTGCGCACCTTGCCATTTCTCCTTGAGTGTGGTCAAATAAGGTTGATCAACTCGATGTACAGTAATGAGAAAATTCATCCCCCAAAATATAGCTAACTTGCGAGTCAACCCGCGGATACTATTAATCCCTGCTTCCGCTTCCTTCTCATCATAGGCCCTGGCAATCAAAAAAGCCACCTCCCCAATTTTTTCAAACTTAGGCAAATGGTCTGGTTGCAAACAATCTTGTATCGACGTCCGATGAATGCCATAAAGGTCCGCCACCTGTTGCAGTTCTGCGGGACTTGGATAAACCAAATCGATCCATTTAAAACGCGGTTGTTCAATCACTGTGGTAATCATAAAATTCTTTCAAAATAATCATTCAAAAGTCCAAAGCACGGCGCCCCGCCCCGGCTAAAGCCTCTAGTCCCGTAATGTCACCGGCTAAAGCCTCTAGTCCCACAGCACCTGTTTGGGAATAAGTTCATCAGACCGCAATATTGACCCATTTTATCTCATTCGCCCCATTCCATAATTTCTCGTTCGTCTCCTACCTTTGGGCAAATTATTATCTTCAGCGACGATGATAACAGGAGGTTCTACATTGGGATTAGCCACCGTATCCGTGGGTGAGGCAGCTACTTCGGTCCTCTCTTGCGTCTCAGGGTCCAACGAAACGGGTTGGGTTTCTGATTCATGGACCAGGTTAGATATGGGACCTTCCCCAAAAACAGCCTTGACCGAATAAATCGTGGCAGCAATGTCAGCTTCTGTGGCAGGGGAAATAGCCTGCGGTATGCTGGGAGTCAACTCGGTTTCCGTTATAGCTTTCACACCTGCTTGCGTGGGGAGTGTTTCTGAGTTGGGCGAAGATGCCTTGGTACCGGCTAAAGCCTCTAGTCCGGGGGAGGTACCGGCTAAAGCCTCTAATCCGGGGGAGGTACCAGCTAAAGCCTCTAATCCGGGGGAGGTACCGGCTAAAGCCTCTAGTCCGGGGGAGGTACCGGCTAAAGTCTCTAGTCCGGGGGAGGTACCGGCTAAAGCCTCTAGTCCGGGGGAGGTACCGGCGGATGCTTCTGGTTTGGAAGAAAAGTCATTGACTGGTGGCGGCGTACTCACTGGGATTGGTCCAGTGCTTTCTGATGACCCTGGTTGGAATTCTTCTACGACCTGTTTGCCACGTTCAAATTCAGCCATAAAATGTTTTCTGACGGCTTCTGGGTCAAAAGTTAAGAACGTGCCTCCAGATTCAAAATGTTGAATAAACATTTTGCCAATGGCATAAGTGGAGGCACCACCTACCACTAAGACACCCGTTATACTGGAGAGAGTCCCTAAGCCAGGGACACTCTTGGTGACACTGGCCGTTAAGAGACCTGTACGGACCGACGTAACGCCTCCTAACAGGGAGGCTATCAGTGATTTGCCAAAGTTGGCAGAGTAGGGGACATGATACAGCTTGGATAACTGGTGCAACAATTTCAGTTGAATGCCAGTGATAGCAATTAAGTCAAACACCGGAATCGGGATTAAAGCCGCCACCATAGAGGCGGCCACGTAATGTTTCACTATCTGATTAGCTTCACTGGTTTTCGTTGCCATAAAGGTTTCATTCATAATATTGGGGGACTCCTTTGGAAAAGTTGTAAATGTTAAGTACCGAAGCAGAAATTTTACCGTATTTTCAATCGTCGCCCTCACCCCCGGCCCCTCTCCCTCTGGGAGAGGGGCCGGGGGTGAGGGTAAGG
>JAABRD010000127.1 GCA_011391085.1 Thiotrichaceae bacterium | reverse complement strand
TGAAAGCTGTGTGACGCGAAAGTGTCCCGCACAGTTTGGGGTGGGGGGAATACCTAATCTCACACTAGAGAGGATGTATTACTCTATCACCATTAAAATGTCTTGCAATTCTGATTCGGACTAGCTGGCTTTAGACTTCTCCAAATTTCATTTAAACCAAGATTATCGAGGTCATTATGCCACAACTGATGGTGGATATATCTATCCACAAAATAGCTGAAATTATCCGGGCCATGAACCCACCTGAAATGGAAACCTTATATTTGTTGCTAACTGATGACGGGAAAGAACTATTAACACGCAAACAAGACCTTGAATTAAACCAGGTCAAGTTTCTAAGTAGGGAGGAGGTATTCGATGTATCAGGATGAATACCATCCGCAAGTCAAGAAGGATATAAAACATTTGACACCGACTTTACGGGAACTGATTCAAACGCAACATCTTCCGAAACTGTTGGCGAATCCCTACCAGGGAGAACTTCTAATCGGTGATTTAAATGGTATTCGTTCCTATCATTTTACTTCCGCTAAACAACCATATCGAATTGCGTATGTGGTTGAAGAGAACACGCACACCGTCTTTATCCTGATGATTGGTAAACGTGGCGAGTTTTACTCGTTGCTGAAAAAACGGGTAAAAGGTTAAAGTTAGAGGGTGGCACTTTTTGATTGCCCGCACTCTCAGAAGACCTGACAGGTTTTGAAAACCTGTCAGGTCTAATCTCCTCCCTCTCCCCAAACTTCCCCTTCATTCCTTATCTGAATCAATCCTAAAAATTGACCCAGGCGGATGCCAATGACGGGTTTTCACTGGGTGACATTTTCTGTGTTCTGTTAAAATAATAAATGAAAGGTGGGAGGGGCGTAACCGCTTTTGATTGCCTGTCCCCCTATCATTGGTCACTCCAGCCATCTGGGCGCGTAACAAAGTTGCTTGCCGGTCTGGTTCAAAGGTGTGAGAATGGGTGTCTATAAGGGTTAGCAGGTGGTTACCATTGGGTTGGAGTCCAAGACAAGTCTTGGACAGACAGGCCAACACGACCATCTAAAGGAGAGGCGTGAAGATGCCGTTCACAGTGTCTTTCAAACGCGACAATGCTTTTTTGGTATCCTAAAACGGGTTAACTTTCATTTCAATCCATTTTGATTTAGAAGAGGTAAGCGGTCTATGACAAGGGGGGCAGTGGCTGGTTATGTGACGGTTGTGACAAAAATTTTGTCATACATATTTGAGGTGTGTGGGGTTGTTTGTCTATCGTTAAAAAATTTTCATACCCCTACTTGACATTTAAAAATAGAGACCTCATATAGGGTCGCATTGCACATTTTTCCAAACCACACACGGGAGATAACAATAATTATGAAAGAATACATTCACAAAATGTCCCCCTGCCTGACGGCAAGACAAGACAAGCCCCCCATTATACTCTATCATGTAAATAGAGTGTCTGCAAACGCTTTGTTAATTTTCAAAGCGTCCCTCCTTTATGCTTCAAAATCAGCCAATTGGCTGAAATCTGCGCTGACTCACGCTTTATTAATATGGTTATTCCTGGGTAGTTCGCTGGTATACGGCCAAAACGTCGCTTCATTAACTCCAACAATTAGTTCCGATGGTCTAACGTGTGCGATCAAGGACGATGGCACCCTCACTTGTTGGGGTTGGGGTAGCATCTTTTCCGACGAAACTATCCAAACTACTTTTCCCAATTTTCCCAAAACAGGTCAGTTTTCCCAACTGAGTATAAGTATTACCCACGGCTGTGCTATAAAAACAGATAATACCTTAGTTTGCTGGGGTAAAGATGACTATGGCCAAGCCACACCTCCAAGTGGCCAGTTTTTACAAGTCAGCGTCGGTAGTGATCACAGTTGTGGGTTAAAAGCCGATAATACCATAATCTGTTGGGGTGATAATCAATTTGGTCAAGCGACTCCTCCCACTGGCACTTTTTTGCAAGTGGATGCAGGTGGTCTTAGCACTTGCGCGATAAAGAATGATGACACGGTAGTTTGTTGGGGTAGTTCTTTTTCCCCACCTTCAGACACTTTTTCCCAAATTAGTGTAGGTCTATGGGGTTCCTGTGGTGTGAAGAAGAACGACAGCACATTAGCTTGTTGGGGAACTCAAGATACTCCGCCAAGTGGCACTTTTTCTCAAGTGAATGTAGGTCTGTTTCATAATTGTGCCATCAGAAGTGATGGTACGGTAGCTTGTTGGGGAATCACGAGTAATGGTGGGGCTACACCACCCAGCGGTACATTCTCCCAAGTCACCGATACGTGTGGCGTGAAGACAGATGGTACCGTGGCTTGTTGGGGAGACGATACTTTTGCGCCTGCCATTACCGTGCTAATGGGAAGTGGAGGAATTAATATACCCGGTCAGGTGCCAACTGCGAATCAACCGCCCGTGGCTAATTTCACTGTCACGCCTGCACAAGGAGAAGCACCGTTGACCGTGAATGTGGATGCGAGTGAGTCTTCTGATGAGGGGAAAATTGCCAGTTATCAGTGGAAAGTGTCTGATGGTCAAACGGCTTCTGGAGTGGAGGCTAGTTTTACCTTTGATACTGCTGGAAACTATACCATCACTTTGACGGTCAAGGATGATAAAGGTGCCACGGCCACTCAAGTAGAAACGGTAGAAGTGACAGCAAAGACGGTGCAACCACCGTCAACCAATCTGCCTAGCCTGGGTGAAAATTTTGCAGGTGGAATTGCCGTCAATGACCAACCTCCTCAGCAACGTGCGGTGTTGAAGTTGGCGGATACAGTGGATGTCACTGGCACCATCATCGTCAATCCTGCTGATGTGGGTAAAACCGCCGATATTTTCGTCTATGCCGAAGCCACGCTACCTCCTTCCGAAGATAAACTTTATTTTATGTTGGGCGAAGGTTTGACTATTTCATTGTGGGATGAAAATCCTGTCAATCTCGTAGCGTTCCAACCTAACGTGACGCTAGGTGCTACACAATCGGTATCCATGTACAGTGGGAATTTTGTCTATCCTGGCACCCTCAAAATTTATTTTGGGTATCGTTTGTCAGGGGGAACGATGGTGACTAATTCTGACCCCATTCAGGTCAGCATTTCTAACAAAGGTGAACCTCAATTTCGGGGTCTCGTTCAACTGACGGCCACGGATACCGATAGAGTGACCTTGGCTTGGTTGCCTGCTACGGATGATAACACGTCGCCTGATGCCATCACTTATCAGGTGCATTTATCCGACCAACCCAATTTTACGCCCTCCTCAGCGACGTTGCAAACTGCCGTCACAGGTCAGCAACAAACGGAAGTGTTAGGGTTAGCCACAGGACAGACTTACAATGTGTTAGTGGTGGCGGTGGACCAAGATGGGAATGAGAGTATGGAAAGAGATTATCGGACGGCCACGACGTTTGCTGACCCCGTGATTGTCAGTCAAACCACTCAATTTGCTGAGGACAAAAATCTGGGGCTGGGAGAAGCAACGACTTCAGATGGGGTACAATTTACTTATCCCAGTGGTGGTACACCGCCTCAAGTGGGAAGCGTATTATTTGCCAATGTTGGAGAAGACATGTATTTGCGTAAAGTGGATTCCGTGACTCCAACGGCCAATGGTGGAATAATGGTGCAAACCAGCGATGCGGAATTGACTGACCTTGTTGAACAAGGCGAAATCAATTCTGAAGTCACTTTGTTTGATGTGAATGCCGAAGCGCGTCGTGCAGACGACCGGCAGGGTGGTGTCAGAACTTCACATGCCACTCGTAATGATGGTCAACATGTAATAATGCGTTGGGAAAATAATACCTTGGTTGCTGAACAAACGGATTACAACAACTCAGAAACCGACCGTAGCACACGAGACAACCGTGAAGAAGACAAAATTGAAGAAGAAGTCAAAATTGAGGCCAATGTTGGCTTTCAACCTTTTCTTAAGTCTCATATTCGGTGGAAATGGGGAAGTCAGGGTCCCGTGTTGGTTAGTGGGAAAATCACTGCAAGTGGGCAGTTAAGAGCCGGCCTGGAGGTGAGTTATGACTTTAAAGGGGCAGATTCCAAGCAAAAGAAATTTACCCTGTTCAAAAGGACAATGTGCAGATTTTATATCATCGGTGAGTTACCGGTATTTCAATGCAGTATCCTTTCTTTGGAAGCAGAGGTCAAAGCAACCGCATCCAGTGAAATAAATGCCAAGGTGGCTGCTAAAGCCTCTGCCGCTATCGAAATGAGTGCGGTATTTAACCCGCAAACTAACTTGTGGGAGTTCACTCCAATAACCCCAAGTTTTGAAAAGTCGGTTACTGAGGACATCAGTGTGCATGGTAGTGTCCATGGCGAAGTGCGACTGATTCCTAATCTGCAAACTGAATTTTATCGCGTGGTGGCATCCGATGCCTCTGCTGAACCCATTCTAGCGAGTGACATCGGTGTGGAAACCCTTGCCCATGCAGATTTTCTGGAACAGTGGACGTCGCTAAAGACACAATTGACTCAGTTTGATATTTACTTGCAGGTGCAAGCCTTCATCGGGGTCTCGCTAAAAATCTTTAATAGAAGTTTCCCAGTTTTGGAAAAAACCCAGTTTTGGGAGTCTCCAAAGTGGCACTTGTTTAGTTTGCCTCAATTGTCGGTTGCGGGTGGAAGTGGTAAAGCGGGTGAACCGATCACCTTAACCGCCTCTACTGAAAATGGGGTGAATAATCCATTTGACGAGGGGTCAGTTCGTTGGGATGTCTATCCTCCTGGCAAGGGTAGTATTTCTGGCGGGAAGACCGGAACGTTCGTGCCTAATGAGGAGGGAACTTATATGGTGTTTTTCTCTGGTGCGAGTCGGATTCCTGCGCCATTTGGGCGGCAGTTTGCTTCGGCAGAGGTGAGTGTTGGGAAGGGAGAATGCGTAGCCTCTGGAAAAACAACCGGATTTTTTGAATTTAAGTGGACTGGCGGTTTTTGGAGTGTTTATCGTGGCGATGAACACACGGGTGTTTCCGGTCTTGGTACTGGTAAGGTAGAATTGCAAGAAGGAACTTACACGGTTAAACCATCTTCTAGTAGCGATAAATCCTTTATTCCTTTTGAAATCACCATCACGAAGTGTCAAACCACCACTATTGAGATGGGTGGTATATTTGAGTTTAAGTGGACGGGCGGTTTTTGGAGTGTTTATCGTGGCGAAGATCGGAAGAG
>JAABRD010000126.1 GCA_011391085.1 Thiotrichaceae bacterium | reverse complement strand
CACCCAACAGCAATTTTTAGATGTCGTGATAGTGGAACAAACCGAAGGACCGCCGGTGGCGTCTCTTCCAGACGGTTTGGACAATTTGGCCAAACACAACTTACTGACGTATAAATCGCATCAAGAAACTCTGGATAAATGGGCGCTGAAAGAATTGGTGGGGTATTACACCGCGTATCGCAAATTAGTAAGTCCTGACCTCAATCATTTACGGCCTGAAGAGGAGTTTCGTCTCTATGCGGCCAGTGCCCGTTATCCCGCTAACTTGGACAAACTATTGACCAAGATACAAGCGGGAGTTTATGAACTAGAATGTTGTCATCCGATACGGGTGTTGGTGTTAAGTCAGTTTCCCAAGACTCCTAATAATGCGTTTTGGCAGTTATTCAGTGCCAAAGCGGAGAAAGTGTTATATGGTGGGACTCATTATCAGTGGAAACAATCCACGTTAAGTTCCTTGATAAACCAGTTATTTGAATGTTACCATTTAGAGGGTATTATTATGTCTTACACCGTCGATGATTATGTGAAAGATTATACCAAGGCGCACTTGCATTATTTGGCACCGGCGGACGTGTTGCCACGTTTTTCGCCTGACCAACGGTTGCAAGGGTTGTCGCCCGACCAACGGTTGCAAGGGCTGTCGCCCGACCAACGGTTGCAAGGACTGTCGCCCGACGAGGTGTTGCAACACTTTTCGCCCAAGGAAATCTTGCAACATTTATCGCCCGACGAAATCGAAGCCTATTTGTCGAAGTTAAAGAGTCAACGGTCGCATTAACCCGCGCCGACCAGGAGTCCAACGTGACGTTTGAAACTCCTGGTGGGTGTCTTAAAGTTTGATGAGGGAGTTGACTCGTTACCGTTTTGGAATTATTCGGTCGTTTGCCAGGGTTGATTTGGCCCGGTTAGACCGACGGTGGCAGGTGCATGGGTCGGTAACGGGTGGGCTTGACTTTTGGTTAGGGTGTGTTATAGGATAGAAAGCATAGTCATTTTCTGGTATTTTTTTTCAATTTGTATAATAGGGGGTATAGTTATGAAATTGGTTAAATTGTGGGTATTGGTGTTGGGATTGGGTTGGGGGTTGGTGTGTTGGGGGGAACAGGGTGCGGAGGTTGACCCTGGGGAGGGGTATTTTCAGAGGGGGCAGTTTGAGGATGCGGTGCGGACATGGAAGGCAAAGAGTTCTAGCCTTTCTGTGGAACAATTATTAAGTTTAGCAACTGCTTATCAACAGTTGGGGCGGTTGCGGGAGGCTCTTGAGGTTTTCATGAAAGGGCCAAAGCCAGTCGTTGTCTTTGATTCCCAAAACAATCCTAGCATTGACAAAAATCTGCGGTCATCAGAACAAGCACAAGTGCTGATGCAACTAGGTGAACTCTATTTGGGAATGCGGGTGGTTGATCGGGAACTCTTAGCGGACGTAACAAAACTGCCGGGCATTTGTTCTGGGTCTAAATTTCTCTTGTCGGAAGGAAACCGAGAACGTGACCATGCAGATATTCTCATAGAGGAGGCAGAAAAGTGTCTTAGTGATAGTAAAACACTGCTTGACAAGAATATAGAGAAGAGTGGGTTGCGGTTGCAGGCCAATCTGTTCAATAGCAAGGGTAACTTGTTGGTAGCTAAGGCGGAACGTAAGAAATTGGAACCGAAGTATAAGGAGGCTTTAGCGGTTTACCATGAAGGTGAGGGGCTTAGTAAAGAGGCCAGCAGAGAGGTTTTGGCCCAGAAGGAGAAAGCTAAAAAGGAAGCTGAAGAGGTTTTAAAGGCTTACGAGAAGGCTTTAACGGAGGCTTACGAAAAGGCGTTGACGGAGGCTTACGGGAAAGGTGAACAACTTGCCAATTACGCGGGCGATAAACTCTTAGCGGCCAAAATTGCGGTTAATATTGTTCAGGTTTTGACCGAACAGCAAAAATGTGAACTAGCTGAAACTGAATTCCATGAAATTTTGCCGCAGTTAATGGAGGACTTGCCAGATTCGCACGACAAGGTTTTTACTTTAATAGGTCTGGCAGCCCAATTCACGCCCCCGTTCACCTCTCTTCTACAAAGTTCCGTGGATAGACAAAAACCACGGTGCCGCTTTTCTAAGAAAGAGGATAAGCGTTTTTTTGTTCTTGACCAGGCCCGTAAAGTAGCTGAACGTCTGGTAGTAGAGGTAGATAAAGGAAAGAAAACGGCAGGAGAGAAAACGGCAGGAGAGAAAACGGCAATGGCCTATGCTGAAGGTTATCTTGCACAACTCTACATAGAACAAAAACGCTATGACGAAGCCAAGCAATTGACCAATCAAGCCATCTTCCATACTCAAGAATCTGCGGATTCTGTGGATTTATTAAGTGCCCCTGCGCAGTTGTTTCGTTGGGAATGGCAGTTGGGAAAGTTGTTCGATTGGCAACAGAAGGGGAAAGATGCTATCAGTGTTTATAGACAGGCCGCTAAACATCTGGAGATAACCAAACAAAGATGTGGTGGTGTGTCGCGGGCCTTTCTCAGGGAGGGGGAGGATTTTTATTATGATTATGCAGAATTACTGCATCGGCAATCTGTAGCAAATAAGGGGTACTTAGAGGAGTTGACTTGCGTCATAGACTCTTTTAAAACGACTCAACTTCAGAACTATTTCTATAGTGGGTGTCCTTACGACATTATTGAAAGTACTCGGCGGTTAAGAGGAAGTAATAATCGTGGTATAATGAGTTGTTTTTCTGATGAAAAACCTCTTGCTAAGACTGTTGCTGTTGCTGATGCAGGGTCTTATTCTACGACCGCTACTCTACCGTCTTACCCATTTATGTTTGCCAGTTCTGTAATTGAGAACATCGGTTCTTTGTTGGAAGCGAGTCATTCTATTATGCCTCAGTTTGGGAGTATTGGTCTTTCTGTGGGATTGAGAAAGCAAGGTGAATATGGGCTGTTAAAAACACAGGCACTTCCCGCTGACGAGAAAGAAGCGTTTAAATTTGATGCGAAATTTTTCAAAGAACATCCAAAAACAGCGGTGCTTTATCTGTTTATGTTTGACAGAAACCCAAATTATAAGAATGTTGCGCTTGAGTTACTTACCGCAAACTCGCCTGAGCCTGTACCTATGTGTCTGTTTCCCCAGACTGACAGGAGTTGTGATTACTTTAACCAAGTAAAAACTAACGTAGACAAGCTAAAGGATAAAGTAAATTCTTTTAGAAAGGCCATCTGTCAACCAGATGCTGACGGTAAGTGTCAACTAGACAAACTGAGTCTGGATAATCTGGGAGATGGTAGAGAACTCTACCAGTTGTTAATTGCACCATTCATTCCTCATTTACACCGTAATTTACAGGACATAGATACCCTTGTGCTCGTTCCAAATAGCGTTTTGCATACTCTGCCTTTTGCGGCCCTACAGGATGAGAACGGGAGGTATCTCATAGAAAGATATGCTTTGGTGGTTGAACCTACTGCAAATTTCGTTGTTCCAGAAAACCATACCAGCTATAGAGAAGTGAAAGTGTTATTAGGAGGCTTCACTGGACAAGCTGTGGTAGGCGGAGAAACATACCAGCCGCTTGATGTTCAATCGGATGTGAATAATCTTCAGAATACTTTCGGGGAAAACAATGTAACTAAATTGGTGGATGAGAGGTTCGTTATCACCAATATGGAAGAACAACTGAAAAAGCACCCGGTTGTTCATCTTACTACTCACGGTAATTTCGGGAAGGATGATAAACAAAGTTTCTTGTTAGTTCGTGGTACGGAGGATCGAGTTGAGTTGTTAACCATCGAGAAGTTTAGGCACATGTTCATCAACAAGGAGGATTTGCCCCTAAAATTAATCACCTTGAGTGCTTGTAAATCCGCCTTAGGAGATGAGAAAGAAGCGGCATTAGGGCTTACAGGAGTTGCCGTTGGCACGAAAATTGGGGCGGTGGGAACTTTGTGGACAGTAAATGCTCTCGCCACCACCTCACTGATGAGGAAATTTTACGAAGAACTCAGACAAACAGGCACAGATAAGGCCCATGCTTTAAAAAGAGCTCAACAGTTCGTCATTGAACATGGCAATCAAATCGATCAGCAAATTTCTAATCCCGATAGATTCAAACACCCTTATTATTGGGCCGCATTTTTACTTGCGGGAAATTGGTTATGAAAAACTGGCCTCCTCTAGTTAGAAGAGGCCATTCTCTTATACTACAACTTACGACGGCTACTGGGGAGGTAACTGGATCCGTGACGCTTTATCACGGACTCCCTTATCAGTAAGGAATTTCTTAAATGGTTCTGACAACTTCCTTTGGTAGGATTCCAACCATGCTCCGTTGTTGATTAACAAGGTTGTTATCAACACATCTTTCTCCTCTTGCGGAGATTTCTCGGCCTTTTCAATAGCCTCGATACCTGGTAAGACGGCCTCCAGGTTGTCTACTACCTCAAACACGCCTTCAGCACGAGCACAAACGTCATCTTTTCCTATGACCTCTACTCTATATTTTTGCCCAGATGAAAAAGGCTTGTTGTCTGGGTTTGAAAAAACTATTTCCGGTTTGTCAACCACAAATCCTTCTTTCAGCACCAGGTTACCATTTTGGTACACATGTACCCAATAACTTGATTGGCTACCTTCCCATGCCAAATGAAGTGTGTTTCGTCCAGCCACTATCTTAGCAGGAGTAGAATCCGTTCCCAACATAGGTATCTCCACCTTTCGGTTTTTCCCCTCTGTTCCCATGCCAACACCAATGACCCATTCATCGTATTCACTGGATAATTGGGCGAAAACCTTGCCCAAAAGTTGCTTCAGAAGTTCCCCCCTCGTTGGGGGAGTCATTGGCGGTGACTCTTTAACTTCATAACAATAACACGCCGTATCAGTGGCATTGTCCTTCATTTTACACTGATCCTTGTACAACTCCTTACTTTTATACTCTCCATCTTCGGGGATCGTTTGCACCTTGCCATCATTCAACTTTATTTTCAGATAAAGTTTATCGGAGTAATAATTTGCAATCCTGGATTTGTCAGAAGGTTCAAGAATACAAACCTTATCCCCCAGTTCTAGGGGATGGTAAAAGAATTGCGGCATTTTATCAGCCCATTCTACCCCGTTCGGATGTTTCACCTGAAATAAATAACGAGGGCCGTTAGAATCGACAACCTCCGCTGCCCACACAGTCATCCCGTGTAGCAAGAAACACACTGACATAACAAACACGCCAATCTTTCGTTGCCACCATTTCCAACCTAAATTGGAGGTGGCTGAATTTGGATTTAACATCATTTCAAATCTCCTCATGTAAGGAAAAGAAAAATATACAACAAACCAAGTTAAAATAAACTACTTTGCATTGGGAATTTTTTATCGTGATTTTTTAACCTCCTCATTCAATCTTCCAGAAAAAGCTACTTCATAAGACACATTATGTGAAATTCAGTCCTTCCGCCATAACATATTGATTCTGTTATGGCCAATTTGAATTTCACATGATGTCTATAAAATAGCGGACTTTACTTCCTTATTTTTCCTCTTTTATGGTGATAGAGAAAGACATCTTCTCTAGTGTCCAAAACCTTTTGGAACGTTTTGTCACTAGAGATTAGGTATTCCCCCCACCCCA
>JAABRD010000125.1 GCA_011391085.1 Thiotrichaceae bacterium | reverse complement strand
TTCGCTGTGCTTTGCATAGACAAAGCTACGCTTTGGGGTAGTGATGCAATCTGGGTGAAATATCGTGCGGTTTCTCTTCGTCTTGAACTGTGATTTGGATGATTAAATGAGGGCTATGAAAGGAGGCTATGACTAATCAGAGTCCATCTGAAAATCATTCTAATCAAAGTTCAGACAGAGAACCCACATTGCACCACCACCTGGTTGCCCTCTGTAGTTGAGACTCGCTACCATCGTGGGCAACCACAAGGGTTGCCCCTACTCAGAAAATCACCCACATTGCATCACTACCTAAAATTTGACAAGGATGTAAAATTATGATAGCTTTTTTGTCAAAAGGGAATACCTAATTTCTTAGTTCTAATTCAAACTATTTTGGGTGGTTAAATTAGTGAATACGTTTTGGCATAAATTGACTCTTGATAAAATAGTCGCCTGGTTGGCTTTTCTAGGGCTTGGTACCATATTTGACGTTTGGGAATCCTTAACACGCCTTCCTGTTGAATTCTGGTGGTCATTGGCAATGCTGTTAGCTTGTCTCGTTTTCCTTGGGTTGCTAAAGGCTATCAGACAATCTTTGATATTGGAAACAACGCCTGCTTCAGCCCCACCACCACCGCCAGAAGCCAATCCTTTTGGTGATTATAAGCCTCTTACTGAAACTGCGCATTTTTTTGGGCGCACCCTTTTGCTTTTTGCAATTTTTGGGGAACTCAAAAAACATCAAAATCTGGTATTGTTAGGAGATGGACAAATTGGCAAATCTTCGCTATTGTGGAAGGTGTGTAAACAAGGTGTTAGCGACCTTCCACAGAAGCAATTTGTCTATTTAGACATGTTGATGGTCAAGGATGAACCAGATTTTTTCCAAGTTTTGTGTGAAAAGATTGGGATTTCTAGGTGTCATGGCGATGTCGAATCCATACGTCGGGGTTTAAAAAACCGGCAATATGTTTTATGTTTGGATGCGATAGAGTGTATGGTGGACTCGACTTTTTTCAGCTATAAAATTCGTAACCAATTAGCTGGTTTGGCACAAGATAAAGATCATCCACTCACTTTACTGATTGCCAGCCGTTCACCGTTATCAGATTTATTTCCTGATTCTCCAAAGGAGGCTTCTCCGTTAGCCAATATTTGTAAGAATATAGACATTATACCCTTTTCACAAGAAGAAGTCTCTAAATTTATCCACTCGCGTCTGCAACCAACCAAGATTCGTTTCACTGACGAAGAAATTCAAACGATTTGGGAAACCACGCAGGGGCATCCAAAGCAAGTGCAACGAGAAGCGGAGACGTTGTTTGACAAGAAGAAATCCAAATGAGTCAGCACCAGTTCATGTAGGGTGGGCAAGTGTTTGTTTGCCCACCTTCTTAACCAGGTGTGGACACCTGATACTAACAATACCGAGAATCATCCCATATTATGCGTAACACCTCATTTTTACTGTATATGATATTAATCGTAAGTGCCTTTGGTCAAAGTTGTTCCGCCACACCACGGGACGAAAACAACTCCTCACCTGAGACCACAATATTGTACACCATGCCCGAAGAATCTGAACCTCACGAAGGTACTTGGCTTCAGTGGCCGCATCACTATCAATACGGAGTCACCTATCGACAGCGTTTAGATCCTACCTGGGTGGCTATGACCAAAGAATTAGTCTCTAGTGAAACGGTCCATATTATTGCTTATAATGACACCGAAAAGAAGCGAATCATCAGCTTATTGAATGCGGCTGGGGTGTCTTTAACAAAAGTGGATTTTAAAATTTATCCCACTGATGATGTTTGGGTAAGAGACAACGGTCCCATTTATGTCAGAGACCAAAAAGGTCAGTTGGTGATAGAAGATTGGGGCTTCAATGGCTGGGGCACCAAAGCCGAGTATCAACATTGCAATACCATTCCGTCCCAAATTGCAGAGGACCAACAGCAAAGCAAAATTGATCTCAATGGTATTATGATCAATGAAGGAGGCGCCATTGAAATTGATGGACAAGGGACCTTGTTGGCAACCAAAAGTGCTATCCTAAATGCCAATCGCAATCCGGGGATGACACCAGCACAAGCCGAAGTCATTTTCACCCAGTATTTGGGAGTGACCAATTTTATTTGGCTAGATGGAGTAGCCGGCTTGGAAATAACCGATATGCACATCGACGGTTTTGCTAGATTTGGAAATGCCTCCACGATAGTGACGATGTTATCTGAAGATTTATTGGAATGGCAAGTGCCCTCCTCAGACATCCAGAAGTTATATGCGGCCAAAAATAAAGAGGGGACCGTGTATACGTTGGTCAAATTGCCTTTGACACAAAATTATGTGGTAACCACTTATGGTAAAGAATTAGGCTATAAAGGGTCGTATGTGAACTATTACATCGCCAACACCAAAGTGTTAGTTCCCAACTATCACGACCCCAATGATGCTTTAGCAAATCAGATGATTCAAGATTTATATCCAAACAAAACGGTGGTAGGGATAGACGTAAGAGACTTATATGCCAACGGTGGCATGATACATTGCGTTACCCAACAACAGCCTCAAGCGGTAGTGCCAACTACGCCACCCACCAACCCCCCCACGCAATCAGAAACCGTGGCGAAAGAGTCTGTGCTGGCGTCTGCCTGTCTGGCAACTTATTCACCGGTGGAGGGAATGCTACATATTCCTTGTGTGCAAGTGCCAGGGCCGGTGGGGGACCTGGTGGTTTATGAAGTCTCTTTGCAACAACGATTTCCCAACTTTGAGTTTGTCTTAGATTTGAATAGTGTGAGACCACGGTAACTGTTGTCTCGTTCCCACGCGCCAGCGTGGAAATGCCGTGGGCAACGCGCCAGCGTAGCGGGAACGGGACGCAAGCGCGTCCGTACCGCATTCCCACGCAGGCGCGTGGGAACGAGAGAACGAGAGAAAAATTCTAAAATTCTATCCATTCTAATTCAGACAATCTAAGCTTAACCAACACCATTCTGAAAATTCTGATTCTGACAATCCACACCCCCCAAACTTTAAAGGACTCCCCCCATGCCCACCTTCCCCACCTACCACGGCGACCTCCCCCCCTGTTTGAATCCTCTCAACCTTCGTCATTATTTTTTACTCGTCTATTGGATATTCTTTCGTCCAACGGCATTGAAATGTTATTTGTATCAAGCGGATGTGGAACTTTATCGTGGGGAGAAGTCTGGGTGGAATGTGTTTCGGGTGCCTGCCTGTCGCAATTTGGTGTTGATGGTGCCAGGAACTATTATGTTGCTGGAAATTTTGTTGGGATTGGTGACATCCTTACTTCAAATACTATTTATACTATTTCTTTTGGTTTTTGGTGAATTATCAATAGAAGATATGTACCTTAAATTTCCCGACGCGGCCCTAATATATACGTCATATAAGTTGCTTAATATGATGCTTAGTGTGGTGTTTAGTGTGGTGTGGTTTGGTGTGATGTTTGGGGTATTGTCCAGTGTGGTGTTTGGGGTGGTGTTTAGTGTTGTGTTCGGTGTAGCGAACGTTGGAATGGCGTTCGGTGTGGTGTTCGGTGTGGCAATCAACGTGGCGTTTAGTTTCGGTATGGTGCTTGTTCGAGAAGCAATTATCCCGGGCGGTTTAAGACTCTATTTTTATCCTCCACAATGGTTGCTAGCGAAATTTTATCCCAATTCTCTACATCCATTAATGTGGGATGAATGGATAGTTTTACCTTTCCCCAATAGTAGTTCATTGTTAACTTCGTTTCTCCAACAAGATGAACAAAAAGGAATCTGTCAACTAGCTGAAGTAACCCGTAACCCCTTTCAGCGATGGGCTGTGCAACAAGCATTGTACGAACACTTACATCAGCAGGAAAAACCATTACATTTTTTTTATAGATGGTTTGTTTTCTCTGAGTTGGATGCCTACGTGTTTGCACCAATTGTAAAGCAAAACTGGGAAAATATTCCAGACCGTCGTCAATTGTTACTAGGCGAATTAGGAGGAGAGTGGGGAGAAACCAATTTGATTGGAGAGAAGGCTGTTTGGTGGTTGACCAAACCTTTGCGCCACCGTCAATCCACCTCCCTAACCCAATTTGCAAGATTACTCTACGCCTTGTACAAACAAAAAAGAGAATCTCCCCTGGTCACTTTAAACCAACCCTGGGCACAAGCCGCCTATACTCAAATTGAACACTACCCCGGTGGCCTTGAGATCAGTCACTCTTTTGCACTCTTACGAACCTTTTTAAATTATCAAACCGTGACAGACTTCGCGTTAGCACCACAGAAATTGAAAGAAGCCACCTTGCCTAACCTCGACACCGCCCTGCGGCCCGCGGTTCTACAAGCGTTAGCGCAATTGGGAGACATTGGGGCAGAAGTGGCGGTCTATCAAGAATCCACCAGTCGGGCCAATAAACTTGCGGCACTGGCGCGGGCCGCGGAGAGTTTGGAACAGTTGAAAACTTGGGTGACCGACCAAATCAATGTGCCCGAAGGATATGTGTTGCAAACTATCATTACCCAATGGCAACCCTTGATTACCAAGGCGGCTGGAGACATTGGACAATTTACCTTGTCAGCCCCCGTCCCCAACCCCTACGTCGCCGGCAACCCCGTCAAACCGCCCCTTTTCGTAGGTCGCGAGGACACTTTACTGCGCCTAGAAGAACTTTGGAGTCGTTCCGAACAATCTCCTTCCGTGGTCTTATATGGCCACCGGCGCATGGGCAAAACGTCCATTTTACAAAACTTAGGAACGGGAATACGATTTGGCAAACAAACTTACATTGTGGATTTTAACATGCAACGGGTCGGTTTTGTACCCAGTACCGGGGAATTGTTATACAATTTGGCTGTGGCTTGTTATGATAAACTGCCAGCTTCTGTGCAGGCCGTGGTCAAAGAACCCGACCTGGATACGTTCACCAAACAGAACCCTTATCACACCTTTGACCGCTTCTTAAAACAACTGGATAAACATCGGCAAGAGTGGCGTTTGATTGTCACCATAGATGAGTTTGAATTGATAGAAACGGGCATCCAAGAAGGTCGTTTAGAACCGCACCTATTGGATTTTGGACGAGGCCTTATTCACACCTACGCTTGGTTTATTCTGGCCCTTGCTGGCTTGCATACACTTGAAGAAAAGTGCCATGACTACTGGCATCCTCTCTTTGGCAGTGTCACGCAAATTCCCGTCAGTTTCTTAACCGCCGGGGCTGCCCACCAATTGATTACTCAACCGCATCCTGACTTCCCGATTGATTATGACGAAGCGGCCATTACCGAGATTATTCGGTTAACCCACGGGCAACCTTATTTGGTGCAACAAATTTGTCATTCCTTGGTCAGTCGCTTTAATCGCCAAACTTTTGAAGAAGGGATGGAACGCGAACGACGCTTTACACTTGCCGATGTTCAAGCCGTGATAACCTCCTCCGAATTTTTCCGCGATGGCAATGCGTATTTCATTGGCGTCTGGGGTCAAGCGGAGGAACCGCAACCTTTGGTATCCAGTGAAGCGCAACCACGAATTTTGAAGACGTTAGCACCGTTAGACTTGGGAATGACCAAAGCTGAGTTAGAGGCGGCCACTCAGTTGTCAACTCAGGAATTGGAGGAGGCGTTACAGGTATTGAAACGGCATGATGTGGTGTATGAGGAGGATGGGAAGTGGAGGTATCGAGTGGAATTGATGCGGTGGTGGGTGAAAGACAAGAAATAACGATAACAGGATACTCCAACCCTCAATGCCATTCAGTTAAGGAAAAGGGTCCCCCGAAATGAATCGCCAGGTGGACTAATCGCCAGGTGGACTAGAGGCTTCAGCCGGTGGGGGACAGAACAGAATTGAAATCACTGTGCCCACCCACCGGCTGAAGCCTCTAGTCCACCGCTATTTTGATTTAACTCTTTAACTTAATGGCATTGAGGCTTTAGCCGGTGGGGGGACAGAACAGAATTGAAATCACTGTGCCCACCCACCGGCTGAAGCCTCTAGTCCACCGCTATGCCCCCCTCCGGCTGAAGCCTCTAG
>JAABRD010000124.1 GCA_011391085.1 Thiotrichaceae bacterium | reverse complement strand
CAATTTGAGTGGGGGGTGATGCCTACGGCCGGCCGGCTAAAGCCTCCACTCCACCGGGATTTTCCTTAACTTAATGGCATTGAGGCTTTAGCCGGTGGGGGGCAGAACAGAATTGAAATTGCAGTGCCCTCCCTCCGGCTAAAGCCTCTAGTCCACCGGCGCCGGCTAAAGCCTCTACTCCACCAATGCGTTAACTTTCCCAATTTTACCTATCAATATGAGTGACTGGTACAAACATTGCTTTACCTTTGTTAGCGATTACGCAAGTCAGTATTTTAATAAATATTTTTTATCAATTTAATGGGTTTTTTACATGACTGAAAAATTACAACTTTTACTTCTGGGCAGACCACAGATTATGCAAGGCAATGAACCAGTTTTCATTTTTCATAAAGCCCAAGCCTTGCTTTATTATCTTGTCGTGACGGGACGTCCGCACCAACGTTCAGCATTGCTGAATCTTCTGTGGAGTCATATTCCAGAAAATAATAGAAAGAACAATTTGCGGGTGACTCTGAGTTATCTGCGCAAACATTTTGGCGAGTATTTGTTAGTCAATCGTCACACCGTTTCATTTGACACCAACGCGCCTTATTGGTTAGATGTGCATGAGTTGAAAACGACGTTGCAATCTTCGACTAAGACCATAGAACGTTTGCAAGAGGTGGTCAAACTGTATCAAGGGTCTTTTTTAGAAGGTTTCCAAATGCCCGAAGAAAAGGAGTTTGAGACCTGGGTTGCCAATACTCGGAAAAAATTACAAGATTCTGTTGTTCAAGCCTTACATACTCTGGCTTTGCGTCACCAAGAACAAGAACATTATGCAGAGGGTATTGAGTCTTTGAATCACTTATTGACATTACAACCTTTGCATGAGGAAAGTCACCAGCTACTGATGATCCTGCTGGCTTCTAGTGGACAACGGAGTGCGGCATTGGAACAATATGAGATTTGTCGTCAACTATTGGGGGAACATAAACGGGCGCCGTCAGCAGACTTGACCAAATTGTATGATGATATTTTAGCTGGTAAAATTGGCAATGGCGGCAATCTGGTAGTACAAACGGTTGGCCATTTTATGGAGACTGACATGCAGTCACATCGCCATTTAGAAGGGCAGCGACAAGTCACCGTCATGTATTGTCATTGGCATGACAGTCATGCGCAATCGACCTTGTCCCCTGAAACTTGGTTAATGTTGCAACAATACGGTCAAGAACATTTCGTAGGTTTTGTGAATCATTTTGGCGGACAAATCATTCATCAATACAATGGTGGCTTGCTAGTGGCTTTTAGTGGTGCCGAGACCGAGACAAATAACGCCCAACATGCCATCCAATGTGGTTTGAAAATACTCGAAGCGTTTGATGCGTCTGGACAGATTACGACCCACAAATTGTCAGTGGCCATTCATACGGGCCTGGTGTTAATGGAAAAGGTGAAAATCAATGGGCATCAATATTTAAACCTCATTGGGCAACCTTTGGAAATTGTTCAACAACTGGCCCGACAGGCGGTGTCTGATACCTTGCTGATCAGTGGTTCCACCCATTCTTTGGTTAAAGAAGTCTTTCCGTGCCAACCGTTCGGGGCAACTTTTCAGTATGATACAATAGAATCGCCGATTTATCAAGTTCAATTTCGATCCTCAACCATGACTGTCACAGGGTAAGGTCTATAATGGGGTGTTGGACCTTACCGATTGTCTATCATTGCCAAACTGATTTAGAATATTTGAAAATGACTGCAAACCGTCTCCTCTTGAAAAAGAGGCTTACACACCCCTTAATCCCCTTTGGAACTAGACCTAGTTAATCACTCTTCTTGAGGGGAGGAGATTAAGGGGTGTGTAAACAATTTTGTAGTCTCTAAGTATTTTCGCAATGTTTTAAACTTATCTGACCACTTCTTCTTCTTTTCATTTTCCATTCTCTAATATGCTTACCCCAGTCATTCTCTCCGGCGGCGTAGGTAGCCGCCTATGGCCTCTCTCTCGCGAATATTATCCGAAACAACTGTTAGCCTTGGTAGGTGAAAATACGCTATTACAGAACACCATCACCCGCTTGCAAGGGTTAACCAATCTTAGCCCTCCCCTGATTATCTGCAATGAAGCCCATCGTTTTCTGGTGGCAGAACAACTACGCAACATTCAGGTGCCCTCCTCTTCTATCATTTTAGAACCGGTAGGACGCAACACGGCACCTGCGGCGGCAGTGGCTGCTTTGACAGTTTCTTACCGTGACCCTGAAGCGGTATTGCTGATTCTGCCCGCCGACCATTTGATCGCCAGTGCGGCCACTTTTCGAGACGCCGTTAACGCCGGCCTACCCGCCGCTAAAGCCGGTCATTTGGTCACGTTTGGCATTGTTCCCACTGGTCCAGAAACAGGTTATGGTTATATCAAGGCAACCGAACCAGTGACGCATACCGTGGCCCGAGTGGTCGAAAGATTTGTCGAAAAACCCGCTTTGGAAACGGCCCAACAATACGTTAATTCTGGCGAATATTATTGGAACAGCGGCATGTTTCTCTTCTCAGCCAAAAAATATTTGGAGGAGTTAGAAAGATACGCCCCGGATATTCTTGGCGCATGTCGTCAAGCCCTTGACAATGCTATCGAAGACAAAGATTTTTTGCGTCTTGATGAAGCCTCCTTCAGATCGTCGCCTAGCAATTCGATAGACTATGCCGTTATGGAATACACAGAAACCGCGGTAGTCATTCCCCTAGATGCCGGCTGGAGTGACGTAGGGGCTTGGTCTTCCCTCTGGGAAATTAGCGAACAAGATAGCGATGGTAACGTAACGGTAGGGGATGTTCTCACCGAAAATGTTCATAACTGCTACCTACGCGCTGAACACCGTTTATTGGCCGCCATTGGTTTAGAGAACCATGTTGTAGTAGAAACCCCAGATGCGGTATTAGTCGCCCACAAGGACCAGGTTCAAGATGTTAAAAAAATCGTCGCCACTCTCAAAGCCAGTACGCGGCCAGAAGCCGATTTACATCGCAAAGTGTATCGCCCTTGGGGTAGTTATGAAACCATCGACACCGAAACCCGGTTTCAAGTCAAACATATCGTTGTCAATCCCGGGGCCAGTTTGTCTTTACAAATGCACTATCATCGTTCCGAACACTGGGTTATCGTCAAAGGCACGGCGCGTATCACTCGTGGCGAGGAGACGTTTATCCTCAGTGAAAATCAATCGACTTATATTCCCCTGGGCGTCAAACACCGTTTGGAGAATCCAGGGAAACTCCCTTTAGAAATCATTGAAGTTCAATCAGGCAGTTATCTGGGTGAGGACGATATTATACGGTTTGAAGATGCCTATGGGCGAACGCAACAATAAGGTTTTGGTAGTGATGCAATGTGGGTGATATGTTTCCCCCCAAACCTGTACGATTCCTGCTGGAGCGCAATAAGAATTATTGCGCTTCGCGCCGACGCTACGCGGGCGCACGGGGCGCAATAATTCTTATTGCGCTCCAGCGGATATGTACAAATTTAGGTAGTGATGCAATGAGGGTTCACTGTCTGAACTCTGATTAGAATGATTTTCAGATGGACTCTGATTAGTCATAGCCTCCTGTCATAGCCCTCATTTAATCATCTAAATCAAAGTTCAAGACGAAGAGAAACCGCACGATATTTCACCCAGATTGCATCACTACCGAAATTTAGATGAATATTACTATATGTCACGCTGGAGTCCCAAAACCCGTTTTGGGAACCGCTGGAGTCCCAAAACCCGTTTTGGGATACCAAATATTTTCGTCCCAAAACGTGTTTTGGGACTCCATCACCGTCTCCATCACTCGCCCTTATGTCAACCGATTCTCCCGCCTCGCTGAATAATTACTGGCAATCTCTCGCCACCCCCACCGTCACTTTGGATGACCCCCTCTTACAATGCCTGGTTCTGCTGACCAAACTGCATCAGCACCCATTGACCGCAGACGCCCTTACCGCGGGTCTTCCCCTAGTCAATCATCGCTTGACGCCGGAATTATTTATTCGGGCGGCCCAACGGGCTAATCTTGCCACCCGACTCCTTAAACATTCTCTCACGCGCTTTACCGAACTCTCTTTACCCGCCGTTCTCCTCCTCAAAGATGGACATGCCTGTGTGCTTCTCAAATATACGCAGAAACGCAAAAAAACATTGCAAGTGATTCTACCCGACACAGGCGAAGGTGTCACCGAAATTTCTCTAACCGATTTACAATCTAACTACAGTGGCTATGCCCTGTTTGCCCGTCCTGTCTATGCCTTTGACACGCGCACGGAAGACAGTGCCATGCCACGTCCCTGGTTCTGGTTTTGGGGCGTCGTATTTAAATCTTGGCCCCTGTATATCGAAGTTCTCATCGCCTCCTTACTAATCAACTTATTTGCCCTCGCCTCGCCATTGTTTGTAATGAACGTCTATGACCGCGTCGTGCCCAATCAGGCAATTGAAACGCTATGGGTGTTGGCCACCGGCGTGGCGATCATCTTTGGTTTTGACTTCTTCATGCGCAATCTGCGCGGTTACTTCTTGGATATGGCTGGTAAAAAAGCCGATATTCTCTTGTCGAGTCGACTCTTTGAACAAGTTTTGGGAACGCAAAGAGTGGCGCAACCTCGTTCCGTAGGCGCCTTTGCTAACCATCTCCATGAGTTTGAAACTTTTCGAGATTTTTTCACTTCAGCAACCCTGACCACCTTAATTGACCTTCCCTTTGCGGTCTTCTTCATCTTCGTGATTTGGACCATACATCACGATTTAGCCCAAGTTCCAGTGTTAGCCATCCCCATTGTCATCGGATTTAGTTTCCTCCTCCAATTTCCATTACGGCGCCTGATTCAACACTCGTTTCGTGCCGGCGCCCAAAAGCAAGCATTATTAGTAGAAGCCTTGACCGGCATGGAAGACCTCAAAGCATTACGTGCCGAAGGACTTTGGCAACGGCGGTGGGAACAATTGATGGGGGAAGTGACCACCTCCAGTTTAAAAATCCGGTTACTGTCTGCCTTGACCGTTAACTTTTCACTGTTTGTCCAACAAGTCACCACTGTTGCTATCGTCGTTTATGGCGTCTATTTCATTGCAGATAATCAGTTGACGACAGGAGGTTTAGTGGCCTGTACCATTTTAGCTGGACGGGCCCTGGCGCCCTTGACTGGGGTGGCGACTTTATTCACTCGTTATCATCAATCGGTGGCCGCCTTACGGGCTTTGAACCAGATTATGCAAATGCCGTTGGAACGACCTTTGAAACAGACTTTTTTACAGCGTTCGATGTTACACGGTGACATTGAATTTAAACAAGTCGATTTCACCTATCCTGACCAACCGTTACCTTCTCTTCAAAAAGTATCCTTTCACATTAGCGCAGGTCAACGGGTTGGAGTGATTGGACGAATTGGTTCTGGGAAGAGTACCATTGCCAAATTAATATTGGGTTTCTATCCACCGCACAATGGCAGTATTTTACTAGATGGCGTCGACAGCCGTCAACTGGATCCCGCGGAGTTACGTCGTCACATTGGTTACGTTCCACAAGACAGTTTATTATTTTATGGAACCGTCAAAGAGAATATCACCTTAGGCGCCCCCTACGTGGAAGACCATCAAGTTCTCTGGGCCGCTAAATTAGCAGGAGTCGATGAATTTGTCAACCGACATCCCTTGGGATTTGAGATGCCCATTGGCGAACGCGGCGAAGGCTTATCCGGTGGCCAACGTCAAGCGATTGTGTTAGCCAGGACATTGCTTCTAAACCCTACCATTTTGTTATTCGACGAACCCACTCACTCCTTGGATAATCGCAGTGAAGAACAATTCAAGATGCGGTTGCAACCATATTTAGAAGGTAAAACGTTGATATTAGTGACGCATCGAATGTCATTACTGTCTTTAGTGGACCGTTTGATTGTGATCGACAATGGACAAGTGGTCGCCCAAGGGCCAAAGGAACAAGTGATTTCAGCGTTGTCTAGTGGGCAAATAAAAATGGCGAATTAAAACACGACCGGTGGACTAGAAGCTTCAGCCGGCGGAGTGGAGGCTTTAGCCGGGCTGGTGGAGTGGAGGCTTTAGCCGGGCTGGTGGAGTGGAGGCTTTAGCCGGTGGACTAGAGGCTTCAGCCGGTGGACTAGAGGCTTCAGCCGGTGGACTAGAGGCTTCAGCCGGTGCCCCAAACCTTAATAGCGGGTCGCGCCTACTGCCAGCCGGCTAAAGCCTCCACTCCACCGGCTAAAGCCTCTAGTCCACCGGCTGAAGCCTCTAGTCCACCGGCTAAAGCCTCCACTCCACCGGCTAAAGCCTCCACTCCATTATCTAAATTCTCTACTCCGGCATCAGTTTATCTCATTCTCCAGTTTCCATCTGCTTCATTATCTCCACCGTC
>JAABRD010000123.1 GCA_011391085.1 Thiotrichaceae bacterium | reverse complement strand
GGGTGATATTCATGGAGTTGCCCTCACCCCCGGCCCCTCTCCCTCTGGGAGAGGGGCCGGGGGTGAGGGTAAACATATCACCCACATTGCATCACTACCCCTTCATTTAATCATATAAATCACAGTTCAAGACCGACGCGAAACCGCACGATATTTCACCCAGATTGCATCACTACCGGGAATCCAAATATAAGAAACTGAGTTTGCTTTTCGAAACTCAGTTTCTCGTCTCTCCATTTACACCTGTAACCTAGAAATATCCGCCACTTGCAAGAACAAGTTACGGACGGTTTGCAAAAATGCTAACCGATTTTGTCTCACTTGTACATCGTCGGCCATCACCATGACGTTATCAAAGAACTTATCCACCGGTTCTCGTAACGTCGCCAATTGTTGCAACGCCGGTTGATACTCTCCGCGTTTGACCAGCGGCGTGATTAACGTCCTCACCTTTTCCATCTGGTCATACAGTTGCGTCTCCTCAGTCTGACTAAAATGAGTTGGATCCGGTTGCGTCGGAAAGGTTTCTTCGGTCTTCTTCAAGATGTTATGAATCCGTTTATTGGCACTGGCGAGACTGATAAAATCGGGTTGGTCACGGAAGCCAGCGAGACTGCGAATGCGATAATCGGCGTCTAATGGGGAGGTGGGACCGCAGGCTAACACGGCATCCACCACGTCATAACTGAGTCCTTGGTCTTGATAGTAAGCGCGTAACCGTTCCAGCATGAAGTCAAAGACTTGGCGACTGGCTTGGACTTGGATGGATTTTTCAGAAGCGAAATAAGTCGCTTGCGCTTCTTCTAACAAGGTCAAGGCATCTAATGGTAATTGACATTCAATCATCATCCGCAACACGCTGATAGCGGCTCTGCGTAAGCCGAAGGGGTCTTTGTCACCCGTGGGCGGTTGATTGATTCCAAAAATGCCTACCAAGGTGTCTAACTTATCGGCAATGGATAAGGCTTGACCCAGGGCGGTGGTCGGCAACGTGTCACCGGCAAACCGTGGCAAATATTGTTCACGTAAGGCGATGGCCACGGCTTCTGGTTCGCCATCATGGCGGGCGTAATATTCACCCATGATGCCCTGTAATTCGGGAAATTCACTGACCATGTTGGTTAGCAAATCGCATTTAGAAAGGAGTCCCGCCCGGATGCCTTGTGCCTCCTCTGCACCCAATAATTTAGCCATCGTGCCTGCCAATTTGGCCACGCGGTTGGATTTGTCAGAGAGACTTCCTAATTTATTTTGGAAAATCACTGCTTTCAAATGGCCTAAGTGACTCTCCAACCGTTTGGCACAGTCTTGATTCCAGAAAAAGGCGGCATCGCTGAGACGGGGGCGAATGACACGTTCATTGCCTTGACGAACCAATGCTGGTTGCTGACTTTGCAAGTTGCTGACGGCAATAAAACGGGGTAACAGTTTCCCCACCGCGTCCACCACTGGGAAACATTTTTGGTTGCCTTTCATGGTGGCAATAATCGATTCGGGAGGTACTTGTAAAAATTTCTCCTCAAACGCGCCCAGCACGGGGACTGGCCATTCTACTAGGCCAGTCACTTCATTTAACAACGCTTCTTCAATGACCGCGGTCCCACCTATTTCCTGGGCCGTGTATTCCACCATTTGCCGAATTTTCTCGCGACGGGTGGCGAAGAGGGGAATGACATAACCTGTCTCCTCCAACGTCTTGACATAATCGTTGGCATCTTGTAGAGTCAACGGTGCCGGTTGATGGAACCGATGTCCCCTGGTGTCTCGGCCACTGGTGATGCCCAGAATCTTGGCTTCCACGACTGCGGTGCCATGGAGGAGGACAATCCAGTGCACCGGGCGGACAAATTCAAACGGTAAATCACTCCAGCGCATCCGTTTGGGAATGGGCAACCCTGCTAATGCTTCTTCCAAAATCCCAGGGATTAGAGAAGCCGTCGCTTGCCCAGGGGTGCGACTGCGGTGAACTAGCCAAGCACCTTTGTCGGTTTCCACCTTCTCTAATGCTTCCATTGTCACACCACAAGATTTTGCAAAGCCAAGGGCGGCTTTGGTCGGTTGCCCAGTTTTATCATACGCAGCCGCGAGGGCAGGGCCGCGTCGTTCGACATCTCGGTCGGCTTGCATGGTGGCAACGTCCTTGATTAACACGGCCAAACGCCGTGGAGTGGCATAGGACGTGACATTTTGATAAGGCAATTGACGTTGGGACAGACCACCGGTTATCAGGGTGGTAAAGGCGTCGGAAAGAGTTTGTAACGATTTCGGAGGCAGTTCCTCCGTACCGACTTCAATTAGTAAATCACGAGTTTCAACAGCAGACATATTAGGCAACCTTTACTCCTGTGGCACACATAGGGAAATTCAACGCTTGACGACGGTCATAATAGGCTTGGGCAACGGCACGGGCTAAGGTTCGCACCCGCAAAATATACCCTTGACGTTCGGTCACCGAGATGGCATGACGGGCATCTAGCAAGTTAAAGGTATGAGAAGTTTTCAACATCATCTCGTATGCAGGCAGTGGTAAGCCTTTGTCAATCAGAGATTTACTCTCGCGTTCATAGAGGGTGAAGAGACCAAAGAGGTCCGCCACGGGTGCATGTTCAAAGTTATAGGTGGACATTTCCACTTCATTCTGATGAAACACGTCGCCATACGTGATGCGTCCCAAGGCCCCATCGGTCCACACGAGGTCAAACACGCTTTCCACGCCTTGCAAATACATGGCGATGCGTTCTAATCCGTAAGTAATTTCACCGGTGACCGGTTTACATTCTAACCCGCCTACTTGTTGAAAATAGGTGAACTGGGTGACTTCCATGCCATTTAACCAGATTTCCCAACCCAGTCCCCAGGCGCCTAATGTCGGCGATTCCCAATTGTCTTCCACAAAGCGAATATCGTGGACTAAAGGATCAATGCCTAACATTTTAAGGGACCCCAGATAGAGTTCCTGAATATTCAGCGGAGAGGGTTTAATCACGACCTGATATTGATAATAGTGTTGTAAGCGATTTGGATTTTCGCCATACCGACCATCGGTGGGACGCCGTGACGGTTGCACATAAGCGGCACTCCAGGGTTCAGGTCCTATCGCCCGTAAAAAGGTGGCCGGGTGAAACGTCCCTGCGCCTACTTCCATATCATAAGGTTGCAGTAACACGCACCCTTGTTTGGCCCAATAAGTTTGCAGGGCTAAAATTAAATCTTGAAAAGTTTTTGGTGATGACACGTTTTCTCCTAAAAAGTTGAGGATGGTTTTGAAAGAGGTGATTATACTCGAAGTCAGTTGGAAAAGAAAAGTGAGTTGCGTTGTTTGCAACACCATCTAATCTATGGTCATTCCCCGGAGGAGTTCCAAAACACGTTTTGGGATAAAAAGGTATTGTTAGAGTGGTGGTGGAGTGGAGGGTATTGCACACCTATGTATCGTATAGTTATAATTATTCTTTCTCATTTGTACCCCCTAACCCCCCATACACGGGGGGAATGACTCCCCCCCGCGTGCGGGGCAATGTCATTAAGTTAAGAAAAATCCCGTTGGAGTGGAGGCTTTAGCCGGCCGGCCGTAGGCATCACCCCCCCACTAAAATTGCGGGGCACCTACTGCCGGCCGGCTAAAGCCTCCACTCCATCGTACCTTAACTTAATGGCATTGCCGCGTGCGGGGGGGTGTACAAAAGTAGAGGAATATCACTATATAAGATTCCTATCTATTTGTACTTATTGTCTGAATCAGAATTTTAGAATTTTCAGAATCAATTCAATTAACCATTCTGCCAATTCTCACATTCTGAAAATTCTGATTCAGACAAATAAGTGAGAATATCACTATAATATCATTCACGCCCCAACACTATAGTGATATTCACTTATTCTTGTACCCCCCCAGCCGTACACGGGGGGGAGTGACCCCCCCTGCGTACTGGGGGCTGGGGGGGTACAAAAATGAATGAATATTACTATATCAGAAAAAAACCACATAAAAATTTTCCTTGCAATTTTTTTTAAGTCGTCTATACTTCATAATAAGTATTTACTTTTTAACGATAGAGGTCTTTTTTTTATGAAACACAAACATGCTTTTTTACTCACTAAAGCACTTGCCTTACTCAAATGGCAACCGCGGGCAATTCACTGGCGGGAAGCTATATTGTCGTTAGGATTGGCATTTCTGCTATCACCCACCCTCCAAGCGGCAACGCCTGAAATTGAGGTATTTATGGATGGTCCTGGAGGAACAGAGACAACCATCCTTATCCCCATCAAGGATGATACTTCAGCGGCAACGCCGATTGAGTTTGGGAGAACTCTGCCAAATATTACTCTCACCAAGACGTTCATCGTCAACAACACAGGTGACGCCGATTTAATTGTCAGCCCACTGGAAACCAGTTTGTTGAACAACACGGGATTTGGGTTGGGTGGCAATTTTCCCATTTCAACCATTGCCCCTGGGAAGTCATTTAGCTTTACCATTTTCTTTGACCCTCAGGCGGTGACGTCTACGGCCTTCAAAGCGGGTGACAAGTCCAACGCAACCATCTCGTTTTTCACTAGCGATGCCGATGAAAGTCCCTTCAACTTTGCCGTTGAAGCAATAGTGGTGGACGCTGCCAGTTCAGAAATTCATTTGTGGAAAGGGACCCCAGAGGAAGTATTTTCTGGTCTAGCCACAGAAGTGGCTACGAATGCCACAGTTGCCTTTGGTAGCACGGTGATTGGTAAGCCGGTCACCAAAACTTTTACCATTCTCAATGCCGGTGGGGCGCCATTGACTATAGAACCACCAGTTCAAGTGACCAATGTGAATGGCACGGCCCCCTTTACTGTAGATGCGTTAGATGCGTTTGGTGAAGTCACCACCATCAATGGACTAGGTGGTTCAGTCTCTTTCCAAGTCACGTTGACGGCTAACAGTGCTGGCGATTTCTCGGCAGAAGGTGCGAAGAGTCCGGAAACTGTTTCCTTTAATTATAAGGAAGCGGGCCGTAAGGAGTCTAACACGTTCAGTTTTGACCTAGCAGGAACAGTGGGACCTGTGCCAGACATTGCCGTCTTAGATGGCAGTAGAAACATTGTTAAAGACACCGGCGAAATCGATTTTGGCACCGTCACCATCAACACGACGGAAGTGACAAAAACGTTGACCGTGAAGAATGAAGGAGGGGCTGATTTGATTTTAGACAATCCGATTTCTCTCACGGGTGAAAAGTTCTCCTTGGTGTCGGAAAACTTTGCCACCGCAACGCTGGCACCGGGGAAGACCACGGATCTGAAAGTCAAGTTGGATAGTAGCACACCGGGGAATTTCACGGGGACGCTGACTTTGAAGAGTAACGACAGTGATGAGGAACCATTTATTTTCACGGTCAAGGGGGTCGTTGCTGACAGTGTGACGGAATCTGAAATAGGGATTTGGCAGGTGTTCGCCGATAATACCAAACAGTCCATTACGTCGGGACAAACTCCACCGGTGGAATTTCAAGTGGAAATCGGCGAAGCCGCCCCGGTTCTCACGTTTGAAGTGAAAAATACAGGTGGCGTCAGTTTGCAACTGACCAGTCTATCGTTCAACGAAACCCAGTTTAAATTGACCACCCCGTTCCCCAAAACTATTGCTGCGGGAGGTTCTAGCATCTTTGGAATGGTGCTAAAGAATACCTCTCAAGCTGGCGTCTTCACCACCAGTCTGAAAATCTACAATACCGATGGTGACAGTGGTGATGGCGTCACAGAAAATCCCTTTGAGTTTGACATTCGGGGGACAGTGGGGAAAGGTCAAACGTCTGAAGAAGGGACTTGTTTTGAAGACCAGCAAGGCATCTTGACGGGCCAAACCTGCGTGTTGGCCAATAACCTGTCTGCTAGTACAGTCGATAAGGACGGACAATCCCTATTATCGGATTCCGAAATGGTCGGTGGCATTTCTAAGAGTGGGGATACCTATTTGACAGAACGCAAAGTCTCTTTGGCCGACACCATTGCAGTTCGCGGCGTTGTCAAAATTGCTTCCGCAGATGTCGGTAAAAAAGCAGACGTTATTGTAGCGGGGGCCCATTACTCCAATGACTACCCAGAAGGCTTTGTGTGGTACATGTTAGACAGTTGCCAGACATGTATCAAAATCTGGCCTTACGATGACCGCAATGCCCAACTCTTGCTGTCAGAGTTACGTCCCCTGAAAACGATTGACGCTTTAGAATCGTATCTAATCGTTGACATTTACTCTGGTCAATTCGTCTATCCAGGTCTGTTGGATATTTTCTTTGGGTATCGGATAACAGAGGGTGATGATGCAGGTAAACTGGTGTTTAGCATCATGCCAATTCAAGTGACGATTGAACGTTAACCTCCTCTAGGAGTTTCAAGCGGAATCAATTTCGTACTTCAAAACCCATAACCATTACCTTTGCAACTGAAATTTCTCTCGTTCCCACGCGCCTGCGGGTGGTGGTGCAGAGGTAATGGTATAGCGGTTTTAGAATACGGAATTGATTTCGTTGGAGTACGGAATTGATTTCGTTGGAGTACGGAATTAATTCCGTTGGAGTACGGAATTGATTTCGTTGGAGTACGGAATTAATTCCGTTGGAGTACGGAATTAATTCCGTTGGAGTACGGAATTAATTCCGTTGGAGTACGGAATTAATTCCGTTTCAAGCGGAA
>JAABRD010000122.1 GCA_011391085.1 Thiotrichaceae bacterium | reverse complement strand
GGGGGCGTAATCGTGGTGCCACTCGGAGGGGGCGTAATCGTGGTGCCACTCGGAGGTGGCGTAATCGTGGTGCCACTCGGAGGGGGCGTGACCGTGGTGCCACTCGGAGGGGGCGTAATCGTGGTGCCACTCGGAGGGGGCGTAATCGTGGTGCCACTCGGAGGTGGCGTAATCGTGGTGCCACTGGTTGACGTCATTGCGGTCTGATCACTAGAAAACATCGTTTGCGCGAAAGCGGCTGAGACATTTCCAACTGCTACAGTGAACAGGGCGATTTGTACTGCTATGAAAAGTTGTTTATTTTTCATGGAAAGTCCTTAAACCCTGAGTATATTATATATACTAACTATTATAGCAGATGCCATGCAAACTCGATCTCGTATTTCCATATAATTGGGATTACACCGACTGGCCTCCCAAAACCTGTTTTGGGACGCCAAGTTTGGGACTATTTCTAAAAGCCAAGTTTATTACGCACTGGTACTTGGTTTTTTTGTTTGAACATTTTCTGTAAAATAGATTTGAAAGTGTAACGAATTATAAATATATTTTCAGTTAACCATAATTTTTAATTTATCAGGAGGAAACGATAGAGTGAGTATACAATTGTCTCAACGCGCCCAAACCATTAAACCGTCTCCCACGTTGGCCGTGACTGCGCGGGCCGCGGCCTTAAAGGCGGCTGGTCACGACATCATAGGTCTAGGTGCTGGAGAACCAGATTTTGATACACCCAACCATATTAAGCAGGCTGCTATTGATGCCTTAAACAAGGGTTATACAAAGTATACCCCTGTGGATGGGATTCCCGCGTTAAAACAAGCCCTAGTCAAAAAATTCGCGCAGGATAATCAGTTGCAATATGGACTGAAACAGGTGATAGTCACCTGTGGAGGAAAGCAGGGTTTTTACAACTTGGCACAGGCGTTGTTAAATCCTGGAGATGAGGCGATTATTCCGGCGCCATATTGGGTATCTTATCCAGACATGGTGCTGTTAGCGAGTGCGACGCCAGTGATTGTGTCGGCAGATGTCTCGCAGGGATTTAAAATCACGCCGTCACAATTGGAGGCAGTAATTACGGAGAAATCCCGGTTATTCGTCATCAATAGTCCCTCTAATCCCACGGGTGTCCATTATTCTCCCCAAGAATTGGCGGCATTGGGGGCGGTCTTGCAGAAATATCCCAACATTGTCGTGGCCACAGACGACATTTATGAACACCTGTTATGGGAAGGCCAGCCATTCAAGAATATCTTGAATATGTGTCCCCAGTTGTATGACAGAACGGTGATTTTGCATGGGGCGTCGAAAACGTATGCCATGACGGGTTGGCGGATTGGTTATGTGGCGGGGCCTGAGAAGTTGATTCAGGCGATGAACAATATTCAGTCGCAAAGCACCTCTAATTCAACGTCATTTGCCCAATATGGGGCGTTGGCGGCCTTGGAGGGAGACCAGTCGTTTATTGCGGAAATGGTGAATGCCTTCAAAAAGCGACATGATTTTGTGTTGGAATCGCTACTGAAAATCCAGGGTGTGAAATGTTTGCCCGCGCACGGGACGTTTTATATTTTCCCCAATTTCAACGATGTCATAACTCGGTTAGGGATGAAAAATGACATTGAATTTGGGGAGTTTCTGATAGAGAAAGCGGGCGTGGCCATGGTACCAGGGTCGGCATTTGGTGCGCCGGGGTATATGCGTATTTCATTTGCGACTGGTATGGGAAACCTTGAAAAAGCCATGGAGAGACTCCATAATACACTTAGTCGTTAAATTTCCCTACCGTTTTCGAACAGGGGTTATTTACCCACTTTCCACGGAATTTTTTGGAGAGTGAAAAAAAATTTTTTAGAGGGTGTTGACTTTTGATAGAACGCCCTCTATATTTAGGATTAGACACAACGCTGTAAAAATTCCTCAGTAGCTCAGTCGGTAGAGCATCCGGCTGTTAACCGGAATGTCGGTGGTTCGAGCCCGCCCTGGGGAGCCAGATTTGAAAAAAACCGTCTTTTTAGACGGTTTTTTTATTTCTGACACGTAGTCGGGTGGAATTGGAGTGAAATACCACCTTTATTTGTATTGAATAGAAACTTATGGCAACCAAAAAACTAGAAACTGAAATTGCGGATCTTCTCAAAGAACGCTTCCGTAACCGTAAAATTGAAAATATGCCTGTGCATATTGCTAAACTCCAAGCGGCAAGAGAGGCGTTTGGCAGGGTTTATGACTTCAAACCAGGAGATTTAGTGGTTTGGAAAAAAGGCTTGAAAAATAAAGCCAGACCTGCTCTTGGAGAGCCCGCTATTGTTGTACAAACCTTAGAAACCCCTCTAAGAGATCAAGCTAAAGAATCTGGAACACCTTATTTCAACGAACCGTTAGATTTAGCGTTGGGTCTTTTAGACGAAGATGAAGATTTTGTTATTTTTCATTATGACCGCAGACGCTTTGAACCTTATCAGGCTGATTAAACATGGAAAAACTCATTGTTAAAAACTTCGGTGCTATCCGAAATATAGAAATAGACCTTAAAGACTTAACCATTTTTATTGGGAAAACCGGCACAGGTAAAAGTACACTGGCTAAGTTGGTGTCTATTTTTAGAAGCGCAGATTTTTGGGAGGATACCGATTTCTCAAAAAGTCTAGCGTATTATCAAATAGATAACTTCTTGGAAAGTTCCACTTTCATGGAGTATCAGTCTGAAATAGGTGCCATCGTTTACAACGAGGGCAAAATTGATCGAAAATTTTCCGAGGTTCTATTAAAAGGCCTGGCCAAACTTGCTGAAATTAACACCTCCGAAAATGCCAATACCACCTTCGATCAGAGAGGACAAACAGGGGAGTCTAGTAGTCTTCTTATAAAAGGGTTGTTTAACAGCACCTGTAACGAAATTATTTATATTCCTGCCGAAAGAGGGGTGGTCAGTTTCTTGTCCCGAAAATATGCCGCAATGGATAGAAAAGAGTTCACTCACTTGTTTCCCGAAACTTTACTCGATTTTACTGCGGCATTCAATGTAGCCTCGTCGGTGGTCGGTAAATTGCGTATTGACCTATTTGAGGTCACTTATCAGAAAAAAGGTGATGAAGACTACATTATATTACCAGACGGCAAACACATCTTACTGTCTGAAGCCGCTAGTGGTCAACAAAGTGCTATTCCTGCCCTAGTGATTTTTGAATATTTTGCTCAAAATGAGAGGAAGAAAAGTTATACCTTTGAAGAACCAGAGCTAAATCTGTTTCCAATTGCGCAAAAATCTCTTGTTGAACTGTTGGCAGAGAAGGTTTTGAGTAATGGGCATAAGGTGGTGGTCACCACGCACAGTCCTTATATTCTGACCTCACTCAACAACCTCTTATGTGCTTCCAAGATTCAACAAGAGTATCCCGAAGCAGAACTGATGAGAGTGTCTGGTCTAAAAAGTTTTATTTCATCCTCAGAGATTGCGGTTTATTATTTGTCAACTGAAGAGAATACGGATTATGCAGTGAGTCTTATTGACGAGGATATTGGCCTGATTCCAGACAACGATTTGGATAGTGCTTCTAACGAGATCATGGATGTTTTTGACAGATTAATGGGCATTTATCGTGAACTTAAAAAATCAACTCGTTAACAGCTTCTCTGGCCGATGCGCTTCCAATAATTGCTTGGAAGAACTTGATTTACAGGTATTTGAGATTGTGGATGATACGCAAAATTCACCGTGTAGAATAGTTTGCAACGACGGTCATTTTAAGGTTGAAAACCCTCATAAGCGTTTGCTTCACTTTCTTAAAATAGATTGGTGTATTCTGTTATCAACAGATCCAGAAAAAAGATGTGACTTTGCAGTTTTCAGTGATAAAGAAATGGTCTTGGTAGAATTGAAGACGATAGAAGAAGGTTCTAAGACAACTTTTTGGGAAGCTGGCAAAGAAGTTGAAAAAGCTGACGATAAATTTAAAAAAGCTGACGCCCAATTAGAAAATACCTTAAAGATTTTTCTACGTGAAAATATCGATTTGAGTGTTTATCAACAGAATCAAAAATTATTTGTGATTGTTAGTATCTTGGATCTCAACCCACCTGTGATTAAGGTAAAAGCAGAGGCCGCAAACCAATTTGCCGAAATGAAGTATTTGAGTAAATACAACGCAATTCTAAGGACAGGTAATATTTATCCGTTTAGCTAGTTAGGCAGGTAGGGTTGGCAACACGGTTTACCGTTGCCCACCACACCCACTGCCGTCTTACTAAAAGGGCCGTAGGCAACAAAAAACCGTGACCCATATTGTGGATACCAAATACCTGAAAAATCTTCCTACCGATTTTAACAAACGCGAACAACTCGTTCTTAAATTGTCGCAAGAACTGAAAAATCCAGTCGAGTTACCTTTTGATTTGCCCACTGAGTCGAATATTAATTTCAAAGTCATTAATACGGTCTTGTCCAGATTAAATCTGCCAATGTTACCTGAAGACGTTTTTAAAAAAAGACTCGATGACTTTCTAGGGTTTAGGAATAGAATCAGTCATGGAGATATGAAAATACCCATAGACCAAATTCATGTGGATAAATTCTCTCCGTTGGTAATCGAGTTAATGCACGAAATATTACTAGAAATCAGTGAAGGGTATCATCAGAAGACATACTTATCTTCGCTGTCTCCACCCAATTCTAACTGAAAAATTTAACTCCCCTAAAATAAGTCTCAAGACCCTTTAACTCGTTGTTCAGGTTTTTTTCAGTTGGGCCGGGCTGGACTAAAGGCATCAGCCGGGCTGGACTTAGAGGCTTCAACCGGGCTGGATTAGAGGTTTCAGCCAGAAAACTTCTTATCATCCGATCTGGCTGAAGCCCCTAGTCCAGCCCGATCCCGCTAAAAAACTTGAACATCGAGTGAAGGATATAAGGATATAAAGCTATGCTTTAAACTCCCAGCAAAGACTTTAAAAGTTAACTTCTAAAAATAAAATAAACCGCCCCCATGATACATAATCCCGCCCACAAGTAATCCAGTTTCAGCGGTTGTTGCATGTAGAAAAGGGCAAACGGAATGAACACCGACAGAGTAATAACTTCCTGCAAAATTTTCAATTGCGCCAGTGTCAGTTCGGTATAACCAATGCGATTCGCGGGAACTTGAATGAGGTATTCAAACAACGCAATTCCCCAACTGACCAGCGCCGCAAAGTACCAAGGTTTAGCACCCAAATTTTTTAAATGGGCGTACCAAGCAAAGGTCATAAAGACGTTGGATAGAACCAGTAAAATAGACGTTTTCAGAACTATTGACATATATTGTTTCAAAATAATAAAGAAAATCCAAATCAGCAATTTAGGTGAGGCAAGAAGAATGCCATTCCAATTTTCGGCAACCTGGATTTCAATATATCGACCTCAACCTATTTAGGAGAAGCCCTACGCCTCAATTTGGCAAAAAATTCGCGTCTGGACACTTCTTGTTGCCATTCACAACGTCTTTGTTGTTCTTCAATCACCCGATTGCGCGTGGTTATCACCTCATTCCACGCTTGAAAAGCATCGTCAGGCGTGTTAAACGGCGCCATCGATTGAATCAATGGTTGAATGAGATAATGCCCCAAGGTGGGATGATAATTGAGATGTGCCCGTTCTCGGCCACCTAAAATGGCCAGTGGAATGGCGGGACCAATCACCGTGTTCGGTGCATTGATGCGTTGTTCCGCCTGCCAACCGTCGGGAAGGGCAATCCCAGGATCACGTTCTGGCAAGAACAGCCTGGCTAAAGTCCACGGTGTCAATAACAAAAAGATGCGCCACACGTCGGTATGACGAAAAGCGCGAATCTCGAAGGGAAGGTTGTGATTGACCAACATTTCATTGATGAAGTAAGTTTGATAAAGTTCCGTGAAGACATTTATCACCGTGTTGATCACTTCTTCATCATTCTTTTTAGAATCCAGAAGTTGCCACTGATTAGAAGTTGCCATAAGGATTAAAACAAATCTTTGAGTTGCAATGCCAATTGTTGATAGAGATGCAGTTTGGTCTGCCGTTCCAAATCTTCCGCAAATTTTGGCACCCATTGGGCCAGATGGCCTTGCCAAAGGGTTTCCCAATCAGTGGTGGAAACGAGTTCTTGTTCCAATAAATAGGCGGCACATTCTAATAACACGCCTAAATAATCAGGAGGCAAACCTTCAATGGGCTGTAAGCCAATAGTCTGATAAAAATGCCCAATGTCGTGGCAGACGGGACCATTCATAGTGCCTTCGCGATAAGCCGATTCAAATGGTGGACAACAGGTTTTCGGGTAGCCGTTGACAAATAGGCGAGTATGTTCTGCACGCCACTCTGATAACGGCAGTTCGACAAGTTGTGATAGAGAAGGTCGCAACCAAGTTTGTTCGGAAGCTAAGGCTTGTAAAGTCGCTAAACTCTCTTCCGTGGGGGTCGCCAAGAGACCTGCTAACACGCGCAGAAGAGAGGGGGAGGGGGAGTTTTTCATTTGGATAATTTCTCGTGTTCTGTGATACTTAGTTTTATGGGTTGGAATGAATGACCGTACACTCAGATTTAGTGTTACCCTCTTTGAGGTGATGAAGAGGTGATGAAAAGGAGTTAAAGTGGCCAAAAATATTAAAATAACGGTGGACTAGAGGCTTCAGCCGCAATGCCATTAAGTTAAGGTACGGTGGAGTGGAGGCTTTAGCCGGCCTTCGGTAGGCGCCCCGCAATTTGAGTGGGGGGTG
>JAABRD010000121.1 GCA_011391085.1 Thiotrichaceae bacterium | reverse complement strand
GGTGAAATGTCTGAACTATGATTAGAATGATTTTCAGATGGACTCTGATTAGTCATAGCCTCCTTTCATAGCCCTCATTTAATCATCTAAATCAAAGTTCAAGACGAAGAGAAACCGCACGATATTTCACCCAGATTGCATCACTACCCAATAACCCATATTCTTGCTAACGGGTGAAGAAACTTATATCATAATCTTGTATGCAACATATTTGTCATTCAGGGGTCCAAAGCGTTAGCTTTAGTGATGCAATGTGGGTAATGGGCAAGGACTGGCCGTCCGGAGAGAGACTGCCGGTCATGAGATTTCTATTACTCACCACTATTCTCAAAGCTAACGCTTTGGACCTCTGAAGTGAGTGACGTGTCCATTTTCCGTTTTTATTTATCTCGAAGGAGGTCATTTTTATGCAATTGAAACTTTATACTTTGACATTTTGTTATGTTTTCACTTGGTGGATAACTGTCGCAGTGGCGGCGGATACCCCAAGTCATGCGGCATCTGACCAGGTTCTGCGTTTTCAACCGCCTATTTCTGAGGCCCCGGCCCGGCGAAGGGAAGCTGGCTTGGTTGACGAAAGTGGGACTGGTAGTGTCAGTCGCGGTGTCAGTCGCGGTGTCAGTCGCGGTGTCAGCCGTGGAGTCAGTCGCGGTGTCAGTCGTGGAGTCAGCCGTGGAGTCAGTCGCGGTGTCAGTCGTGGCGTCAGTCGTGGCGTCAGTCGTGGCGTCAGTCGTGGAGTCAGTCGCGGTGTCAGCCGTGGCGTCAGTCGTGGCGTCAGTCGTGGTGTTCGCGCCGTTCGCGCCGTGCGAGGGATGGTCGAGGTCAACGCTGTGCGTGGTATTAGTCGTGACATTGTGCAAGGTCTCACGCACGATTTTTCACATGATGTCACTCAAGAGACTTCGCATGAAGAAGCTAAAGTCGAAGCGTCTGCGGGGCCACCACCGTTATCCTTGCCAGAAATTATCGCGCCTTTGGCGCCGTTGCCAACGGGCTTGACTATCAGTGAACAACCTATACTTTATTGGTATCTGTCGAGTCCTTGGGACGGGGAGATAGAATTTACGTTGAATGAAGTGGGGGTGGTAGAACCCATTTTGGAACTCTTCATGGGACCACCGCCCAATAGTGTTCGACATGAGGCGGGGGTACATTCTATCAAGTTGGCCGATTATCAGTTGACTTTGGATAAAAACAAGGAATATGAATGGTTTGTGGTGATTGTACCGGATCCTGAACAACGGTCTGGGGATTTGTTGTCAAGTGCCACTATTAAGCGGGTTGACCCGGCGCCTGCATTGATGGAACGTTTGAATCACACTCCCAAAGATCAATGGCGATTTGTGTATGCCGAAGCAGGAATTTGGTATGAGATGATGGATGCCCTCTGTCAAGCGATTGAGGCCCATCCCAATGACCGTCAGTTGCGGGAGGAACGGGTTAATTTGATGAATGAGGTGAAAATGCCGAAAGTGGCGAAAAGTGGGAAGTTGTAGTTGAACACTCCAGGAGTCCAAAGCGACGCTTTGGATTCCTGGAGACATTTTATTAGGACTTACGCAAAACTGCGGCAGAGATAACACCCCTTCGAGGTGTGTTATCTCTTGTACTTGTGGAAAGTCAAGTCGTTGCAAAAGTCGTTGCAAAAGTCCTATTTATCTCAGATACGCCTCACTTAAATCGGCATTGGTCAAATTCGTTCCTGTGAAATCAGCCCCTCTTAAATCGGTCCGTTTTAGATTTGCGCCTGTCAAGTTTGCATTGGTTAGCAAGGCGTCACTCAAATCTGCGCTTTCTAAATTAGCCTCTGTCAAGTTCGCCTCGCTTAAATTGGTCTCGTATAAATCGGCCCATCTCAAATCTGAACGGGTCAGATTGGCCCCACTCAAGTTGGCTTGACTCAAACTCGATTCACTTAAATCGGCATTGGTCAAATCGGCTTCTTTTAAGTCCGCTTCTGTCAAGTCGGCATTATTCAAATCGGCATTGGTTAAATCTGCGCCTCTCAAGTCGGCATTGTTTAAACTGACACGAAATAAATAGGCGCCATTCAATACCGCTAGTTTTAGGTAAGCACTATTTAAGTTAGCCCCTCGCAAATCGGCGCCACTTAAATCGGCGCCATTTAATTGGGCCAGAGTTAAGTTTGCCCCTCCCAATTTAGCTTCACTTAAATCGGCATCATTCAGGTCTGCTTCTCTTAAATCACATCCTTCACATTTGTTAGTCGCTTTTAATTTGTCAATGTCATTCATGAATGTTTAATCATCCCCCTTTTAACAAAAACAGGAGTTTTAATTGAATAGTGTTGCCAAAGGAATAATGGTAGAGAATGGTTAATCGTTCAATGGCACACAGGCCGCTTTTCATTGACAATTAACTGTTGACAATTATCATCATTTGTACAACACTACCCTTAATCGGTGGATAACCAGGATTCAAAGCGAAGCTTTGTCCAGCCGTTATTACGATTCTTCTTCCTCCGACATGCCAGGATAAAACCAACTCAGTTCCCTAAATACCGCTTTTTTCAGTTGGCCATTTAACTTTAACCTATCATCAAACAGGGAAATGATATGGAGATTGGGAGATGCTTGTGGACGTATAGACAACATCAGTTTCACGGCCAGGTTGGGAAACAGACCGTGTTGACAAAGGATACCACAGGCTACGGCGGTAGAACGTGAAATACCGGCATGACAGTGAACGAGTAACCTGTCGCTAGACTGTAGAGGTGCGGTAAATTCCAAGATGTCTCGAATGTGTTCAGGCGTTGCCAGGATAAAATCAAACTCGTCTGAGTCGAAATAATTAGCATGGGTAATGTCGTGAAAAGAGTAACGTCGTAACGGGGCGTTTTCACCTGGTTTCGGTGTTTCCAGTGTATAATCTGGGTCCACGAGGCTAACCGTGTGCGTTGCCCAGTGTTGTGACAAGTGGAGTGCTTCGGTCAAACCGGTTATTTTAAGTTCAAACATAAAGATAATGGAGAATGGCAAATGGAAAGAAAACCACGGCTGGACTGGAGGCTTTAGCCGGTGATGTGCCATTCCCACCGGCTAAAGCCTCCACTCCGGTATCTATTTTCCAGGTTTTATTTTTCATAAATATGCACCAACAATTTTTCTATAAAGCTATGGATAGCCGTGGACGCATTGTCCAAGGGCAATTGACGGCCAATAATACTAGCGATTTGGAAGCGCGGCTAGAACGCATGGGACTCGATTTGATTAATTGCCGCACTCAAAAACCACATCATTTTCAGATTGGTAAAGTGTCGCGCCGCGATTTAATCATGTTCTGTTTTCACATGGAACAGTTGACCCGTGCTGGAGTGCCTTTAATCGAAGGCATGTCAGATTTACGCGATAGTTTACCACAATCTCGGTTCCGGGAAGTCATTTCGACGTTAATTGAAAATATTCAAGGGGGGGAACGCTTGTCAGAGGCGCTGGCCCATTTCCCTGACATTTTTGACCGGGTGTTTAGCAGTCTCATTCGTGCCGGGGAAGAAGCTGGTAAATTGACCATCGTCTTTAACCATTTGACAGAAACGCTGAAATGGCAAGATGAGATGGTTGCCCGGACTAAAAAACTACTGATATATCCGACTTTCATGGCTGTTATTATCAGTTCGGTCCTCTTCTTTATGATGATATATCTGGTCCCTCAACTGATTGCTTTTATCAAATCCGTTGGTGGACAACTGCCTTTGCACACGAGGATATTAATTTTGGTGTCGAACTTCTTTGTGAATTATTGGTATATCATGTTAGCGGCCCCCGTGGTGGCATTGACGGTCCTCAAAATGGCCATGAGGGTTAGCCCACGTTTATGTTTTCAGATTGACTTGTTCAAGTTGAGAATCTGGTTGATAGGTCCCATTTGGGAAAAAATCATCCTGGCCCGGTTTGCCACCTTTTTCGGTCTCCTCTACGGTGCAGGCATTACGGTACTAGAAAGTTTGAAAATTAGCAAGACCTTGGCTGGTAATTTAGTTATTGAGACCGCTTTGCAACAAGTTAGCGATTATATTGCAGATGGCAAAGGCATTACGGAAAGTTTTGAACGGGTTCACTTATTTCCCCCCTTAGTGTTGCGAATGGTTAGGGTGGGAGAAACCACGGGGGAATTGGATAATGCCTTGCTGAATGTGAGTTATTTTTATAACCGCGAAGTGAAAGATGCCATTGACAAAATTCAATCTTTGATGGAACCGGCGATGACCGTGATATTGGGGGTGTTACTAGGCTGGGTAATGTTATCGGTTCTGGGCCCCATTTATGATACTATTGCCGGTTATAAGCCTCCACAAATGCCGATTAAATAGGGGTTGGAATGGAGAATAGGTAATCAGGACTTACGCAACCGTGTTTGTAACTCTTTGAGTTGACACCCCCCCTATCCCCCCGTACACGGGGGGGAATCACTCCCTCCCTGCGTGCGGGGAGGGTTGGGGAGGGGTGAGTGCATAAGTCCTAATAATGAAAAATGGAAGTCGTTCATTTTTTGGGTAGTGAGGCAATCTGGGTGAAATATCGAGAAGTTTCTCGTCAGTCTGGAACTCTGATTGAGATGATTAAATGAGGACTCTGAACGGCGGCTTGACTAATCAAAGTCCATCTGAAAATCATTCTAATCAAAGTTCAGACAAAGAACCCACATTGCCTCACTACCCAAATTTGGATAGTTTCATAAATCTATCCTCAAACAGGAATAATGAAAAACCAAAACTGAACCTATCTTGAACAAACACTGTTGGACTAGAGGTGGAAGCCGGTGGGGGCACTCACCGAAAGGAAAAAAACCGCTATTTACCGGCGGAAGCCTCTAGTCCACCGGCGTTTATTTACCGGCTTCCGCCTCTAGTCCACTGGTATCTTTTAACTTTCATTCAGCCATCTCCATGTCCAAACGTCTCCTCTATCTTTCCGATACCCAATTACTGGCCTACCAAATCAAGGGCAAAACATTAACTGAAATTCAACGTTTTCAACCCTCTGCCGAAGGCCAAACTCACTTTGTCGACTATCTATCTGAAGACCCGAAGACGCCCATCATTTGCCTGGTCGATACGGTTAAAGAAGAATATCAGACCACTCATTTGCCTCATGTGTTAGGCAGGGATCGACGGGACTTGTTGTCTAATAAAATGAGACGCCTATTTGATTATACGCCCTATACTCATGCAGTGGTCCAAGGACGTGAACGTCATGGACGTGGGGATGATCGCGTATTGTTTTTAGCCCTCAGTCAACCGACTTTATTGCAACCTTGGTTAGAGTTAATCACCGTTCAGAAAGTTCCGCTGGCAGGGATTTTATCGGTACCACTGTTGAGTCAACTTCTCCTCAAAAATTTGACCAAAGCAACTCACCTTCTTTTAGTTACCCAAACGCCTTCTATCAATGAACATAACCCGTTTGGATTGCGGCAAAGTTTCTTTGTCAATCAACAATTTCAATTTAGCCGGTTAATTCCTGTCGCCTCTCTTTCACCTGAAGAGTATGCCAACTATGTATTTGCTGAAATTCTTAAAACCCAACGCTATTTAGAAAGTGCGCGGTTGTTGCCCACAGATTTGAAACAACCTTTGTCCATCGTGATCCTGTCTGAAACTGCTTACCTTGCGGCCCTTGATCACTTTTCTAAAGAGAATCTGCGCAATTCACAAATACATCTCTTAGATAGCCAAGATTTTGCCCATCGACTCGGCCTACGCACTGACGAGACACCGTTGTGTTTGCACCATTTCGTAGCCTATCAATGGTCACGCCGTGGGTGGTCCTCTAACCATTACGCCCGCCCGCTAGAAACGCGCTATTTTTTCTATCGCAAGGTGAGATTGGCCCTTTACCTGACGGCATTTTTTCTCTTTGCTGGTGCAGCTACTGCCAGCTACTGGATTTTAAACCAGGCATTGCAAAAAAAACAAGAAGGGGAAAAAATTGCCAAACAGACAGTTGACCTCAAAATGAAATTGGAAAAATTAAATGCCCAAGTTCCACCAGACTTACCTCTAAACATTGTCCTCTTCCGCAACGTTGTTGATATTGGCCGTCACCTTCAAGCACTTCATCTCTTTCCACAACCGACCCTTGAAAAACTCAGTGGGGTATTGACACGGCACCCAAAGATTTTCCTGACCCAATTAGAATGGGGTATCGGCAACACCGCTGAAGAGATTTTTGACGAGAGACCCAATCCACCGCCTCCCCCACCTTTACCTGCCGCAAACAAACCTAAAAAGGAAACCTCTCCCAAGAAACCGTCGGGTTCCACTCTGTTTGGTAACAAACCTTCTCGCCCTTCCCCAGTGGAACCCAAACCTGAACTTCCCGAACATTTTATCGAAGCAATTAGATTGCATGGTAAAATTTACCCCTTTGGTGGAAATTACCGGGATGCGTTACATCTATTTGAAGAATTTGTAGAAGATTTACGCCAACAACGTACTGATTTTTTTAAAATCAATGAACTCTTATCTCCTGAAGACTCGAAAAACGCTTTTCAAGGGCAAATTGGTTCTGCGACAGAGGAACAAGAGGCGCCCTTTACGGTAGAAATTTTGATTGAACATAGTTATTTTAAAATGGATAACGAATAATGAAAAACATAAAAGTTGGACTAGCGGTTTTGGAGTACGGAATTTATTCCGTTTCTGGCGGAATAAATTCCGTACTCCAACGGAATAAATTCCGTACTCCAACGGAATAAATTCCGTACTCCAACGGAATAAATTCCGTACTCCAACGGAATAAAT
>JAABRD010000120.1 GCA_011391085.1 Thiotrichaceae bacterium | reverse complement strand
ATCTTGCGGGAATGTATTTATGGGGTGGATATTCAACCCATTGCGGTGGAAATCAGTCGCCTGCGTTGCTTTTTATCCCTGATGGTGGAGGAGAATATCGTCGATTCGGAAGAGAATCGCGGCATTTTACCGTTGCCCAATTTGGCATTCAAGTTTGTGTGTGCCAATACCTTGCTAGGAATTTCAAAGTTAGACTGGCAATTGTATGAACCACAAGTGCGCCAGGAAGTGACTTTACTGGGGCAATTGCGCGGTGACTACTTAAATAGTCAGGGCGAGGCCAAAATGGCATTGCAAAAGCAATTTAAGGAGGTGCAAAAGTCTTTATTGGACAAGGTGTTGCAATGGGCGGGGAAAGATTCGGAGGTGTCGCAATTAGCGACTTGGAAACCGTTTGAAGACGAGAGTTGTGCCTGGTTTGATCCATTATGGATGTTTGGGGTGAAGGAGGGATTTGACGTGGTGTTGGGGAATCCGCCGTATGTGCGACAGGAAGCGATTAAAACCATCAAGCCGCAATTGAAGACCGAATTTCAGAAATTTTTCAGTGGCACCGCCGACCTCTATACTTATTTTTATAAAAAAGGGTTGGCACTCACCAAACCCCACGGGCATCTTTGCTATATTGCCCCGAATAAATTTATGCGGGCCGGCTATGGAAAGAATACTCGTCAATTGTTAGTGACCGAAGCCATACCCAAGATAGTCATTGATTTTGGTGATTCCCCCGTGTTTGAACAAACCACTTATCCAGCGATTGTGTTGCTAGAAAAGACGGTGGTGCCGGTGAATGGCCAAACTCAGATGGTGGTGACCGCCATTCAAACTGCTGAAGAGATAGGACAGATTGCTAAAGTCGTGCAACAACGTGGTTTTCGCATGAATCTTAGCGATTTATCAGTTGACAGTTGGACATTGGAAAATCCAACGGTGTTAAATCTTCTCAAAAAATTGAAACAGGTTGGAGTGCCATTGGGAGATTATGTGAACGGGCGATTTTATCGTGGCATTTTGACCGGTTTCAACGAAGCATTTGTAATTGACGCGACCACACGGGAAAAATTGATAGCGGCGGCGCCGAAGAGTGAGGAGATTATCAAGCCGTGGTTGAGAGGAAGAGATATAAAAAAATGGCGGGCGGAGTGGGCTGGGCTATATGTCATTTTTACGAGACGTGGTACAGACATTAAACGTTATCTGGCTATCCAGCAGTATTTGGAACAGTTCCGAGAAGATTTAGCACCCAAAAACTCGGCTAGTCAAAAACGGGGGCGTAAGCCAGGTCCTTATCAATGGTTTGAGATTCAGGATAATATTGCTTATTACGCGGAGTTTGCACAACCGAAAATCATTTGGGGCAATTTAGCGACTCAAGCCAAGTTTGCTTACGACACCACGGGAAGTTATGTTAGCGCACCAGCTAATCTAATTCCTACCACGGATTTATATTTGTTAGCCGTTCTAAACTCACCCTTATGTGAATGGTTCATCAGTTTGAAAGCGGCCACTCGGGCGGGAGGATTTTTTGAATTTAAACCGATGTATGTGGCAGAATTTCCCGTTTTTCCTGCTACGGAACGGCAAAAAGCACCCATTGTAGAACGAGTCAAAGCCATTCTACAGGACCACACAGCCAAATGGTTAATCTTAGAAGAGGAGATAAACCAGTTGCTGTTTGAATACTATCAACTCACCGAAACGGAGATTGCGTTACTGCGGGCAACCCAAAAACAACAGTCGGTGATAGAAAGAAATTACGGTATTTGGAAAGACTTACCAGACTGGGAAGGGACGGACTTGGGGAGTATCTAAATGACTATCCAAATTCAATCTATCGACCACTTGCAGAAGAATACTCCAGTTTTTGTAGACACCAATATTTTTGATCTCTACTACCGGGGAAAATCAGACAGTTGTAAACGATTCCTACACCGTGTTCAACAAGGTGAAGTTACGGCTTACGTCAATCTCCTCGTGTTGACGGATTTAAACCATAAACTCATGTTAGCGGAAGCCTATCAGAAAGGTTATATTAATCGTTTGAGTGCGGCCCATTTGAAAGACCAGTTAGAGAAAAACCGTTCGCTGATGCAACATCTGGTAACTCATCAAACTCGTTTGGAAGAAGTGTTAACACTGGTTAAAATATTACCGTTGGATTCCCAATTACTGGTTGACACTCAACAAGAACGTCAAGACTATGGGCTGATGACCACCGATTCCTTGCATTTGGGCAGCATGAACCGTCACCAGCCACCATTAACTCATATAGTAACCTATGACAGCGATTTTGAACACGTTTCAGGGTTGACGATTTGGAAGCCGATGGATGTGGTATAATTGTTTTGAATTCTAATGACAGTTCCACATCCCAAGTTGCAACTCTTTTAATTTAAGTTGCCGAAACTGACGGTAACAGAAATTAAACTTGTGGAACATGCCACAACAAATAAAGGAGAACTTTTATGGCAAATCATGCCTTATCAGATAACTTTGCTTACTTTTTTAAGCGGTTAAATCCAAGCCCTTCGTTTGAACAAAAAGCCTCAAGCGAACATAAGACAATCACGGGGTTAATTGAAAACTCACAAGGTCTGGCGAATCAACTTTCCCCTCGTTGTTTTTTACAAGGTTCTTACAAGCAAGAAACCGCCATCTACACGATTAACGATGTGGATATCGTGGTTCTTTGTAATCTTTGCTATCCTGGTTCAGGGCAAGGAAAAAACTGGAACCGGGACGAGATATTCGAGACTATTGCGGCTCCTCTTCGCAACGACGGTAGATACAAAGACAAAGTTCGCTACCACAGCAACAGCATGTGTATTAAAGTCGAACTTGGTATCAAAATCGAGATACTACCCGTTGTTTACAAGGCTGGGAACCGTGATTTCCAAACAGAACCTTTTTGTCTATATCGTCCGGAAAATTCTCGTTGGGAAGACGGATATGCCCGTTACCATCAACAGTATTTAACTAACAAGAATAAGGCCACAAGTGGCAATTTCATACCAGCAATTAAGATATTTAAGCATCTACGCTCCAAATGGGGGATAGAGGCCGTTTCTTTCCATGTTGAGTGCTTGCTATTTTCGTTACCTGATAATCTCTTCGGTGGTAATCCAACAGATTACATACCTGCCTTGTTGAAGTATCTTACTTCATACACAGCAGACGCTTGGTGGAATACATCGATTAAGACACCTTGTGGTGAACGAAATTTATTTTGTTCATCAGAATGGGGCAAGGATAGTTGGCTGGTATTTCATCGCAATGTGGTGAAATGGTCACAACTTGCCCAGAAAGCCAGTTTAGCCTCCAACAAGGATGAGGCTATCAATGCTTGGCAAGAACTACTTGGTTCAGACTATTTTCCAAAAAATGTAAATCGATGAGAAGAATACTCACTATTGACGGCGGTGGAATAAAAGGAGTTTTCCCCGCCTCATTTTTAGCTTCAATAGAGGATGACATTGGGGACAATGTGGCCAATTACTTTGACCTAATTGTAGGCACTTCCACGGGAGGAATCATTGCTTTGGCACTTGGTTTGGGCTTCTCAGCCAGAGAGACACTGGAATTTTATGAGAAGCTGGGACCAAATATTTTCGCAGGCAACCGATTTTTGCGAACGATAAGACAGCTTGGGGTTTCCAAATACACTCACGAACCACTGAGGGCGGCCCTTAAATCTCAATTTGGTGACAGAAAATTGGGTGAAAGTACCAAACGACTTGTTATTCCGTCCCTTAACTTGGAAACAGGAGAGGTTCATGTATATAAAACTTCTCATCATCCCAGGTTGCAGAGAGACTATAAGGAAAAAGTAATAGACATTGCGCTGGCCACTGCATCAGCCCCTACCTATTTTCCCACTCATCGTTCCGCGGCTGGTACGCCTTTAATCGACGGTGGGGTGTGGGCTAACAATCCAGTCGGTTTAGCTGTGGTTGAAGCGATTGGCAAAGAAATGCTTAATTGGCCACTAGATTCGTTGAAAGTTCTCAGTTTGGGTTGTACTACAGAACCATTTGCGGTTGGCCTAGGTAGAAAATGGGCATTAGGATTTGGATATTGGGGCTTTAAAATTGCAGATGTGTTTATGACGGGACAATCTTCTGCTTCGCTAGGTACTGCACAATTGCTTATTGGTCATAGCAATGTGGTTAGAATCAGTCCTCACGTTGGGAAAGGACGATTTGGATTAGATGCTATTCATGAAATTCCTTCACTGAAAGGATTGGGTGACTCAGAAGCTAGAAAAGCGTTACCTTCCCTTCTGGAAAGTTTTTTTAGCTTGCCTCATGCTGAAGAATTTAGGCCGGTCTATGAACTCAAGTAGCTAATTAAGTTATAATTGCCACTCATTCAATTTATTTATCACAGATCAATATTTTGAGTGTGGAAAAAACTAGGAACCTGAAATAATTGCGACCGAAAAAATCTCAGATGACTCATTTTTCAACTGTTCTTCAGACCTTGCATACCGAACCAGACTATCAGTACGCGGTGACCTTGTTAGACCGCTTAATTGATATAGTAGGGGAAGATGAAACCCACCCATTAGCTTCTCTGATGGAATGGGTCGGTATCTTGGTAGAGAAGTATGAAGATACATACGTTCCGGAAATCACTTCTCTCTGATCAACCTGGGGTCCAAAACCTGTTTTGGGCTCCTTAACTTTAACTTTTTACCATGTCATCCTCTAAATTGTTAGACCAATTAAACACGCTAGGAATACCACTACGCGAATATATCAACTATCGGTTGTATCGTGGCATGACTATCGACTTCAACCGGGCTTTTATCATTGATACCACCACCTACCAAACTTTGATAGCCCGAGAACCTAACAGTGCTGAACTCCTCAAGCCATGGTTGAGAGATAAAGATATAAAAAAATGGCAAGTAGAATGGACTGGTCTCTACCTACTATTCATTCCCTGGCATTGTCCAGTGACAAATTATCCTGCCATCTATGAACATCTATCTCCATTTCGTCAAGCACTAGAAAAACGTCCAGAAGTACAAGAAGGCCGATACCCCTGGTATGCGTTAAGCCGGTGGGCTGCGGAATATCACGCGGAATTTGCCCAACCGAAAATCATCTGGGGCAATTTAGCGACTCAAGCCAAGTTTGCTTACGACACCACGGGAAGTTATATTAGCGCACCAGCTAATTTAATTCCTACCGAGGATTTATATTTGTTAGCCCTTTTAAACTCGCCCTTATGTGAATGGTTCATCAGTTTGAAAGCGGCCACTCGGGCGGGCGGATTTTTTGAATTTAAACCGATGTATGTGGCAGAACTTCCCATTTTTCCTGCTACGGAACAGCAAAAAGCACCCATTGTTAAAACCATCCAAAAGATTTTGACAGACTCAACAGGACGTAGATACGAATGGATGGAGGAGGTGAATGAACGGCTATTTGACTATTACCAACTGACGACCGCTGAACGTAACCTTCTCAAGGAGGTTGAGAAAACGTATTCGTATGCAGCTAAGACGTATGGAATTTGGAAAGATATACCTGAGTTTTGCAATGAGGGTGAATAATGGCGGCGATTATCAACGATATTGCAGAGTTACCTACAGGTAGCCAGGTATTTGTGGACACCAACATTTTCTACTTGTCCTATCGTGTCAAATCGCTGACTTGTAAACGCTTAATACAACGAATTCAGGACGGCGAAATTGTTGCCTATGTCAATCTGCAAGTGTTATCTGACTTACTGCATAAACTCATGTTGGCGGAAGCCTTTCAAAAAGGTTATATCAAGGGAATTAATGCCACTCAACTCAAAGACTGGCTAACGAAAAACCGTTCCCTGTCTTACACGTTGACCGACTACCAAAACCACTTTGAACAACTCTTAACGGACCTGAAACTCAAGGTGTTACCAATGGATGAAACACTCCTCAAGGACACCAAAAAGGAAAGGGTGGAGTATGGCTTGATGACAGGCGATTCACTACATTTAGGCAATATGAAATACCATCATCCCCCGTTAACTGACTTGGTGACTTTTGATAACGATTTTGACCACATTACCGGATTGACGATTTGGAAGCCGATGGATGTGGTATAATTAGTAAAGTGGAGTTCAAAACAGGTTAAGGTCAATGGATTGCCTTACTATAAAAGAGAAATAACTTATGCAACAAACCATACACATACAATGCCCTACCGAATTGTTGAAGGGCTTACAAGTAAGTGCCGAAGCCTTTGCGGAACTCATCAAATTACAAGCTGCGATGGCGCTATTTAAACAGGGCCAAATCTCCTCTGGGATGGCCGCTAAATGGCTGAATATGCCCCGCGTCACCTTTTTGATGTTGGCTATGGAAACGGGTGCGGAGTTACTCGACAATACACCGGAGGACTTTGAGATGGAAACGGCTTTGTTGAGTAACCACTGGTTGACTCATTTCGGGTGTTGTCGCAATGATCCAACATTCGACCAATTGGAAGTGGAAATTGCTAAGTATCGTCGCCAACGAGAGGAAAATGATGAAAAAACATAAACTCCTACAGAAAATTTTGGTGGGCATGAATAATGTTCGTTTCCAAGAGTTGCAAAAATTAGTAGAGGCTTATGGTTTTAATCTTGAACGTATCACTGGTAGCCATCACATTTATGGACACCCACAAATACCCGAAGCGGTCAATCTCCAAGAAGTTAAAGGCAAGGCTAAACCTTATCAAGTCCGTCAATTTTTGTCATTGGTGGAAAAATACAATTTGTCATTAGGAGAAGAATAATGAAAGACTATCATATCAACATTTTTTACAGCGCCGAAGATGAAGGTTATATTGCGGATATACCTGATCTAAAATACTGTTCGGCGTTTGGTGAAACTCCAACAGAAGCTTTGCAGGCAGTGTTGGAAGCCAAAGCGGCCTGGTTGGAAGTAGCTAAAATGAAGCAGAAACCGATTCCACAACCGCGTTACAAACCTCTCATTTACCAGGTGGCGTGACAAAGCTACGCTTTGAACTCCTGGTTATTGCACACTTATGAACGACATTAGAGAACAAATCAAAACCGCGCTGGAATCCAAAACCTGTTTTGGACTCCTCAATACGTTAGGTTATCACAGTCACCGCACCGGCCTTAACTTTGCCAATCTGGCCGACTTTCGCGAAGTGTTTCCGATTGAAACCGACGAGTTTGCGGCGGTGCCACAACTCTTGTTTCAACTCACCTGGGAAGACCTTTTTGCCTCTTCTGAAGGGCCGAAACCAGTCGATAACACCATTATGGAATCGTACCTGTTTTTTGCCATTGAGTTGAAACAGTCACATTATTCACGCACCGCGTTGGCCAAACTCACTCGTGACCTCAATCAATTTGCCAATC
>JAABRD010000119.1 GCA_011391085.1 Thiotrichaceae bacterium | reverse complement strand
GGGAGGGGAGAACGGCGGTACCCGTGGTTTTCACCCCTCTCCCCCTGGGAGAGGGGCCGGGGGTGAGGGCAAACATATCACCCACATTGCATCACTACCCGGTTTTGTATTTCCCTATTTCATTGACCATTCCATTTAGATTCCAATGGCACATTAAACCAAAACGTGCTACCCTTACTCAAAGCACTTTCCACCCCAATTCTGCCACCCATTTGTTCGGCAAACATTTTAGCCACGGCCAATCCCATCCCAATCCCCTGATAGAGGCGAGTGGGGGAACTGTCAACTTGATAAAAAGTGTCAAACAGATGTTGTTGCTGTTCTGGGGCAATGCCAATACCGGTGTCACTGACTTCAAAATGAAGCCAACGTCTATCTTCCCGTGATTCCAGTTCTTGAACCCGAATGACGACTTCGCCTTGGGCAGTAAATTTGATGGCATTGTCTATCAGTTTACTTAAAATCTTGTTGATATAATCATTGTTACCGCGTAATGTGTGTTGCAATTGAGGGGCAATGTCAGTTATCAGTCGTAAATCTTTGGCTTTGATACGAACGGTAAGACCTTTCAAGATGTTATCTATCATGTCAGGAATTTCAAAGTCACTCATCACTTGTTTAAGTTCACTGTTAAACTGTTGGGAAAAATTCAGCATATTGATGAGAATATCCATCAATTGCCTGGCCGCATTCATAGCCGCGTCTGCATAATGGCGTTGTTCCTCGGTCAGTTCCGTTTCTTCTAACAACATCTCTATCATACCCAACACAATATTCATGGGGGTACGAAATTCATGACTGATATTGCGCAAAAATTGGGATTTTAAAATGGAAGCCTGTTGGGACTTTTCGTAAGCCAATTGGAGGGCTTCAAAAAGGGATTGAATGCTTTCCGTTTTGTTAGCAACCTCGCGTTCTAGGTTTTTGCGTAAATGCGCTAATTCTACATGGGTACGCACTCGCGCCAGTAATTCCTCTTTTTGAAAGGGTTTGCTGATATAATCGACACCGCCTGCCTGTAAAGCCCGGACTTTATTTTCAGTGGTGCCCAGGGCCGAAAGAAATAGAACGGGGATTTTTTCTAATTCGGGATCATGTTTGATACGTTCACAGGTCTCGTAGCCATCCCAGCCAGGCATGACGACATCCAGGAGAACGATGTCAGGATGGGCTTGTTTGGCAATTGCCAGGCCACGTTCGCCGCTGTTGGCTAAGACTATATCAAAATGGTTTTTCTCTAAAATATCGCCTAAAAAGGCCAAATTCACGAGACTGTCGTCAATGACTAGCACTAAAGGTTTGCTGACCATCAATTTTGGATTTTGGAGGTTTGAATGGGGTATGTTATTTGAGAATCAAATTATATTATAACACGGACTCTTTAATCTGTGTCAGTGGATACCTATTTTATAGGTAAATCATCATGTAGGCGAGAATTTGGGTAGTGTTGCAAAGGTAATGGTTGAGGGTTTTGGAGTACGGAATTGATTCCGCTGGAGTACGGAATTTATTCCGCTGGAAACGGAATAAATTCCGTACTCCAAAACCGCTATTACTTATACAACACTACCCATAATCCTTGTAGTTATTGACAAAAACATAACCCACGTCACCCGCCATTATTCATTATTCATTGAAAGGATACTAAATGTCTCACCCAACTTTTACTTTGGTACGCCAAACCAAGATTCCCAGTCTCAACTTGGAAGTGGAAGAATATCACCACCTGGCCACCGGTGCCCGTCATCTGCATCTCGTTGCCGACGACGATAACAATGCCTTTCTCGTTGCCTTCTTGACCGTACCGCAAGATTCCACCGGCGTGGCCCACATTCTGGAACACACCTCCTTATGTGGCAGTTCCCGGTTCCCCGTGCGTGACCCATTTTTCCTCATGACGCGCCGTTCTCTAAACACCTTCATGAATGCCTTTACAAGTAGCGATTGGACGGCTTACCCCTTTGCCAGCCAAAATGCTAAAGACTTTGACAACTTATTGCAAGTCTATCTGGACGCCGTGTTTTTTCCCAAACTCACAGAACTTGATTTTGCGCAAGAAGGTTGCCGCGTGGAATTTGAAACCGCGGACAATCCCAACACGCCACTCACCTATAAGGGCGTGGTTTTCAATGAAATGAAAGGGTCCATGAGTTCCCCAGTCAGCGCATTGTGGCATGAAATTCATAGCCACTTGTTTCCTACCACGACTTATCATTATAACAGCGGTGGAGAACCGTTGGAAATCCCTAAGTTGACACATGCCCAGTTGAAAGCCTTTCATGCCACGCATTATCATCCCTCCAATGCCATTTTTATGACGTATGGCAATCGTCCTGCCAAAGTACATCAACACTGGCTTGAAGAACGGGCTTTAAAACATTTTCAAAAACTGGATTTGAGTCACTTGCGGATTCCCGACGAACAACGTTATGACAGCCCCCAACAAGTCCTGACCTATTATGCAGTGACTGACCAAGACACGTTGAAGAATAAAACGCATGTAGTATTGGCTTGGTTATTAGGTCACAGCGCCAATCCGTATGAAATGATGAGGGCCAATTTGATGACAGGTGTCTTGTTAGACAACAGTGCCTCGCCCTTACGGCAAGCCCTAGAAACCACCTCCTTGGGCACCTCTCCGTCGCCTTTGTGTGGATTGGATGACAGCCCGCATGAGGCCAATTTCATGTGTGGATTAGACGGATCCAATCCAGAGGTGGCAGAGGAGGTCGAGACACTCATTCTACAGGTCCTAGAAGACGTGGTTCAGCACGGCGTTCCGCAAGAACATATTGATTCGGTATTGCATCAAATTGAGTTAAGTCAACGCGAAATCACAGGCGATAACTTCCCTTACGGGTTGCACCTACTAACCAATGCCCTCTCCCCCATGATTCATGGTGGCGACCCCGTGGCATTTTTGAATCTTGACCCAGTGTTAACCACGTTACGGGAGGAGGCCCAACATCCTCAATTTATCCCCAATTTAGTGCAACGTTGGTTATTGGACAATCCTCACCGGGTGCGCGTGGTGATGGTCCCGTTCCCCGACTTGGCAACCCAGGAAATAGCCAAAGAGAAAGCGCAATTAGAGGCACGCAGGACCGCTTTGACGGAAGCAGACATTGCCAAAATCATTGAACAAACCAAAGCGTTGCAATTGCGTCAGCAAACTCAAGATGACCCCGAAATCTTGCCCAAAGTGGGGTTAAAGGACATTGCCGAAGAATTGAAAATACCCGAAGGGTTCACCAAATCGGTGCAAGATTTTCCAGTCACCTGGTTTGCCCGTGGCACCAATGGCATTATCTATCAAAAGATCGTCATGGACCTACCCGAACTGGAAGACGAGTTATTAGAACTCTTGCCAATCTTTTGTGAATGCGTCACCGAAGTCGGTTGCGGCAATTTAGACTATTTAGAAACCGTAGCCTGGCAAGCCGCCGTGACAGGTGGCGTCAGTGCCCGCCTGTCATTACGCGGAAACACCACCGATGTGCAGTCCATCCGGGGTATCTTTTCCCTCTCCGGCAAAGCCTTAGTGCGGAATCAAACGGCCTTGACCGACTTATTGCGGGAAACCTTAGAACGGGCCCGCTTTGACGAATTACAAAGATTACGCGAACTCGTCGCCCAACTCCGGGCCGAAAGTGATAACAGCGTCACCTCCCGCGGTCACCAATTAGCGATGGCAGCCAGTACCAGTGGGATGAGTCCAACGGGAGTGTTATCCCACCGTTGGCACGGCTTGGCGGGAATGCAAACGTTGAGACTACTGGACGACAGTTTAGCAGAGGAGGCTACGTTAATCAAATTTGCTTCCAAACTGGAACGGATTCGCGATAAATTGCTAACCATGCCACGTCAATTTCTAGTGGTCAGTGAAGCCTCTCAACATGAGGAAATGGCAAATGCGTTGCATCAATTCTGGCAAGATAGACAAAATCATCAGGTACAGAACACCTTTCAGCCAGCCCCTGTCGATATGACAATTAAACAAGCCTGGAGTACCAGCACCCAAGTGAATTTTTGTGCCACGGCCTACCCCACCGTACCAGTCGCCCACCCGGATGCACCAGTCTTAACCGTGCTAGGTGATTTTTTACGGAATGGTTTTCTACATACGGCAATTCGCGAACAAGGTGGCGCCTACAGTTGTGGAACGCATTATGACAGTGACACCGGTGCATTTCGTTTCTATTCTTATCGCGACCCCCGGTTAATGGAAACATTGACAGATTTTGACCGGGCGTTAGACTGGCTACAAACCACGACCCATGAACCCAGGACCTTGGAGGAAGCGATTTTAGGCGTCATCAGTCGTATTGACCGCCCAGGGTCCCCTGCGGGAGAAGCGATTAAGAACTTCTTCAGCAGCTTACATGGTCGAACACCTTCCCAACGCCGGGAATTTCGCCACCGCGTGTTACAGGTAAAAATGGAAGATTTACAACGAGTGGCACTGAATTACTTGCGTCCCGAAAAAGCCAGTATAGCGGTGTTAAGTGATGCGAAAACGTTGGATGGAATAACGGCAGCAGGGTGGGAGAGAAAAACGTTGTAGCAATAAATTCTCGGTAGTGATGCAATGTGGGTGATAGACATTTCCCCCCTCCCCCAAAAGGCGTGGGTAGAACGGCGGTACAAGTGGTTTTCACCCCTCTCCCCCTGGGAGAGGGGCCGGGGGAGGAAATCAGAAAGTGTGGCCTATCATAACACCTTGGGTACCAATGGTCAAACTTTCTCCACTCTCCACTAAACAACCTCCTCCCACACCACCCTCTCCCACCCCACTGCCACCACGGCAAACACTTTCAACCGCAACTTCTCCCCATACGTTTCCACCAACGTCTGTCGATACCGTTGTAACTGTTCTTTCGCTTCGGTCAACTGCGGTTGACAGCGCGTTTTCAAGTCCGTTACCGTCATCTGCTTCACCGCTTTCCCAGTCAATTTCGGCGATTTGGAGGATTTCACCGGCTTCAAATTGACAAACTTAAACTCAAACAAAAAATCCCATAACCGATATTGTCGCATGGTTGGGCGGATTATCATGGTCAAATCCGCATAACCGCGTTCCAAAGCCGTCTCGGAATCCATGACGTAAAAGGTGTCGTTAAATAACGTGGTCAGAAACGCCATTTTGAGAGTCAATTCCTTGGCCGCCGCGTAATCACGATTATCCAAGACTTTGAAATAACGTTGTTCGATAAACTCACAGACTGGTTGCACGTCGCCGGTCTGATAAAAGGTTTGTGCCAGTTGTGCCATCTCGTCCTTCAGGTCGGGCAAGAATTGTTCGAGTAATTGTTCGACATACATTTGGCGCACCACCAAGTTGGGGATGGTTAACCCCAACTGACCAAAGTCATTGCGCCCGGTTTGTGTCAACACTCCAAAATAATACAGTAACGAAGCCAGAAACGCGGTATCTGGTTGGGTGCTTAACATTCGTTCCACGCCAAAACGTTGTACTAATCTGGAGACGGTCACGGCCGTGGGATTGGCCACCAGTTGTGTCAAGAAGGGGAGACCGTGGGGCAAGGTCGCAATATAAGAGAGTTTATTTCTATCCATCTCTAAATTACTATCCAACATCTCCGCCGGGGCTTGACATTGTTGTTGCAAATGTCGCAGGAAATACAACACCATCGTGGGGTTATAGACCCATTCTTGACGGTCTTCACTAAACCGATAGCCATTGTAAAACTGTCTCATCGTTGCCAGGGTCTCGGTCACTTTCTCCGCAGGCCACTGACACTCTTCACCCAGTTGAGTTAACACGGTGGCCAGTTCCGTCTCGGTAAAGCCACAGAGGTCGTTAAATTCAGCGTCTAAGTAAATATTTTGGGCCACATTGTAACCGCTGGTAATATCGGTGAGTATTACCGGCGAGATGCCCGTCAGAAACACGCGGTCCAGGCCACCACCAGCACTGGCGGCCTTCACCACTTTTAAAACGGCTTTCAACGCACTTTCACCGGCCCGTAACGCGGCCTCTCGACTGAGATTGGTGGTGGTAGGTGCCATCATCAACTCGTTGGCAAAGTTGTCGTATTCATCTATTAACAAGTAGAGACGATAGGGCGTTTGTTGCACCGCGACCAGGAGGGATTCAAAGGAATACATTGCATTTTGGCGGTCAATTTCAATGGCTTCCGTCAGGAGAGATTGATAGCGTTTGGCAAAGGATTTGATGCGATTGTTCAAATGGTCATGCAAAGTTTTTTGAATGTCAGCGGTGTTGCCTTCAGGCTTGACCGCCGAAAAATCCCATTTCAACACAAAATATTGATTATGCTTAGGCGTCGGTTGCTTGCCAATGGCCAAGTGCCCAAATAACTTGTCAAACTCGCCCGCTTTCGCCACGTCATAGTAATTTTCCAACATGGACAATAACAAACTTTTGCCAAAGCGACGCGGGCGTAGAAATAACAGTTGTTTGCCGGCGTCTTCCAAGAGTGGAAGGGCCGCGGTGCGGTCCACATAGAAATAGTTTTCGGTGATCAGTGAGTAAAAATCGCAAGTACCATACGGAAATTTTAACATAAGAGAGTCTCCTTAAATAGTTAGGTAGATGAAGTCAGAAAGTGTGGCCGATCATAACACCTTGGCTACCAATGGTCAAATTTTATCCACTCTCCACTCTCCACTAAACAACCTCCTCCCACACCAACCGCTCAAACCCTACTGCCACCACCGCATACACTCGTAACCGCAGTGGATAGCTATACGCCTGTTGTAACAACGGCCGATAACTTTGCAATTGAGTCGTGGCCTGTACCAACGCCGCTTGAACTGCCGGCAAGACTTTCAACTCCGCTAACGTCAACGACTTGGCTATCTCCCCCGTGAATTTCTCACCACTCGCCAGTTTCACCTCCCCCAATTTGAGATGTTTAAACTCGATTAAAATATCAAACAATTGCAATTGTCGTTTATCGGACCGCACTATCATCGTGAAATCCGCATATCGACGTTGTAAAGCCGTTTCCGAATCGGTGACATAGAAGGTATTGTCAAATAATAAGGTCGCCAACACGCTTTTGATAACTAACTCATTGGCGGTTTTGGCATCCCGATTATCGAAGAGACTCAACTGATGCTGTTCGACAAAGTCGGCAAACGGTTGAAACTCCCCAGTTTGATAAAATAACTCCGCCACCTGTTGCAACGCCCGCCGGTCCCGGGACTTCGGGAGGAGTTGTTCTCTCATCAGTTCCACATAGAGTTGACGAATCACCAAATTGGGAATTTGTAACACTAATTGGCCATGCGGCGTTTGGTCGCGCAGAGTCAAGACCCCAAAATAATAGAGTAAAGATACCACGCTGGTAAAATCTTGGTCAGGCTTTAACATCTCCTTGAGACTAAACCGGT
>JAABRD010000011.1 GCA_011391085.1 Thiotrichaceae bacterium | reverse complement strand
ATTTGGAGTACGGAATTTATTCCGTGTTTTGGAGTACGGAATTTATTCTGTGTTTTGGAGTACGGAATTTATTCCGTGTTAATGGGCGGAATAAATTCCGTACTCCAAAGGCAAACTCCATTCATCTGTGGAAAAATGGTTGTCGCGCAGAAGTGATGATTGGCACCCTCATCCTCGTACCCATCTAGCCCGCGGTGAGAAGTGACATATCACTGCGGGTTCAAAATTTACCCAATTTGACTAAACTTCGAAGTTTAGTCAAGTTGGGTTCAGACCCATGAATTAGCCTAGCTTCACCAAACCTTCAACGTTTCGTAAAGCTAAGTTCAGATTAAGGAAAACACACTATGTCTCAACCTTCTACCATCACCATTGATGGACAAACCGTACCTTTTCAAGAAGGTCAAACTATTATGGAAGCAGCGTTGGCTGCTAACATTTACATTCCTCATTTGTGCTATCAACGCGATCTGACGCCAGATGGCAGTTGCAGACTTTGCACAGTGACCGTGAATGGCAGAAACACGTCGGCCTGCAATACGAAAGCGATGGCAGGTCAACAAGTGTTAAACAATACCCAAGAATTGCAAGACATTCGTCAAACTTTGACGCGGATGTTATTTGTGGAAGGCGACCATATTTGTCCTGGTTGCACTAAGACGGGCAATTGTCAATTACAGGCCGTGGCCTATTATGTCGGAATGTTGTCTTCCCACTATCATCATTTTTATTCCTATCGGAAAATCGATGCTTCTCATCCGGATTACTTCATCGATTTCAATCGCTGTATCTTATGTGAGTTATGCGTCCGTGCCAGTCGGGACGTGGACCATAAAAACGTGTTTGGTCTCAGTGGCCGCGGCAGGAAGACCCATCTGGTTATCAATTCGCCGTCTGGTGAATTGGCAGACACTGATTTTGCAGTCGGCGACAAAGCCGCTTTTATTTGTCCCGTCGGGGCCATTTTACGGAAACGTACTCGTTACACCACGCCTATCGGAGAACGTTTGTACGACCTTCAACCGATTAATGTGGTAGGCGATGCACAACAAATTCACGCAGGGGCGAAACGACATGGCAACCAGAACTAAATTACGAGTGGCAACCGCTTCCTTAGCAGGATGTTTTGGTTGTCACATGTCCCTTTTAGACATCGACGAACGGCTGTTGGATTTGATTGAAAAGGTCGACTTTGACCGCACTCCCTTGACCGATATAAAACACATCGGTCCATGTGACTTGGGATTGATTGAGGGAGGCGTTTGCAATGCTGAAAACGTTCACGTCCTCAAAGAATTTCGGGAAAACTGCAAAATGTTAGTGGCCGTCGGTGCTTGTGCTTTCAATGGCGGCGTTCCCGCTTTGCGCAATCACTACTCTCTGAAAGAATGCTTAGAGGAGTCTTATGTTCATGGCATCGGTATCGTCAATCCTCACATTCCCAACGACCCGGAAATTCCGTTATTACTCAACAAAGTACACCCTATTCATGAAGTGGTCAAAATTGACTATTTCTTGCCAGGTTGTCCCCCGTCCAGCGATGCGTTTTGGGTAATGTTGACGGAATTATTGGCTGGGCAAGAAATTAATTTGCCTTATTCTGCATTGCATTATGATTAACCAATGTGTCTTCACCGTAGGCCCAGTGCAAGATTTCATCTTGCACTCCAGAGATATTCAAGTCTCTTCTCTGGAACGCAATAAGAATTATTGCGAACGAAGGGGGCGACGGTGAAGACTTGAGAGGAAATAAAATGATGAATCTTGAAACCGCAAAACATCCAGAAAACCTGAAAAGAGTGGTTCTGGAACCCTTAACCCGTGTCGAAGGTCATGGCAAAATAACCTTGCTGGTCGATGACGACAACCATGTTCAACAAGCCCGGTTGCACATCGTCGAATTTCGTGGCTTTGAAAAATTTATTCAAGGTCGTCCGTTTTGGGAAATTCCCGTCATGGTGCAACGCCTCTGCGGTATATGTCCGGTCAGTCATCACCTGGCTGCCGCCAAAGCCGTGGACATGTTGGTCGGTGCCAGGACACTGACCCCCACGGCGGAGAATTTGAGAGTGATGTTACATTTGGGGCAAACCTTGCAATCGCACGCTTTGCACTTCTTTCATTTGAGTTCTCCGGACCTGTTATTTGGGTTTGAAGATGAGATTACCCATCGCAACATTTTGGGTGTCATTGCCGACCATCCTGACATCGGTTTGCAAGGGGTACGCTTGCGAAAATATGGACAGGAAGTCATTCGCCATATTTCTGGGAAGCGTGTGCATGGCACCGCCAGTTTGCCTGGTGGAATGAATAAACCCTTGACCAATCATTCACGGACGGTGTTATTAGCAGATATTGACCAGATTATCCAGTGGAGTCAAGCGGCGGTTAAGTTGGCGAAGAAAGTGTATTTGTCCAATCCTGACTTCCATCAACGGTTTGGTTATCTGGAAACAAACATGTTATCTCTTATTCGTGACGATGGCGCCTTGGACTTATATCATGGTGGCCTGCGGGCGAAGGATGCGCAAGGTCAAACGATTTTTGACCATATTGACTACTGTGAGTATCAAAAATATATTCAGGAGGAGGTGAAATCGTGGTCCTACATGAAGTTCCCCTTCATTATCTCCAAGGGCACCGCAGAAGGTTGGTACCGTGTGGGTCCATTGGCGAGGGTGAATAATTGTGATTTCATTACCACTCCTTTGGCAGAAGCCACCCGTCAAGAATTTAAGTTTCATGCCGGCGGCAATTTCATTCATGCGTCATTGGCTTATCACTGGGCCCGCATGATTGAGATGTTGTACTCTGCTGAACGGATCAAGGAACTCTTGCTGGATGATGTTACGATGGGCGAAGACCTGATGGCATACGGCGAGAAATGTCAAGAGGGAATTGGGGTCGTGGAAGCCCCACGCGGCACGTTGTTCCATCACTATCAAATTGACGAAAATGATTTGGTGGTAAAGGCCAATTTAATCGTGTCCACCACCAATAACAATCAAGCCATGAATGAAACAGTTCGTCAAGTGGCAGTCAACTATTTGGATGGTCGTTCATTGACGGAAGGATTGTTAAATCATCTGGAAGTCGCGGTGCGGGCGTATGATCCCTGCTTGTCTTGCGCAACTCATGCGTTAGGAAAGATGCCATTATCGGTGGAGATGGTCAATTCACGGGGTGATGTGGTCGATAGCATCGTGAGAAGTGCGACGGGGGAGATAAAACGTAGTGGATAGTGGATAGCGGATAGTGGATAGTGAACTGAGAAACCGAGTTTTTAGCAAAAACTCGGTTTCTGGGGTACTTCCAGGATGACTCAAGAAGCCTAGTTCTGGCGAGAAAGACTCATGCTTTTGATAAAATACGTCAGGATGAAGGTTTTCTGGATTTAGTGGAAGGACACGAAGCCGAAAGTGTGAACAGGAAAAATGGTATAGGGTAGTTTATATGAAATTCTCACAACTTTCTCTCAACACGTAGGACCGCAATGCCTTACCTGGTTGACAACTGAATTGAATTAACTGTATTATGTCTTACACCGTTATTATTAAGCGGCAAGCCCGACAAAAACTAAAAATTTTGTCATCTGTTGACCGTTTACGTATTACTGACAAAATCAAACAACTGGGAATCAATCCAGATGATCCAAAACTAGATGTTAAGCGACTACAAGGGCAACCTTTTTACCGCTTGCGTGTGGGGCAGTGGCGTGTTATTTATGACCGCCAAGAAGTGCTTAAAATCATTAGCATTGAAAAAGTTAAACCGCGCGGAGATGCTTACAAATGAATAAACTCCAAGTTATTAAATCGCCTAATGGCAAAGATGAATATGTGCTGTTACCAATCTTAGTTTATCAAGCGTTGCAAGAAACAATAGATGAGAAATTGGCTAAGGTGGAAAAGTATTTAAATGACGACGACTATGTGTTGTTCGAACCTGCCGATTATGTGGATAATCCAGTTGCTTTGGCACGGATTAACGCCGGTATTACGCGCGCGAAATTGGCGAAAAAATTAGGTATTTCAAAAGGCTATATAGGTAAGGTAGAACATAGTGCCAAGGTCAGCGAGAAATTGTTGGCACGGGTAAAGTCGGTTTTGTAGAAAGTCAACTTCATGAATCTTATAGTTGTCAAGATTAAAACGGCCCTTCTCTTCTCTCTTCTGCCACCAATAGATAATGGGAGTAGCCAAGGTGGCAAACTAACGGAGGAATATTGGAGTGACGACGTTATTACCGAATAGAGGAGATATAATCATGAACCAACAATTATCTCCAACAAGCAGCTAAAGTCGTACTTGCTGAACTTCGCGCTATGAGTCCCGAAGAACTACATGCCGAAATCGTCAAACACAGAAATAGCGACCTTGCGGAGTTGTTTCGAATAGCCCGCGAATTTGACGACAACTTTATGCGTTTCCCCCCTCGCCCAGCGCAAGCCAGTTGTCAGGCGAAACCTGCCTCTGATGGGAGTGTACTACCTGGCGGAGTCACCGAAAAAATGGTATAGTGATATTCCTAAACAGGTGGTGGATACGCTTCGCTGAATTTGGAGTACGGAATTTATTCCGCTGAATTTGGAGTACGGAATTTATTCCGCTGAATTTGGAGTACGGAATTTATTCCGCTGAATTTGGAGTACGGAATTTATTCCGCCCATTGATACGGAATAAATTCCGTACTCCAAAGGCAAAACTCCAAGGGCAAACATCTAATCCCGACGCCCAAAGCCAGGAATATCCACTTCATCCTCCGAATAACTCCCCTTACTCGCCTTCGTATGACACTTCTCACAGTGACTGATAGACCTAACTTGGGGATTGCCCTCGACTTGTTTTTTGGACAATTCATGGTGGGCGTGGACGATAGACGGCAGTTCTGAAATGCGCAGATAGACTTCCTGGGAAGGCGATCCACGGCGCCGTTGATACCTGTTGGAGGCATTCTGAACCAAATAATCTGTCAAGGTTTGTTGATCTTCCATGGCCATTTCTGCATTGTCACCAAAGTGATCATTTAGCGTGGTCATCAATTCTTCCCAAGAACGGGCCGGCAACAAACCAGGTTGGTAGGCAAAGTGACAGGCACCACAGGCATCAGAATATGCGGAGTGGTTAACGGGTGGGACATTTTCCTCTTCCTCCTCATCTTCCTCGTCATCATCATCATCAGCCCTGGCATTTTCTATCCAAAAATCCAAATTGCTGAGTTCCCAGGTAGCGGCTGGGAAACCACGCACGGAAACGCCGTTGGCCGCCACCCCTATGGTGGAATCAGTGACAGAACTGGGAATCGTCAACAGGAGACCCAGAGACAAACAGTAGCTACTTAACAAAAATTTGTTTAAATGAATCATAAATATGTATCCTCAATTAATGAACTTATCTTGAACTGAATCGGCACCGGTGGAGTAGAGGCTTCAGTTGGTGGACTAGAGGCTTCAGCTGGTGGACTAGAGGCTTCAGCCGGTAGAGTAGAGGCTTCAGCCGGTGGACTAGAGGCTTCAGCCGGTGGACTAGAGGCTTTAGCCGGAGGGGGGCATTGTGATTTCAATTCTGTTCCGCGACCACCGGCTAAAGCCGTAAGTCCACCGGCTAAAAAAGCCTTTAGTCCACCGGCTAAAGCCTCTAATCCACCAGTATTGTTTTTAAACTTCATATTTTTTCATTATTCCTCATTCCTCTTGATCACGCCCATGTCGATGTCTATTCCCGCCGCCATTCATACGGCCACCACCGGGTCCCATCCCATTTCCCATCCGGCCTCCCATCCTATTCCCCATCCCATTTCCCATCCCCCTGCCTTCCCCATGACGGTGACGATGGTGAAGACCTTCTGGAAGGGCTTTATAAAAACTCCCCGCATCCCAAAAATCGGGTTCAGAACACCCTAAACAGCCATGTCCCGCTTCAATAGGAGAACTTACCCCGCCATTCCATTTAAGAGTGGCACAAGCGTTGTAAGTGAGAGGTCCTTTGCAACCTAATTTCAGCAAACACCAACCTTGCTTGGCACCCCGGTCATCAAAACTTTTGGCAAATTTCTTATCCTCATAGAAATGTAGCCTGGCACAGTGGTTATGAATGTTTTGACCAAAAAATGGTAAGGGACGTTTCAACGAATCTAGGTGTGGCAGTTTTTGGAAGGTGAGATAATAGACTATCACACTGGCCAAAGACCCAGGTACGGGTGGGCAACCTGGGACATTGACCACCGGTTTATCTCGAATCAATTCTTGAATTGGCACTGCACCGGTTGGATTAGGGTGGGCATGAGGTAGGCCACCATAGGATGCGCAAGTGCCAGAAGCAATCACCGCTTTCGCACCTTTAGCGACTTCTAACAACATATCTTTATTGCTAATCCCTGCAATGGTCGAATAGCCCGGATTACCGACTGGAATAGAACCATCGACAATCACTAAATACTTGCCGTAATTGGCTTTTACTGCCGCGGCCAACGCTTGTTCGGCGGCGTGACCTGCGGCGGCTTGTAAGGTATGATGGTAGTCTAAAGAAATCAGATGAAATAGCAACTTATCCACGGTGGCGGGGGTATATGTGCGCAATAAAGATTCTGTGCAAGCGGTACATTCTTGGAAAGACAACCAGATGACCGATTGACGCGGCGCATTTTGTAACGCCTGGGCAATTTGCGGAATCATCGACGGTGGCAAGGCTAACAGAGACGCCGTAGTGGTACAGAATTTTAGAAACTCGCGCCGACTGATGCCTGAATGATGCAGACTGTGAGTGTTCATAAGGTTTTGAGTGACAAGTGAAGAAAGTTTTGCGATGGTAAATAGAATAATAGTGACTGATTCTTAAAATAAACTTAATATACTCTGTGTGCAACACCATCTAATTTGTGGTCATATCATGGTAGCGGAAGAGAGGGAGTCCCAAAACGTGTTTTGGGAACCCACCTGTCATCGGCGTCATCCTCACTCCCAAACTCTTTCAAGATTCCTTTTAACATGGCCAATGATAAGTTGAAAAATTTTGCAACGGTCCAATTAAAAAGACTTTGAACGTTTTCAAAACCTTCAAGGTCTAGTAGGGTGCGTCCCACGCACCTTTCTACTGCAACGGGCTAATGGTGCGTAGGACGCACCCTACACGGCTACAGTCCCAAAACACGTTTTGGGACTCCACCTGTCATCGGCGTCATCCTCACTACCAAAATTTCCAAGATTCCTTATTTCCCCGCTGTTGCACCTTTGAAGGCCGTAGCCAAGTGCTGTCAATCTTCCATGCCCCGCCTTGATTACCACGCAAATCGCAATTTTCTACGGTTCCTCTGCCGTTGTCATGAACCCAAACTGCTTGATAAGCATTGTTTTTGATGGTACACCGCCGAATCACTGGATTCCCCCCCTCTCTGATTTGTACCCCCGAATAAGCATTGCCAAAAATCTCACAGTCCTCCAGTGTCCCGCTACCGTTTTCATAGACCAAAACCCCAGCAGACTTTCCATCGTGAATTTGACACCGCCGAATCACTGGATTCCCCTCCGTTTTGATTGCCACTCCTGCGTAAGCATTGCCAAAAATCTCACAGTCCTCCAGTTGCCCCGTGGCTTGGTCGTCAATAAAAACACCACAACTACCTTTACTATCGTGAATCTTGCACCCACGCAAAATAACGTGTGAACCTTTGCCACCCACCTCTACACAAGACAAAGAATCTGAAGTGATGTCACAGTGTTCTAACACCAATTGGCCTTGGGAGACATAAACTGCTACCCTGTTGTCTTCCACCTTGGCACGGCATTGCAAAGTGAACCCGCGCACCACGGCGTAATCGACTTGCATCCAAATGCAATTAACATCACCGCTACTCTCAATCACCGGTGAACCCTCGGCAATCAATTCAACGGTTTTGTTGATGACCAGATTTTCTCGATATAAACCCGTCTTCACCACAATTCGGTCACCTGCTTTGGCTTGCTGTAAGGCCGTATTGATGGTCGAACACTTACCACCGGGAGAGACCACCCAATCCGCCGAGACGGAAGCGGAGGAAACAAGGTGCGGCGTTTTCCGTCCCGATTCAGGCACCCATAATTCATCATAACGACAATTGAACAAGATGGGCAAAGTTCCCCGTAATTGCCACCCCAAATATTTGATGTTCTGATGTTCAAACAACACGGGCACACCTTCTGGCGGCAACTTATCGGCTTTAAACAAATTCACCGGGCGAATGTCGCATAACACTTCCCACGGGTCCCTGATTAAGGCTTGTTGCATTCGTTCGGGCGTCAGAATCACGGCGGAAGATAAAATCTCCGTGCCAATAGCCCGTTGCACGGGTTCTAACTGTTCACGCACGTCACGCAAATCACGAATCTGTTGAGTACGAGTGTTGCCCATATCCAGCACCGCTTGCAGATTGGGCGCATATAAAATCGTGTCTGATAAGCGTTCTACTTGTGTCCGAATCCCGCCTAAGTGTTCTACTACGCGGTCAAAGTGTTGGTTGTTTTTGTTTTTCTTGAAAATGCCACAGACATTGTTATAACATTCGCCGACGGTACTGATAGTGTTCACACCACCAAGTAAAGAAATTGCAGTTTCCCACATGATTGAATACCCCCTTTAACCTTGGTTTAGAAAATTGGGTAATGAAGCAATTTTAGTTGATGACTTAGGTCTGACAATCCTCAAAGAATGGCATCACTACCCGTCAAGGAAAAATCCTTTCTGCGTTCCCATTATAGGTACGTGAGAACGACAAAATAATAGACTGGCATACTAATTGCTTAAATCTAACCAAAGACATATTCTCCTTAATATGTGGTTTGGTTAGACAGCCTTTCCCGCGTTGACTTTTTCGGGAAAGGCTTTTTTTTGTTTCTCAAATTACAAATTGCAACGTGGATTTCTACCACTGGTCCGCGCTTGTTGATAAAGCGGCATGGCGGAATTCATCGCATTATTTAAGTCATTGATGCGAGTCGTATGCGACGGATGAGTTGACATAAACTCTGGCGGTTCTTCGCCCTTCGCCTGCCGACTCATGTTCTGCCAAAGGACCACGCTGTCTTTCGGGTTAAAACCAGCCCGCGCCATGAGATTCAAACCGACTGAATCCGCTTCACTTTCTTGAACGCGCCCGTAAGGTAGTAAAATTCCAAATTCAGCACCCACGCCCAACAAGCCCATCACTGTTTGACCCATTTGTGATTGAGGATTGGCCAAAGCCTGAAGCAAAGCCAATCCTTGTTGCACGGCATATTCTTGCGACACCCGTTCATTGCCATGTTTAGACAACACATGGGCGATTTCATGGCCAATCACAGTGGCCAACTGGTCTTGATTACCGGCGACGTTAAACATGCCGGTGTGAACACCGACTTTACCCCCTGGCAAAGCAAACGCATTGGCGGAGTCATCACGGAATACGGCCACTTCCCATTGCTTGGTGGGACTGTTACTGACTTGGACAATGGCAGTGGTAATGCAACGGACATATTCATTCAGTCCGGTGTCGGTCTCGACAGGTGTCTGCTGTTTGACATTAGCAAATGCCTGTGCGCCCATTTCGTCCATCTGGTCATCGGGCATGAACATGAATTGCTTACGTCCCGTCGGTGAGACGACACAACTGACTAATATTAAGGTAGTGAGGAAGGTGGTAAGGAAAGTTTTTAGCATAAATGAAAGACCTCTTTGGGTTTAATGGAAAATGGAGAATGGAAAATGAATAACTCACCTTACGCAAGGGGTTAAGAAACTCAGTTTCAGTTGTGCCGTTGCGTAAGGTGAGTGAATAAAGTTAAGGCTGGACTAGAGGCTTTAGCCGCAATGCCATTAAGTTAAGGCATTTCCATTCAATGTAGGGTGGATTAAGCGTTAGCGTATCCACCAGTTTCGGGGATGGTGGATACGCTGACGCTTAATCCACCCTACCTTAACTTAATGGCATTGAGGCTTTAGCCGGTGGAGGAAGCACGTCACCGGCTGAAGCCTCTAGTCCATTCTCCATTCTCCATTTTCCATTAAAAAATTACAACTCACTCAACAACGATGCAATCATCCTCTCCGCTTGTCCTAAATAAGTGCCTCCAAATAGGTTCAAGTGGTTGAGGATGTGATATAGTTTATACAAATTCTTGCGTACTGAAAACCCTGGATCAATTGGCCACCGTTCATGGTAAGCGGCATAAAAACTGGCCGAGAAACCACCAAATAATTCCGTGGTGGCTAAATCCGTTTCGCGGTCCCCATAATAGACGGCTGGGTCAAATAACACGGGTTGACCCTGCATATCTATGGCGTAATTGCCTAACCATAAGTCGCCATGCAATAACGATGAGTAGGCTTGGTAGTTACTAAAAAATAGACCCAAATCCGCTAATAGACGTTCTCCTTGTTGTTGCAATTCTCCTCCATAACCATTGCGGGCGGCCAAGGAGAGTTGGAAACCGAGACGATGTTTTTGCCAAAACGTCACCCAATCGTTTTCCAACGTGTTCATTTGCATGTTTAAACCAATATAGTTATGACGATACCAGCCGTATGGGAAGCGAGAAACTTGGTGCATGACAGCTAATTGTTGACCTAATGCAGTGGTAGCAGATTGGGTGTGGTCGTTGCGCAAGGCAATATATTCCATGACAAAGTAAGCATGGCCTTCGGTGGTGCCCCAACACAGTGGCATAGGTACTTTAATGACCGCCGTCTGCCCAATTTCTGCCAGGCCCGCGGCTTCGGCGGCAAACATTTCAAAGCAGTCACGAGTGTTCACTTTGACAAAATAATTTTGTCCAGACCCTTCAATACGGTAAGCCAGACTGTTAAATCCGCCGGTTATCGTATAAATGGTTTCAATCTGAAACGGTTGACCTGTTGCTTTACTGATGTGTCCTGCAATCGCTGGCCAATCTATGGTGTTACCATCTATCATAATTGGTTTCCTTTTCGGTTTAGTTATAGACACTCAAGACCAGGAGTCCAAAGCGTAGCTTTGAACTCCTGAAGAATTGTGTAAAGCTACGCTTTGGACTCCTGAATCATTTTTAAGACCGCCTGCGCTTCCAACCATCTGTTATCTTGAGGTAACGTTTCCCAAGATAGCGCAGTTTTGCCTTGTAATTGCAATAAACGTGCTTGTGACACTGGAGAATGATACTCACCTAAGTTTGAAATCACCTGAATGGCTGCCGTTCGGTCATTGCAAATCAGCACCATATCACACCCTGCGGACAGTGCCAGTTGTGCCCGGGTTAAGGGGTCACCTACGACGGCAGCCCCTGCCATGGTGATGTCATCACTGAAAATGACCCCTTGAAACCCTAATTGTCCGCGCAACACGTCTTGCAACCAGCGACTGGAAAAGCCCGCGGGTTGACTATCCACTTGTGGATAAATGACATGGGCAGGCATAATAGCAGGTAAACCTTGATGAATGAGATAGGCAAACGGGACGAGGTCTTCGCTGACAATGTCAGCAAAACGACGTTCATCAATAGGAACCGCTAAATGAGAATCGGGGGCCACGGAACCATGTCCTGGAAAATGTTTTCCCACCGCTATCATTCCTGCTTCTCGCATTCCTATCATCATGGCTTCTGTCAACAGCGCCACTACCTCTGGGTGAGAGTGAAAGGCGCGGTCTCCGATGACGCTACTCACTCCGCGTCCTAAATCTAACACAGGTGCGAAACTGAAATCGACACCGACCGACCGCAGTTCGGTTGCCAATATCCAACCCATAGAGGTTGCCATCGTCAACGCGTCACTGCGATTGCAGTCATACCGTTGCCCCAATTGGGCACACGCAGGGAGTCTGGTAAATCCCTCTCGGAATCGTTGCACCCGTCCACCTTCGTGGTCCACTGCAATCAATAAGGGTGGATCACGCAGTGCATGGATGTCTGCGATCAAGGCACGAATTTGGGCGGGCGATTCATAATTGCGAGAAAATAAAATAATTCCGCCTACCAATGGATGTTGCAACAATTCTCGTTCTTCACTACTCAACGCTTGACTTTCTAAGTCAATCATCAAAGGACCTAAGGGCATCATAGTGGATAGTGGATAGTGGATAGTGGATAATGTTTATAAAATACGTCTTTGGCATTCAGAAAGGACGAATATTCGGTAGTGATGCAATCTGGGTGAAATATCGTGCGGTTTCGCGTCGGTCTTGAACTCTGATTGAGATGATTAAATGAGGGCTATGAAAGGAGGCTTGACTAATCAGAGTCCATCTGAAAATCATTCTAATCAGAGTTCAGACAGAAAACCCACATTGCATCACTACCCAAAAAACTCTCTAACTTTGTCAAGTTGTATGCCATTATGATAATATACTCCAAGGCATAAGCCTATAGAATTTTTAACATTCAAGGAATTCAAACCCCGTGTTGAACACGCTAAAGGACGCCCATTATGATCCATTTCAATCCAGAATACAATGAAAAAATACTAAAATGGCTTCACGGTGCCAGACAGCTTTTACAAAAAGAATATTGTAATCAATATATTGCTTACAATGCTGAGGGATTGGTAGCCCATGGACACGAGTTACATCAAGTGTTAGAATCCGCCCGGGCCTCTAGGAAAACGTTTGCAATTCATTTCGTTCCCTATCGGCCGGCCGGTTCAATTGTTATAGTAATATTCCTTCTCATTTGTACCCCCCTAACCCCCCGTACACGGGGGGAATGACTCCCCCCCGCGGGGTTGGGGGGGGGTACAAAAGTAGAGGAATATCACTATATCTTACCTATTTCTGGTACAGTCCATCTTGAGAATGGATGCGTCCCACGCACCATGAAGGCACGGTGCGGTTTCAAACATGGTGCGTGGGACGCACCCTACTTAATGGCATTGCGGCTTTTCCGGCCCTAATTTGTGCCATTTTCCATTTTCCATTATTCACTAATAATATTATGCTAAACCTTACTCACAAACTCTTCACAACCCCTCTTATTAACCTACTCGGCGCCGCCCTTCTCCTCACAACTACGGCGGGCCTGGCAGAAGAACAACTCGGTGGCAAACCGTTCAGCGACCCCACCAAACAACTAACGATGCCTGCACCTTGGACCAAACAACCCATTCAACATGCGGATTGGGCGAAAGACGCCGACATTGCGATTATCATCGACCAACAATTCTATCCCCTGATTTCTCCTGGCGTTGAACAATATGCCAAGCAAACCAAACTCAATATCGTGGTTCAAGAAGGCACTTGCGGCACTGCCAACAAGGGATTGAGTGACAAAGTCATCGATATAGGCGGCTTCTGCTGCCCACCCAGTGAAGCAGACCGATTCCCAGGCATTCAGTTTCATACCCTGGGCATTGAAGCTATCCCCATCCTGGTCAATGCCAAAAATCCCATTACTAACCTCACCCTGGAACAAGTTCGCCAAATCTTTCGAGGCAAACTGTTTCGCTGGTCAGAGGTGGAAATTACCCCTGGCACCCCTGGCCCCAAGCGCGTCATTCAAGCGGTAGGTCGATTGCATTGCAAACAACGCCCTGGTCACTGGCGTTTACTTCTTGACAATGAAGACCTCTTCAGTCCGCGCATTCTCAACGTGGCCACCATCAAAGATATGATCAACCAAGTTGCTAACAATGTCGATGCCATTGGCCTTGAAGAACTACTGATGCTAAAAAAGTATGACCCTCAAGGCCAGGCGAAAGCTATCTCCATCAACGGTGTCGACCCGCACGACGTGGCCAAAATTGCCACCGGTGCGTATCCCGTTTATAACACCCTTAGCGTCACCAGTTGGGAAACCGAAGCCACGAAGAAGTCACAGGTCGAAGGACTCATTCAACATCTCGTTTCTTACATGGACACCCTTGACCCCATGTACGGCGTTGTGAGTGTTTCCAAATTACGCGCCGCCGGTTGGAAATTTCAAGACAACGAATTGATTGGAGAACCACAACCATGACTCTCTTTCCTCTCTCCCCCTCACGTTGGCAGAGTGCCCGCTTCCTCCTCGCCGTGGGCACTCTCTTCCTGTTGCTAGGATTCCTGCTGGCTAAAACAGTTAGGGAACCCTCCCAGCCGGCTGACCCTTTTTTCAATTCCTTACATCCCCATACTCAACTCCTCCTCCAAGCCCAACTGTTGACGCCGTTTGCCTTGACAGACCATCATCAACGAACGGTCACCTTATTCAGTTTCAATAAGAAATGGACCTTCCTCTATTTTGGCTATACTCATTGCCATTCCGATTGTCCTCAAACGCTACAAATCTTGAAACAAGTCTATGACCTCATTGAACAAGCCGAAGAAGTCGAAAATACTCAGGTTCTCTTTATCACAGTGGACCCGCAACGAGATACGGTAGCACAATTGGCCAATTATGTTCCCTCTTTCAGCCGCCACTTTCTAGGCGTTACGGGGAAACTCAATCCTCTCACTCAATTAACTCAATCATTGAATGTCACCTACCAACGGGTCTCCAAGCAAGGTTCTGAAAATGATTACACGCTTGACCACACGACCTCCATTTTTCTGATTGACCCATTGGGACGACTACGCGCACGATTCTTACCACCTCATGTCACTGACATCATTGTGTCAGATTTTCGGAAAATCCGTGAACATTATGCAGAGGAATGTTGTTTGCCGTCAGAACCTTTAAAGACGATTTTTATCAAAGGCAAGAATGGGGATAAGGAATAATGAATTTGGAGTACGGAATTTATTCCGTTAGAATGAATTTGGAGTACGGAATTTATTCCGTTAGTTCATGCCACACCTGAAACGGAATAAATTCCGTACTCCAAATTCTCGCGATTCATTGAATATGGCAAATACTTATGAAAAAACTTTTCCAACATTTAACTAAACGAACCTATCTATTATTAAAAAGAAACTTACTCACCCTCAAAGTTATCCTCCTTATTTCTTTGATGGGGGCCATCACCTGGGTGATTCTTGACTACTTTCAAAGCCAAGACATTCAACAATTTTTCTTTGCAGAATTGACCCAAGAATTAGAACGTAAAGCCCAGGAAGACCGCGCCATATTTGACCATGCCGTGCGTTCCTTTCAACAATCTGCCAAAGTCATTGTCTCCCAACAACGTTTTCAAACTTATATTTCCAACCCGGCCTGGCTGACGGAATCCGATATTAAACATTACGATAACCTTCCCCCCTGGCTACCCTCTGCTTCCGTGATGCAAGCCTTCTTTAAGGCGCGTCACGCCTTGTTAATTGACAGTAATGGACAAGTTAAAGAAGTCTATCATCACTTCCCCGAAGCACCCTCCCCCAGCCTGTTGCAACCTGGTTCGCTATTGCAAAAACTCAGTCATAATCAGACCTATATGACTATGATCGAAAATTCTCCGCATATTTTAAGTTCCTTGCCCATCTCGGACCCTAATACTGAACAAGTGATTGTAACCTTGTTGTTAACCTCTCCCATAGATGACGAATTTTTGAAAAATGTCACAGCAGATGCTGCCCATCCCGATGAACTCATTTCCCTGGTGGGTGGTGAACCGCAAAAGGTAGTTGCCAGTAGCAATCCCGATTTGATTCCTGCCGGCACCCTAGTCAGTTCTCTGGAAAATCAATACCTGATGACAGGTTCTTCTTATTTTGATTATGGTGATTCCGATTTAAGCGTTGGTTTTGCCTCCTTTGTGGCCATTAGTAAAGCCCATCACCTGGCCAATCAAATTCTTGCCAAATTTCATGAACAACGGTTGATTTTAGCGTTGATACTGGTTATCTCATTCACCTTGCTGACACTTTGGATTACTCAGCGCATTAAGCACATCACCCAACAAGTTGTCGCTTTTTCCAAAGAGAAACTGGGACTGCGATTCCATCAGAAAGGCGACGAAGTTGTTCAACTCACTTTGTCTATACAACAGTTACAAGAATGTATTACCAACACCATAGAACAAGCCAACGCCTTTGCCACAGGCGATTATACTCATGAAATCAAGCTACTGTCGGAACAAGACCAACTGGGTCACGCTTTGTTGAAGATGACTCAAGCATTGCGCGAAGTAATTGAACAAGCCAATGCCATTGCCGCAGGAGATTATCATTATCAAGTGACATTGTTATCCGACCACGACCAGTTGGGTCACGCCTTATTGCGAATGACGCAAGCATTACGTGAAGCGGCAACGCAGACGACTCGCCAAGATTGGCTAAAAACGGGGCAAACTCAACTTCACAACCAGATGACAGGCGAACAAGACCTCGTGACTTTGGCCAAACAGATTATTCATTTCCTGGCGACCTACTTGGACGCCGCGGTTGGCATGTTCTATCTCGTGACCTCCACTCACCGTACCACCCCGCGTTTGAAACTCCTTGCCAGTTATGCCTACACCCAACGTAACCAGCTAGACAATGAATTTCAATTTGGGGAAGGATTGATTGGACAAGTGGCGTTAGAATGTCAGCCGGTGGTGATGACTTATGTACCCAAAGATTATATTCCCTGGGAAAAACCACCTCTTCAACAAATTTTAGCCATCCCTTGTCCGTATGAAAACACACTCAAGGGCGTCATTGAATTGGGATTTTTTAAAGAAGTGACCGAATTACAATTAGATTTTTTGCAACAAGTGATGCCTAGCATTGGCATTGCTGTCCACACCGCGGAATCCAGAACGCAAATGCAGGAATTGTTGCGCAGGGTTCGTTGACTTTGTTATACTGAGTGCAACTTTCAAAAAGGCATGAGGTTTGCGGTGGAGTGGAGGCTTTAGCCGCAATGCCATTAAGTTAAGGTAGGGTGGATTAAGCGTCAGCGTATCCACCATCCCCGAAACTGGTGGATACGCTGACGCTTAATCCACCCTACATGGTTAGGATATTTCTTAACTTAATGGCATTGAGGCTTTCGCCGGCCGGCGGTAGGCAGGCCCTGCACTTTAAGAAAGGAGAACGCCTACCGCCGGCAGGCGTTAGCCTCCACTCCACCGGTATTTTAATTCCTTACTCTACCGTTTCCGTACGACCGGTTTCAATTTGCACAGAGGTCACTATGATACTTTCATCTTTCTACAAACACACAACCATACTACTCCTCTTGACATTCCTCATCAGTTGTAGTACACCTGGCGAACTGACTCCCAGCAATTTCCGCAAAATTCAGGAAGGCATGACGGAACAAGAAGTGGTTGACATTTTAGGCGACCCCACTGAAATGTCTAGCGTCAATGTGTCACCTGGGACGCTAGGGAGTATTTTTGGAGTGGAAAAACTCTCTGAAACTCACATGATTTGGAAAACCACCAACGCTAAAGCCTTGGTGATATTTTTCCAAGGTAAGGTGAAGAGTTTCAACTTTACTAACCAATTTTAAAGATTTGACAACTCTCAACCACGTTTTGAATCGATTTGACAACTTTTCAAAAGTTGTCAAATCTCAACTACATAACACAGGAACTTAACTTATGTCACAACACCCATTCTCAATTCGTTCACTCCCCATTCTCTGTTGTTCATTCTCCATTGCCCTGCTACTCCCTTTGACGGCGGTCCAAGCCGCACCCTCTGCCGCATTAGGCTACGCACCCAAATACCAAGAAGGCTTTAGCCACTTTGATTACGTCAACCCCAACGCCCTCAAAGGAGGCGAATTGACTCTCTGGGGATTTGGGAACTATGAACGCCTCAACCCCTTTCTCTTAAAAGGCATCCCTGCCGAAGGCGTACTCCCCTTGATGTTCGAATCCTTGATGACCCGTAGCGAGGATGAACCTTTTAGCATGTACGGCTTGGTAGCCGAAGACATTGAATTGGCGACAGACAAACTGTCCGTGACGTTTCGGATTAACCCCAAAGCCCGCTTTTCAGATGGCACGGAAGTGACAGCAGAAGATGTCAAATTCTCCTTTGACACCCTGAAAAGCGAACAAGCCCACCCTCAATATCGCTTCTATTGGAAAGATATACAAAAAGCGGAAGCGGTGGACAAACACACCATCCGTTTTGCCTTTGCAAAGGTCAATCCAGAATTACATCTGATTGCCTCTGAAATCCCCATCTTCTCCAAAGCCGCGGTAGGTGACATATCGTTTGATAAAATCGTCACCACTCCCGTCTTAGTGACCAGCGGCCCCTATGTGATAGACAAATACGAAGAGGGCAAATACATCTCGTTTAAACGCAACCCCAACTACTGGGCCACCGACTTAAACGTGCGCCGTGGCATGTACAATTTTGACCGAGTCGTCTATAAATATTACAAAGACGCCAACGTGACCCTAGAAGCCCTGAAGGCGGGAGAGTTTGACTTTATGTTAGTCAACAACTCCAAACAATGGGCGCGTGAGTTCGTCGGCCCCCAATTTGATGCAGGCAAAATCAAGAAGGACCAATTGCCACATCAAAACAATGCTGGAATGCAAGGCTTTGTGTTCAATTTGCGGCGTCCCCTGTTCCAAGAACTTCGGGTGCGGCAAGCCATCAACCTCGCTTTTGACTTTGAATGGGCCAATGACAATTTGTTCTTCCAACAATATCAACGCTGTAACAGTTATTTTACCAACAGCGAATTAGCGGCCAGTAAATCTCCTCCCCAAGGTGAAGAGTTAGCTTTGTTGCAATCACTAGCCAAACAATTCCCAGACAAGTTTCCCAAGGCAGTGTTGACCGAAGTGTGGCAACCTGTCACTACCACCTCCCCCAATTCATTACGTGACAATCTACGCAAAGCAAAAGCGTTGCTAACGGAAGCTGGTTGGGAACTGAAAGATGAGGTGTTACAAAACGCCCAAGGTCAGAAATTAGAATTTGAAGTGCTACTGGTTCAAGAAGGCTTTGACCGCATCTTAGCCCCGTTTGCCCACAATCTCAAAAAATTGGGGATTCAACTCCACTATCGCATGGTGGACACGGCCCTTTACCAACGGCGTCAAGACACCTTTGACTTTGACATGTTCGTCAGCGTCTATGGTCAATCGCAATCCCCCGGCAATGAACTGATGACCAAATGGCATTCGTCTTCGGCAGCCCAAGAAGGTTCAGAGAACTGGATAGGTTTAAAAAATCCAGTGGTGGATGCACTCCTTGAAAAAGTCATCTACGCACCGAATCGGCAAGCCTTATTGACGGCCACTCATGCGTTAGACCGCGTGATGTTACAAGGCGAATACCTCGTCCCCAACTGGTACATTGGCGTACATCGGATTGCCTACTGGGACAAATTTAACCGACCTGAAAAGTTACCGTTATATTATGATGCCCCGAGTTGGATGTTGAGGACGTGGTGGAAAAAGTCTTAATGGAAAATGAAAAACACCAGGCCGGACTAGAGGCTTCAGCCGCACTGCCATTAAGTTAAGGTAGGGTGGATACGCTTCGCTTAATCCACCCTACATTGGCTGGATATTCCTTAACTTAATGGCATTGAGGCTTCAGCCGGTGAAGGTGGCACGTCACCCGGCTGAAGCCTCCAGTCCGGCCTGGTGTTTTTCACTATCCACTATCCACTATCCACTAAAACCACTCTCCACTCTCCACTAAAACCACTCTCCACTAAAACCTAACCCCTCCCGCCCACCAAATCCGACATGCCCCCTCTTCCGAAACCATACAAGGACCCACAGGCGTTCGCGGTGTACAAGCCTTTCCATATAGGCGACATTGATTCGGGTAAATATTACCTAACACGACTTTCGCGCAATCACACCCTGGCGGCATTTCTCCTCCTCGTTGACGCTTCTCACTGGCATAATCGGGCAATTGTATCCTCGCATCCCACTTCGCTTCTCGTAACCTAAAACCAGACGCGGGAATCGTTCCCACTCCACGCCAATTGGCATCTTCTATGGTCATCGTTTCTTGCAAACAGCGTTTCGCAGTGACGTTCCCAGAAGGGGTCACTAACTGAGGATAACAGTTGTCTAAAAAACGTTTGTTGTCTATCAATTGTCTTAACGTAGAATAAATAGCTGCTAACAAACTGTCTGGTGTGAACCCTGCCACCGCCGCAGGCAGATGGTGTTTCTCTACCACAAATTGCCATTCATCGGACCCCATGACGGTAGCTACATGCCCTGGGGCAATCAAGGCATCAAATCCCGCTTGCCCACTGTCTAACAGCATCGCCACCGCCGGCCAAGTGAGTCTGCCAGATAACAATATTAACAGATTGTCAGGAACACCTTCGGCAAGCAGGGCCGCCACAGGGGCCGTGGTAGTTTCAAAGCCGGCGGCGAAAAACACGACAGTTTGCTTCGGATTCTGTTTAGCCATCTGTAAGGCTTCCAAGGGAGAAGCGAGAGGTCGAATATCTCCCCCCAACGCCTTCGCTTGTTCTAAAGACCGCGGTTCTTGTTTACTGACATTGACAGGTACGCGCAACATGTCGCCAAAGGCAACTAAGATAATTTTTTCCCGCAGGGCCAATTGAATCGCGGCATAAACGTCCTCTTCTGGACAAATGCACACTGGGCAACCTGGACCTGGGATAAGTTCAATATTAGGTGGCAGAACGGTGCGCAACCCTGCCATCGTAATCGAACGTTCATGTCCACCGCAAACGTTCATGATTTTTACCTTAGACGGCAGTGGCAAAGCGCGAATTTTATCTAGCCATTGTTGGGCAGTTAGAGGCATATATTGTTAATTCGTGGGAGTCCAAAACAGGTTTTGGACTGGTAGTGTTGCAAAGGTAATGGTTATGGGTTTTGGAGTATGGTTATGGGTTTTGGAGTACGGAATTCATTCCGTTTCAAGCGGAATCAATTCCGTACTCCAACGGCAACGGAATGAATTCCGTACTCCAACGGCAACGGAATGAATTCCGTACTCCAACGGCAACGGAATCAATTCCGTACTCCAACGGCAACGGAATGAATTCCGTACTCCAACGGCAACGGAATGAATTCCGTACTCCAACGGCAGCGGAATGAATTCCGTACTCCAATTGCATCACTACCTAATTATTTATCCTTCTTCTCCACTTCAAGAGGAGATACAGAAGGAGATTGAGAGGACGGGGAAGCGGGTGAAGAAGCGGGTGGAGAAGCGGTTGTTGAAGAAGGTGGCAGAGGCACCGTAACAGTTTTTTTCACGACCGCCAAGTGAAAATTGCCATTGTCTTTCTGAACCGACACGTCTTTATCTCGCAGATAGATTCCACTGATAAAAACCAGTGTGACAAAGAGAACCAAACTCGCCCAGGTCGGAAGCCAGGCAAAAATAGCAATGAAAAGGGCAACAAAGCCTGCCAAGTAGAGGATAGTGGCCCCCACGTCGGTGATGAACTTATGCACGGGTTCAAAGATGTTGGGAAAAACTGCATACAAGGGGCCATGAAAAAAGGCGACGAGAAGAAAAAAGAGACTGATAAAGAAAAACGTGGTGTGTTTTAAAGAGAATGATTGCATAGTGGAGACTTCCCCCCAATTTAAGAGTGTGCTAAAAGGTGTTGAAAATCAGCAGGGGTGCTGAAAATTAACAGTGTTTTGAAGATTCACGGTTTAAGGTTTTTCCCTATCGTTGTTAACCTGTTGTTTGTATTAAAGATATGAGAATAAGCAGACCCGCTGTGAATGGTATAAATTGTGCTAAACTTAGAGTTAAGAGTACCTAGAGTACACAACCAACTTATGAGGATTATGCTTATGTTAGCCAATCACCAAAACTTATGCTTAATTTTGCCACCTATCGTTGCACCTCAAACCGTCGAAGTCGGACAACTCGAACAACGGGGAATGACCGTTGTGGATTTGATGACAGCCATCACGGTTCTGGGTGTTGTGATAACACTGTATGTGGTTTTAATTGTTTGAGAATTTGGGTCATGACGCCAAATTCTTCAAACCTGACAGGTCTAACAGACCTGTCAGGTTTAAATTGCCACACCAGCCACTCTCCGCCACCCACTATCCACTATCCACTATCCGTTATCCACTCTCCCACTCTCCCACTCTCCCACATATTCCCCCAATGCGTCTATCATCTTAAATAGACTGTCACACTGATGAAAAGCCTCTTGATGTAATTGAATCAAATCAGACAGTGCATAATCATGGGCTATTCGATTGCGCAATTGCCTCATTCTCACTAACTCCTCCGCCCGTGCAATCCCCCGTTTTTCCACACGATTGAAACGGTCCAACAGACTCCCTTCATCAACCAATTCCAACGCATCCACGGCCCGCAATACCTTTTGCGTCAGAATATCTGTCAATCTAGCAAAACGCGCTGTCAATGCCTCTAAAATCTGAGACTGTTCGGCACTTATTTCAAGTTGAGGATGATTTTCCAATTGTTCCACAATAGGCGTTGCACATTCAACTGAATAACGCAACACTACTACCATCTTTTGAGTCAACCCCCATTGTTCCCGAAAATAAGTTAACTCTAACTGATTGGAGTCTGCCATAATAACACACCTCGTTGTTTCGCTATCTCATGTAATGCGGAATCCGCCGTGTTGGGGGCTTTCACGACAATATCAATTTTACGTTCCCCTAGCCGCTTCTGAATCGCCATCTCCAAACCCATCCCAAATGTTATCTTGTTGTCCAGCGGCTGATTCAATTCTATATATAAATCAATATCTCCCCCCTTGGCTGATAAGTTGACACGCGAACCAAATAGCCAAACCCGCCCGCCCCCATATTTAGGAATCTCCGCATCAAAACTCTCTAAGAGTCCCATGATTTCCTGAGTGGATAGACGGATAGGAGGCTGGGGTAATGGATAATGGATAATGGATAATGGATAATGAGTCATTTGTTAGAATAGGCTATCATCATAAACAAATTGCAAATTAACTGTTTGAGAATTTGTAGTGATGCAATCTGGGTGAACTAGACTAAAAATTATAATTCTCTGACGATTCCAACAAAACGAATTGTTTTGGCTTTTCTAGCGTAGTTTCTGGAACATTCCCCTGGAAATTTAATACTAACGCTTCTTGCACGGAACTACGGTTAATTTCTTTGGCACCCACATGATAAAAATGTTCCTTGGTTAAAATTTGAAACGTTGACCACCATGAATGGAGATAAGCATTCTCTCGGTGTGAGGTATTCTGCCAAGTGGAGAGAATAAATTTGCTAGGACATTTTTTTAACAGTGCACACAGTTGTTCTTCTTCTTTCTCCTCCCAACTATTAAAGTAGTCGACATGACGACCTAAGTAGGGCGGGTCACAATATACAAAGTCACTTTGAGACACGTTAGCTAAAGTGCGTCGATAATCTTGACATAAAAAAGTCCAATCGCTAACTTTAGTCAGTTTGGCTACATAAGCGACTTGATTCACAATCTTAGTGATATAGGCTTTCGCAAATCTCTCTGGTTTATGGCCAAACGGTACATTAAATTCACCTCGACGGTTAAAACGAATCACACCGTTGAAACAAGCACGATTTAAAAATAAAAAATCTAACGGTGCTTTATCCCGATTAAAACGTTCTCTCACTTGATAATAGTAATCTTGTCCTTGCTTGGTCAATTGGTGACCTTCAGTTTCCAGAAAGTTTCTGACTAATTCGGCAGTGATGGCACCTGTCTTTATTTCGTTGTAGAAGTTGATGATATGAGGGTTGTTATCACAAAAAAGGGCTGCTTTAGGTTGCATATTAAAGCCCACCACGCCGGAACCCAAAAAGGGTTCAATCCAAAGTCCCTTGCCGTCCCATTCCACACAATTTTTAATCCAAGGGACTAACTTACTTTTGATGCCTTGACATTTTAAGGGAGGAATGTGTATTTTCATTGGTGTTCTCAACTTTGGTGTTTATGATTTTTGGATTTTTTACCGGCTTTAGGCACAATCAAATCAGGATTGCCACCTTTGTATTTCACAAATTCAACTAAGCTAGTGATTTTTTTCGTCCTACCATTGTCGGCAGGAATGGTGATTTTACCATAGTTCATCCAGTATTCGTCAAACCACTTCTCACCTAATTTATTAAACATTCCATTACCCAGCAAAATGTCAGAAATTTTGGTGATGCTTCCGATATTGGCGGTATTACCACTGCCGCTTTTATCGCTGGCAATTTGCCATTTTTCTACGACAAAAAATTGAAAATCTTGAATTACCGAAGCGATTGACTGTAATTCATGTATTTTATAAAAGTTAGTATCATCTATTTGTCGTTCAGCATATCTACTATAAATAATTCCTAAACAAAAATGCGCCAGGTACTGATTATAAGGAAACTGAATATTTTTGGTACTGGTACGATTGACAAAATACTCTCCATGAGAACCCAAAGTGAATCCATTACAAGATTCCGGCGCGTCAGGTAAGCGGTAAGTAGTCTTCAGGTCCACCGCAAATTTTATACTTTCGTCACCGGCGTGAATAAAAGTAAAGTCTGGATAATAGTTTTGTTGGTCAGCTAACACTAGCTTGTAACCTGTTTGTTCAGCGAAAGTTAATATTTTGGGAAACAAATGAATTTCCAATATTTTTGAAACGATTTTGGTATCAGAAGAGATGGTAAAAATGTTACGATAGATGTCAATGAAACCTTTAACAGTCCATTGACCATCTTCGCTACTGATATACGAATCTAACGATTCAACAAAAATTGATAAGTTTTTAGAAAATTCTTGTTTGGCTTGTTCTTTTGATAACATTTGCTATTCTCTTTAGTCATCCTAAATGATTCGTGGTAATATCGGGGGTGAAAAAACTCGGCACTAATCTCCTAACAACTTAAAAACTTCTTCTCGACTCACCGTTTCTGTTTGCAACCCCTCCTTTATTGCCCGGCCCAGTGCAATATCTTCCAAGGCGTCTAAGAATAACTGTGAGAACCAATCGGCGCGTTCTTCTATCACTTCTACCAATGCGGCTTTAAAGAGTTGTTTAATTTGAACATCGTCTATTAATACGCCTGGTTGCATAAAATTTCTCCTGATACCTTTCTGTATTCTGTAGTATTCTGTAGGGTGGATTAAGCGTAGCGTATCCACCAACATAGGGAACGGGAGGTGGATACGCTACGCTTAATCCACCCTACATGAAATACCATGTTCGTTATACACAGGTACTTATAATGGAATATTGCACACAAGGCAATAGGCTATCATCATAACAAACAAATTGCAAACGTTATCATATAAAAATAACAACACCTCTTTAAAAACCAAACATCATTTGTTATCATAATCACTCTCATCTTTTTCTAAAGCAATTTAATTTCTTAACCACAACAAAAAGGAAATATCCTCATGTCAACTGACACCAAAAGTGCCATCGGCCTACGCGGCATCACCGTAGGCCAAACTACCATCAGCACGGTAGGGAAAGAAGGCGTTGGCCTCACCTATCGCGGCTATCAAATCGGCGATTTGGCCGAAAACTGCATCTTTGAAGAAGTCGCTTATTTACTACTGTATGGCAAATTGCCTACCCAGAGAGAATTAGAGGCGTACAAACTCCGTCTCCAAAGAATGCGCACCTTGCCTGAACCACTCAAAGAAGTGTTAGAAAGAATCCCAGCCACTGCCCATCCCATGGATGTCATGCGCACCGGTTGTTCCATGCTAGGCGTGTTAGAACCAGAACGGGATTTTGAACAACAACATGACATTGCCGACCGCCTGTTGTCTGTGTTACCTGCCGTATTATGCTACTGGTATCGCTATACCCTCGACGGGACTCGCATTACCACTAACACGGATAGGGAGGACATCGCAGGACACTTCCTCCACATGTTGCACACCCCCGCGCCAGAAAAGCAACATGATATTTTCCGTCAATGTATGGATGCCTCCCTCATTCTCTATGCAGAACATGAGTTCAACGCCTCCACCTTTGCCTGCCGGGTCTGTTCTGCTACGCTGACTGATTTCTACTCCGCAATTACCGCAGGGATAGGAACGTTACGGGGCACCTTACATGGTGGTGCCAATGAAGCAGCGATGGACCTGATTGAGAAGTTAGAACGTTACAGAACGTTGGAAGACGCCCGCCATGCCGTGTTAGACATGTTGGTCAAGAAGCAAAAAATCATGGGGTTTGGTCATGCCGTCTATAAAGTCTCTGACCCCCGCAACCCCGTGATTAAATCCTGGTCCAAGCGTCTGTCGGAATTTGCAGGCGACGCCAGACACTACTATGAAATCTCCGAAATGGTAGAAAAGGTCATGTGGGACGAAAAGAAACTGTTCCCCAACCTCGACTTCTACAGTGCCAGTGCCTACCACTTCATGGGCATTCCCACCGCCCTGTTCACCCCCCTGTTTGTCATGGCGCGAGTCAGCGGCTGGTCTGCCCATATCATGGAACAACGGGCCAATAACAAACTGATTCGTCCCAGTGGTGATTATACTGGCGAACTTCCACGGCCCTTTACGCCGATGGCAGAACGTTATTAGACAAAAGAATAAGAAATAACAGAATTGGAAATACCGTCTAAGGAGGCAGATTGGAGGAGATGATTGAGGAAGTGGTTTGGCTGGAAAATTTGATAGTGATGCAATCTGGGTGATATTCAGGTTGCCCTCACCCCCGGCCCCTCTCCCAGAGGGAGAGGGGAGAACACCACGGATGTCGCCTGTCTCCCCACGCCCTCTGGGAGAGGGGCCGGGGGTGAGGGTAAACATATCACCCACATTGCCTCACTACCCGAAAATTCAAACCACCCACCCATTTAACAACTACAACTAGGAAAATACTTCAATGTCTCATATCGATATTCGTGATACCAAACGCCCCAACCCAGACCCAGTGTTGGTGGATATTGCTGACTACATTACCAACTACCCAGTGACCAGCGCAGAAGCGTTACAAACGGCCCGTTACTGCCTGATGGACACCCTGGGATGCGGACTCCTCGCCTTGAATTACCCCGCATGTACCAAACTCCTTGGCCCCGTCGTCCCTGGGGCAACCATGCCAGGTGGCGTTCGAGTTCCTGGCATGTCTTATGAACTAGACCCCGTGACCGGGGCATTCAACATTGGCGCCATGATTCGTTGGCTAGACTTCAACGACACCTGGTTAGCGGCCGAATGGGGACACCCTTCTGACAACTTAGGCGGCATTTTAGCCATAGCCGACTACCTCAGTCGCAAAGCCGTCTCCCAAGGTAACTCTCCTCTCACCATCAAAGACGTATTGGTGGGTATGATTAAAGCGCATGAAATTCAAGGCGTGATAGCCTTAGAGAATGGCTTTAACCGCGTCGGTTTAGACCATGTGTTACTGGTGCGCGTCGCTACCACTGCCGTCGTCACCGGTATGTTAGGAGGCACTAGGGAGGACGTCATCAACGCCGTCTCCAATGCCTGGATTGACGGTGGCGCCTTACGCACCTACCGTCATGCCCCCAATACTGGGTCACGGAAAAGCTGGGCGGCGGGTGATGCCACCAGTCGCGGCGTGCGATTAGCCCTGATGACCATGCGCGGCGAAATGGGGTATCCCTCCGCACTGTCAGCCAAAACCTGGGGATACAACGACGTGTTATTGAAAGGGAAGGCCCTCCAGTTCACTCAAAAATATGGCACTTACGTGATGGAGAACGTCCTCTTCAAAATCTCCTTCCCCGCCGAGTTTCATGCCCAAACCGCCTGTGAAGCCGCTGTCACCTTGCACCCACAAGTCAAAGACCGTCTTGGCGACATCCAAAAGATAATCATCGAGACCCAAGAATCGGGCGTGCGGATTATTGACAAAACTGGCCCCTTGAACAACCCCGCCGACCGCGACCACTGCATTCAATACATGGTGGCCGTCCCCTTAATTAAAGGGAACTTGACTGCGGAAGACTATGAAGACCACGTTGCCTCCGACCCTCGTATTGATGCGTTACGCGCCAACATGGAAGTAGTCGAGAACAAGCAATTTACCAAAGATTACCTAGACCCCGCCAAACGTTCGATTGGCAACTCGGTCCAAGTCTTCTTCAAAGATGGTAGCCAGACCGACAAGGTAGCAGTGGAATACCCCATCGGCCACCGTAGGCGCCGGCAAGAAGGGATACCTGTGTTGCAAGCGAAGTTTGAACGCAATCTCGCCACGCGGTTATCATCTAAGAATTGCGCGAAGTTAGTAGAAGTGTGTGCTGACCAAACGCGGTTAGAAAAGATGGCAGTGAATGAATTTATGGAACTGTTAGTCGTGTAATCATCGCTTAAACCTGACAGGTGCTTTACGACCTGTCAGGTTTGCAAACCGATTTGACAATTTTTCAAAAGTTGGTAGTGATGCAATCTGGGTGATATTCATAGAGTTTCCCTCACCCCCGGCCCCTCTCCCTCTGGGAGAGGGGCCGGGGGAGAGGGTAAACATATCACCCACATTGCATCACTACCCAAAAGTTGTCAAATCTCAGTCACCGAATGGTGGATACGCTAACGCTTAATCCACCCTACCTGGTTACCTGGCTGTTCAGAACCGACGGAGTTTGCTAAACTACACACCATGACAACTTATCATTCAGGAGTCCCCCCTTATGTTAAACCTTCAATCCCTTCCCACCCCCAAGGTGGCCCAAACACACCGTGGGATACCGGTGTTTCAAACTCGGCGTACACTCACTGGTCTAACACTTCCCACTCAAGACGACTTGCCGTCAGAGGATAATGTGCCCATGGAAACTGAACCACATCGTTTGCAAATGGAATTATTGATTGACACCCTGCGTCCGTGGCTGGCCTCTCACGGCGGTGGCTATGTCAGTGGCAACATGTTTTTATACTTTAGTGCTGCACAGTTGCGCGGTAAAGACTTCTTAGGTCCCGATGTCTTTGTCGTGTTAGGCGCGTCCACTCACACCCGCAACAGTTGGGTCGTGTGGCAAGAAGGCAAGGGGCCTGACCTGGTCATTGAATTATTGTCGGAGAAGACGGCTAAACACGACAAGGGGAAAAAGAAACAGATTTATCAAGATCAATTGAAAGTGGCTGAATACTTTTGGTTTGACCCTTGGAATCCGTCCGACTGGGCCGGTTTTGAATTGGTTGGCAACCAATATCGTGACTTGACCACCGCCACTCAAATTGGCTTACCCAGTCAGCAGTTAGGACTCCTGCTAGTGCGCTGGCAGGGTGTGCATAAAGGTAATGAACGGATTTGGTTAAGATGGGCAACGTTGGATGGTACCGTGTTGCCCACCAGCGAGGAGTTGGCGGAGGCCGAACGTTTGGCACGACAACAGGCGGAACAGCGGGCCGCCTACGCGGAGGCCGAAGTCGCCCGCCTGACGGCCCTGTTGGCACAGAAATCTTAAACCTCACATCTTGATATAGTAATATTCATCATCACTTGTACCCCCCCAGCCCCCCCGTACACGGGGGGGGATAGGGGGGAGTGACCCCCCTGCGTGCGGGGGGGATAGGGGGGTATGCCAGCGTTAAATTAAAACAGAATATTTGCCCCAAAGAAAAGGGAATACTGGTTTTAACAGTATTCCCTAAGATTTATTAAAGTATTAAATACTTTAACGGAGGATTGGTGTAACAATTTAAGACATGGGCCGTGTTGACTCAAGTCACGGGCTGACCCAACTCGACTCAAACGCTGACCCAACTCGACTCAAACGCTGACCCAACTCGACTCAAACGCTGACCCAACTCGACTCAAACGCTGACCCAACTCGACTCAAACGCTGACCCGATTATACAGAATCATAGTCAATAATAGGGGTACTATAGACCCCCTCCCGTAATGAACCGATCGACGTATATTTGGTACGGATAATCAAGGTCACTGGAAAATTGGTAGAGAGTGGGTCGCCACCACGCGCATCCATGATGACACCCATAGTCTCAATAAACTTGTCAGTTATCTTATAGGGGGCCGTGGTAACGCGAATTTCCTCGCCTTGAATCGTTCTCAGAAAGACTCCTTGCAACGGGTCCGTATGGTCAAACTCCAGATTCCCTCCTGTAATTCTAATGGTGCTGGGCATGTCGGAGATAATTGCATTGTGTGTGCCTGGGTGGTTTAATAACTCCACATCCTCAATGATTGGCACTTTGCCTGGAATCGGCATCTTTTCATAATTCACCCGACTCTGAATGGATTCCAACATGGATTGCGGCATCCGTGCATCAATAGTCAACTTGGCATTGCCAATCGTAACGACATAATTGGGATCCGTCTGGTTGGGGGGGACGGATAATTGCAACCGCGCATTTAACAAACCGGGCACTTGCACAATATAGCCGTCCTTTAAGAACTCTTCTATGGAGTTTGCCAGTGCATTAATCACTTGTAAACAAGTGACTTCTGACACCAAAGTAGATTTATTGATGTCGGCAACCAGTTCATGGATGCCTTTGATCCGTTGCTGATGGATGACTTTGGCGTTATATTGACCTGTCTGCAAGTGGTTTTTGATGATTCCGTAATAGATTGTACCATCTCTGATAATGGCCATAAAATTTGCCTCGTATGGATTATTTGGTTAGACTTGCGGGTGTCTCGTTCCCATATATCGGCATGGGAACAAGGGTAATGGTCCGTCTAACTAGCATTTTAGGCAACATTTATGCCATATTGTGGGGTATGTGGAGTGGAGGCTTTAGCCGGCCGGCCGTGGGCGCCCCCACGTTTGAGAGTGTGGAAGATGCCTACGGCCGGCAGGCGTTAGCCTCCACTCCACCGTGCCTTAACACTCCACCGTGCCTTAACACTCCACCGTGCCTTAACTTAATGGTATGGCGACATCTGATTTTTTACTCAAGAGGAAACTTTAATATGACAATGAAACAACTACTATGGCCGGTGGCGTTATCGGTGACGATGACCGCCATGGCAACTACTACACATGCCACCAGTGATATGATGCTTGCACAACTCCACGCGGACGATCTTTCTAAGGTTGCCCCTGACCAGAATGGCTTTGGCTTCAAACTCTTTGGTCAACTTCTTCAAACCAACAAGGACAAGAATATCTTGATCTCCCCTGTCAGTTTGACTCTGGCACTGGCTATGACCTATAATGGTGCTAAAGAAGAGACTGCAACGGCCATTCAGAAGACGTTAGGAGTGGCAGGAAAATCTCCAAGTGACGTTACCCAACTGAATCAGACGTTGTTGAAGAGTCTGACAAACCTCGACCCGAAGGTAAAGATGGCGATTGCTAACTCGCTATGGGTAAAGCAGGGTTTTGAACTCAAGGAAGAGTTTAAGAAGATTTCGGAAGAGTCTTATGGGGCGAAAGTGACAGCAGTCGACTTTGCTAATGCCAAGACTGCTTCTGACATCAACGGGTGGGTTAAAGCCAACACGGGTGACAAGATAGATAATATTGTCACCCTTCCCATTGATCCACAAACGGCCCTCTTCCTTCTCAATGCGATTTACTTCAAGGGCAGTTGGACAATGCCGTTTGATCCAACGAAAATTACTCGGGCGGGTGAATTTACTTCGTCAAATGGTAAGAAGAGTGCTGTGCCTTTGATGTCACAGAAGTCTCACTATAGTTACTATGAGGGAAATGATTACCAAGCGGTTCGTTTGCCTTATGGCGATAGCGAAGCGATGAGTATGGTGATTTTTCTGCCCCAAAATGGGCAACCTGTGGAACAGTTCCCATGGTCTGAAAAATGGGTCGAGTGGCACGATAAGTTCTCTGTGCGCGAAGGCAACATCCTGTTGCCACAGTTCAAAGTGGAGTATGATGTTACCTTAAAGGAGGCACTTACGGCCCTGGGTATGGGAATTGCTTTTGAGGAAGGGAAAGCGAATTTTGGTGGCATCGCCAAACTCTCAAAAGAGGAGAATCTCTATATCAGCCAGGTAAAACACAAAACCTTTGTTGAGGTCAATGAGGAAGGCACCGAAGCGGCGGCTTCCACTCAAGTGGAATTTCGCACCAGAGGAATGGCACCGGCACCCTTTGTCATGGAAATCACTCATCCGTTCCTATTTGTGATTCAGGAGGAGAAGGATCACCAGGTGTTGTTTATGGGGGCGATTGTGAGTTTGTAGTGAAGACGCCTTCCAGGAGTCCACCGCGTAACTTTGGACTCCTGGTCATCTCCCTTCACGCCCTAGGGCACTCCAATATTGATAACTTGTCCTGGGATTGCCATTTGTAATTGCTTTAACACTTTTGGAATCAAAGGTAACAAGTATTGTATTTTATTGTGAACGACAATCAGTGTTACCAAAATGAGTTGTCGATCCGTAAAATTTTGTTGATATTGGATGCCTTTATCCACGGTTACCAATACCTCAAACACTTCCTCGGCCAAATTGAGTAAATCACCGTTTCGTTTGCCAGACCACCCCATTTCCCCAACGGTGGTAACCAGATGACCAGGAAAAGCTTGTTTGAGTTTTCTGGGTAAATTTTCATCTAACAAGATTCTCATTTACGCCACCATTGCCAGTTTGGAATATTCCAAGATTTGTTTCACCAGTTCAGCAGTGACAGTTGGAAAATCATCCAGAAATTCATTGATAGAATCTCCACTGGTAAGGTAGTCAAATAAAGTTTCTATCGGTACTCTGGTGCCCAAAAACACGGGTGTACCATGCAAAATGTCAGGGTCAATGGTAATCAGTTCTTCACGAGTCATAATCAATTCTCCATGATTGTTAATGACCTGGAGTCCTTCGCTATGCTTTGAACTCCAGGTGTCTGAGGGTATCTAAGGATAACTCAACAATATCTTAGCCGAAAACGGTGCCACTGTCACCACTGTTCCCACCACCGGTGTGCCGTTCAACTCCACATACGTCTTATCCTCCTCCAAGGGGAGGTCTTGTGCCACGTCCATGGGATTGAGACACAATACCGAGGTTTGGGTTGCATCATTTCGCACCGTGGTGACAACCTCAAAGGTGACATTGTCTAACCAGTAAGTATTGGCATCGTAGTCATGAGTGATGAATAGATGTTTGCCATACGGCGTGGTTTTGGGTGACGGGAAGATATATTCATAGTCTTTCCGCGAAGTGTCATAAGCAAACTGTCGTTCTGCCAAAATTTGGTAATCTGTTGGGTTAGTGTCATTCGTTCGCAATTGAATATTCCCAAAACCATTCCCTACCACGCTAAACTTGAGGCGGTAAGACTGGTTTGCGGTTAATTCAAAACTGTTGGGGATGATATTGGCGTTACGGTTGTCACTGTTCCAAAAGGATTTCGGTTTGTCATAAAGTGACTTCAGATTGCCACCATTGAGGAGAACTTGAGTGAGGTCGTGAGAAATCCATGCCCGTCCTGAGTTGGCCCAATTGGAAACATCGTTATCAAAAGTGGAGTTGAGAATCAAATTGGCCCCAACTACACTGGTAACAGTATACTCAGGGAAGTGCAGTTGGCATTGTGTAGAATTGGTTTCACTCCCAGAAAATTGAGTTTGCCAGTGGGCTAGGGAATAAGGTCGATTCTCCCTATCTATGACGACTTCACTGTAGGGATTACAGTAATAGTTATTTACCAACGTATTGGGCGACGACGTTCTAGCCCCCCCTAATGGGCTTGAGAGGTAACTCCCCGTCGTGATAGAGGTGCTACCTACTATCGACAAACCGATTTGTTCAGGATGTAGAGAATATATGAGATTCCCTTCTATCCGATTGGAACGTGACGGTCCCTTGTTGCTTTCCAGTGCAATTTGGGGATCGTTATTGTAAAGGAGATTGTTACGGACGGTGGTATTGGAAAACGCATTGAGACGAATGCCGGTGTCCAAATTATTGGCGATGGTGTTGTTTTCAATCAGGTTGTATTTGAAACCATCATCAGCACCAATCCCCATTCCGTAAGCCGTGTGGTGATGACAGGGGGTGCTATTGAGACTCATGCAACCGTTGGACTCGTCCACATTGCCAACCGAACTTAACAGAAGATTGCCGCGGATGGTGTTCCTGTCGGAACTAATCAGAATGGCACCGCCATCGTTGAGAAGTAGTAGCGAGTTACGTACTATGTTATTTTCTATCAAGTGGTAACCGTCTTCTTTTAAGGCGATGCCACTCCAAGAGGTGTTCTCAACAACATTTTTGCGGACGGTAAAAGACTTGCCAAACACGTTAATTCCAACGCCTTGATAAACGCCCTGAAACCTCTCTCCATAAGCAGGGTACATGGCGGTGTGGCTAATCTGATTGTATTCCACCACACTGTTTTTGACCTGAAAACGGTTGTCTGCTTGCAGGACTATGGCAGTGTCGAGTTGATGGTCCAGTTGATTGCCTTGAATCAAGGCGTCGGCAGCATTCCATAGATAAATCCCGGTGACGTTGTGTTCAAACCGACAGTTTCTGATGATGCCATGATTGGAACCGCTGAGGAGAACACCTTTGGAGGTAAAGTGACGAAAGGTCAGATTTTCTACTGTGGTATAATTCTCTCCATTGGTGATGCTGAGACCTGTTGGATACGTGGTGCCTTCTATCAAGACCGTATTTGGGTCAATGCCACCTTTAGGATAGAGATACACTTTGTTGCTGGAGGCTTGATAATACCATTCGCCAGGAGTATCCAGTTCCTCTAACTTTCCATCGATAAAGTAGCCCCATTCGGGTAGCTGTTCACCCAGTCCGCTGACAGTGAGTCTGCCTTTGGAAGCGGAATACCTGGTGATGGGGAGGATGGTATACGTCCAACTGTAATTGCGAATGCGTAAGGTGGCACCTTTCCAGTAATCATTGAGTTTGGAGTAAGCCTTCAAGGCGGGATCGACAAAAGCATTTGTACCCACCTCTGTTCCCACTCTTAGCCAGTTTTTTTCGGCAGGGGAGTTCACATTGGGGTAGCGGGCAATGGTCATTAATTCGCCATTGACAAATAATTGTTCAATGCCAGAGTTGCCCAAAGGTAAGGAAGTGACTTTGGCTTCATACACATTGGGACTCAAACCAGGATGTGTGGTGGGAGTCCAGCCGGTGATGACGACACTGCCAGAAATGATAGGATTGTCACCCGAACTATAGGCGCCAAAGGTGAGACCCACTGGGGATTTTTGGGGACTTATCTTGCCTCGAAAGACCTCACCACGTTTAAAGAGGATGGTAGAGTAGTTGGGGAAGACCACGGCATTGACTTGATTAAGCGTCTGCCAGGGGGTGGCTTCGGATAAGCCGTCATTGGTATCGTTACCATTGTTGGTAACATAATAGGTCGTTGCGTAAATCGCGACCCAGGGTAGTAATAGCAGGATTGCTATCAATCTGTAAAGATACAACATAAAGTTAACCTCCTGAATTGGTCTTGTGAAAGAAGATGTAACATTTCGGTAGTGATGCAATGTGGGTTCTCTGTCTGAACTCTGATTAGAATGATTTTCAGATGGACTATGATTAGTCAAGCCTCCTTTCATAGCCCTCATTTAATCATTTCAATCAGAGTTCCAGACCTAAGAGAAACTGCACGATATTTCACCCAGATTGCATCACTACCAACATTTCCTACCTGATTAATTAACTTATCTTACATATCTGTTTCCTCCTGTCGGTCTCCTCCTGTTTGTGAAGGGAGAGTGGATAACGAATGATGATACCGTACTAGAGGCTAAAGCCGCAAAGCAAAACCGGAACGCCGAACGGGTGGGGTACAGTTCAAAGTCCGTTGGAGTACGGAATGGATTCCGCTGGTGTACGGAATTGATTCCGTTTCCAGCGGAATCCATTCCGTACTCCAAAACCATACTCCCAAACCATACTCCCAAACCCACAACCATTACCTTACTAAAACCGATACCGAAATTCCAAAAAGTAATGCCGTCCCGCTTGGGGTAAGTCATTCGGAATCAATGCGATACCACGGTTATCTACCGACATTGCTTCTCGAATATCCTCGTCAAACACATTGCGCAGTCCCAATGCCACATTCCAACGGCCGTCCCGAATGTCTTTATAACGTAAAGTGACATCTACCTGAGTGGTGGCTGCCAGAGACGGACGAAGGTCCATGGCACTGGTGCGGTCTCGTTTGCCTAACCAGTTAAGTTGGGTATCTAAATACCAATTCGGAATCACTAGCCAGTCGGTGCGAAGGTAAGCCGTGGGGAATCGGTTTGTCATCTGGTCATCTTTGTCATACGTTTGTTGGTACGCATAGTTGGCCAACACACTGACATTTTTCAAGACCTTCCAGCGTGCCTCAATCTCCATTCCGCGTCCCGTTTTATCGCCACGGTTCTCGGCCCTGAAACTGCCATCGGTAGCCAGTTGGGAAGTGATAATAATATCTCGCCAGCGATAGGAAAAGAAATTGAGTCCAATATGGAGAGTGTCGCTGAGATAGTAGTCCAATGCCAGTTCACCAGTGTCAATGGTTTCTGGGTCCAGATTGGGATTGCCTAATAAGACCATGTTGGTGTACAATTCTATGAAAGACGGGGCCCTAAAGGCGCGTCCATAGAGAAGTTTCGTCGTCAAACTGGGGCGCGTTTGCCACACCAAGGCTAATCTAGGATTGAGGGTGGTACCAAAATCAGAGTAGCTGTCATAGCGTAGCCCTGCGGTCAATTCCCAATCAGGTAAAAAAGCCCAACTGTCTTGCACGAAGACGTACCAATTGGAACGGTCTTTTCTGGGGAAAACGGCAGACGGAGTGTCAGACAAGTCTAACAGACCTTGGGAAATGGGAATCGGTTGACCCGTTAGCGGGTCCACATTGGTAATATGTTGGACGTCATACGTTTCTCCAACAAAGTAGCCAGTTCCCATTCTCACTTTATGTTTGGCAAAGCCGGAGTAAAAACTGGAGAGGTTGAAACGAGTTTGGCGTTCTTTCAAACCGAAATTGAAAATGATACCTTCTGGATAGGTGATGAACATCATCCCCGCGGGTGTCGGCACTGGCATGGTGACGCCTGGCAGAGACAGTTTGGAGAGATCGGAAGCACTGTCAGTTTGAATATCTAAATAACTGAGTTCCGCCGTCACGTCCCAATGGTCTGCCACTAAGGGGTTATGGTAAGTCAAGTTGGCTAACCAACGGTTCTCTTCATGCAACGTCGATGGGTCTAGGACTTGTAAGGGCGTGAAGCCCATGCCCATGTCATAGCGTCCCTGATAACCCAAATGCAGTCGCCATTGGGAACGGGAGAGGTCAAGATGAGTGTCTAGTGTATTTTGTTGGAGGTTCCAGTTGCCAGGGGCTAACGATACGGGGGGAATCCCAAAGGGAGATAATTGTTGGTCTAGCAACGTTTGGGCATCCGCTTCAACCATTCGGTTGGGGCCGTCGGTGGTATGGTATTCCACGCTGGCGGCTACCTCATTGCCAGCCCATTTGCCACCATGTAATATCCAAGCATCTTTGGTATGGTTCCGTCCCACTCGTGCCCCCACTTCGGTACCTTCCAAGTCTCCTTTGCCTTTGGTGATGATGTTAATGACTCCAGCAAACGCATCGGCGCCGAACAGGGCGGACCCTGGTCCGCGAATAATTTCAATGCGGGCAATGCCATTGACAGGCATTCCTCCCCAGACATAGTTACGTCCCCCCGTATACAAGGTATTGATAGGAACGCCGTTGATCATCATTAACACTTGAGGGTCGGAAGTGGAAATCATCCCGCGCATGGAGAAAGTAGAATTGTTGCTGTTGAAACTTCTGCTGACATGCAGACCTGGCACACTTTCCAAAACTTCATCTAAATCCGTCGCGCCAATCGCTTCAATGTCTTGGGCCGTAATGACCGTCGTCACTGCGGGGGCGCGGATGGTGGATTGTTCTGCACCGGTGGCGACGGTCGTCTTTTTGACAGCGACCAGGGCATCAAAGATGTCAAACACGTCATCCAGGGTGACTTCGACTTCAATCAAGTCCTCTACCTTCATCTCCTTGAGTTTCTCAATGATGTCGGAGTCTGAACTGGGCGATGAATTGGCACGGCTGGCGACGCTACTCATCAGCAAGAGGCTGGCGCAGACCAGCGAGAGTAAGAAATGGGGAACATCTTTCATGGTTAACATATTCGTTTTTGTCTTCACTTGTTCTTGTCTAAAAGGGAAACGAAACACACTTTAGAGATTGTCATTTCGAATGTTTGAGTGTGTTATTTGATTCGGCGCACAATTCGGGCAATATGGAGGAGATTGCCACTCATTTTTAAACCCGTTGCGGTAATCGCTTCGGGGTCAACGGCAAACCGTACTTTATTGCCCTGATTGTAAAATTCCACCATCCCCCCTTGTTGAATAAATTCAGGGTTGTCACCCACGGTGAGAATGGGATACTTTTGGGCTTCAGCGAGAATTTTAGCTTGATTGGCTTGTTCAGAACGGCTGAGAAAGAGAATGTGACAGCCTCTCAATTTTTGAAGACTGTTAAAACGTTCAACCATGACAAGATGTTCTTCAACCGTTTCTTCTTTTACGGTGGTATCCAGTTGGGTACGAAAGGGGTCTTCTCCAAACACGCAAATCCGAAATGGAGTATTGTCAGCCTGAAAAGCGGAAGCTGGCCAAGTGGTGTAGTTTGCAAAATTAAATAACAGCACGGATTTGACTTGGTACTCACGTACCCCGGTCAACTCTGCGGCCCAAACCAGATTGCCACTTAGCAATAGACAAACGGTCCACCACCATTTGCAATGGGAGGCAGTGCCGTGTTTGGCATATTTGTGAGAGTGGTTGCAATACATAGAGATTTTTAAATGCCTAGTGTCCAAAAGAGATTTTTGGACTTCAAGGGTTATGGTTATGAAAGTCTCATCATATCATACTGGTAATCAATGAGGTATACATTTTTTATTAGGACTTACGCCCTCACCCCACCCCAGCCCTCCCCGCACGCAGGTAGGGAGTGACTCCCCCCCGCGTGCGGGGGGGCAGGGGGGGGTACAAGTGATGAGGAATATTACTATAACATGGCATCTGTCAAGAAATCAATGGGTTTTTACAAACCCAATCAGGAGTCCAAAGCGTAGCTTTGCACGGACAAAGCTATGCTGTGGACTCCTGAAATTGGGATTGACGATTGACACTAATGTGAACCGATGACAGTAAAAACTGTCACCCCCAACGCCCAGTTTTCCATTTTCATGGATAACGGACTCACTCCAATGGGCATTCGCAACAAATATATCGTATAGAGACCACTGGGTAGGTCAACGGTCACGGGCATCTCAATAGCCACGTCTCCCCCTGACCACACGGGAAAGGTGACGTGGTCAAAAGGTATGAAGGAATTGAACTGATTCAACAGTTCAAGCGTACCGTTGGGGTAACTGATTCCAACATACTGATCTGGTCCCGCCGGCACCGTGGGTAACGTCACTCGAAGGGTATCACCGAGTTGATAGACGGTTTGAGAAACGAGGGGATTAGCGGCTACCACGGCGGGTTGTAGGTTGTCAATATCACTGTCGACGGTCACTCGTTCCAAATGATCGACGGCCAATGATTCCATGTCTCCAGCGGCCAAAGCCTCTTGTTCCACTTCACTGGTAACTAACGTCTCAAATTCCTCAGTCTCCTCCGTTTGCTTATTGATTCCCATCATCTGATGAATCGTCACGGTTTGGCGGGCGATGATGAGGGTACCACTGCGTTCACTGGGTGGTAGGAAAGGACCTGTACACACGGTACAAAAGTTATCGTTACTTTCCACTGAATAGGTGACGGTCCCATTCCCCTGCCCATTTTCCGCTGACGTAATCTTGATCCAGCGATGATTGCTGATAGCCGTCCAGGGACAGTTCCCAGGGGCAGTGACGGTGATAATACCGGTTTCAATTTCGGCACTGTGAGACACGCTGGTGGGGCTGACCGTATAAGTGCAATCCGCTACTTCCACTTGACTATCCGTCTCTCCCTTTTGAACCACGGTCACGGTTTCCCCCGCAATGGTGAGAGTGGTACTACGCTGGTCTGGTGGTAGGAAAGGACCCGCACAGACGGTACAGGTGTTATGATTACCATCCACCGAATAAGTAATGGTGCCATCTCCTTGGCCACTCTCCCCCGCTGTAATCTTTATCCACCAAGCATAATTGTTGACGGTCCAGGCACATTGTGGAGGTGCCGTAACCGTGAAGGTGCCAGTTTCAGATTCAGCACTGTGAACCATGATAGTGGGAGTGATGGTATAAAAACATTCCCCTTCTCGCCTGGGTGGCGCTGTGACAATGACTTCTTTTTCAACTGGTTGTGTCAAATTATCGTTGTCGGTCACCGTTAAAGTGATGCGGTAAGACCCAGGTCGTTGAAAAGTCAGTACGGTAGTTGGGCCAGCAGCGGTTTGCCTGTCTGAACTTTGCCATTGATAATCGACGATTTGTCCATCAGAGTCAGAAGACCCGCGGGCGTCGAGGGTGACGTTAAAAGGTGCTTCACCACGGTTAGCAGGAGACAGAGTAAAATCGGCAACAGGCGGATTTGGTTTGGCTTTCGCAATAACCTCTTGTTGCATTTCACTGGTCAAATTATCGTTGTCAGTCACCGTTAGGGTGATGCGGTGAGAACCGGGGTGCGTAAAGATCAGTATTGCGTTTTCGCCAGACGCTGTTTGACCGTCGGAACTAAACCATTGGTACATGACCAGGTGTCCATCAGGATCAGCAGACTGACTGGCGTTGAGGAGGATTTGAAGTGGCACTTCACCAGTGTTGTCAGGGGAGAGGGTAAAATGGGCTACGGGTGGATATTGTTTGGCCTTCACTAGAACCTCTTGTTGAAATTCGCCCGTCAAATTATCGGCGTCCGTCACTATCAAACTGATGGTGTAAGAACCTGGTTGCGCAAACGTTATGGTTGCAGTTTGACCAGCGGCGGTTTGACCATCGGAACTTGACCATTGATAATTCACTATGTCACCATCTGAATCCGCAGAGTCTTTGGCATTGAGGGTGACTTTAAAAGGTGCTTCGCCCGTTTTCGCAGGCACGAGACTAAATTGGGCCGTTGGTGGCAGCAGTTGTTTAACCACCGTCACCACTTCTTGTTGGAGTTGTCCCGTCAATTGATGATTGTCAGTCACCGTCAAAGTAATAGTGTAAGAACCTGGTTGCGTAAATGTCATCCCCGCTTTTTGACCTGTGGCCGTTTGGCCGTCGGAACTTTGCCAGTGATAATTCACTACTTCACCATCTGGGTCATACGAATTTTTGGCATTGAGGGTGACTTTAAAAGGCACTTCACCGGTATTTGCAGGGGAGACTGTGAACTTGGCCACAGGTGAGTATTGTTTCACGGTTGTCAGGAGGTCTCGTTGGAACTGCCCAGTTAAATTATCGTTGTCCGTTACCGTCAAGGCAATGCGGTAAGTTCCTGGCAGAGTAAAGGTCATGGTTGCGGTAGGACCGGTGGCCGTGTGACCTTCGGAACTGGACCATAGATAACTGACGATGTTTCCATCTGGATCATAGGAACTTCTGGCATTGAGGGTGACTTTAAAGGGAACTTCCCCGGTATCGGCAGGGAAGACGGTAAAGTTGGCGACGGGTGGATATTTGTCCACCACTGTGATCATCTTCTTAGTTGTAGCCGTCAATCCCTGTGGGTCTGTGACAGTGAGAGTCACTTCAAATTGACCGGGCTTCTCAAACGTGTAGGTAAGCGAATCATTGAACTCTACTGGTTGCCCATCAATAGTCCATTCATAAACGGCCAGCGTACCGTCTGGGGCACGCGAACCACTGGCATCCAACGTGACTTCTAAAGGCATAAAACCTTTCTGGGGCGTGGCTGTGAACAGTGCGATGGGGGGGTTCAAGGGCAACTGGTTGCCCGTGCAATGATAATTAGCGTCAAAGGTGGTTAACTCAGGATTGGAGTCATCACAGTCTCTTTCTGGTTGACAAGATGCTGGACAAGTGTCGGGTTGGTCTGTAGAGATACCCCAATTGCAATAGCCATCCTGGTCAACATCTTCGCAGAGGATTTCATAAGGTTGTCTCTGACTGAGAATGGGAGTCTTGATGACATTGGTATCACTGCCAAAGTCGTCGATAGGGAGTTTCAAATAAACATATCCATTCTCACTCTCCGCCTCGTCGGCTTTCCCATATTCACCCCATTCACTTCCGTAATACCACCCACCTGATTTGGCCCCCCATGCGGTGCCCCAGCTATTCTTAAATATCCATATAGTCTGGCCATCTGTTGGGTCCTCTTTGAATCCTACCAGAGTCATCAGATGCCCCAAGCTGTTGACGGAAGCACTCAGGGGGCCATTTTCAATGAGGAGTCGTTTGATCGCCTCTTCGGTTCTGGGAAACTCTGGGGAGTCAATGGGGAGTCTGCCACTGGTCTGCAACAGTTCCTGGGGTTTCGAACATTGATTCTGACATTGCGGTGCCGTGCCAGACATAGGGAAACAGGCTTCTTCAATAATCCCAGTGGTTTGAAAATAATCCAAGGCAGCACTGGCTACTCCACCGGCACAACTGCCGGCGCCACTACAGGATAAGGTGGCTGCTTCAGCTAAATCTAAATTGAGACATTGGTTGAAGTAGAGGTTAGCCACTGCTTCCAAAGCCCCGGCACTGGCAAAGGCCCAGTCATTTTTGCAAGTCTGATTCTTTACTGAAGTCACCCAACAGTCTTTGCCGTGGTGTTTATCGGCCCAATTAAAATTTTTGACTAGCGAATGATCAGGGGGTTGGCGTGTGTTACTTCTTGTAGAAACTGCGGGAGGTGCCATCTGGAAGACGCCACCACGATAATATTCAAGTCCTTGCAAATTAAATTCGCCCAAGTCTGCCACTGATCCGAACCGTTGTTTCTTGTCGGCATAACTTAATTTGGAAACCGCGGTCTCCCCCGCAATCCATCCCAAATTCTGTTCATTGAGTTGCCAAATCTTGGTTGCCTGTTGCTGGGCTTGCAACGCTTCTATATCTGCTACTATCGGCGCATTGACAGAAGACAATTCCGAAATAGACAAGGCTGCTTGTCGGACCGATAGTCTTAATGAAAAGGAGTTAAGCGGCTGTGGCAAGATGCAAGTCTCTTCACAGACTTTGTCGATGTACAACGACAGTGAACTGGTGGCTTCTTCTGGAGTGAGTGTGTGCAAGGATTTCTCATAGACTAAGTATTCAGCTTGCGTATCGTTATCGATTAACACCACTCGCACTAAAGCGGCGGGGTCTTCTTCTAATTGACCCAGTCCACCAGCAGTGGCGATAGTCCCCATTTGCAACTGAAATTGACCTGTAATGGATAACCCATAAATATGTTTAGACGGTGTGATGGGAAAGGTTTGGGAATGAATTTGGTCTGAGAACGATTGTACGCTGAGAGGAAGTGACTCCGTGGTTATCTGTTCCGCAGGCGCCGGTATCGTAAATGCTGCTTGGGTAACCACTGGTAAAGCCGCGTTGGACCATTGACTGATTGTCACGGGTTGTCCTGCAATCAGTAACCTGCCCACTCGAAATTGTTCACTACTGTTTGCGGCCACGGTATAGGTCACTCGACCATTGCCTTTGAGAACTGGCGGTCCTTCGATGACCGCCAGCCCTGGTGCAGTTTCTATGGAAGTGATTCTTAACCAATCGGTCTGACTACTGCCGGTCCAAGTGCAGAAATCCGCAGATGCAGTCACGGTCACGGTGCCAGTGGAGGCGGTTGCGGAATAGGAGAAATTGGCAGAGTCAAGGGAATAAGCACAATGGGTTGTCAATTCACGCGGTGGCAGGGCTTGTTCCTTGCCATTGTCTCCCCAACAGGTCACGGTACCATCAGGTTTCAACCCACAGGCATGTTGATAACCCACGCTGATTTGCGCAAACGTGCCTGGTGGTGGGACTGCTTGACTATAGTTATTCTCTCCCCAACATGCCAAGGTACCGTCGTTTTTTATTCCACACGTATACCAAAAACCGGCGGCCACTTGAGTGAAGGCCAGATTCGGAGGACCTGCTGGTGTGCGACTGGTGTTTCCCCAACAAGCCACTGTGCTATCTGATTTGATGCCACAAGAATGATACCCATTGGCACTCACTTGTAAAAACGTCCCTTCTGGAGGAGAGGCTTGTTGATAGTCATCATTTCCCCAACATGCTACCGTCCCATCGGTTCTTATCCCACAAGCGTGATGCCAGCCGGTGCTAATTTGAGTGAACGTTCCCGCCGGCGGTGCTAACTGACTGTCTCCCCAACAAGCCAATGTGCCGTCGGATTTGAGGACACAAGTATAACCATTGCCGGCCCCCAGTTGGAAAATACTGCCCATCATCGGCACAGAGGAATCCTTCCCAGTTCTCCCCCAGCATAGTAAAGCGGCATCGGTGCGCAGGGCACAGGTGTGGTCCCAACCGACGCTGAGTTGAGTAAACTGCCCCTCTGGGGGTATGATACGTCCATCATTCAAACCCCAACATGTTAAGCTACCATCATTTTTTATCATACAGCTATGATAGCCACCGGCACCGAGAGTGGTGGCAAATAGGGGGTGACTCATGGTCAGACTGAGAAGCAGGACCAGAGTGCAACAGATTGATTTGTAGGTGTTGTTCAAAAAGCGTGTGACCACTGTTATAATCCCTAAGTAGTTAAGAAAAAGAGGGTAAAATTTAGGGTGGTGATGCAATGTGGGTGAAATATCGCACGGTTTTGCGAAGGTCTTGAACTCTGATTAGGATGATTAAATGAGGACTCTGAAAGGAGGTTTGATTAATCAGAGTCCATCTGAAAATCGGTAGTGATGCAATGTGGGTTCTCTGTCTGAACTCTGATTAGAATGATTTTCAGATGGACTCTGATTAGTCATAGCCTCCTTTCATAGCCCTCATTTAATCATCTCAATCACAGTTCAAGACGAAGAGAAACCGCACGATATTTCACCCAGATTGCATCACTACCTGAAAATCATTCTAATCAGAGTTCAGACAGTACACCCACATTGCATCACTACCAAGTTTAGATTGTTTCCAGTTGAAATATAAAGATGAGAATGTTGAGAGTACAGGGCGAGGTAGCCCGTCAAATGCTATGTGCAAAAGACGTATGCTATATTTATAGTAATATTCCTATCAATTTGTACACCTCCGCTGGAATCGTACAGATTTGAAGGAATCGTGACAAAGCGACGCTGTTTCCTCCTGGAGTTGGGCTAGTAGAGTTGACAACCTAAACCTCAATGGAATAAAATGAACAATCTGTTAGTGAACCCAAATATAAAACATGACTAGACAAATCAAACAAATATGTCCCTAAAAAATCTTTCTATTCGTGACAAACTGAGACTCATTATTCTCTTGACCAGTGGCATCGTCATGTTTCTGGCCTTGAGTGCTTTTGTGGTCAACGATTTGATTGTCTTTCGTCGCACAATGGTGAATAATTTATTGGTGTTGGCAGACTTGGTGGGGCAAAGCAGTACCCCAGGCTTACAGTTCCAAGATGAAAAAGCGGTGCAAGATAATATCGACGGCTTGCGGGCCGACTCTCATATTATTCTCACGTATATCTTTGACGAAACTGGAGATTTATTTGTCAGTTATTTTAGGAATGTAGAGTTATCTAAAAATCTTCCTAAACATCCCAAATTTAGCGACTATTATCCTCACACCGACCGCTTAGAAAAAATTAAAGCAACTTATGTCTTCTATGCCGACCATGTAGATGTTTTCAAACCGATTAGATTTAAAAAGAATATCATTGGTTTGGTGTATATCCAGTCGGACTTGCGGGCGTTTCAACAACGACTGTTTTGGATTGGCAATATTTTTATCGTCATCACCTTAGCCTCGTTAGGCTTGGCATTTCTCCTAGCGTCACGGTTTCAAGGGTTGATAACAACGCCTGTTTATCATTTGTTGGAAACCATGAACAAGGTGCCGCAGACGAAGGATTACTCCATTCGGGCCCAGAAGTTAACCAATGATGAACTGGGTAAACTGATTGACGGTTTCAATGATATGTTGTCTCAAATTGAGAACCATAATGTCGAGTTACGATTGTACCGCAATCATTTGGAAGAGATGGTGGCCCAACGGACGGGGGAGTTGGAAGAGTCTCGTGACCAAGCGGTGTTGGCCAATACGGAATTGAGTAAACGCACTCACGAATTGGCCATTACCCGCGATGAAGCGTTAGCTGCCAATGTTGAATTGCGCAAACGCACTGACGAGTTAGCGATTGCGAAAAACTTAGCGGAAGCGGCCAATAAGGCGAAAAGTGTGTTTCTCGCCAACATGAGTCACGAGTTGCGTACTCCTCTGAATGGCATTTTGGGTTACGCCCAAATTCTCAATCAAGATGCCAGTTTGAATGGTCAACAACAAAAAGGTGTCACCATTATTCGACGCAGTGGTGAACACTTGTTGACGTTGATTAACGACATTCTCGATTTATCTAAAATTGAAGCTGGGCGCGTGGAACTGTATCCCAATGAATTTCACTTCACCGAATTTTTACAAAGTTTGGTCGAAATGTTCCAACTTCGGGCGCAACCAAAAGGCATTGCATTTTACTACAAGCCTCTCTCGCGAATGCCTGTGGGCATTTATGCCGATGAGAAACGATTACGCCAAGTGTTAATGAATCTGTTGGCGAATGCCGTGAAATTTACGGATCAAGGCAGTGTCACGTTTAAAATTGGTTATCAAGATGAAGAATTTATTCGGTTTCAAATTGAAGACACTGGCGTTGGTATCGCCTCCGAAGACCTCACTAAGATTTTTTCGCCTTTTCATCAAGTGGGTGACCATTTACATAAAGCGGAAGGAACTGGCTTGGGACTGTCCATCACCAAAACACTGGTCGAAATGATGGGCGGAGAGTTGCATGTAGAAAGCATCTTGGGAAAAGGAAGTATCTTTTGGACTTCGCTACGGTTGCCGAGAGTCTCCCATTTTGAAGTCATTGATAAACATCCGATACCCGTTCAAGGCTACCAGTTACTGCCAGACTCTCCTTTACATCAACAAGGTCGGGCACGCTACAAAGTTCTCGTGGTGGATGATAAAGAAGAAAATTGTTCCGTCATTCGCAATATTTTAGTACCGTTAGGGTTTGAATTAGAAGAGGCCCAAAATGGTCAAGAGGCCGTAACACAAGCCCAACAGTGGTTACCAGATGTCATTCTCATGGACTTAGCCATGCCCGTAATGGATGGTTTGACCGCGACCCATGAGATTCGACAACTTTCAGAATTGCAAGGCGTTATTATTATTGCGGTCTCGGCCAGCGTCTTTGGCCATCATAAAGAAGAAAGTTGGCAAGCCGGCTGTGATGATTTTATTCCCAAGCCGGTGCAAATGAATGAGTTGTTAGAGTGCTTACAGACACATTTACAGTTAACTTGGATTCACATTGACTCTCCTCCCACAGTGGAAACACCACCACCCTCCAAAGAGATTGACATGAAGTCCGTCACGGAGGAGAATGAATTGGCCGAACCGACTCTGGAACAAGCGACGGAATTACATAAATTGGCCCTAGAAGGTAATATCAGTGCCATTCTGAATTATTTGGACACGTTAGAACAAACACAACCACATTTACAATCTTTTATAGAAAAGGTCCGACAACTGGCAAAAGATTTTGATGATGAAACGATTTGCGAGTTGACGGACAAGATAATGAATAATGAATAATGGAAAAAAGAGGTTGGACTAGAGGCTTTAGCCGGTGTGACGTTGGACTAGAGGCTTCAGCCGGTGTGACGTTGGACTAGAGGCTTTAGCCGGTGTGACGTTGGACTAGAGGCTTTAGCCGGTGTGACGTTGGACTAGAGGCTTTAGCCGGTGTGACGTTGGACTAGAGGCTTTAGCCGGTGACTCCCGGCTGAAGCCGCTAGTCACCGGCTGAAGCCTCTAGTCCACCGCTAGTCACCGGCTGAAGCCTCTAGTCCAACGCTAGTCACCGGCTGAAGCCTTTAGTCCACCGCTAGTCACCGGCTGAAGCCTCTAGTCCACCGCTAGTCACCGGCTGAAGCCTCTAGTCCACTATCCGCTATCCACTAAAACCGCTATCCACTAAAAACTATGAGTACCTCCCCCCCCAAACGCGACGGAAAATTATTAATCGTGGATGACAATCCCGCTAATCTGAACTTACTTTTTGACTTTTTGAACGGACTCAATTTTGAAGTCGTCATTGCTAAAGATGGCAAAGCGGCTTTGCGCAAAGCGGAAATTGCGCAACCAGATTTGATTTTGTTGGATGTGATGATGCCTGGTATGGACGGTTTTGAGGCTTGTCGGATTCTCAAATCGCAACCTCAGACTCAAGATATTCCGGTGATGTTTATGACGGCCTTATCTGATACTGTAGATAAAGTGAAAGGGTTCGGATTAGGGGCCGCGGATTACATTACGAAACCTTTTGAACAACAGGAAGTGTTAGCGCGGGTTCATACCCATCTGAAATTGCATCGCTTGCAAAAACAGTTGGCTGAGAATAATCACCAATTGGAAGAGAAGAATCAGTTGCTAAAACAGCAAAACGAGACGTTGGCCACCGTTATCCAGGCCCTTCAGGAAGCCAAACAAGCGGCGGAATCTGCTAATGCCGCCAAGAGTGCCTTTTTGGCCAATATGAGTCACGAATTGCGCACCCCCATGAATGCTATTTTGGGCTACAGCGAAATGCTAAGGGAAGAGGCGGAGGAACTTCAGGTCGGCGAATTTGTTTCCGACTTGGATAAAATCAACATGGCAGGGAAACATTTGTTAGAATTGATTAATGATGTCTTAGATTTTTCCAAGATTGAAGCGGGTAAAATGACCTTGTATCCAGAAACTTTCGCTATTTCCAACGTCCTTGAGGAAGTGCTTGCAACGGGTCGTTCCTTGGTGGAAAAGAACGCCAATACCTTAGAAATTGTTTGTCCCAACGAGATTGGTACGATGTACGCAGATGCTACCAAAGTGCGTCAAATCTTGTTTAACCTGTTAAGTAATGCCAGCAAATTTACGGAACGCGGGAAGATTATCATCACCGTTGCCAAAGAAACGAAGGACGAGGCAAAATGGGTCCTTTTTCAAGTCAGCGATACTGGCATTGGTATGACGGCAGACCAACTGGATAAAATCTTTCAATCGTTCACCCAGGCCGACGCCTCCACCACTCGCAAATATGGTGGCACAGGTTTGGGATTGACGTTGACCAAACGTTTCAGTGAAATGATGGGTGGAACGATAGAGGTACAGAGTCAACCTGGGCAGGGAAGCAAATTTATTGTGAAGTTGCCTGGGGAGTGAAGAATGGGTAATTATGAGATTCTTTCTTGACCGCTGGACTAGAGGCTTCAGCCGGAAGGGAACAACCACCGGCTAAAGCCTCTAGTCCCGCATGGGTGCCTTCACTATCCACTATCCACTATCCACTAAAAATTATGTTTGCCTTAAACGCAGCCCGTCTTAGTCTTATCTTTGGTATTCTGGTCCTGGCCTTAAAATGGTTAGCCTACCTATTGACAGGTTCTGTGGCACTCTATTCTGATGCCCTCGAATCTTTTATCAATGTGGCGGCGGCCCTGGGTGCTTTCATTGCCTTATGGGTTTCTCATCAACCGGCGGATGACAATCATCCTTATGGTCATGCCAAAGCGGAATATTTTTCGGCGGTATTTGAAGGTGTTCTCATTGTCTTAGCCGCTTTAACTATTATCCATGAAGCCTGGGGACGCTTATGGACGCCCGTCGCACTCACTTCTTTGAGTTCGGGCGTTCTCGTGTCCCTGTTGGCTTCTGGCATCAATGCCGGATTGGCCAGTTATTTATGGCAGGTCAGCCAGAAGGTCAATTCTGTTGCACTAAAAGCCGATAGCTTACATATCTTCAGTGATGTCGTGACTTCGTTAGGAGTGTTAATTGGGATTGGATTAGCGTGGTGGACTGGGTGGTGGATACTTGACCCACTGCTTGCCATTTTAGTCGCACTGAATATTTTTTGGATGGGAGGGCAGTTAGTGCGTGAGTCTGTGGGAGGTTTAATGGATGAAGGGTTGGCGCCGGATAAATTGGCACCGTTACATGAAATCATTGGGGGTCAGATGAACGGCGCCTTGCAAGTTCATGCCCTGAAAACGCGCCAGGCTGGGGTGTTGACGTTTATTGAATTTCATTTGGTCGTCCCTGCCAATATGACGGTCAAAGAGGCCCATGAGATCTGTGATCGTTTGGAAGTAGCATTATGTCAGAAGGTACCAGATGCCAGGGTGATGATTCATGTGGAACCGGAGAGTGAAAGTGAACAACGGGGGGTGATTGTCTATGGACGGTAGTGAGATTAAAGTAACGGTGGAAAGTAGCGGTGGACTAGAGGCTTTAGCCGGTGGGGGGCGGTGATTTCAATTCTGTTCAGCCCCACCGGCTAAAGCCGTAAGTCCACCTGTTGTAAAAGTAGCGGTGGACTAGAGGCTTTAGCCGGTGGGTTCTTCAGTTGGCCAAATTTAGTATTCACTGGTCTCCTTTTGTCCTTTGTGTTCGCGCCAAAAATGGTCTGCAAAATTAACCAAAGGATGTCTAGGCGCCTTGGGTTTGGTACGAAGGGGCATCCCTGCTTGTAGTGGTGTTCGTGCACCTTTGCGATTATTGCAAGGTTCGCAGGCAGTCACAATGTTGTCCCAAGAATGTTTTCCGTCTTGAGACAGGGGGATGACATGGTCAAGGGTTAATTGTTTGGTGCTACCGCAATATTGGCAAGAATGTTTGTCGCGGCGTAACACTTCCCGGCGTGTGACTGCTGGGACTCGCCAGGATTTTTCCAGATGGTTGATGGTTAAACGAATATGTTGAGGGACTAGCAATACCATAGTCGGTGAATGTACCGAAATGTGCTGATTTTCCCCAATCTCTAGGGGTTCGGCCTTGCCAGTCACCAGCAAAATAATCGCCCGTTTGATGTTGATTTGGTTAATGGGTAGGTAGTTTTTCGAAAAGACAACTACCGTTTGTTTAAGTACGTCAGTTGCACTCGTCATTCGCGCTTCCCTTTATATTTTAGTGGTGCAAATTCACTTATTTACAAATATGGATGAAATATGTAAATAGTGTTGTTATGTCAAATAACATATCTTAAAGTTTAGCCGATTTTTAGGATTATGCAAGTACACGATAAGAAATATGGCGTAGGAATTAAAGTAACAAGGAAATCAAGACGCCGGTGGACTGGAGGCAAAAGCCGGGTGGTATTCACCGGCTGAAGCCTCTAGTCCATCCGTAAAACACTGATGGACTAGAGGCTTCAGCCGGAAAGCATTCCCCCGCAGTTGCAATTTTTTGTCTATCCATATACACTTACTATACACTATATGTACTTAAAAATATAACGATTACTTTTATACAAAATGAGGAAAGTCATGTCATTCATCAACACTCTAATCAAACACCTGGCAATTTTGGTCGCCCTTTTCTACCTAACTTTGACCGCTGCTGTGGCCAAGGACACTCCTCCCACGATTGCCGCGGCGGCTGACTTGAAGTTTGCTTTGGTGGAAATTGCTTCACGATTCAAGCAGGACACGAGTAAAGAAGTCAAACTCACCTTCGGTTCCTCAGGTACGTTTAAAACCCAAATCGAACAAGGGGCGCCCTTCCAACTGTTTCTCTCCGCAGATGAAAACTATGTCTTTCAACTGGCTGACAAAGGACTCACACAAGACCGCGGAACGCTGTATGCCATTGGGCGAATCGTCCTTTTTGCACCGACAGGTGCCACTCTCAAAGTCGATGACTCGTTTCAAGATTTAAAAGCGGCCCTTCAAGATGGCCGTCTCAAACACTTTGCCATTGCCAATCCCGACCATGCCCCTTATGGACGCGCCGCCCGTGCCGCGTTACAACAGGTAGGAATCTGGGAAGCAATGCAACCTAAGTTGGTGCTAGGTGAGAACGCTTCGCAAGCCACTCAATTTGCCGCTTCAGGGACCAGTCAAGGTGGCATCATTCCCCTCTCCCTATCCAAGGCATCGGAGGTAGCCAAATTGGGTCAGTTCGCTTTGATTCCAGCCGAGTGGCACTCCTCTGAACCGTTACGGCAACGGATGGTGTTAGTGCGACAAGCCAATGAGATCGCGAAGACTTTTTACAGTTATTTGCAACAACCAGTTGCCCGTGAGATTTTTACCCAACATGGCTTCCTCTTGCCAGACACACTGAAACAATAATCAATGGATTGGCAATCAATTCTTCTTTCAATGCAATTGGCAACCGTCACTTTGGGTATCCTCCTCCCCCTAGCCGTGGTTGGTGGCTACTGGTTAGCAACCACGTCTTTCCAAGGAAAAGCCTGGTTAGAAGGCATCTTGGCATTGCCCCTGGTATTACCTCCAACCGTCATTGGTTACTATCTGTTAATCGCTATGGGAGGACATACCTGGGTGGGACAATTTTATGAACAAGTGATGGGTAACACGTTGGCTTTTAGCTTCACAGGTCTCGTGATTGCCTCCATCATTTTTAACATCCCCTTTGCCGTGCAACCCATTCAACGGGCATTTGAAGCGATTCCGCATAACCTGCGAGAAGCAGCCCAATGTTGTGGGATGACTTTCGGGCAAACGTTTCTACGAATTGAATTACCTCTCGCTTGGCCCGGCCTCCTGTCGGCAGCCGTGATGACGTTTGCCCATACCTTGGGAGAATTTGGCGTGGTGTTAATGGTAGGTGGCAACATTCCCGGCGAAACCAAAACGGTGGCCATTGCCATTTATGACAAAGTGCAATCCTTTGAACACACTGCCGCAGGTGGGATGGCACTGCTATTATTATCCATTTCCTTGATCACCATTGGCATCAGTTATGGTTGGACCACTCGACTGACCAAACGTTGGGAGAGACCATGAGTTTATTTTTGGAGTTACACAACGACGCCCCGTTACTCAATTTTCACGCGGAGATTCCCTCAGATCGTATCACGGCCCTGCTAGGTCCCTCTGGTTCTGGTAAAACTTCCATTTTACGCGCTATCGCGGGACTGTCAAAATGTAAACAGGAAGTGGTACGGTTTGCCAAGGAAACGTGGAGTGATAGCACCACTGGTCTCCACCTCCCCACGCGCCACCGACCAGTGGGATTAGTGCCGCAACATTACGCCCTCTTTCCGCATCTGACAGCACTGGAAAATGTCACGATGGCCCTACTTGCCCTGCCGACCCCAGAACGTCAGCAACGGGCTTTGGAATGTCTGGGACTGGTACATATTGCGGAACTCAAGAATCGCTATCCACATGAACTCTCCGGCGGTCAAAAACAACGAGTGGCCCTAGCCCGTGCGATTGCTAAACAACCTAAAGTGTTACTCCTCGATGAACCGTTCTCCGCCATTGATTATAGCACTCGCAAACATCTCTATGTAGAATTGTTGCGCTTGCATGAAACGCTATCTGCCACCATCGTGCTAGTGACTCACGATTTAGAGGAAGCAGCCCAACTGACTTCTTATATGTGCCTGTTGCATCAAGGACGCCTCGTGCAAGCTGGCGAAACGGAGGAGGTCTTAACGCATCCCATTTGTGAAGAAGCAGTACGCTTGTTAGACATTCCAAACTTGTTTGATGGTCGTGTTGAGTGGGTAAATGATCAGCCATGCTTACATTGGGGAACCTACACATTACAACTCCCCCCAGGTCAACTGCAACCCAGTGATCCTGTGCGATGGGCAATTCAACCGGCTAATGTGCTAATGGTTCGCCCTGATAAACCGTGGAGTAATCATTTAGAAAATCCCATTCTGACCCAAGTCATAGAAGTCATTAAACTCGGTTCTGATACGCTAGTGTGGTTAGCACCGACGGAGATGCCAGAGACTCGTTTGCAAATGCGCTTACCGATTCGCGCTGTGCATCGCTATGCAATTGCCCCCAATCAAAATATCACGGTCTGTTTGCGTGGCACAGACGTGATTGTTCTGGCTACGTGTGGCCACGAGTAGGGTGGATTAAGCGTGGCGTATCCACCAACATTTCGAACGGCTGGTGGATACGCTACGCTTAATCCACCCTACAAAGGGGATGAGGGTCTTGCAAAAAGGGCAAGGCGACCTCATATATCCTGATAACCTAATTCATTCTGACACCTATATTGGATCGACACACCGTCTCTTTAAGATCAAAACTAAAAAATGACAAACCACGCTTCGACACACCTTCAAACCATCAATGAGATTATTCACTCCCTTACTATCAATAATCAACCACTGCATGAACTCATTGCCGAAATTCAAGACCTCTACCGAAGTGACAACCGTCCCTGGGTCATCGGTTTCAGTGGTGGCAAAGACTCTACCGCCATTCTCGAATTGGTTTATCTAGCCCTCTTAAAATTACCGTCGTCTCAACGTCATAAACCTCTCTTTGTCGTCTCCTCTGATACGTTAGTAGAAACGCCGTTAGTGGTCAACATTATCAAAGACACTCTTCAACAAATCAATGAAGTCGCGGTACGAGATGACATTCCTATGACGGCCCATCAAGTCTATCCAGACACCAAAGACACCTTTTGGGTCAACCTGCTAGGTAAAGGCTACCCTGCCCCCACGGCCCATTTTCGCTGGTGTACCGAACGCATGAAAATTGCCCCGATCAATCGGTTCATCTTAGATAAAATTACTAAATATCAAGAAGTGATTATTGTCCTGGGGTCTCGGCAACAAGAAAGTGCGGCCCGGGCCCAATCTCTTAAAAGAAAACATCGGTTAGGAGATTCTCGACTCGCCAAACACTCGCTTCCCAGTGCTTATATTTATCCACCCATTGAAACCTGGTCAAATGACGATGTTTGGGAATTTCTCCTCTCGGTGCCACGTCCCTGGGGAGGCGATAACTCGACACTGTTTGAATTGTATAAAGACTCGAATGCCGGCGAATGTCCCCTCGTGCTAGACACTTCCACCCCTTCTTGTGGCAACTCCCGCTTTGGATGCTGGGTATGTACCGTCGTCAGCAAAGACCGGTCGATGGAAGGTCTCATTGACAGCGGTGAAACTTGGTTGCAACCCCTGTTAGAGTTTCGCAATCAATTGGCCGACACCACCAATCCAGACAAGAAAAACGAATGTCGCAATTTTAAACGACGCACCGGCAAAGTCACTTATGCGAAAAGTTCTCTTGACAATGACGATGCCAAAGAGATAAAGTATATCCCAGGCCCTTATTGGCTAACACAACGGCAACGATGGCTAAAAGAATTGTTAACCTTAGATAAGCAGTTTCAAGACCAAGGTCACCATTTCACTTTGATTAGTGAACCTGAGTTACACCAAATTCGTAAAGAATGGATCAATGACCCCAATGAACCGGACTGGACCGATTCGCTTCCTCGAATTTATCGAGAAGTGTATGACCGCGATTTAGATTGGATAGACAATGACGCCGGCAGTTTCACCAAACCTGATGCGGAACTGTTGGAGGAATTGGAGAAACCATACGCAGCCCCGGCGCCGATGATTATGAAATTATTGGAATTGGAATTGTCTATGGATGGATTAAGCAAGCGTAGCGGTATCTTCCAGAAAATCAACACCATCTTAACCCAAGATTGGGAATCGCTGGCGGAGATTCAAACCCGGTCTGCGGAATTGCAAGCGGATAGAGGTTATAAAGAACGGCATGACAGGTTGCGAAAGGAGTATAGCAAACTCAATTAGTCGAACAAACGGTTGGAGTAAACGCCAGTGGAGTGGAGGCTTTAGCCGCAATGCCATTAAGTTAAGGTAGGGTGGAGTGGAGGCTAACGCCTGCCGGCGGTAGGCGCCCCGCAATTTTAGTGGTGGGGTGATGCCTACTGCCAGCCGGCTACAGCCTCCACTCCACCAGTGCCGGCTAAAGCCTCTACTCCACCAATGTCATCGGCGGAAGTCTCTAGTCCACGTTCCGTGGGTATCCTTTGAGAACAGGTCCATTATTCATTATTCATTATTCACTTCCCCCAACCATGATTCTAAAAACACTCACCCTTTGCGACTTCGGTCTCTTTCAAGGTCGTCACACTTTTGACCTCACCCCGCACCACCGATATGGGCACACACGTCCAATTATCTTATTTGGCGGCCTCAATGGGTCAGGGAAAACGACCTTATTAACAGCTATTCGACTGGCTTTTTATGGCAAACAAAGTCTTGGGCAAATGGTTAGCAAAAAGAGTTATCAGCAGTTTTTACAAGAAGCCATTCATCGCAGTCGCCATGATTTGGTATCTCCCAGGACCGCTTCCATTGAAGTCACCTTCACCTATGCCCGTCAAGGCGAACTCAACGAATATCAAATTCGGCGCGTCTGGTCAATTCGGAATGGAGAAATTCATGAAACTCTCACTATTGCTTGTGATAGCGAAGCATTGCAAGAATTTTCCAGCGAAGCAGGTCAAGCCTTTTTAAATGAATTGATTCCCCTTGGTGTGTCAGACCTCTTCTTTTTTGATGGTGAAAAAATCGCGGAACTGGCAGAAGATGAGACGGGGGAAATTTTGCAACAAGCCGTTCGGAAGTTATTGGGACTCGACTTGATTGAACGGTTACGCAATGATTTGGCGATTTATCTCAGACAACAAAAGGAGACCGTGTCTCCAGAAAATACTCATCAGGAACTCCTGTTGTTAGACATTTCCTATCAAGAGACGTTAGCCAAGAAAGACCGCGAAATGACTGCCTTGCTGGAGATGCGTAAGCAAATCAAAAAATTGCGGGAAGAGATTGCGCAATTGGAAAATTTGATGAATGAGGACCGCGGTCCTTCTGCAAATACCAGGGAGATGGAACGTGCCCAAATGGAACGGCTGATAGTCGACAAAGAGAGGTTGGAAAATCAACAACGGGAACTGTTGGGTGGGGACTTTCCATTGTCGTTGGTACAAAACCAGTTGACACAATTGCTGAAACAACTGGAACGTGACACGGTTTTGAAAAAACGTCAAGGAGTCACCGAAGTGATACAAGACCGCTTGTCACAATTACCGACAACCTTGGCTACCGTGATTCCTCCCCAATATGTGAATGTCACCATGCAAACAATTGAGGACGTGTTTGCCGATTGGTTAGTCACTTCGAATAACGGTAACAATTTGATTATACACGATTTATCTGAAACCACGGGGATGCAAATTCGGCATTGGATTACCGATTTGATTCCGCGCAGTGTGGGAAGTTTTCAAACGATTACAATTCAACTTCAGCAGGTGTTGGAAGAATTGGAACAAGTCAGTGTACGGTTAGAACGTGCCTCAGATACGTCGACGTTTAAAGCGAACCTATATGTGTTGAACAACAAAAATCAACAACTGGGTGAACTGCAAACCAAGAGTGAACAGCATCTGGAAAAAGCTAAGGCGTGGTTGCGAGAAGCCATGGAGATCAATCGTCAGATGCAAAGTCTGCATGAACAGACGACGAAGACCTGGAAAGAGAATAAAGCCATTGTGTATGCCAGTCAAGCTAGGAATCTGTTAGAAGAGTTTTCGGCGCGAACAACTCAACGTCGTTTAGTGGAGTTAGAAGACGAATTTACGCAAGCGTTTCAACGTCTCTCCCGGAAGCCCGACACCCGTCTGCGGGCACGGATTGATGCGGAAACATTTCATGTCACCTTGTTTGATGACCGCGACATTCAGATGACGAAAAGCCAGTTGTCGGCTGGAGAGAAACAAATTTTTGCGATTGCCATTTTGGAAGCCTTGGCGAGAACGTCGGGACGCAAGTTGCCAATTATCATTGATACCCCCTTGGGAAGACTGGACTCGAAACATCGTTCTAAACTGGTCCAACATTACTTCCCCCAGGCTAGTCATCAGGTGATTATTTTGTCAACGGACACCGAGATAGACAGAGACTTTTATCAATCGTTGAGTCCCAATATTTCGCGTGCGTTTCATCTGGAGTATGATCCAGTGAATGGCTGTTCAGTCGCACAACAAGGATATTTTTGGCGGGACGAATAGTTGGAGGAGTCCAAAACATGTTTTGGACTCCGACTTCCTCATTTTTTCACATGTCTCATCAACCGTTGCCGCTTCTTCCGTTGTCGCAAAGTCAACTCATTTTTGCGCCCCTCAAAAGGATTCTCACCTTGCCGAAACACCAACTGAATTGGCGTTCCTTCCAATTCCAATTCTTTACGCAACGTATTGATTAAATAGCGTTTATAAGAATCTGGCAAAGCGGCCACTTGATTCCCATGAATCACAAACACCGGCGGATTATGACCACCTTGATGAATGTAACGTAGTTTCACCCGTCGTCCTTTCACCAAAGGTGGTTGACAAGCAGCCACGGCTTTTTGTAACACTTCATTCAACACCGACGTGTTCACTTGTCGTTGGGCGGCTTGCCAAGACGTTTGTATCGATTCAAATAAGTTCCCCACGCCACTGCCATGCAACGCGGAAATGAAATGAATTTCGGCAAAATCAATGAAGTGCAGTTTCCTCTCTAAATGATAACGCACCTCCTCTCGATGCGCCGCACTTAAACCATCCCACTTATTGACTGCAATCACTAATCCGCGTCCCAGGTTTAGCACCTCCCCCAATAAGTTCGCATCCTGATCGGTCATCCCTTCTTTTGCATCTAACACCACTATCACGATATGGGCCAACTCAATGGCTTGTAATGATTTGATCACACTGAATTTTTCAATCACTTCAAAAACTCGCGGCCGGCGTCTAATCCCCGCCGTATCAATCAAAGTATATCGTTGCCCATCACGTTCAAAAGGAATCGCGATGCTATCACGAGTTGTCCCAGGTTGATCAAATACCACCACCCGTTCATAACCCAACATTCGATTGACCAAAGTGGATTTTCCAACGTTGGGACGACCCACAATGGCCACTTTAATTCCCTCCTCCACCGTTTCTAAAGAGGTGGTATCAACCTCCGTTTTCTCCTCTGGAAAGAGTTCCAAAACGGTTTCCATTAGCTGTGCTAAACCGCGGCGGTGGGCAGCTGAAATGGTATGAACTGTTTCAAAGCCTAGCCGATGAAAGTCGGCAGCGATTAACTCCCCAGATAATCCTTCCGTTTTGTTAATCACCAAAATAATCTGCTTGTTAAATGGACGCAACCGCTGGGCGATATTTTCATCTTCCACAGTCAAACCTTCTCGTCCATCTACCAAAAATAAAATCCCATCCGCCTCTTGAAGGGCTAACACCACTTGTTGAGTAATGAGGTTCAGAATCGCTTCTGATTCACTACTCAAACCACCTGTGTCGATTAACCAATAGTGACTATTTTCGAACTGTACCTTGCCAAATTTACGGTCACGAGTCAAGCCCGGGGCATCGGCTACAAGGGCTTCACGGGTTTGAGTTAAGGCATTGAATAACGTTGATTTGCCGACATTCGGACGGCCTACTATAGCGAGAGTTGGAAGCATAAATGAATGAATAAATGAATAATGAATAATCTAGTCGCATGGAACTAGAAGCTTTGGTCGCAATGCCATTAAGTTAAGGGATAAAGTAGCCGCCAGGTGGACTAGAGGCTTCAGCCGGTGGGGGGCATGGCGATTTCAATTCTGTTCTGCCCCCCCACCGGCTGAAGCCTCTAGTCCACCTGGCGATTAATTTTAGGGGCTTTGTTCCCTAACTTAATAACATAACATTGCGGTCAAAGCCTCTAGTCCCGCTGGAAATGGCCTTCCCGTCCTCTTCTTCCCATCTTATTTCCCCTCACCAGGCAACTCCAGCAAATGTTTATAATACTTGTTCCCCTCGATACGCCGTAACCCCTCCTCCTGCCAATTTGGTGAACCTGTCTGTAGCGATTGTAATTGAACATCACATAAAATCTGCAACAACGCCGGCCAACGGTGACTTTTTTGTAACATCCAGTCAACTTCTTGCAATGGCTGAGGAGAACAAACAATTAACTCTCGTGCCTCCTTTTCGGTAAAACATTCCAAGGTCAGCGTATGCCCAAAAATGTTGAAAAACGGTGACGACATCCCCCGTTCTTGGGCTAACTCGGCAAAATTTCCAGGCGAAGCCAAGACGAAACTGACGTTTCCACTGCATCCTAAAGACCGTAGATTCTGCCAAAATTCTTCGGAAAGGGTGTGCCATCCCAAATTAAACTCATCCATTAATATCACCACCTGATGTTGTTTCAGCCGTTGCTTGACGATCTGGGAGAAGTAGTCAGAATCACAAGGGGTAGGAACCTCTTCATGGAGTAATTGCTGTAACACCACCTTGATGAATCCATTGGGCGAACGAGTTATCTCCTCTTGAAAATCTATCAACGCAAATCGAAAGCCTCGCGTTAACCGAGATTGACACCATCCAGGTGGCCATCCTTGCGGCTGACCTTCTCGTAAACGAGTCGCCTGCGAGATGTTTTTGAGGTAGTGCAACAGCGACGTTTTACCACTGCGTCGGGGTCCCACTACCATAATATGTTCAGGCACCATCTTGTTCCACGCCCATTGAATTCTGCCTAATAATTCTTCTCGTCCAAAAAACTGATAAGGATGTTTAACGGGTGTTCCAACCACGGGCATACAGGGTAAGTCATTGAGTTCGAACCATGGCAGTGGCCCCCCACACCTGGCCATTGCCAAAAATTCATCGGACTGTTCGGGATTCAGTTTCAAGGCTTTACCACAAGCCCTGACCAAACAACATTCAGGACGTTTCACCCTGCCAGTTTTCCAGTTGTAAATAGTTGTTTTGGTGATGGTGTCCTTCATCTCATTTTTAAATTTCCTGGGAGAACCAGGCACTTGTCCATTTTGTTTTTCTTTTTGAAGAATGGCGGTTATTTCATCAACTAACTTCTGGTCACTGAGTTCTCTTTCTTTCATCAGTTTCGTAAGCAATGTGGCAAAAGAGCACATCTGAGGAAACCTCCTTAATTGTTGGTGTTTTGCCTTGAATCAGTGAATCAGTTTTCCTAAACTTTTAAGGTTTAGGAAAGCTAACGGCATCATGATTATTTATCATTTAGAATAATTTATTTGGAATAATTTGTCAAGTTAAATTTAACTTTCCGTTGTTAAATCAAATTGAACTTTAATTTAACAGGCGTCCAAAGTGTAGCTTTGACAAAGTTGCGCCTTGGACTTCTGGTTTGTGGACTCCTGGTTTAACTGTCAAACAGTTCCGCCACCGCTACTTGAAAACCAGGTAACACTTCGCCACCTGTCAACGTATCTTGAACCGATAACACCTCTAGGTCAGTCAGCGAACGATACAGATGGATTCGTTGCTTGCGTGGGTCAACAATCCAAATCAGTTTCGCAGCCACCGCAAAATATTCGGCCAATTTATCATTCACTTCTGACCAAGTGTCATCGGGTGACATGACTTCCACAATTAATTCTGGACACACATCCAGAAAACTTTTGGATTGAACTTGGGCAAAACGTTCGTGCGAGATAAAGGCAACGTCTGCACCGCGGACGGTATCTGGACGGCGTTGGGTATAGATACCCACTTCGCCAGGTAAGACCCGGCCTAGTTTGTGTTTTTTCACAAAGGCAAATAAAAAACCAGTGATATTGCCTTCATAAAAACCATGAGGATGTCCTGTTGGCATAAGATAAATAATTTCTCCTTTGATTAATTCGGTACGTCCTATATCCCCCAAGGCGGCCAATTCTTCACCCGTGATGGGCGTTTTTTTGACCACCACGGTGGATTTAAATGATGGTGAAATTGTCACCGGATTAAAAGTGATGGCTTCGGCTAACATGAGAAGGTCTCCAGCAAAAAGGTGAGAGAAGGGGTTGAGAGTGATGGCATTGTCGCCACGGGCATGTTTTGGGAAACTGGAAAAAATCAGTTCACCAAACATCCCGTGGCCTATTCTATTGCGGTTCCTCAAAAGGTGTTCGGCAATTTGGACTTTGTGTTTGATCCGTGTGAAAAACCAATTCAGTCGTCTTAAACTGTTCCACAGAAACTAAATTTGCTTTTCGAAATTTAGTTTCTTACCATTTTAATTATGGTGCCGCTGAGGATGTCGTGGCAGGCAATGACACTTTCTGCCCCACTTGATTATCTATCATAAACAACCCATCTCCTCTACCGCCCACCAGCTTGATTTTCGCGATGATTTCGGAAACCGTAGCTTCCTCTTCAATCTGTTCGGTGATAAACCAGTGTAGGAAAATTTGGGTAGCATGGTCTCGTTCCGACATCGCTAAGTCAATCAGGTCGTTGATATTTTTGGTGACCTGTTGTTCATGGGCAAGTGTGGCTTCATACATGGCCAACGGGCCTTCAAATGTGGAGGGTGGTTGGTCAATGGGCAACAATTTCACCTGGGCACTTTGGTTGAGAATATACTGGTAAATCTTCATTGCGTGTAGCAACTCTTCGTTATATTTGGCCATGAACCAACTGGCAAAACCTTTGAGTCCGAGAGTGTCACTTTGGGCGGACATGGAGAGGTAAAAGTAGGCGGAATAAAATTCGCGACCCACTTGACTGTTGAGGGCGTTGGCAATGGTTTGAGTGATCATAAAAGTGTTTCTCTTGAAATAGTTGGGTTTAACTCGATGTTCAAGTTTTTCCGTCGGGGGACTAGAGGCTTTAGCCGGGAAACCTCTAACATCGCCCGGCTGAAGCCTCTAGTCCTACCCACCGGCTTCCGCCTCTAGTCCCGAGGCCCGGCTTCCGCCTCTAGTCCCGCAGGAGTTGACTGAAGAAAAACTTGAACTATCGAGTCTAGTTTAAATTTAGCTTCTCTAAACCTTCAAAGTTTAGAAAAGCTTTCGAACAACTGTCATTTCCGCCAATACCGAAATCGCAATTTCCGGTGGCGTGTGACTGCCAATGGGGATTCCCACAGGGGCATGTAAACGAGTCAAAGCCTCCTCTGAAATGCCTAAACTGAGGAGACGTAAGCGACGTTGGGTCGAACTGTGTTTGGAACCCATCGCCCCAATATAAAAAGCGTTTGTCTGCAAGGCTTCCAATAGGGCTAGGTCATCCAATTTCGGGTCATGGGTGACTGCTACCACGGCACTGCGAGAGTCTTGAATAAACTTTTTCACCGCCTCATCTGGCATTTCGCGAGTGACCGTGGCGTCTGCGACTTGCCAGGTCGAAACATATTCAGAACGCGGATCACAAACGATGACTTGGTAATCCAGTGCTAAGGCAAATTCAGCTAGGTAACGAGAGACTTGTACGGCACCAATGAGAAGCAGTCGCCAGGTGGGACCCAATAGGCAACTCAATTGAGTGTCATCATATTGTAAAGATTGTTCTCTCGTCGCCGGTTGCCAAGTCACTTCTCCCGTGATTAGATTCACTTGACGCGCCATTAACTGACGTTGGGCCAATGCAATCACAGCGGGCTTGACACTTTCGACCTGCGTCAGCGGTTCTATCACCACTTCCAAACTGCCCCCACAAGCCAGTCCTAGCCGTTGACTGTGTTCCTGAGTGATACCATATTTGAGAACCGTGGGATGAGTGAAGGTACCGGCTTTCACTTGTCTGACTATATCCTCTTCTACACAACCGCCGGAGACAGAACCGACTAGGTCTCCCGTGTTTGGTTGAATAGCCAAGAGGGACCCGACGGGCCGTGGTGTGGAACCCCAGGTGCGAACGACGGTGACAAGAACCACGGGAGAACCTTGTTCTAGCCACCGTAGAGTTTGTGAAAAGACTTCTAAAGTGGTACTAACCATTGGCATCGGCGGCACGAAGAATGGCTTTACGCACTCGTGAATAGGTGCCACAACGACAGAGATTGCCATTCATGGCTTGCACAACCTCCTCTTCGGTGGGTTTGGGATGTTTTGCCAAAAAAGCGGCGGCTGTCATTATCATGCCGGATTGACAGTAGCCACATTGCGGCACATCTTCTTCTATCCAAGCCTGTTGCAGAGGATGACTGCGGTCTTTGGAGAGACCTTCAATCGTGGTGAGTTTTTTACCTTCCGCTTGCGACACGGGTAGGCTGCAAGAACGCACTGCTTCACCGTCCATCAGCACGGTGCAAGCCCCGCATTGGGCAATGCCGCAACCATATTTGGTGCCGGTTAACCCAATGGTATCGCGAAGCACCCATAATAGCGGGGTATCAGAAGCCACGTCAAGGTTGTGTTCTTGGTTATTGATGAGGAGTTTTATCATGTTGGTGGTCCTGTGGAGGTTAAAAGAATAAAGTGTTTTTTTCAATCTACCCACTTTGCCCCTTGCCACTTATTTTCCCGATATCCCGCTACAATAAAATCAAATACTTCGTCAAAATTGGTGGCGTGAGTTTTATATCTAGGAACTTTCCCGTTGGCATGAAGATGGCACTCTTCATGAAGGAAGGGTTTGGTATGTGGGGGATCGCGGTCATAGCGAAAATAGAACGTGTTATTCTGGTCGGAACGTTCATAGTGATAGGTATAAAAAAGACGTTCAATCTGATCTATACTATTAATGATAATTCGTTCTTCAAATCTCAATATGGCGCCATCTCTAAATTGTAAGGGGGTAGCATAAATGAGTCCTGCTTTTTTATTTTGAGATAACATTTTAATAGCACGACAATCAATCGCCAATTGACTGGCAATCACTTTCCTAAGTATATGACTATGATAGTCATTCACGCTATGAAAAGATAATATGGGCATCATTTTTTCAGTCATCTGGTTAAAACCTATTATACTCCAATTTTGAGTTGTGATGCACTAGGTCGTAATAAACAAAATATTTATGAATGGAGACCTACGTGGTTTTTAAGATTTTGTAGGTCTGACCGATTGTTTGGAAACATAGGTTCTCCTGTCAGTGAGAATTTCGTCAAAAGGATGGCACACTAGCAGTTCACTTCACCTTGCAAAACATTCTTTATATGCGTCCAGTAATGACCACCAGTGCATCGTCTCAAAACTGTCTGGTGCATCATTGCGCTTCATCATTTCCAAAAACGTTGTCGAACTCATACCAAATTGTTTCTCATATTGCCCAATCTCCTCTTCAACGTCCTCTCGCGTTACGAGGGATTGGGCGTAGGCAATATCAAAATCGATATTTTCTTGTGGTGTGGTGTCGACAATGCCCTGTTTGGCAGCCTGACGGAACCACCCAGAAGCTTCTTCGAAATTTTGGGGGATTCCTTGACCTTTCGCATATTTTACGCCCAAATCGTATTGTGCCTGGGCATCCCCTTGTTCCGCAAGTTGTCTTAGTTTATTCAATTCCATAATACTCTCCTTCATAATGAGTTAATTGTTGTTGAGTCTATTTTGGATTAGATTAAAATTCTATCCGACGACTTTACCTAAGTCAAGGAATTTCTCCATGCAATCTGTCAATTTGGTTAATCAACATGAATCCAAGTCCCATGAATCCAAGGCGTAGCTTTGTCAAAGTACAGCGAAGGACTCCTGTTTGACAACACATTTACTATCAAATATTAAGGTCAATTACAATGAAAAAATTCCTTTTCCTAACTCTTTTCATTCTATCATCTTCCGCCAGTCACGTACCAGCAGACTCATTACCGGTGGCAAAACTCTACGCTGATCACTGTGCCACCTGTCACCAGGCCAATCGTTTAGGTGGCAGTGGCCCAGCATTGCTACCTGAAAATTTGGGGCGGCTGTCTAAAAAAAATGCCGAAGCAGTGATTGCCAATGGTCGTCCTGCCACCCAAATGCAGGGGTTCTCCGACAAATTGACGCTGGCCCAGATTCAATCTTTGGTGGACTATATTTATACTCCTCTGCCCACTCTTCCCGTGTTAGGATTGGCCGACATCAAGGCGACGGCAGTGGTGCATAATCGCTTAGAGACTCTCTCTCCCGTCCCCATTTACTCCGCCGATCCCCTCAATCTCTTCTTGGTAGTAGAAGGCGGTGATCATCATATCACCGTGCTGGATGGTGACAAGTTAGAACCGCTGACTCGTTTCCCCACGCGGTTTGCTTTACATGGCGGTATCAAATATTCACCCGATGGACGTTTTGCTTACCTGGCGTCACGCGATGGTTGGGTGAGTAAATTTGATGTTTATAACTTGAAGATGATAACTGAAATTCGGGCCGGCATCAACACCCGCAACATTGCCGTGTCTGCTGATGGGAACTATGTGATGGTTGCCAATTATCTCCCCCGCACGTTGGTCGTGTTGAATGCGACGGATTTGATGCCTTTACAAATCATTGAGGCTACCGATGACCAAGGGAACAGTTCACGAGTCAGTGCGGTGTACACGGCACCACCCCGTCACAGTTTTATTGCGGCCCTGAAAGATTTGCCAGAAGTCTGGGAGATTCCCTATAGTCCCAAAGCTGATGCTTTGCCTGTGTATCAAGGTCCTATGCACGATTATCGCATGGAATCCGGGGAGACACCACCGGTTGATAAACGTCAATTCCCCGTGCGTCGCATGAAGGTAGGTGGCTATGTGGACGATTTCTTTTTTGATCCACATTATCTGCACCTGATAGGGGCAGCACGGGATGGTGGAAAAGGACAGGTGATCAACTTGGTGGTGGGCATGAAAATCGCTGAAGTGGATTTACCAGGAATGCCTCATCTGGCTTCTGGCATCACTTGGAACTATCAAGGCACACCGGTGTTAGCCACCCCCAATTTGAAAGAGGGCGTCGTTAGTGTCATTGATATGCAAAATTGGCGGGTGATAAAACGTATTGAGACTTTGGGACCTGGTGCGTTCATGCGTAGTCATACCACCACTCCTTATGCCTGGGTGGATATGTTCTTCAGTCCCCAAAAGGAAGCGGTGCAGGTGATTGATAAAAACACCCTAAATGTCGTCAAGACGCTACGGCCAGCCCCTGGGAAGACGGTGACTCATTTTGAATTTGACCGTCATGGTCGTTATGCGTTGTTGAGTCTGTATGAAAACGACGGGGCGATCATTGTGTATGACGCCAAAACTTTGGAGGAGGTGAAACGGATTCCGATGCGCAAACCGGTGGGGAAGTATAATATTTATAATAAGATTCGTTATGACAGTGGGACAAGTCATTAATTTTTGGGGAGTTACGCATTCATCCCTCCCTAACCAACCCTACAATGCCATTAAGTTAAGGGGTTGAAGTGGCAAAAGCAGAATGAAAGTTGTGGTGGAAAAGTTGTGGTGGAAATGAAAGTTATGGTGGACTAGAGGCTTTAGCCGGTGGGTGCAGAACGGAATTGAAATTGCAGGGCCTGCCCACCGGCTAAAGCCTCTAGTCCATCTGTATTTTAACTTTTTTCCTTAAACTTAATGGCCCCACGATTTTGGGACGACGTTACGTCGTAACCCGTTCCTTCTTATCCACGAAGAAGCTAATCAGATACACCACTACCCCAATCGTGAAGATTAACGCGGCCCCTTCACGCATCCAGTAAAACACGGCAATTTTATCTTGCACCGTCATGTAAGGCAACGGAGTATCAGTTGCCCGTTGCAGATAAACTTGAACAATGCCTGCGGCGGTTAGAAACAGGGTGATAAACACCATGGAGACGGTCATCAACCAGAAACTCCACATCTCTGTCACTTGCGCTTTGTTACTATTGGCTTCTCGTCCTTGTAACTTGGGCATGGCATACGAAATCATGGTGAGAACAATCATCGCATACGCCCCATAAAATGACAAGTGACCGTGGGCCGCCGTCACTTGGGTGCCGTGTGTGTAATAGTTCACAGGCGCCAGCGTTTGCAAAAATCCCCAGACACCGGCACCTAAGAAGGACATTACCGCGGTGCCTAACAGCCATAAGGTGGCAACTTGATTCGGATGTTGATGACGACGATGGTTGACCATGTAAAAGGCAAACAGAATCATCAAGAAGAATGGAATCGGTTCAAACGCGGAAAAGAGTGACCCCCACCATTGCCAATAGGCTGGGGGACCGATCCAAAAATAGTGGTGTCCTATCCCAATGATGCCTGACATTAAAGCGGTTCCCACAATCAGGTATAACCACTTTTCTACCACGTCACGATCAACGCCCGTCAGTTTCAAAGTGACAAAGGCAAACATCGCACCTAAAATCAGTTCCCAAGTGCCCTCTACCCAGAGGTGGACGACCCACCACCAGTAGAACTTGTCTAACACGAGATTGTGCGGGTTGTAAAAAGCAAACAGAAACAAGGCAGCCAGGCCAATGAAACCGGTCAAGAACACCGTGTTAATCGCCGTTTTACGTCCTTGAAGAACTGTCATTAACAAATTGAAGATAAACCCCAAGACGACAATGACGATCCCCATTTTAGTAATCAGCGGCTGTTCCAAAAACTCCCGTCCCATAGTTGGCCAAAATTGATTCCCAGTCACTTCTGCCAATTTGGCGTAACTGATAAACAGATAACCCAAAATGGTGAGAACTCCAGTTACCAAGAAAGCCCAAAATAGGGCAATAGCCAATTTCGGACTGTATAACTCCCGTTCCGCCTCCTCTGGGATGAGATAATAGGCGGCCCCCATGAACCCAAACAGTATCCACACAATCAACAGATTGGTATGTACCAGCCGGGCAATATTAAAGGGCAGATATGGAAACAGAAAGTCACCGATGACATACTGAAGTCCCATAATCAGACCGAACACGATTTGACCAACAAACAGCGCGATAGCTGCGATGAAATAAGGTTTAGCAACCGCTTGTGATGAATATTTCATAGAGATATTTTCCTTGACCGTGATTAGCCTTCCACATTGGGTGGCCAGTTTTCAGTGTTGACTTCGGAGGACCATTTCAGAAACTCCACGAGGTCATTCAACTCCTCCTCGGTGAGGTTCAGTTGTGGCATTTGACGACGCCCTGTGACATGAGTGGGTTGCCCTTGAATCCAGGCTTTGACAAACTCCCCGCCGCGACGTTTATAGACGTTGCCCAACTCCGGCGCAAAGTAAGCCCCTTCCCCGATGAGGGTATGGCAACCAATACAGTCATATTTCTCCCACACCAGTTTCCCAGCCACAACCGCCGGGTTCAGTTGGTCCCGGTGGTCGCGAGTGGGAATGGCCAAGGAAATCGTATGAAAAGTGAGTCCCAAAAAGACCAGGATAAAAAACAAAGAACCTCCATAGTAGAGACCCTTTGCCATAGATTTAGTGACTATTTCAGCCATGATGATATACTCCTTTAATATAAATGAAATTGAATAATAAACCAACAGAAATTGATATGGGGTCGGCAGGCGCCGTTTCCCTTGATATTTATCAAAGGTGAAAAAAAGAGAAAACCATAATAAAATCAGGAGTCCAAAGCGTCGCTTTGGACTCCTGGTTTGCCGTCATAGTCATGCCCACATCTTCTTTAACCACCTCCAAAACTTAGGTAAATTAAGCACTAACCAAGTCACCCCGCCAGCCAAGAACGCCACCCCAAAACTAATCAAAATCGAAATCCCAGGAGATAGCCAAACCTCAGATAAACCCAACCAGGAGAAAACCCACTTCAGAACGGTTATCAACGTTCCTCCTAACCAATGTTTACTGATAGCGGCCTCATTGAATGCCGAAGTTGCGGTTGGAAACTGCCCAGAAATAGAAGCCATAATCGCCCCCGCCGCCAAGGCCACTCCAAAAATGGAAACGGTATGTTGAAAACGATGTTCTCTTCTCTCCGTTTTTAATTCCACTCTCATGCGCAGATAGGCAATTAAATTATCTAACCTCTTCAAGACAGGGCTAAAACCAGCCAAATCTTTTTGTACCTGTTTATAATTCCGTTTCCCCGTTTGAGTCACAAATTGCCGAAGCCCATCCAACTGTATCCCGGCTTTCCTAGCTGCCATGTTAGAAAGACGTGTTTTGTAATTACCCAAGTTCACCTCAATGGTATGAGATTGGATTTCCAAGTGAACTAACATGGTTGTGTAGTCATGAAAAATCTTCTCCATGTTTTCTAACCGGTGCTGAAGATTCTCCAGAGTCTCATCATCTAAGCGCGAGGTGCTGTATGGTTGAACCTCTGTTCCATAACGGTTCATCTCAACCACCAGAGTTTCCAACTTCTTTCTCAGATGTCGACTATTCTGATACGCCCACAAAATTTTGTGACGATACCAAAATAAGGGTAGCCAGTCTTGATAAAAGTCCGCCACGGTGCTTTTCGCCGTTTCCTCCTCCGAGTAAAATATCAGCAACCAATGTTCCTGATTTTTGGTCCGTAACTCAAATACGGTGCCACCCAAGAAGGTAGCAGTCCCCACTAAATCCTTTTTCCAAATACCATCTTGCATCAGTGTTTCATAACACTGTTGCGCCAACTGTTCTTTTTCAGGGTCCGACAGAGATTTCGGCACCACCGCCGAAAACATCCAAGTGTGTCCCAACTGTATTTCGGTGGCCACTTCCTGTTTGAACAATTTCAGTTTCTCCTCAAAGGATCCCTTCCATGACTGCAACCAGGTCAAATCTTCAGCGGATTGAGGAGCCTTTAAAGTACAGTCAAACAACACGCCATAAGAGTCTTCCATACGCACGGGATAACACCAGGGGTCACCGTCCAAATCCAATTTGGGAGAAGCAGGATCCGATTTAGCAGGCCACCACAGGGCCGTCCTGTTTTGACTTTGACCTTCGAGGAGTTCCTCAAATTCAGGATATTTGCCGTTCTCATCCATCTGGTCAAATTTTTGGCCATCTATGGTCTGTGGCAACAATCGCTTAAAATTCTCACGATTCTGGTTAACTTCCGCCGGGTTTTGCCCTAAACCTTCCCGTAACACGTAGAGATATAAATTTAAAGTAGGATAAGTGAGTTCTGTGTTCATTGAATTTTTTGGTAGTGATGCAATGTGGGTGAAATATTGTGCGGTTTCTCGTCGATCTTGAACTCTGATTGAAATGATTAAATGAGGGCTATGAAAGGAGGCTTGACTAATCATAGTCCATCTGAAAATCATTCTAATCAGAGTTCAGACAGAGGTAGTGTTGCAAAGGTAATGGTTGTGGGTTTTGGAGTACGGAATTTATTCCGTTGGAGTACGGAATTTATTCCGCTGGAAACGGAATAAATTCCGTACTCCAAAACCGCTATACCATTACTTATACAACACTACCGGTTTTTAAGCCATTCCGACACCCGTTGCAACAGCGTCTTACTTGCTTGCGCTGGCATATTATCTTTCAAAATGGGTAGTGCCACATTAATAATAGGTCCCTCCAGCGGGTGGTGAGGTTTGGAAGGTGGAGGACTAAAAGTGACAGGTTTCTGACTAGGTGAAAAAGCTCTTATCTCCTCCTCCGTTGGAAGTAATCCAAGTAGAATCTCAGGCGTAAGGTTAGCGTCTTGCAACCTTGCCTGGAAATCTTGATACGCTGTTTTCAACGCCGGATTATCCTTTGAAAGTGTCTCCAAACGATCTTCAATATCCTCCCAATCGTCCGGTTCCGTGGCCAGCTTAGTCCCTAAATTCGTTGCAGAGTCTTTAGCCAGAGTCCCCACTTGCGGACTTTGCAGGGCTAATAAAAATGCCAGTAAATGGTTGGCATGAGAGGCTTTAGCCGGTTGGCAGTAGGCGTTGGCGATTCTTAAAATTTGAAGTGTGCCTACTGCCAGCCGGCTAAAGCCTCCACTCCAACGGGGGTTCCCTTGACTTAATGGCAATGAGGCTTTAACCGTTGGAGTAGAGGCTTTAGCCGGTTGGCAGTCTTTATTGTCACTACCATCTATTTTACCTGACTTATCCAATTAAGGATAGTGCATTAACAAAGTGGTGACAATTTCATTTAAACACGCATAAACATCTTTGGGTTTGATAGCAGGTGCGGCTGGCAGTTTACCAGGATTTTTCCCATGGGCGACCCAATCTCGATATTCCAGAACTTGTTTAGCAACCCCAATCAACTTTCTACCTTCCGCCATAGCAAATAAACTATCCTTTAAAAAATCCAACATTTCGGCAGGTCTCCAATACTCTACCTCTTTGGCAAAATGCTGATAGAGAGAATTTGCCAAAGTAGTTGGAGTGACTGTTTGTTGTAACGCCTCCCCTTTATGCTGTAAGTAGGATCGCAAGAACCGTTCAAAAGCTGCCCATAAACCCAAAATGAATAAATCCTGGTTTTCCTTTTGGGCATCTTCAATTAATTTGGCCGCATTAGACTGTTCTGGAATCTGCAAAGCACGATTGTGGTTAAGCAAGTGTTGTTGATACTTAAATAATTCGTGTTGACAGTCCGGTTTTTCCGCCACCCGCAAACGCACCGTCGAAACGGCCTTGTTAGCCATTCTCAGGGCATCTTGCAGAGTTTGAAAAGTCTCCCACAAGGGCGGTAACGGGTTATTGGGAAATGTACTCGAACTCATAGCCACTTACCACACCAAGTAGTTCTAAACAGAGGTTCTTATCCAGAAGATGCGCCCGGTTTCGGCGGCTCTCTTCTATCCAATACCACCCCTCCCGTTCAATTCCCTTAAACAACGGATATTCTCGTCCAGTACGGTCCATCACTTTGGGTACGCTAGTGGTCAACATGTACTTAACCCATTCCTTATCAAACTTCCCAATGATGTCAATCAAGCCTTCACCCATGAAAACCGAGGCACCCTGTGGGAAGAAATCCGCCACGGCACCTTCTGGTTTGGGAAGGTCTTTTTTGAAAATAGACAACACGGGCACGACATATTGACCCGTATTATCTGTCACTTCAGAATAAGTTTGGGCAAAGTCAAAGTCATCTTGCAACCAATTCTGCACTTGCGTGTAAAATTGCCAAACGCGCTGTAAATAAAGTTGTTGTTGCTGTTGCTGTTGTTCAGGTGGCAACTGTGGTTGCTGGTCTGTCATATTTTTTGAATACCTCTTATAGTAGTCTGTTGGTCACCAATCATTTCTCTATGACCATTAGTCAAACCCTCCATACTCGTTGTACCCTAAAATCTCGTCTGGAGAACGAGTATCTAAGTCCGGCAAAGCCGCGCAGTGCTTGGAAATGGCCATAAGCTTTCGGAACGTCTCCAGGGCTTCGCCTTCTAATCCAACTTCCTCATCCGTTAATTCCGGGGTGCCCCGGTGACTCACAGAATCGCCAGAAGGTGCGTCAGATCGTTCCAGCATCAAAGTGACCGCCGCCACCTGGGGAACTGATTGGGGCGACTCGTCACGGAGTAAAATGACCTTGAAGGCTTTATCATACCAGTCCTTAAAGGTGTCTGGAATTTGAATCCAGCCATTCATGGGTTGTATTTCAAACGCAATGGTTTGCATAAAAGTCTCCTTAATTTAATTGGTAGTGATGCAATCTGGGTGAAATATCGTGCGGTTTCTCTTCGTCTTGAACTGTGATTTATATGATTAAATGAGGGCTATGACAGGCGGCTTGACTAATCATAGTCTATCTGAAAATCATTCTAATCAGAGTTCAGACAGTACACCCACATCGCATCACTACCCAAATTTTTAAATTTGGAGTTGTCCAAATCTGAAGATTTGGACTCCAGATTTGGACTCCAGGTCATTGATAAATCTTCTCCACCAACCGGTTCTTAATATCCCGAATATCATTTGCAATGTCAATAAATTCCCACTTCTCCATCTGATACTTCGCACGAATTGTATTCACCGCAGGTAACCAATAATTCTCCATAGTCCAACGCTTCTCAGCCTTGTCTTGATTCATGCCGGTAATTTCAATCACCAAATTTTTCACCTCCCCCGTGTCCTTCCGTCGACACCGGGCGATGAAATCTGGATAATACCAGCGGTCCTTACCGGCACTGACATAAGGAATGGCAAACCCCAAATACGCATTCTTCACATACGCTTCCACTTCCTCTATTTCCTCCAACGTCTTGGCCGCAATTTGTTCCCAATTATCTGTATCTGCAACCACTAGATTGACGTGACTTTTCACCGTTGGATACACCAGTCGCGTGGTGCTACCATGCACATGTTGACTACTCCCCAGCGGATTATAGTAATTTAACACCGGCAAGACTCGTGATGAATCACGATTCGCGGCCCGAATCCCTTTCATAATGCTATCGCAGACGGCCTTGACATCGGAGAAATAGACCAACTTCTGATGGTCTGGTTTCGTGATACCCAACAAATGAATTTTCGTGGCATACCACTCACTCACAATCTTTTTCAAGGCGTGGAATTGATAAAACTTGGGATTCCCATCGTCATCACAATAATAAAATTTCAACAAGTAACGAGTGAGATGGTAAATAATCTCCTGGTCACGTTTTTCTAACACGGCTACCAATGTCAACTTCTCCTCTTGCGCCGAAAAGGCACTCTGTAACACCGTTTCCGTGGGGAACCGTGACCCGTCAATGATAAAATTCTCCACTTGGGAAAAATCAGCGGTCAACTCTTCTGCCGAGGTTTCAATCCGATAACCGATGACACTGGGAAACGTGATTTCATAATGCGCTTGCCGATTTGGTAGGGCATACACGGCGTGAGTCTCATGGTCAGGGATATACGTTTCCACCCCAGTTCCCACTTTAAACAGTTTAAACGGCACCCCAATGATATAGGCATATTCAGGGGCAAACGTGTCAATTTTGATCAATTTTCCCCGTTCATCTGGAATCGTAAACTGACCTAACACGTAATTCTTCCGCCGCAACGCCCGCCCGGCGACTTGTTCACATAACAATTGCGATCCAAACGCCCGCAACCCCATGATATGCGTCACCGTTTGCGAATCCCAGCCTTCCGTCAACATGGACACGGACACCACGCAACGAACTTCGGCCCCTAACAGTCCTTTTTTACCCACTGTATTGACCACTTCCCGTAAAATTTCGGCTTCGGTGATATTATCCACGGACTTCTCCGGATGGCGCAAGCGATATTCTTGCTTAAATCTTTCCAACTCCACGGCAAAGACTTGTTTAAACTCCTCGTTGATATGGTCGGCATTTTCCAACGCATCGGAATCAATCAGCAAAGTCCGCGGCCGGGGCAACGCTTGGCGCGTGGTGGAGTGAAAATTAGAAAACAATTCATATTGCCCTGGGATGACTTCGGTCACATTCCCGTCGGCAGACGTTTTTTCATAACCGGCAAGATGCTTATAAATCTCTTTCGACACCGAAGTATTGTTACACACGACGATCAGCACCGGTGGGCTGTCCAGTAAGCCGCGAATCGATTTAAATTCCTTCTCATAGTGACCATAAAACTGGTCCAACGCATTCTTCACTAACTCTGGAATGTTAGGGGCAAGTTCATCCACATTCTGGTCTTTGGCTTCCGCTTCTTTACGCCGTTTCTGTTGACCTTTACGCGGTAAATGAGTTTTCACATGTTCATACAAATTACGCAACACCGGCGTTTCCAACTGTTGCGTGTCATCGGTTTCAGGTAAAAATGGAATCTTCACCAAGCCGGATTCAATCGCTTCAATCAACCCAAAATCGGTGACCACCCAGGGAAACAGCGTATAGGGTTCATACCCGGAACCACTCAGATAATAGGGAGTGGCACTTAAATCATACACCGCTTGCACTTTAAACCGTTGCGCAATCTCTCGCAACCCCGTAAACCAAACTGCGGCCCGGTCATTTTCCGTCTTGCTATTTTCCTCCTCCGTATTTCTCCCCGCTTGTTTTGGCAAATAACAATGATGGGCTTCGTCATTTAAAATCAACAAGCGGGTATCTTTTCTAAACTTCCCCAACACCCGTTTCATCATTTGCGCACGGTCTTCTTTCGCTTCCACTTTACGCCCTGTTTTATCTAACTTCCCATCAAACGGACTGCGCTTGTTGCCCTGTAACGCCCGCAATTCAAAATTGTGATAATTGGTAATCACTAGCCGCGCATTTAAACTTTCTAAGGTTTGGTCATAATGACGGGGGACGAGATAACGTAGCCGATAGTAATCTTGAATTTGACCACTGATTTTTTTATGCAAGGTATCAACATACAATACGCCCAAGCGTTCTTTGATGGTAATCCCTGGGGCGATTAGCAAAAAGTAGTCGGCAAAACGAGTGTCTTGCCGATATGCTTGCCGATTAAAAAAGTGGTACAAAATCAACGCCGCCATCACCACTGTTTTGCCGGTTCCAGTGGCCATTTTAAAAGCCATGCGAGGCAATCCCGCCTGACTATCCTCCTGTTTGCGGGCCTCCTCTAACAGTCTCAAAATATTGTGTCCAGGATTAGATTTAGCCGCCACTTCGGTTAACCAAATCGCCGTTTCAATCGCTTCTTGTTGGGCAAAAAACAGTTGCTTCTCCCCCACCCGTTGTGCATCGAGAAACCAAAAAGTTAATAGTTCCTTAGTCACTCGCGTCGTCTGCGGATATTGCGCCGTGCGCCACGCCCCCACTTCACGTCGGACTAGATTGATTAAATGGGTTTGATACTGTTGGGCATAGTCATTGACTTCAAATAAATTCGTTTTCTGCTGCCGCACGGGCATGGATTGCCCCAAGGTATGGGGGTCAAAAATACGTCGTCCTTTACGCACCTGGGCATAGTCCAATTCGCCATTTAATGAGGTGGCGTAATGACGTTGCGGTTCTTGATAAGGATTGTTGAGGATGGGATTGTCGTTAATCATACCATGTTTATAAAAGATCGATTAAATCAAGATTGACGCAAATGGTTTGGTAATCAGTTACAGTAGGAAACGTCTCACGCGCTTAGAAACGTTCCCCAAAGGTGTCTCACCTCCCAGATGTTCTAATTCGACAGTTTAGCAACTGTCCCCCACGGATACAGTCTAGGGATATAAAACGTCAATGCCATTGCAATCAGCACCGCCAACAGCGAACCCACTGTAAATAACATCCAGGAGTCGGGTCTGATAGCACCTAATGCAACGATGAGAAACAGAACCGGTAAATCGAGAAAATGGGTAAACGTTGGAAGAGACTCACCTCTGGCAGCTTCCAAAGCCGGCGTGAATTTTCCCACCTGCAAAGCTTCTTGAGTAAGCCGCCGAAGTTTCATAAAATATAAACGGGTGATAACGTTTCCTTCGATAAACTCCAACATGAACAAAATTATCATTCCGTTTAGCCAGGGGATGTATATGAAATCCCAGCCTCCCAAAAACGCTGTCACCATCCAGGTCCCCGATACCAGTAGCAGTAATGCGCCAGGCACCACGACACCGTCATAAAAAATGGCGATGTTGCGGACCGTTTCGGCGAATAGGTTCAATTCGCGCAGTTGACGAGAATGTAAATCTGACACCCAGACGCCAATCAAGCCGCCACCCATCAGAATGGCACCGAGTAGATGAATAAATTTTAGTAGTGTGTAAGTCATATTTCAATGGTTGTTGTGTTGTTGTATTGTATGAAAAGCATCGATGGGAGGCCAACGCCTGTGGTATGACAGCGCCGAGGAACTAGAGGCTTTAGCCGCAATGCCATTAAGTTAAGGAAAACCGCCCCCGAAATTAAAATACAGGTGGACTAGAGGCTTTAGCCGGTGGGGGCGGAACATGATTAAATCACGGGCCACAATCTCCGGTGGACTAGAGGCTTTAGCCGGTGGCAGTGGAACATGATTAAATCACGGGCCACCATCTCCGGCTGAAGCCTCCAGTCCACCGTAACTTTTCCACCGTAACTTTTCCACCGTAACTTTTCCACCGTAACTTTTCCACCGTAACTTTTCCACCGTAACTTTTCCACCGTAACTTTTCCACCGTAATTTTTCCACCGTAATTTTTCCACCGTAACTTTAATTCTGTTGCCTCTACCCATATTACCATTACTACCGTCTCTTTGAAATCCTAAAAAAATTTTGCGTCTCTTGTCAAAAAGTAGCATACTATCCCTGATATTCTTTAATCAACCTAGAGGTACTTCAATAATATTATGAAACACCATATATTTACCTTATCGGCCATTCTACTCAGTAGCTGGCTATTTACTCCGTCACCCGCGTTAGCGATGGAGGAAACCATCAAGGAATCGGGAAAGAACTCTGCAACTGATTCTGCTAAATCAAAACCGCTTTCAATCTCGCGGATTACGCCCGAAGGTGAAGACGTTTCGGCAGAACGCCAAATTGTCTTTACTTTCAATCAGCCCATCGTGCCCTTGGGCAAAATGGAACGACAAGCCAGTGAGATTCCTATCACCATCACGCCGACCTTGCAATGTCAATGGCGGTGGCTAGATACCTCCACATTGTCTTGTGAATTAGGTGATGAAACGGCCCTGAAAACGGCTACGCATTATCAAATCGAAGTGCGTCCTGGGATTCAGACCGAATCGCATAAGACGTTAGAGGAGGCGGTTAAACACGAGTTCATCACGCAACGTCCGACGGTTTCCTATACCTCTTTTCAAACTTGGCAGGGGCCAGAAACACCGGTCATTGAGGTGCATTTTAACTTGCCCGTCACTCAAACTTCGGTGAAAAAGCACCTTTATCTGCAATCCGCCAAGGGCAAACGAGTGGCTGTCAAAGCTGAATGGGTCCCCACGACTCCTGAAGAAGGCGAAACGGAAAATGGTTCAGCGTCTGCCAAACCACCTGCTTCTCCTCCAAAAGTGGCTGACACTTGGTGGATCACTCCGCACACCGCGTTACCTTCAGATTCCCTCATCAAACTGAAAATTGAACCCGGTTTGCAAACTCCAGAGGGGACCGAAACGGGAGTGGAAGAACGGGATGAAATAGAATTTGCCACTTTCCCAAAATTTCAATTCGTGGGGGTCAAATGCACTTCCCTCAAAGGTGTGGAAGTGATCACCACGTCTGATGAAGAATGGACTACCCGTTGCGACCCCGTGTCTGGTGCCGCTTTAATGTTCTCCAGTCCCGTGTTAGATGAAGTGGTGAAAAATCATCTCTCCATCACCCCAGATTTAGCGGGAGGACGCACCGACTATAACCCTTGGGAAGGGCAAACCGGTCGGTCTCGCCTGGGCAATTCTCATAGTCAAGGAGACACGTATGAAGTCTGGTTTCCAGAAATTCTGAAAGCCTACGAGGTTTATCAACTCAAGAGTAAAGACCCCAAAGCGTTTCAAGACGAATTTGGACGTTCCTTAGCAGAACCCATTGACTTGGCCTTTGCCACCGACCACCGGTCCCCCAAACATGTGTTTGAACATGATTTCGCGGTGCTGGAAACGGGCGTGGACAGTGAACTGCCGCTGTATGTAACGAACTTAGATAAAGTGACTCTCAACTACAACGTCTTGACCGCCACGGGGTGGGGCAAGCCGCAAAAGAAGACGTTGACCGTCCCCAAAGTGCGCGATGTTGCCTTCAAAATGCCGTTAGGGATGCGCGACTTACTACCTAACTCCGCTGGCATTGTGCAAGGTTACTTTGTCACTAACCCAGATGTGAACAATGAGAATGCCAAAGGGCAGAATTGGTTCTTCAGTCAAGTCACACCCTTCCACATTCATGCTAAAGTGGGCCATCACAACACTCTCGTTTGGGTGACTCACTTTGCCACGGGATTACCTGTCAGTGGTGTAAACGTCTCGTTGTATAAGGATGATTATGGTGTCAAGAAGGAACTGCCAGCCTCACTTGCGTCGGCCACCACTGATGACCACGGCTTGGCCAAGTTACCCGGCACCAAGGAACTAGACCCTAAATTGGATTTTTCTGGAAGTTATGGCAATGACAAACCCCGTTTGTTTGTCCATTGTCAAAAAAACGAGGCGGTAGCCCTGTTGCCTTTGGATTACAACTTCACGGTGCAAATGTATGACCTCATGTCTGGCGAAGATGCTTTCTATCCCTATCAACGTCCTCAATATGGCCATATCCATACCTGGGGCACCACGGCCCAAGGGGTTTATAAAGTCGGTGACACTGTGCAATACAAACTCTTCGTGCGCGACCAAAGCAATGAAGCCTTTGTGGCGCCTCCCACAGACCATTATACCTTGGAAGTGCTAGACCCCAAGGGAGATGTTATTCATACCGAAAAAGACTTCTCCTTGTCCGAATTTGGGACGTTTGCCGGAGAATTTACCATTCCCAAAACGGCTGCCGTCGGTTGGTACAATTTCAACTTAAAGGCGAAATTCACTGACATTTTATGGCAACCGATGCGTGTGTTAGTCAGTGACTTCACTCCGTCTCCTTTCCGCGTTCAAACCGTGTTGAATGGGGAACTGTTCAAATTGGGTGAACAGGTGCAGATTGACACCACTGCCAATTTACATGCTGGTGGTCCTTATGCCAATGCCCAAGCGAAAGTCAATGCGATTCTCAGTCAAGAACACTTCTCCTCTTCGCATCCCCAGGTGAAAGGGTTCCTCTTTGACACCCAAGTGGAAAATATCAATGATGAAACCGTCTATTCCACCGAATCCCGCGTCGATGACAAAGGGCAATGGCAAACGACTTTTACCTTGCCAGAATCCAAAGTGTTATATGGCAAACTGCTAGTCGAAAGTGCGGTTCGTGATGACCGCGGCAAAGACGTTACCAATCGTACCACGGCCCGCTATGTGGGACGCGATCGATTTGTCGGACTTCAGGAAACCAGTTGGCTTCTAACCGCCGGGCAAGAGGCTAAAGTGTTGATGATAGTCGTAGATGAACAGGGCAATCCTGTCACCGGCACCCCAATTCAAGCCAAAATCGAACGACTAGACATCAAAGCAGCCCGCGTCAAGGGGGCCGGCAATGCTTATTTGACTCAGTATCAAGAAGAATGGGTGTCAGAAAGCACTTGTCAAGCGACTTCTGGTGGCGAACCGCAACCTTGCGTGTTCACCCCTAGCCAAGCGGGTGACTATAAGGTGACGGCCACCCTTGAAGACACCCACAAACGTAAGCATAGCACCACGCTATGGCAATGGGCGATTGGCAAAGGTCACGTCGTTTGGTCCCAAGCCCCTGGCAATGGGTTGTCAATGAAGGCCGAACAAGAGAGTTACAAGGTCGGTGAAACGGCCCGTTATCTCATCAAAAATCCATTCCCAGGTGCGTATGCACTGATTACGGTGGAACGGTTTGGCACCATCAAGAGTTGGGTCAAGAAGTTAGAAACGAGTGCGGAACTCATTGAAATTCCCGTTGAACCAGACTACGTGCCAGGCTTCTTTGTCTCTGTCACCGTCATGTCTCCCCGTGTTGACAAACCCATTGACCAAGACCAAGTCGATTTGGGCAAACCAGCCTTCCGCATGGGCTATGCGAAAACGATGGTGAAAGACCCGTATAAGGAACTGACTGTGGACATTCACAGTGACAAACCCGAATATCGTCCCGGTGAACAAGTCACCGTCAATTTGCAAGTGCAAACGCGGCAAGGCAACCTTCCTGACCAACCCGTGGAACTAGCGGTTTCAGTGTTAGACGAAGCCGTCTTTGACCTCATCAGTCAAGGTCGCAGTTACTTTGACCCTTACACTGGTTTCTATACCCTCGATGACCTGGATATTGCCAACTACAGTTTGCTATTGAAACTGGTGGGGCGCCAAAAGTTTGAAAAGAAGGGCGCCAATGCCGGCGGTGACGGTGGGATGGGACCCGATATGCGGTCCGTCTTCAAATACGTCAGCTACTGGAATCCGTCTTTGCGTCCAGATGCGGAAGGAAAGGTTCAAATTCAGTTCAAGGTGCCAGATAACTTGACTGGGTGGCGCGTGTTAGCAATGGCAGTCACGCCAACTGACCGGATGGGGTTGGGAGAAGGCAACTTCAAAGTGAATCAACCCATTGAAATTCGTCCCGTGTTGCCAAATCAACTTCTCAGCGGTGACAGCTTCCAAGCCGGTTTTAACATTATGAATCGCACCGATAAAGTGCAAATGTTAACCGTCACCTTGGATGCCAAAGGACCCGTGGAAATTTTGGATACCACGAAGACCACGCAAGCACTAACGGCGGAGCCCTTCAAACGTTATAACCTCTGGTTGCCTCTCCAGACCAATAAGGCAGGTGCAATTGAGTTACAAGTGACAGCCAAAGCGGGTGAGTTACAAGATGGTCTGCGCAAGACGTTGGAAGTACGCAAACGGCGCGTGTTAGACACCGCGGCCACGTATGGGACTACCAAAAATGATGAGGTCACGGAATCGATAGCGTTCCCCAGTGACATTCATCCTGATGTGGGAGGTCTCAGTGTCACCACCGCGCCTACCGTGATTGGCAATGTGGACGGGGCATTTAAGTATATGCGCGACTATCCTTACGCTTGCTGGGAACAGAAACTCAGCAAGGGTACAATGGCTTCGCATTACCAAAACTTGTTGGCCTATTTGCCTGAACATCTGAGTTGGCCGGAAAGCAAAACGTTATCCAACGAAACTTTGGAATTGGCAACGGAGTATCAGGCGCCCAATGGTGGTATGGCGTTTTGGATTCCCCAAGATGATCATGTGAGTCCCTATTTGAGTGCCTACACGGCATTGGCATTCAACTGGTTACGTGATAGCAAATATCACATTCCAGAAACGGTGGAGAACTCGTTACATGAATACTTGCTGAAGATGTTACGGCAAGATGTCATGCCCAACTTCTACACCAAAGGGATGGTCGGAAGCGTCCGTGCCGTGGCGTTAGCCGCGTTGGCAAAACACGAGAAGATTGCCCGTGCCGACCTCACTCGTTACCAATCGCATCTCAAACAGATGGACCTATTTGGCAAAGCCATGTTTCTATCTGCCGCGTTACAAGTGCCTAACACGGATAAGATGCGTACCGAAGTGGTGAAGATGATTCTGGGCAGTCTCAACCAAACGTCAGGGGACATTTCTTTCCAAGAGAAATTGGATGCTGATTATCAACACGTCCTCTACTCCTCTGTGCGCACCGAATGCGCGATTCTCAGCAGTTTGATAAAATACGATGAGGTGATGCAAAATGACCTCGTTCTCGATATTCCTGTCAAACTGATGCGCAACCTCACCAAAGCGAGGAAAACTCGCGGCGAATGGGCGAACACGCAAGAGAATATGTTTTGCATGAATGCCCTAACCGACTTTGCCCGCGTCTATGAAAAAGACGCGCCAGAGATGACTGTGCGGGTGTTTTTGGCCGACGAGAAATTGGGCGAAACGCAATTTGACGACGTGAAGAATCCACCCATGATTTTCAACCATGCCATGACGCCAAGCGACCCTGGCCGCAAAACGGAAGTGAAGTTGGAACGAGAGGGTCAAGGACGAGTCTATTACACCTTCCGTCTGTCCTACGCCCCCACGGAAGCGACGGCGACGGCAGTCAATGCAGGGATGGAAATCAACCGGGAATATCACGTTGAAAGGAACCATCAGTGGACTTTATTAAAGAGTCCCATGGAACTCAAAACGGGTGATTTGGTGCGGGTGGACCTCTATTTATCCTTACCAGCGCCACGTTACTTCGTGGTGGTGGATGACCCCGTGCCGGGTGGTTTAGAACCCGTCAACCGTGACCTAGCCACCGCTTCCCAAGTGGATGCCGATAAAGCCGAAGGTCAATACGCCGGCGGTTCTTTCTGGTTTAGTCATGAGGATTGGAGAGACTACGGGATAGACTTCTGGAGTTTCTACCATAAGGAATTGCGTCACCACGCGGCCCGCTTCTTTGCTGACTACCTCCCTGCGGGGAACTATCATCTGTCCTACGTGGCACAAGCGATTGCCCCAGGGGAATTTAGCGTGATGCCAGCGCATACGGAACAGATGTATGAACCTGAAGTGTATGGTAACTCGGTGCCGGCAGTGTTGAAGGTGGTGCGGGATCCGGGGGCGGATAAGTAAACTTGAAGTTGGAGTGCGGAATTAATTCCGTACTCCGTTTCGTTAGTCAGGTAGGGTGGGCCACAGGTTTATCGTTGCCCACCATCTTGAAGAGTGGATTGGTGGGCAAAGAAACACTTGCCCACCCTACCTGGCTAGAAACTAAGTTTCTTAAAGAAACTTAGTTTCTCAACTTAACCACCGAGTTTCTTCAAAGAAACTCGATAACTCTAACAGCTAACCCAAAGAGGAAGTATGAACTCGCCAAATCTGCAATATATTTCTGACTCACACGGCAATCCAACCGGCGTAATCGTTCCCTTAGACCTTTGGAAAAAGTTTGAAAACTTCTTTCAGGCCCACTCTACTACCACCTCAAACGATGGTTGGGAGGTCATAGAATCTCTCATTGGCACGGTGGAAGCACCGCGTGATTGGGCGATTCAACATGACCATTATTTGTATGGCACTCCCAAATCTTCTCAGGAGACTCTGTAGATGAAAAGAGAACGCCTATTCATAGACACTGTGTTCATTCAAGCCTTGTTGAATCGACATGATCAATATCATCAGAAAGCACAGGCATTTTTTCCGCGTTTACGAAAAGCTGCCGAGGTTTGGGTAACCGAGGCAATTTTGGTGGAAGTGGGGAATGCCCTGAGTGCCACTCACCGTAGCAGTGCTGTTCAATTCATTGAACAATGTTACTTGATAGAAAATATGCGAGTCGTGACGATAGACAGAGGATTGTTTACCCAAGCTTTGACTCTTTATAAAAACCGCCCTGATAAGACTTGGGGACTCACGGATTGCATTTCTTTTGTCGTTATGGATGAACAAGGTTTGACAGAGGCTGTCACCGCAGATAGACATTTTCTCCAAGCAGGGTTTCGTGCTCTATTGTTAGAATAACCATCATCTGATTGGAATCCATCAAATGAAAAAACGCGATATTAACGAAGAACTTTTGCAAGGTTTAGAAAAAATTGCGGCCTGGCGAAAAGGTCAACAAACGCTTAGAACCACTGAATTGAGGCGTCCAACAGGAAAGTTCAAAGGAACGGGTAGAAAGGTAATGGAACCGGCACCGCCGGTCTGGAAACTTTTGCCGGTAGCAGGGGTACGTCCCACCGGCTAAAGCCTCTAGTCCCGTGTCAGAACCGTTGGACTAGAGGCTTCAGCCGGTGGCACCGGCTAAAGCCTCTAGTCCCGTGTCGGTACCTGCCCCATTTGACATCCCACCCCTCTAACTGGTATCATTGAAATGTTTTGCGAATTGCAAAATAAACTACTTCTTTTTCTATCCACAACTCTTAAAGGTAGGTATCATCTATGAGAATCTCTAAACTTCTATTCTCATTTATCACCGCCGTGCTATTTTCACTAAGTACGGCCCCCCCTAACATACGGGCTGAAGTCTGCCCGGTGACCAGTTATGACCCTTTAACTTCAGGCGTCACGTTACCCTGTGTGCTGGCTGGTCAACAACGGCTGAGTCTCAAATTAGATTATGTGCCTCCTGCAACCGTGGGAGGTGCAACAGATGGTTACTATTGGGCGTTAAATCCCAATTTCGACCTCAGTGCTTGTGAATCCGTGGGGGGAGAATGTGCCCTCTTCAATGAAAACCTTGATTTGATGATACCCGTTGAAGGGGTCATTGAAGCGGGAGTTAAACATGCCGTGACTCTGAAACTGGCTGGTGATTTTTACTGGAAGTTAGCCGAACAACGGTTGATAGACCGAACCAATACGGTCACTCTCAAACAGGGTATGCCTAACTCCAATGGCGCGTTTGAACAGCTTCAGGTCCTGGACGGCAACTTTGCGGATAACTTCGACAAATTGAAAGATGTCATGTTGCTAGACCAGGGAGTAACGTTGCCCGTTCCTGTGCTGAAAACGGGTGAAGAACTCACCCTGCGGATTTTTCACTTCAATGACTTGCATAACGAATTGCGGTCTGTCAGCAAAACCAAAGGCGACACGCACTATTTTTCCCAGATGGTGAAAATCGTCAAGGAAGCGCGGGCCAAGGCTGCTACCAACGAAATCGTTTTGTTTGTCTCCGCAGGAGATGACCATATTGGCAATCCATTTGACGAACTGATGGGCTATGACGTGGCTACTTTTCAAATTGACGCGGCCTATCATGCGTATTCAGCCGCCGGCCTGGATGCGACCGTCATTGGAAATCACGAATTGGATCGGGGTAGCGCACTGTTAGCGAAACAGATTGAAACCGATGCTAAGTTTCCGGTGCTGTCAGCTAACTTATACGGTTCCAAAAATCTCACGGCCAAACATTATCAACCTGCCATTATTGGAGTTGCGAAGGGTTTGCGTATCGGTCTCATCGGTTTGACGACGCCACAAGAAACTCTCTTGAGAAGCACCGATGATCCTACCTTGGAGGCAGGGGACCTGTTGAAAACGTTGGAGACGACTTTATCTTATGTAGAACCACTGGCTGACGTTATCATTGTGTTAAGTCATCTGGGTTACAATGGTGACGTGGAAGGTCAACCGTCTCGACATGACCTTGCCGTGGGTGATATACAAATTGCCGAAACAGCCGCTAAAATGACAACTAAGCCAGTGATGGTGATTGGCGGTCACCTGCACCTGAAATTGAATGAAAAAGGGTTAACCACGGTTGACCATTCCGTACCTATTTTACAAGCAGGTGCCAAGGGAAGCCAATTAGGGGAAGCGAAACTGTCACTTCTGCAATCTGCCCAAGGTCTCCGGGCGCACTTGACAGCACGTTTGATTCCACTGAAAAAGCGCGATGATCGAGTCCTCCCAGAAGACCCCACTTACAACAATTACGAACATGATGGAGACATTGATATGGAATTTGAAAACACCATCATGGCACCCTCGTATGCCAAATTAGACCAGAAGTTACAGGAAGTGATTGGCAAAACGGGCAGTTCCGAAGACCTTTCCACGGCCCAAACGTATGTCGACCGTTATGTGGGTGAAACGGCCATTGCCAACTTTATGAACGATGCGATTGTCGCCCAAAGCGTTCATTTCCCAGCCAAAGAGGGTAAGAGTCAACAAGTTGACATTGCGGTCTTCAATGCCTCTGGTCTCAATGACGGTGTGACCCCCAATACAGACCTCACTTTCAATGACTGGTATGGCGTGATGCCTTATGCCGACATGATTGTGGTGACCCCGATGACAGGTACTCAAATCAGAGAGATGCTGATGAGTAACGCGCAACGCCTGGTGCGACCTGAAGAATTGACTAGTGCCACGCCACCAGACTTGACTGGTTACATCTCGCGTGGCTTCCTCCAGTTCTCGAAGGAACTGCGCTATACCATCAAGTTAAACAGTGATGCCACCACTGCGGTTGCACAAGACATCACGCTAAAAGGTCAACCCATTGACACGGTGTTAGACCAAACCTTCAAGGTTGCCTTTGGAGACTATGTTGCCCTCCGTGGTGGCGAAGGTTGGAATGGTACCAAAGTAGGCGCAGGATTGCCTGACGCAGTGATTGGTTTCAACCTAGCTACCTTGCCAAAGAATGACACGGGCTTGGTGTATCGGAATGAAATCATTACGTTCATCAGACAAAACGGCGTGGTGGATGAAAGCACAGGTGCCATGAAAGATGGCAGGGTTCAAATCGTGCCGTAGTTTCTGACGGTCAAGTAATCAGGTAAGGTGGGGCAACAGGTTTATCGTTGACCACCTTATGTCTATAACCAGAAACTCAGTTTCTTTAAAGAAACTGAGTTTCTTTGACGTTTTTGCGCAAGTCCTAAGGGTACCATTCAATTTCTTTCTTCACCAAGGAAATTTATTATGCCACATAATTTCAATAACACGAGAGACATTTTAGGAAAGACGCACCACGCCTAATCGGTGCGTGGGACGCACCCTACCCATGGCGCTTAACTTAATGGCATGGAGGCTAAAACCTCTCGTCCACCGGCTAAAGAAGGTGGGCAATTTGCCCACCCTACATGAACTCATTAACTCCTAAACAAGATTTATTAAATCACCTTACACTATCCACTAAAACCGCCACCCTTTGTTAGATCGATACGCAATGTCTTCTAACACCGTCAAAATCGTCTGTTCTTCTGGAGTGGCGTCGTTTTTCAAGAGAGGCATAATGTTTAACACAATGTCATCAAATTGGGCGATTCGTTGTTCCCGTTCCATCCGCCGCAAGTAAGAAATCAAGTAATAACGGACACGCAAATGCAAGTCGATCTGGGTTTGAAATCGCCGGTCAGGACGAATGGAAAACCGTTCGGTGTTGGCGTCGTAATCAAAGGTGTCTAACAGAATGGGAGTGAGATCGGAATATTCTTTCTTCAACAAATCTAAAAAACCCAGTTCTAAGCCTTTGATAATCAACTCATCATTGATTTGTTCCAAAGTCGCACCGTGATGTTTGGCAATCACTCCTTCCATCGTTTGCATCACGATGTCGCCAATGTCCATCCCTAAACTCGCTTTCATAATGTACTTCGGCTTCCGCACTTTTTTGAAATGGATGATGAGTTGCCCAGACAACACCGTGAACGGGTGTTGACGTTTTTTAAAACTGGTTTGTCCATTTTTCTGCGCGCCGGCGCCGGCATATTCAAAGCCACAGCGTTCGGCGGTGTCAATGATTAAATGCCAAAATTCGGGGTCCTTATGGGCAAAGACAAAGGACAGCCAGCGGTCAAATTTGAGGACGCGATACATTTCTTGAATACTACGGGCGATCAATTCGTTGTATTCAGTTTTACTCTTCTCGTGTGTCCCACCTTCAATCGCTTCCAAGGCGTAATCGGATTCGGTGACATTTAAATCTAGCCACGCATTCCAGATGATCGATAAATCCAAATAGGGGATTTTCTTCCCATACGGGGGATCTGTGTAAATGTAGTCGACACTGTCTTTTTTCAAAAAGGACAAATCCGTGGCAGAACCTTGAATAACCTGTAAATGTTGAATCGTGTCGACATTGATTTCGGATTCTATTTCGCGTTTAGCATGGAGGACTTTTTTAAATTTTGCTTCAAAACTATTAATGATGGACAGTTCCGCAGGTTCAGGTGCGATTCTATAACGATAATAAGCAAAAAACCCCGAATTGGGGCCGCCACCTTTGCCCGCGTGAGTGGTTAAGTTCGATACGGTAAGGGTGCTAGAAAATGCTAATAACAATGACTTTCTAATATTTGGATTTGGTTCTTGCAAAATCAAATGTTTTAAACAGGCCAGTTGCGCTAATTGTTCTTGACTAAACAATTGTTGCACCACTTCCACATCTGACCCTTTCGGCAAGGCAATGTTTTTGGGATAAGGATAGTTTTTCATGGCCTCTGTCACAAAACCTGATAGGTTTTTAAAACCTGTCAGGTTTGATTCGTAAGCATTTTTGACCCGTTCAAAACTGGTTTGTAAATCGGCACAGTTAACGGGGCAAGTTAAGCTATCCACTAAAAATACTGACATGGGGTTTAAATCCAAATGAATCGCCCGCCGGTCAGTCATCATCGCCTCTATCGCCGTGACCCCGCTGCCTCCAAAGGGGTCCGGTACCAAATCGCCTGTTTGAGAAAAATGTCGAATATATTCTTGTACCACATTCCAGGCTTGTTTGGTAAAATACCCATGCACTCCAAAATGTCGCTTGGCGGCTTGTTTTTTCACGGGAATTTCGTCTAACAAGGGACGCTTTAAGTAATCAAATGCAGTCGTGTTCACGGCGGTTGTCTTCTTTCAAATTGGGGGAACTCAGTTGGGAAAAATCGAAGTGGTCAAATAAGTGAGTCATCATGGTTTTTCAAAGAATAAAGCTATTGGTGCGCAATAATTCTTATTGCGTTCCAGAGAATTTGTAGGGGGGTTGTACAGGTTTATAGGGACATTAGTGTATATGGAACCCTCTTCACATTCAATGTCGATGTGTTATAATTGCCCAGCAGTTGCTATAATTTGACAGATTATTGGTGCTGACTGAAAAAATTTGATATACTCTTCAATATTAAGAGAAGAATATTCAGTCAATCATACTTGTTTGACTATTCGCATTAGAAATGGCGACCCCAATTGGGATAATTTGTCAACTGCCATAATGGGAAAATTTAACTCTCCTTAAAAATTTGACAACTTTTAAAGTTATCAAATTCTGTCTAAACATAAGTTATCCAGCAGAACTCCGGTTCTCTACTCTAAAATGTACAAAGGAGGTAATTCAGATGTACGAAGTAGATAGCAAAGACTTTATCAGCGAATTGAAGGGCGTGCCACAATCTTCTATCGGGGCCCCTTTTCCGTTTGTCATGAGTGATGAACATATCACGTTTCTTACCTATTATGTGGAAAACACCCCTGAACGTTGGGATAGTTCCATCGTGCGTTGGACGGGGGTTGCTAACGAGGGGGAACCGGTGGCATTGGTACGATTTAGACAATGTCATGCGCACCTATTTGGGCCGCCTTGTGACGAGACTTTTTCAGGTCATCCATTGGCCAGTCGCGGCTTAAAACCTTGTGGTGCTTACGTGGTGGAAAATTCCTCGTGGTTGCGGTGGTTAGATGAGATCGGTAATCCCAATCTACAATCTCATAAATTGCCATTTTCGTCGAATTTGAAACATTTTATTTTTGCTTTTCATCATTCCACTTTCGAATGTCTAGCGGAAGAACTGGATATTTCGTTGTATCAGGGACCTATGAGGAATGTGGTACCCCAGATGCTTAGGTTGTTGGAATATAAACCGACTTGATGATTAGATGTGCATAGAGTGGTGAAAAAATCCCCCTTACTTCTCGCAATGTCAGTTAAGGAATTAAAGCGGGAATTAAGGTACGGTGGACTAGAGGCTTTAGCCGGTGGGGCCCCCCGCGATTTCAATTATGTTCCACCCCCACAGGCGTTAGCCTCTAGTCCACCAATGTTTTAATTTACGGTTCAAGGACTGCCAGTCCTGACCTTTGTGCCCACTCATTCACGGCATTTTGTTACAATCCCATCCCTGTTTTTTAGCCTCCTCTATAGTCAACAAACAAAGGTTAGAATTAGGTTCTCCAGTCGGTGTCTGTAAAATCTTATTGACTTGTGGGCACAGAATGTCCGCAGGTGTTTTCCAGAAGCCACAATATTTTTTAGAATACTTTGGTTTACAAAGACCTGCGTTAATATCCACGTCGATGTAATAACTCGCCTTTTGAGTGTAGGAACTTTTCTGGTTGATTAACTTCTCATTTGGAGAATTTAAAAAATTTTGTAAGACCCGTTTGGTAGAAACCGAAAGGTTAACCTTAATAGGTTTACAAACACTAGATTTTGCAGAATTTGTTGTATCTGGCGGTTTTATTTTAGATTTTAAGACCGAAATTTTGGAAGCCACGAATCTCCCCATCTCGGTCAAATTCTCAATAATTTCGTTGGCCTTGCCTGTGTCTAAAAGCCATAGGAAACTGTAGAGAAACATAACGATTAACCAGGTGTAGCGTATAGTCATATTTTTACTCTTATGTACGATTACAGGTAAATTTAGCAGGTGTTCAAAGCGTCGTTTTGTCACGCACAAAGCGACGCTTTGGAGTCCTGGGGCGGTTCTTTAATATCTCCGCGTGATAATATAGTTGGCCATCCAACGCAACGGATCGGCGTTTTCATCTAACTCGGCGAGGCTGTTGACGGCTTGTTCTACCAGTTCGACAGCCATTCGTTTGGCTTCACTTACTCCCACTACTGAGGCATAAGTCGCCTTTTCATGGACGAGGTCGGCGCCTTGGCGTTTCCCTAACACTTCCGTGCTAGATTCCAGATCCAAAATGTCATCCTGAATTTGGAATGCCAACCCTATACATTTCGCATAATGGTCCAACTGTTCCAATCTGGTCTCATTGAGATGAGGAGACGTCAAGGCACCCAATTTCACACTGGCCCGAATCAAGGCGCCGGTCTTGTGGATATGCAAATTTTCTAACTCTGCTATGCTTAACCACTTCCCTGCTGCAACCATATCCAACGCTTGTCCTCCTACCATCCCCCGTGATCCACTGGCCAAGGCTAACGTCTCAATCATGTTTAGGCGTTGCTTCTCGGTGGAGAGTAATTTGGGGTCGTGACTGAGGACGTAAAAAGCTAAAGTTTGCAACGCATCTCCTACCAAAATGGCCGTGGCTTCGTCAAAGGCTTTGTGACAGGTGGGCACTCCTCTGCGTAAATCGTCGTCATCCATAGCTGGTAAATCATCGTGTACCAGCGAATAGGCATGAATCAATTCCACCGCACAGGCTGGTCCGTCCAGTAATTCGGGATTCACTTCTAAGGCACGACCGGTCAGGTATACCAGTAACGGACGCACTCGTTTTCCGCCGTTTAGCACGGCATAGCGCATGGCTTCATGCAAACGAGTGGGTTGAATGGTGGTGGCGGGCAACCAGGTTTCTAAAGCAGTGTTGACTCTTTGTTGATAGAGAGTCATCAAGTCTTTTAAAGAGGTCATTGTGGATTCTGTTCTTGGAATGGAGAAAAAGGATAGTTTAGCAGAAAATGAATAATGAAATAGTAGGGTGGATTAAGCGAAGCGTATCCACCATTTTAGAAATTCAGGTGGATACGCTTCGCTTAATCCACCCTACGTTAGCTTTCGATTTCTTAATGGCATTGCTACATATACTGCTGTACCAGTTCACAAATTGCCGCATCGTCAAAACTACGTGCCAATTGTATCAACTTACGAGTCAATGGCAACAATTGCCTATCGGTTTTTTCCAGTTGTTCCACTTCCTTTAAGATACCACCAATATCGCCCATATTGGCCAATTCGAATATCGTATGGGCCTGTTTAGTAGGAATTTTCAGCGCAGAGAGGTCAAGTGCAGTGTCCGTGAAAAAGGCCAGTTCTGGTGACGTGTCCGTTTGAATAGGTTGGTCATAAATCCAAGTCAATCCCAAGTATTTTTGCAACAAGTCGAATAAGTGGTCAGCGCGTACCGGTTTGGGGAGAAAGTCGTTACAACCGGCGTCGACACTGTCTTGTTGATGATAATCAAAGACGCTGGCAGAAATGGCAATCACAGGTATCTCCTTAGTTTGCGGAATGTTCCGGAGTTGGCGCGTGGCTTCAAAACCGTCTAAGATGGGCATGACGAGGTCTGTTAGAATCAAGTCTGGCAGATGTTCTTGTGCCTTGTCAACACCGACTTTGCCATTTTCGGCTTCCAACATATCAAAACCTAAGGGTGTCAAGAGGTTGATTAACACAGCGCGATTTTCCCATTTGTCATCGATGACGAGAATTTTGCGGCGTTGACCGGCATAACTCTCGATAATGGGGGCGTTGTCCGTCGCCTGTGTTTTGACTGGGGCATGGGCCTTGGGTAAATCCAATAATATCCAGAATTTACTGCCCTTACCAAGGGTACTTTCCAGATGTATAGTGCCTCCCATCAGTTCAACTAATTTTTGGGTAATGGAAAGACCTAAGCCAGTCCCTTCGGCCCTTTGTTTATGGTCTCCGACTTGTTGGAAGGGGCGAAACACTTGGTCTAAGTCAGCTTCCGCAATCCCTACGCCGGTGTCTTCTACTTGAAAGCGTAGTTTATCTTCGTGATAACCTACTTTTAGGCAGACTCCACCACTTTGAGTAAATTTGACCGCGTTGCCTAAGAGGTTGATAAGCACTTGCCGGAGCCTCTTTTCATCGGCATGAACTGCTTCTGGTAGCGGAGATAGAGACTCGTATAAAAACGTGATGCCCTTTTGTTCAGCACGCATGGTGAACAGTTCGACAATGCCATGTAAGAAATGGTCCATCCGAAAATCGCTGGGATAGAGTTCAATGCGTCCAGCTTCCACTTTGGCAAGGTCGAGAACGTCGTTAATGAGGGTGAGGAGATGTTCGCCGCAACGAGAGATGACGCTGATATTTTCTTTGTATTTATCGGCCAACAGTTTATCGCGGAGGAGAATTTGGGTGTAACCAAGAATGCCATTGAGAGGGGTGCGCAGTTCATGACTCATATTGGCCAGGAAGGTGCTTTTGGCTTGATTCGCACTATCGGCTTGGATTCTGGCCAATTCGGCCAGTTCTTTAGCTTCAATCAGTGCTTTTTCCGCCAGTTGGCGTTCCGTAATGTCCTCGGAAGTGCCTAAGATGCCGATGACGTTGCCATTGTCATCATGTAAGGGAATTTTATTCGTGTCGACCCAGCGCCGGGTGCCGTCAGGTGGGGTATAGGTTTCAATGACGTGATATTCGGGAGTATTCGTATCCATGATGCGTCGGTCAACGTCACGGTAACAGTGGGCATGGTCTTTCCAAGAGAGGTCAACATCCGTTTTGCCGATGATGTCCTCTGGTGTCTTTAATTGGTGAAGGTTTGCCACGGATTGATTGCAACCCAAATAGACACTGTGTTGGTCTTTCCAAAAAATGAGTTGAGGAATGTTGTTGATAATCAGCCGTAGGAAGGTTTGTTGATGACGCAATTCTGCTTCACTACGTTTGCGTTGTTGTATCTCCCGATGGACTTCACTAAAGAGGGTTTCCATGGGTTGGGTGAGACTGGCTTCGATAAGGGCTTTATAGACGAAGTAGAAGGAGACCACTTTGCAGTAATGACCTAGAATATTGGTGAAGCCATAAACATCCGTGTAGAGAGTAAAGAACATTTCGGCGGTAACAGCAAAGAGGATGGAAATAGCTAACCATTGGAATTTTTGACCCGTAAAGACTTCGCGGTGGTAATACATATAAATGAGGGCCGTCAGCATGAGGAGGGAAATGAGATATTCGCTGGCTATTTTAAACGTGGTTAACCCTTGGCCATCGACGAAGCCAATGGGAAAAATTTTCCACCAGAAAATCATAAAGATAATAAGGAGGAAGAAACCCAGGCAGGTGGTGAAAATTGGGAATACTTGGAGGCGCGGATAACGTACTGCTAGAATGGGGGCAAGGAGGTAGGCAAAGGCTTGTAAGTAACGTCCTCCAATCCAGATTTGGATGGCGAGGTTGGCACCACCATTGGGAAACACGCCCATCCCTTTGTAGGCGAGGGTATGGAGGAGGTCAAGGAGGGCAATGAAGAAAAAGGCGATGGCTAGAATGAGGTAGTAGCTACTGGTGATGTGGCGACGGGTGTTCCAGACCAAGAGAAAGACACTGCAAGCGACAACAATGCTAATGAGTTCTGCAATAGCATGAAATAATAAATAGCTGTGAAGGCTGGCGGCATAAAGTCCTATCAAGAGGAGGATGCCGCCGACGTATTCGGTGTTAAAGTGTAGAGGAGAGTGAATAGGTTTGGTTATCATAAATTCAGACAATAACTGAGACAATGAATGGGTGAGAGATTGCTGTTGAAAAACTAAAGTTTTTTAAAATCTTAGTTTTTTAAGTTTATGCTATTTTAGGCAAAACTAATTATGATTTGGTAGTGATGCAATGTGGGTGATAGACACTTCCCCCCTCCCCCAGCCCCTCCCCCTACGGGCGTGGGGAGAACGGCGGTACCCGTGGTTTTCACCCTTCTCCCCCTGGGAGAGGGGCCGGGGGGAGAGGGTAAACATATCACCCAGATTGCATCACTACCGAAAATTTGACTGGTTATCACATCTGTTATGCCAATATTTTGGTGAATTATCCACTTGGGCCAACCGCCGGTTGCAACAAGCCTTGGGTGGAACAATTGGAACAGTGAAGTTTGCAGGTGTTGGAGGCCCAACGGCAGGAATAAGTCTTCGAGGAGGAGTGAACGGTGGAGACTTTTAGGGTGTTGAAAACTCCGAAGGTATTTTCGAAAGTGAGTCAGGTAGGGGGGGCGATGGATGGTACGGATTCCCCAAATAAAATCGTGTGAAATCCCGCAGGGTTGCGTAGTCCCACGCATACGAATTATAATGACATCATTCAAAGACGCCGCACAACAACGAAGTTGTGCGGCGGTAATAATATGGCGCGCCCGGAGAGATTCGAACTCCCGACCACCTGGTTCGTAGCCAGATACTCTGATCCACTGAGCTACGGGCGCGTATGTATAAAGAGAAGAAACCCTATCATGATAAATAGAATCTCTTCAGGAGGTTTGCTTAACCAAAAAAACTGGCGGAGAGAGAGGGATTCGAACCCTCGATGAGCCTCTACAGCCCATCCTCCCTTAGCAGGGGAGTGCCTTCAGCCTCTCGGCCATCTCTCCATTCTATGTGGCCAAATTTTTTGGCCATTCTATTCTTTCGTTACCCCTAATTATAGATGCTAACAATTCAAAAAACAACCCCCTCTCGAAATTTTTTTTGTATAGCTTTTAAAATTAATTAGTTATCTCATTCAAACACCACGAAAAATATTTTGATTTTTTTGGATTTCGTGTATAATTTATCTTTACTCAACAACTATAATAAGTAATGGATATATGGACAGTGAAGAACAACTGCCGGACTAAAGGCTTTAGCCGCAATGCCATTTAAGGGATTGAGGTGGCAAAACAATTAAAATAGCGGTGGACTAGAGGCTTTAGCCGCAATGCCATTCAGTTAAGGAAAATCCCGGTGGAGTGGAGGCTTTAGCCGGCCGGCAGTAGGCATCACCCCCCACTCAAATTGCGGGGCGCCTACCGCCGGCAGGCGTTAGCCTCCACTCCACCGTACCTTAACTTAATAGCATTAAGGCGTTAGCCGGCGGGAGGGGCATGTCACCGGCTAAAGCCTCTATTCCGCCATAATTTATCCATTATCTCCATTATCCATTAAATTCATTATTCATTATAACACAATGAAACTCAGCGAATCCTGGCTACATGAATGGGTCAATCACCCATTGTCAACCAATCAATTAATTGAAAACTTAACCATGGCAGGCTTAGAGGTGGACAACACGCAACCCGTCGCCCGACCTTTTGATAAAGTTGTGATCGGGGAGGTGTTATCTGTCACTTCCCATCCAAATGCCAAAAAATTGACCATTTGTCAAGTCTCCGTAGGCGCCGACCAACAACCCTTAAATATTGTTTGTGGGGCCCGCAATGTGCAAGCAGGGATGCGAGTGCCTACTGCATTAGTGGGGGCGCAATTGCCTGATTTCAATATTGAACCTGCCAACTTACAAGGTGTTATTTCCGGAGGCATGTTATGTTCTGCCAAAGAATTGGGATTAGCGGAAACTTCCGAAGGGATTATGTCGTTGCCCAACGATGCCCCCCTGGGTAAAGATTTTCGTGACTATTTACAATTAGATGATGTTAGCCTTGAAATTGAACTGACACCCAATCGAGGGGACTGTTTAAGTGTACAGGGAGTGGCTAGAGAAATCAGCGTATTTACGGGCAGTGTCCTTCAACCGCCGGTGGATTCAGCAGTGCCTGCCACTATCCAGACCACCTTCCCCGTGGAAATTCTTCACCCTCAAGGTTGTCCACGCTACGTGGGACGAGTGATCAAAAATGTCAAAGTCAATACGCCCACTCCACTGTGGATGCAAGAACGGTTACGGCGCAGTGGGTTACGCAGTCTCAGTGCCGTAGTCGATGTCACCAATTACATTCTCCTTGAACTGGGGCAACCTCTTCATGCGTTTGACCTTGCGACCTTGTCAGGTGGTATTCGAGTTCGGCTGGCCCAGGCGAGTGAAACGTTGACCTTGTTAGATGGTCAAACCCTGCCATTGGATGCCAACACACTGGTCATCGCGGACCATCAAAAACCTGTCGCTATGGCCGGCATCATGGGTGGCAAAGACACCGGAGTAACGTCTGTCACTCAAGATATTTTCTTAGAAAGTGCCTTCTTCTCCCCCACCACCTTAGCTGGTTGTGCCCGTCGCTACGGATTACAAACTGATGCTTCTTATCGTTTTGAACGCGGTGTGGATCCGCAATTACAACGTCGTGCCATAGAACGGGCGACCGCGCTGTTATTAGATATAGCTGGTGGAGAACCAGGACCCGTACTAGATGTTGTGGACGAAACCACATTACCTGCCACGCCGACGATAACTCTACGGGCCTCCAGAATCCGACGCTTATTGGGAGAATACCTTGAACATCAGCAGGTTAGCAACCTCTTGACGCGCCTAAACATGACCGTGGTACCCGTCCCCAATGCACCTCCTCCCGTCGGCGAAATGGGAGAGTTTGACGAATTTACCTGGCAAGTCACACCTCCTAGTTATCGTTTTGACTGCACTTTGGAAGCGGACTTGATTGAAGAAATTGCACGAGTCTATGGATACAATCGGATTCATAACCGTCAACCACTAGCCTGGCTTACCATGTCTTCTCAACCTGCGGTCACGTTAGAACAATTGCAAGCCACTCTAGTCAACCGTGACTATCAAGAAGTCATCACCTACAGCTTTGTCGATGCCGACGTGCAAGCCCTTCTGGATCCAAAAACCACTTCTATGAAACTGGCTAACCCCATTGCCAAACGGTTAGATAATCCCACGGCTATGGATATGTCCGTCATGCGAACCACCCTCTGGACTGGTCTCCTCCAAACCTGTCGTTATAATCAAACTCGTCAACAAAATCGCCTACGCTTGTTTGAAACGGGTTTGCGGTTTCAACGCACTTCGGAAGGCGAATTACTTCAAGAAAACATGATAGCCGGCTTAGTCAGTGGGACCCGCTTTGCCGAACAATGGGGACTGTCAGCACAACCGGTGGACTTTTTTGATGTCAAATCAGATGTCGTTGCCTTATTAAGTGTGGCAGGTCATACTGAGATAGACCGTTTCAAACCTGGCACTCATCCGGCTTTACACCCCGGCCAAACTGCCGCCATTTATCATGGCAACGAATATCTTGGACTACTAGGTGCCCTGCATCCTCGTCTTATCCAAACACTCGAACTGAATCCGCCCGTTTATCTATTTGAGTTACGACTCTCTCCCTTGTTACAAGCGAGTCTATCTAAATTTAAAGAAATCTCGAAATATCCATCAGTGCGGAGAGATATAGCCATCGTGGTAGGTTCTCAAATCAGCGCATTGGACGCGCTGACAAGTATCCGAACAACGGCTTCTGAGTTACTCATCGACGCCTTTGTCTTTGACGTTTATCAAGGTGAACACCTAGCAACGGGCACCAAAAGCATTGCTATTGGCTTGATTTTTCAAGCCTTCTCCCGTAACCTGACCGAGTCAGAAGTCGACACTGAGATAAGCAACATACTGAATGCACTGGAACAAAGTATAGGCGCACATTTAAGGAAATAACGACTATGGCATTAACAAAAGCGATCATAGCAGAAAAACTGTTTGGCGAAATGGGCCTCAATAAACGCGAAGCCAAAGAGATGGTGGACCACTTCTTTGAAGAAGTTCGCATGGCCCTAGAAAAAGGCCAACAAGTCAAACTTTCAGGGTTTGGCAACTTTGAGTTACGCAAAAAAAACCAACGTCCCGGTAGGAATCCCAAAACGGGTCAAGAAATTCCTATCTGCGCCCGTCGAGTGGTCACGTTTAAACCAGGCCAAAAACTCAGGGCGCGAGTAGAAGAGTATGCTGGAACTTATCAATCATCTTAATGAACTCCCTGCCATTCCCTATAAACGCTATTTCACAATTGGGGAAGTCAGCGATTTATGTGCGGTCAAACCCCACGTTTTGCGCTATTGGGAACAGGAATTTACTCAACTGCGTCCAATTAAACGGCGCGGCAATCGACGTTACTATCAACGTCATGATGTCCTTCTGATTCGTCAGATTCGTCACTTGCTGTATGAAGAAGGCTTTACCATTGGTGGTGCGAAACAACGTTTAGCCAATGAAAAAGCCAGCGTCGGTGAAAAAGTGCCGAACACTTTGCAAGCGATTCGCACACTACGTGCAGAACTGGAGGAGGTGTTAGGTATATTGATGCGATAATAGGTGAACTGTGATGTGTGTGAGTGAAAAAACGAGAGGAACGGTGTGTCGTCCTCCCCCTCTGTCTCACTCATTCGCCTCATTCGCCTCACAAAAATCACAGTTCCGCTTGAACTGTGATGTATGTGATAGTAGTATTCCTCTAAATCTGTACAACTTCCACTGGAGCGCAATAAGAATTATTGCGCCCCCGTGCGCCCGCTATGCTGCGGCGCGTAGCGCAATAATTCTTATTGCGTTCCAGCGAGTATGTACAAATTGATATGAATATCACTATAAATGAAAATCTGAGAAGAAGAACGTATCGCCCCCCTCTATGTTTCTCATTCTCTTCACACACCTATCACAAAAATCACAGTTCCCCATGCCCTCCACCTCAAATCTTCCCTACCTTCCACAACTGTTGCCTATCCTTCTGTTCAAAAGCGTCCCATAACTCCGCATAACTTTGTCCTGTCACTGGATGTTTCTCAGCGGGTGCAATTTCTGCCAACGGCAACAACACGAAAGCATATTTCAATATATCTTCTCGTGGCACTGACAAATCCTGGAGAACCTGGTCACCATATAGCAACAAATCTAAATCTAACGTGCGCGATTGGAAAGAGGTTGCCTCACAGGGCTGGTTTCGACCATGCGCTTGTTCAATATTTTTCAGCGTCTCAATCACCGTATGCGGGCTGTCCTGGGTTTCAAAACTCACCACCAGATTATGAAAATTGTCTCCTTCAAACCCCAAGGCAAGACTTTCATAGACTGAGGAGACGATTAACTTGCCATAATGTCGTTGCAGATCCTCTAACCCGGTCCGAATATGATAACGAGAATCGATATTGCTGCCCACACCCACGTAAACTTTTATCATGTTACGGTCTCTTTCCTCTCTCCAGAATCACTCCCACATCTCGGGCCCCACGTATGGCACCTGGTTTACTCAGTTGTAATCGCACCCACGGGACTGAAAATTCAGTTAACAAGATTTCCGCGATTCTTTCTGCCAACGTTTCTATCAATTGAAATTCACTATGGCTGATAAATTCGATCAGTCGTTTGGCAACCGATTTATAATCCAACGTGTCTTCCACCCGGTCCGTTTTCGCCGCGTTGCGAATATCTGCGGCCATCTCGATATTTAAAACGACGGTTTGTTTGATTTGTCGTTCCCAAGCATAAATACCAATGACGGTTTCTATCTTGAGTTCTGTTAGGTAAATAATGTCCATTTTTAGTAACCTTCGGTTAAAGTAAGGGGTTCACCCACCACCGGCTGAAGCCTCTAGTCCGGCGGGAACCGGCTGAAGCCTTTAGTCCGGCGGGAAATGCTGGACTAGAGGCTTTAGCCGGTATGGCGTGGTGCCAATTAAATCACCTTAGAAAACCTCTGTCCCTGCGCTTGCCGCAAATAAATATCAAAGGTCATACAGATGTTGCGGGCCAATAACCGACCTGCTGGCAAAATGTCAATTCGTTGATCATTGAACACCAGCAGACCATCCTCTTGCAAGGTTTCTAAACGTGACCATTCTTCCGCAAAATAGTCTTTAAAACGAATCTGGTAAGTCTCCTCTATGACCGGAATATTTAAAGTGAAGTGACATAGCAATTGCATAATCACAGTCCGGCGCAATTTGTCATCTTCAGTCAAAGCAATGCCACGAAACACGGGCAGATGACCGGCATCAATGAGGGCATAATATTCCTCCAGAGTTTTGACATTCTGACTGTAACTGTCGCCCACTTTACTGATAGACGTGCTTCCCAAGCCAATTAAATCACAATCTGCTTGAGTCGCATATCCTTGAAAATTCCGATACAGCGTCCCTTGTCGCTGGGCAATGGCCAATTCATCATTGGGACGGGCGAAGTGGTCCATTCCAATATACACGTATCCGGCACTCGTCAACTGCTGAATGGTGTGTTGCAGAATCGCCAATTTTTCCGGCGGCGGTGGCAAATCCGCTTCGTTAATTCGCCGTTGCGGCTTAAATATCGTCGGCAAATGCGCATAGTTGAACACCGAAATACGGTCAGGGGCAACCGCTATGATCTTGTCTAACGTGTTAGCAAACGAGTCGACGCTTTGATGAGGTAATCCATAAATCAAGTCAATACTAATGGACTTGAATCCTGCTTGCCGGGCCGCTTCTAACACGGTAAACGTCTCGTCTTCCGACTGGATTCGATTCACCGCTTTTTGTACTTTGGCATTGAAGTCTTGCACCCCTAGACTCATTCGATTTAAACCCAACTCGCGCAACTCTGCTACTCGTTTGGGATCGGCTTCCCGCGGGTCAATTTCAATGGAATATTCGCCACTGTCATCCGTGACTAATTGAAAATATTTAGCCGTTTCTTGCATCAAGGTACGCATTTGTTCCATATTTAAAAACGTAGGCGTACCTCCTCCAAAGTGGAGTTGCGTAACAGGACGTTCATGTTGAAATAACAGCCCTTGCATAGCAATTTCGCGGTGCAATCGCGCTAAATAAGGCACCGTCAAACTTCGATCCTTGGTGGCAATTTTGTTACAGGCACAGTAGAAACACAAGGTGTCGCAAAACGGGACATGAAAATACAATGACAAGGGTTTGCCAGGGATGGCATTGCTGTGTTTCGCATAGTCACGATAGTGACTCTCCTGAAATCCCGGATGAAATTGTACCGCCGTGGGATAAGAAGTATAACGCGGTCCTGCCTGATCGTAACGGCGAATGAGGTCTATATCAAAAACAATGGATTGTTGCATGTGAATAATGAATAATGAATAATGAATAATGAATAAACTAAAGATGGACTGGAGGCTTTAGCCGGTGACGTACCCCACCTACCGGCTAAAGCCTCTACTCCGGTATTCATTATTCATTATTCATTATCTTTATTTATTATCTTTCCCGCAACGCCATCTCTTGCGCTTTTCGAATCGGTTTCAACAAGTAAGTCAACAACGTTTTTTTGCCAGTTAAAATGTCCACCATCACTGTCATTCCTGGAATAATGGGCAACCGTTTATTTTTGGCGCCTAAATAGTTGCGTTCAGTGCGTACTTTTATTAGGAAAAACGGTTCTCCGCGGTCATTGACTATCGTGTCGGCACTGATCTGTTGCAAGGTCGCTTTTAAGCCTCCAAAAATGGAAAAATCGTAGGCGGTAAATTTGACAGTCACTTCCTGACCTGGGTGCAAAAATGCAATATCGGAGGGACGAATCTGGGCTTCTACCAAGAGGGAGTCTTCTAAGGGAACAATTTCTACTAAGTCCATACCGGGTTGCACGACACCACCTATCGTGGTCACTTTCAATTGTTTCACAGTGCCTTTTACGGGAGAACGCACGGCGGTACGAGTCACTCGATCTTTGAGGGCAACATTGGATTCTGAGGTGCTAGATAATTGGGCTTTGGCGTCGTTCAATTCGGTTAAAGCAATCGTTTTAAAATTCACTTTCAATTCTTCAATTTTATGGTCTGTCTCAATCACCGTGGCTTCCGTCCTTGGAATACTTAACTGAATTGCTTCTAATTCTCCCGCCAGGGTGCTAATTTCACGTCGTAAACGTAGCAAGTCCACTTCTGACATGACGCCTTTTTGCACCAACGGTTCGGTAATTTTCAATTCTTTGTCAGCTAATTCATAACTTTGTTGCAACTGTTTTACTTTGGATTTTAATTCAGTGATTTCTTGTTTCTTTTGATTTTTTTGCTGATTTAAGATATCGATATTCGTTTGCAACACGATTTGTCGAGATTGGGCTAATGCCAGTTCACTGACAAATAATTCTTTCTCCTCTGGTTTCAACGAGGTAGGTAATTTAAACGGTTTCCCTTCCACTTCGGCGGCCAGGCGGGCAATCTTGGCTTGCAAGGCCGAGGATTTGACTTGACTTTCGCGGTAGGAGGAGGTGAAGCGAGAGTCTTCGATACGGAGTAACACTTGACCGGCTTGCACTACACTGCCTTCTTTGACTAAGATTTCTGAGACAATTCCACCTTCTAAGTCTTGGACGACTTGAACATGTTGAGAGGGAATGACTTTGCCTGTGCCGCGGGTGACTTCATCGAGGGTGGCGTAATTGGCCCAAACACCCAGGATGGAGATTAAGAGTACCGTCATCCATAAGATGAGGTGGCTAAACAAAGAGGGGCCGGTTTCTAATAGGTGTTTGTATTCTCGCATAATAATGGTTCAAAAATCAGGTAGTGATGCAATCTGGGTGAAATATCGTGCGGTTTCTCTTTGTCTTGAACTTTGATTGGGATGATTAAATGAGGGCTATGAAAGGAGGCTATGACTAATCAGAGTCCATCTGAAAATCATTCTAATCATAGTTCAGACAGAGAACCCACATAGCATCACTACCAAAAATCATAATGCTTCATGCCTCAAAAGTGCAAAGCTATGCTTTGGACTCTTGAGGCAATATCACGCCTCCCCCGGTTGACATTCCCCCGCACAAGGCACTTGGAATAACATGCGGTCTTCCAAACGTAATGCCGTTAACATTCCACCCCATAGACAGCCGGTATCTAGGGCATAGACTCCATTGCCGGCGTAATATCCCAAAGTGGACCAGTGGCCAAAAATAATTTGCATCTCTTGACTGGCGCGATTGGGAACTAGGAACCAAGGTATATATTCGCCATTGTTAAATTTTTCGGTGCCAGGAGGTCCCTTCTTTTTTAAAGCCAGTTTGCCTTTGGCATTGCAATAGCGCAAGCGGGTAAAACAGTTTGTGATAAAACGTAGGCGATCCCAGCCTGTTAAGTTGTTTGACCATTTATCAGGGATATCGCCATAGAGGTTCGCTAAATATTTGTAGTATTTAGGACCACGGATAGTTTCTTCTACTTCACAGGCACATTGACGGGCTTGCAGTAAGTCCCACTGCGGAGGGAGTCCGGCATGAATGAGAGTGAGTCCTAAATCTGCATCATGGTGCAAAAAGGGACGGCGGCGTAGCCAGTCTATTAGTTCTTCCCCGTCGGCGGCTTGTAATACAGGTTTCAGAGTGTCTTGGGGGTGTAGATAATCGGTATGTTCGCGGGCCACCGCGAGGAGGTGGAGGTCATGGTTGCCAAGTACCGTAATAGCACGGTTGCCAAGTTGTTTAATAAATCTTAGCACTTCTAGGGAGTGGGGACCGCGATTCACCAGGTCCCCCGTACACCAGAGTAGGTCTTCTTTGGGGTTGAACTGAATCACTTCTAAGAGGCGGTGTAGTTCGGTATAACAGCCTTGAATATCTCCGATAGCGTAGGTTGACATTTCTCCAAATGAACAATGAATAGTGGATAATGAATAATGGATGAAATGTGGGTGAGAGATTTGACAACTTTCAAAAAGTTGTCAAATCTGTCATTTATGGTTGAGGTGTCGTTTTATCAGAAGACGGTGGCGGGTCCGAGGATTTGGACATCTCCGAAGACCCTTTGACTTCCGCTGGTGTTGAGGATTCCGAAGTCTCTTTGTTTACCGTAGATTCCGAAGCCTCCTTTTTGACCTCCGCTGGTGCTGGTGTTTGGACCGTTTCTTTCACCGATGCCGAAGGGGATGCTTCAGAAGTAGATTTAACTTCCGCGGCCTCCTTCGCTTCGTTTGGGCCTTTGGTTTCTGACGGCGTGGGAGTCGGTGTAGGCGTTTGCACCGGTGTCATGGCTGGTGCCGTCGCAAACAGTTGATATTCTTTTTGGGCTAAATAGTCGATCAGTTTTAGCAACTGGGTATGACCTCCTGCTTTGCCACTAGAAAGACGATATTTGCCTTGAACAGTCATGGCAGGAACGCCAGTGATGCCATGTTTGGAGGTCATCACCGCGGCCTGGCGAACTTTCATATCCACCGCGAAGGAGTGAAAGGTTTTTCGAAAGTCGTCGTTGCTGACGCCGTTTTCGGCAAACAGTTGCATCATCTCGATTTCGTTACTGAGTCTGCGATTATCTTGATGGATGGCTTTGAAAATAGCAACGTCAAGTTTCGTGTGGACCCCCAAATTTTCAGCGGCATAATAGACTTTGGCCATCACTATTTGGTTTTCGTTGAATACGGCAGGAACTTTGACAAACTCAACGTAGCTGGGTTTGCCTTCTACCCACAAGTTTAAATCATCTTCAAACGTATAGCAGTGGGGACAGGTGTAGAGGAAAAATTCTGCCACTTCCACTTTGCCTTCGGTGGTGGGTGGGTGTGGAGGAATGATTAATTCGTATTGGTCTGCATAAGGGTCTTTGGGCTGTGCCTGGGCGTGCAGACCGACGGGTAACAGTAAGCTAAGGGCGGTTAAGCCAAAGAGGGTGTATTTGAGAAAGAAAGATGAGTTCATAAAGGTTCTCCGACAGGAGTGCAAGACATGTCTTGCACTCCATGATATTAGTGTAGTCCAGCTATGTAGTCAGTGACGGCCTGCATGTCTTCAGGTGTCATTTTGGTAGCAATATCACGCATGATGATGCCTGTGCCTTCTTTGCCACGCACTCCACTCTTGTAATCGTCGAGTTGTTTCTTCACATAGTCAACTTGTTGACCATTGAGGGAGGGATAGTTAGCAGCGGAATTGCCAGCGCCAGTAGGGCCGTGACAACCGATACAGGCAGGTAAGCCGGTGGTTTTCTTGCCTCCTCGGTAAATTTTTTGACCAACAGGCATGGCTTTTTCGCCGGCGGTGCCAGGTTGTTTAACTTGAGTGGCGAAATAGGCGGCTAGGTCTGCCATGTCTTGGTCGGACAGCGGGGTCGCCATGGGAGACATGGTGGGTTCGCTACGGGTACCGACCTTAAAGGCTTGTATTTGTTGCAACAGATATTTCTCATGTTGTCCTGCTAACTTGGGCCATAAGGGGGCAAGGCTATTGCCATCAGGTCCATGACAAGCTGCGCACACTGCGCTTTTTTCCTTACCTGCTTCGGCATTCCCAACGATTTGGGGAGTGGTACCAGTAGCGGTAGCGGCGTAGATTGCCGCGGAACTGCTTAAAGTTAAAACACAGACAGCGAAAGTCAGTTTTTTCATTCAGTTACCTATGTGATGTGGTTGCCAGGAATTAATTTGGTGCAAGACTTACGCAACTTGTCTCCTCACGGGGGAGAGAAGGGTTAGGGATTCCTTTGTACCCTTCAATAGTACCCCCCCCCCAGCCCCCCCGTATACGGGGGGAGTCACTCTCCCCACAGGCGGGGGAATCACTCTCCCCGTGTACGGTGTGGGGGTACAGATGATGAGGAATACCACTACAATATAACGGTCTGCCCTCCTCACTTGCAAAGAGAGGGGATAAATTGCGTAAGACCTGTTGTATTTCTATTTAACACGGGGGTGTCAAGTAAAACGTACAATTTCAAAAAGTCAATCTCTAATCAGAGAGAGTTTATTGTAACATGATTTTTCGAAATTTAATATACATTTTTTATATAACTACTTAATTCTCATGGAATGCAAGACATGTCTGGCACTCCCTTATGAATATTACAGCATTTATTCGCTAAGGCGTTTGTGCAGAAAAATAGGCGGCCAAATTTTCAATATCCGTATCACTTAAAGAGGCAGCCATAGGACTCATCACGGGGTCAGACCGGTTACCCTCTCGATAGGCTTTAAGAGATTTAATCAGATAGGCTTTATGTTGGCCGGCAATTTTAGGAAAAGTAGGGTTGGAACTATTACCGTCTATTCCATGACAAGCGGCACACACTTTTTTTGCTTTAGCAGTGCCGGCTTTTATATCAGCCGCTTGTGGGGTGACGACGGTTAAGAGGGTTAAACTGATTAGGGTGATAATAATTTTTTTCATAGAAAAAGTCCTTTAATTGGCGGAGAGTGGACTTAGTGGATAATAGGTACCGGAGTGGAGGCTTTAGCCGGGGGACGTGCCACCTTCACCGGCTAAAGCCTCTAGTCCAGTATCAATTTTTCATTATCCATTGTCCACTATCCACTAAGTCCACTATCCACTAAAACTGCTATTCACTAGAAATCCACTCCCTCAACATGTGTGCCAACGCTGCCTTAGAAACAGGTTTAATCAACACGTCATCCATTCCTTCGGCTAAACATCTTTCACGGTCACTGGCTAACGCATTGGCAGTCATAGCAATAATAAGTAGGTGCGGTTGCCCAGATTCTTGTTCACGCTTCCGAATCTCGCGAGTGGCGGCATAGCCGTCTAAAACAGGCATGTGTAAGTCCATCAGTACCACGTCATAATGTTGGTTGGCAGTCATGTCGATGGCTTCTTGACCATGATTGGCAATACTGATTTGACATCCAAATTCTTCCAGCATCATTTGCGCCACCATTTGGTTAATCTTATCGTCTTCTACCAGTAAGAGGTGCGCTTTGGATAAGGCTGTCACCGGTGCCAGAGGTGAACTTGTTTTTGGGTCTGGCGTGGCGGTCACCGTTGGTACAATGTCTGGCGTATCAGAAATCTCTATGATCGGCAAAGTGAGGGTGAACCAAAAGGTGCAACCTCTCCCCATTTCGGTTTCGACGCCAATTTTGCCGTGCATGAGGCTAACCAGTTGATGACAGATAAATAAACCTAAACCAGTACCTCCATATTTGCGGCTAGTGGAAGCATCCACTTGATGGAATTTATTAAACAAATTGGGTAATTCTTCTCTTGGAATGCCAATTCCTGTGTCAGTCACGGTAAATTTGAAATGGGCATTTTTCCCCTCTACTTGTTCTAGCAAGATTTCTACCGTAACACTACCCTGTTCCGTAAATTTAATCGCATTGCTGACCAGGTTCAATACAATTTGTCGGAGACGAATTTTGTCACCTAACAACAAGTTAGGAATCGGTTGGGGCGTTCGCAAAATGAGGATTAAACCTTTTTCTTCGGCTTTAGGACGCAATAAGGCTACGGCATCCTCAAGTGCTTGCCATAGGTCAAAGGGGCCCACATCCAATTTCATTTTGCCGGCCTCAAATTTAGAGACATCTAGCAAGTCGTTGATAATAGTCAATAATATTTCACCTGAATCATAAATAATGCGCAGTTTTTGAGTTTGTTGGCGATTCAACGGCGTGCTTAAAATCAGTTCTGTCATTCCCAAAATACCGTTTAAGGGCGTGCGTAATTCATGGCTAATATTTGCCAGAAACTCGCCTTTGGCCAAATTAGCAGCCTCTGCTTTTTCACGTTCAATCTCCAATTCACGATTCAATTGTTCCAAAGTTAAAGTGCGTAACCGTACTTTTTCTTCTAATTCGATGTTGACCCGTTCAATTTGTTTCAGTGCCAAACGTAAACGTTTCACCATCTGATTAAAACAGAAATACAAAGAACCAATCTCGTCTTCTGGACGCAAGGGTAATTGTATCTCCAGATTCCCCGCCCCAATTTCGCGACTGGCTACCGCAAGCACTTGAACTGGTTTGATAACCAAATGGTTGAGGGCAAAAAACAGGAGAATGGGGGTGATGAAAATGGTTATCAAAATAGCTATGATAAACACCGTGCGAATCCATTGCCCGACGGCTAACACATCCTCTTCAGGCAATAAGGCAAATAAATAGAGGTTGTCATGCAATTGTTTCCCTTGGACATACACCAATTTGTTATCAAATTCCATTTGAAACGGCCTACCCTCGTCCGTATGTTGACGTAACTCGCTAAATTGTTCAGCCGGGACCACCCTTATCGTACTTTGTGAGGGACGATATAAAACGCGCCCTTGTCCATCGGTCACCAAGAGGTAGCTATTGCCACCCACTTTACCAATTTTGATATGTTTAGCTAAAAAACCGGGACGCATGGTTATCAGTAAGTAGCCGCGCAAAATCTTGCCCGTGCCCACGGTGGCATCGGCAAAACTGTCAAAAAACAACTTCTTGACGACCACAAAAGCTGGTTCTTGATTGTCGGTATTGTTGATAAACAGCACCTCAATGTCTTTTTGACTGGAGGAGTTTTGAATTTGTGAAAAATAGGGCGTTTCATCCCCACTAAAAACTTCTATTTTCTGTTCATGACCGCGAGAAAAGCGTAGCACCTCATATCCATCTGGCAACAGGGTCCGAATGTCGTAATAATCGCCATACACGTCCATATAACTGGTAAATAACAGTGACAGAGGTTCTTGATGAACTTGCAAAATCGACTCTCTATCGGTTTTATTTTCGAGAAATAAATACTTAATCCGACTCGATTTCGCCAGATGATTAATCGTTGCTTGGGCCGTTTCCAGATGAAACAACGTTTCTTGATGAACTTGATTCAACAACACACCCATAGGCCCCAGCGCAGTTTTCCGCGTGGTTGTCAACAAGTGGTCATAAGATAATTTGCTTAACAGTACAATTGGGATAACGACCAATGGAATTAAAATTAGAGATAATTTAGTTTTTAGAGTCATTTTCACAGGTGGTGGTGTTGAACCTTCCTCATCTATACATTTCGACATTTTCTATAAAACCTTTTTTCTAAATAAATAGTAACCTTGTGTGCAACACCCATTTTTGTATGTTGAACAATTGGAGTGACGACTAAGGCACGGTGGAGTGGAGGCTTTAGCCGGCTGGCAGTAGGCACGTTGGAGTGACGACTAAGGCACGGTGGAGTGGAGGCTTTAGCCGGCTGGCAGTAGGCGCACTCCATGCCTCAAAAATGGGGGGCCTACTGCCAGCCGGCTAAAGCCTCCACTCCAACTACAGCTAAAGCCTCTACTCCAACGAATTCACCGGCTAAAGCCTCTACTCCAACTCCGGCTAAAGCCTCCACTCCAACTAAAGCCTCCACTCCAACGTGGTGGGGCAAACTCCTATTGGTTCACGCACTAAATATAGAGGTTGCACACAAAGTTGATCATCAAATTTGTCCAAAATGGTAAAATCAACTTGACTGTTTACACTCATAGTAACCCATAAATGAGTTGAGTTTGGCATAAACACATCTTAAATTTGTTAATTTAACCACCCGTTTATCCAGAATGATACCATAAACAGATAATTATTTTGCATAAGTCTTGTAAAATGTTCAAGTATAATTAAACGCAACCAGGATTTCAAAGCTACGCTTTGACCATAACCTATTACTAAACAGAACAAAACATATAAAATTCAGTGTGATACATGGATAAACTATTAATCACTGGCGGTATTCCATTACGCGGCGAAATTCGTATTTCTGGCGCGAAAAACGCCGCATTACCGATTTTAGCCGCCACTTTATTGGCAGATTCACCCTGTCACTTGCACAATGTCCCACATTTGCAAGACATCACCACCATGATGACGTTATTGGGACGCATGGGCATAGACTTGGTCGTGGACGAAAAATTAAATATTGAGGCCGATAGCCGCAAAGTCCATACGTTTGTAGCGTCTTATGAATTAGTGAAAACGATGCGGGCCTCCATTTTAGTCTTAGGCCCCCTCTTGACCCGTTTTGGTCAAGCCAAAGTTTCATTGCCAGGTGGATGTGCGATAGGGGCACGTCCAGTCAATTTACATTTGCAAGGTTTGGAAGCCATGGGCGCGGAAATTCATGTGGAAGGTGGATATATCACGGCCCAAGCCAAACGGTTGCATGGTGCCACGTTGTTAATGGACTTGGTGACCGTGACTGGCACAGAAAATTTGATGATGGCCGCGACTTTGGCAGACGGTGTCACGGTCATTGAAAATGCGGCACGTGAACCAGAAGTGGTCGATTTAGCCAATTTTCTCAAAGGCATGGGGGCGAAAATTGAAGGTGCCGGGACGGACAAAATTTGCATTGAGGGAGTCGATAAATTGGCTGGCACTTCTTATCGCGTTTTACCAGATCGAATTGAAACAGGCACTTATTTGGTAGCCGCCGCCATGACTGGGGGACATCTGAAGTTAAAAAACACCGATGCCCGGTTACAAGATGCCGTGATTATGAAATTACGGGAAGCTGGCGCCTCCGTGACGTGCGGAGAAGACTGGATTGAACTCGATATGCAGGGGTTGCGCCCTCGGGCCGTCAATGTTCACACCGCCCCCTATCCCGCCTTCCCTACCGATATGCAAGCCCAATTTACCGCCTTAAATTCCATTGCTGAAGGCGTCAGTACCTTGACAGAAACGGTTTTTGAGAATCGATTCATGCACGTTTTGGAATTGCAACGCTTAGGGGCCAACATTCGCTTGGAAGGTAACACCGCGATTATTAAAGGTGTCGACAAATTACATGCAGCCCCCGTGATGGCGACCGATTTACGCGCTTCGGCGGGTCTCGTGTTAGCCGGATTGGTGGCAGAAGGGGATACTCTGGTAGACCGCATTTATCACATTGATCGCGGTTATGAACGGATTGAGGAGAAGTTGACTCAATTGGGTGCCAAAATTCGTCGAGTGAGGTAAAATTATGTTGAAAATAGCATTATCCAAAGGTCGCATTTTCAAGGAGACGTTGCCCTTGTTAGCCTACGCCGGCATTGTGCCCACCGAGGATCCGGAGACTTCTCGAAAATTGGTACTGGACACCAATCAAGAAGAAGTGAAGCTGGTTATTATTCGTGCCACCGACGTGCCAACCTATGTCAAATATGGCGCCGCCGATGTCGGTGTGGCAGGCAAAGACGTGTTACTCGAACAAGGTGAAGACGGACTCTATGAACCGTTAGACCTAAAAATTGCCCACTGTCGCCTCATGGTGGCAGGTCCCCCCAATCTGCCGCCGCCACCCAGACGATTACGCATTGCAACCAAGTATGTGAACGTCACGCAACGCTATTATGCACAACGCGGGGAACAAGTGGAAGTGATCAAATTATATGGTTCCATGGAACTGGCCCCCCTGTTAGGATTGGCAGACTATATTGTGGACGTGGTCGATACCGGCAATACATTGCGTGCCAACGGATTAGCCCCACTAGGAGACCCCATCGCGGAAATCAGTTCGCGATTGATTGTCAATAAAGCCGCTATGAAAACGAAATCGCAACGGATTAAGGAATTGATTGGACAGCTGCAACAGGCGGTGGCGGACAAAGCTACGCTTTGAACTCCTGTGAGGGTGCCAATAGACCCAGGAGTCCAAAGCGTAGCTTTGCGACCCCTGGGAACGACTTGGACTAATTGTTATTGTTGTTCATGTTGTTGTTGTTCATAAGATACCTCATAATGAGTTAACAGAAAAGAAAAACCGAGTTAAATCCACTGGTCTTGGAAAAACTCATGAATAATGACCAAACCAAAGCAGGACCGCTAACGAAAGCCTATTTTCCATTATTCATTGAGGCCGTAACCGGTGATGGGTTGCCCCTTAATCGCGGATCTAGCCTCACACCGGCTAAAGCCTCTAGTCCAGCATTTATCCCCTCTTCTAGGGAACTATCATTACTTCCTTACTACTCTTTCCACATATCCCTTCGCCCACGTTTGAAAATCTTCTGACCCCAGGTCTGCACTCCACTGCACCCGTTGCAAATACGTCTTCTGGTCGGTCAAAGTCACCAAAAACTCAATGATTTCCTCTTCCAAATGCGTTTGCACCGACGCAATCTCCCCCTGTTTCTCTTGCAACCAAGTTTCTAACTGTGACGTGGTCATGGCAGTCTCTTGCCAAAATTCGGCTTTGGCATAAGACAATTCCTGAAATCGTTTCACAAGAAACGCTGGGTCCAGAAAAGCCAATAGATTGCCCGCCTTAGGTCCCGATTCGCGGTCAAATAAGACTCGATAAATCGCCTGAAAGGCCAGCGATTGTGAAATCGGTGTGAGACGTGCCACGGCAAAAATTTTGGACTGCAACGTGTCATCTTCCCAAGGGGTAGAAGGTAACTCATTGGCCAGCAAGTTTAAAAATGCCCGTTGCGTTGCACTCAATTCCTTCGCCCGCGCTGGTAACGTGTCTCGTAATTGCAACTTCTCCTCCTCAGTGGCATGGTGGTCTAACCAATATTTTACGGACGCAATGCGACGTTGCAGATGGTTCAATTCCACCGGCGTCAAAGGACTGCCTTTGCGCTTCTCTACTTCTTGCACAGGATCCAGATGGGGCATCTGCACCAAGGCTTCTATCAATTGGATATTGGCATTGAAGTAGTCACCTTGAGGAGACACTTCAGACCATTGAGATGTCCTTTTGACCTCCTCAGAGACTTTGGCGCCGTGATAAGTTGACATTTGACAACGGTCAAACTCGTTAAATAATTTGACGATGTTCTCCTCATCGATAGGGAAGTTGATAGGCTTATTCGGTTGGGGGCGTATCATCAAGAATCGCAAAATTTCTGCTGGCAGAAAATCAGCCATGTCTTTGGCCGCCGCACCAATGCCGCGGGAGGAACTCATTTTGGCGCCGCCGACGAGGAAAAATTCGTAAGGGATGTTAAGAGGTGCTTTTTGTTTAAAAATCTCCCTTAAACAGGCTTCTGCAACATCACGCGAACCGCCTTTTGTGGTATGGTCCTTGCCGGCACCTTCAATCGTGATTCCAAAGGTTTTCCATTTAGCCACCCATTCTAACTTCCATGGTAACTTGCCATTGCCAGAGAAGGGGGACATTTTGCCTTGATGACCACATCCCGTGGCCCATTTCACCAAATTGGGACGACAGGTATAAGTCACTTCTTTGCCATCATAATCCGTCACTTCCGTCGTTCCCAACCGTCCACATTGTTCGCAAATCACTTGAAAGGGATACCAATGGGCGGAACGTTCCGAATTACTCACTTTTTTATAAACTTGCCGCACGACAGCGGCATGACGGAGGATAGTGTCGATCACCTCATCAAATTGACCGGCCCGATAGATGTCACGCATTCGGTACTTTTCCACTTTTATTCCCAAGTAATCAAAGACTTGAAAGAACTCGGTGATGTAGAAATCCGCCATATCGGAGGCGGTGGAACCAGGAGGCGGTGGCACTTGACAGAGTGGCATTCCTAAGTATTGTTGAAAATGTTGGTCTTTGCCATACGGTAATTCATCTAATGGGTCATAGTCGTCCACCCCAAATCGATAGTGAACGGGGATGCCTTTTTCTTGCAACGTTTTGAAAACGACATCGTGAATAACGACGCCCCGTAAGGCGCCGACATGGGCACGTCCCGAAGGCGTTTTGGAGTCGTTGACCAGATGAGGTTCGTTGAGATTAATTTTATTGAGAAGTTGATCACACCAAAACATATAGGGTTCCTTAGTTGGGTAGTAATGTAATCTGGGTGATATTCAGATTGCCCTCACCCCCGGCCCCTCTGGGAGAGGGGCCGGGGGTGAGGGGAAACATATCACCCACATTGCATCACTACCCTTAATTGATTGTGAAATGAGGTTTGCTATTTTACCAGAATAGCCAAACCATAGAAACTGAGTTTCTCGATTGCTTAGTTTCGCCGTTGTCTATGGCACCGTCGCTTCTGGCAACTCGGTGCCACCATCGCCCGTATCACCATCGCAGATGATTTCCCCCTTGATTTCTTCGCAACCATCTGCCACTGGTTCGATTAGCGAATCCATCTCTAGCACTTCCCGCGCTTCACCAGCCCTGGTTTGTCGAGTCCCAGTGGCAGTCGTCGCTGGCCTGTCTAACGTAATCGTATAAGTAATATGATCACCACCGGTCAAGGCTAGACTGGGTTCAATCTCCTCAGCCGGCGCCAGCGAACGACTCTTGGTGCCAAAGGTAGGGGTCACTAGGTATTTCTTACCTTCATGCACAACGACGAAAGAACCATTGGCATTGAAGGTCACTCGTTCTACCCCATCCAGACCCGTCCCAATTTCTTGAACCGTGTCAGGAGAGAGAAAGGTGGGATGAATGACCTGAGAGGTGCCATCCGCATAGACCATCTTCTTGCCGGGTACCTCACGAGTCCGTGACCCATTGGCAGGGATACGGCGGAGACCAGGTTGTTGGTCTGCGGGTGCATCTTCAAAATCGCACACGGTTTTACCAGCGATTTCTTCACAAAATTCGTCTGGGGCAGGTTCTATCAAAGGGTCAAACATAGCCACTTCTCGCGCTTCCCCCGGGGCCCGCATCCCATCTGGAATTTCCATGAAGGTATCGCCCCGTTTGCCTAAGATAACTGCACCTCCTTCTAACACGTTGGATAAACCCACGGGGTCTTTGGTGGAGGGAGTAATCTTAAACTGTTTGGAATCGGGGGTGGTCATGGTATAAAAGCCACCTTCTTCGACTGTTAACCCCACGGGAACTTCTTGGTCCACTTGAACCATCTCGTTGGAATCTGGGACAAAGGCGAAATTAACGCCTTCATAGTCGCCAGTGCCTCGAATTTGCAAGATGCCTTGTTCATCTTGAGACATCATAAATTGGGACAAATCCACCATATCCAGGGTCGCATGGAGTTCGTCTTCAATAGTCTTGTCTCCTTGGCCACCGACTCCGAAGTTCGTATTTAAGTCGGGTAAACCGGCAGGCAGAGTGATTTGGGCCGATAAATTCTCCGCCCCCGAAAATTCCTTAAACACCAATGTCGTTCCCGCAGGGGGAGTTAACGCGCCAGTGGTAGGATTCAGAGTCCAAGTGGGTGGCACCAGCGCGGTCACGTTTTCCACACTGACTAACGCGGGGTCAAAGTTGTTAAACAGTTTGCCCATATCGGTAGCGGCTTGTTTTTGAAACTCTTGTGGATTCAAGGCAGCCACATGGACTCTAGTGAATTGACTAACCACTGCGGTGGACAGTCCGCCCATGTTTTGCGCCGTCAAGCCACTCACGGAAGTGGGTGGTAAAAAGAAAAATTGAGGAGGTGTTAGACCTGCCAAAGCATCTCGACTCAACGTAGCCATTTGAGGGGCAGTCATGGCAGCCATAGTGGGTGGCGGAATCATAGCCAATTGTTCTTCCGTCATGGCTGTCATGGCCTCTGGACTGATAGCTGCCAGTTGTTCAGGAGACAGTTCGGCGAGTGCTTCTGGAGGAATTTCTGCCAGTTGTTCAGGACTTAACACAGCCAGCACTTCGGGCGTTAACGCGGCCAATTGTTCAGCAGATAATCCACTAAAGGCTTCCGGCGGAATCTCTTGAAGTTGTGCGGGTGTCAGGGTACTTAATATCTCAGGGGAGAGTTGACTGAGTATCTCGGCATTTAGCGTTTCCATCTGGTTAGGTAACGTATTGGAGGGTTCTGGTAAAACCACGCCAGGTCCCAAGACGACATCTTCAGGCACAACCACGGGTGGTAAGAGAATCACATTAGAAAGTTGCGTACCAGGGGTAATCGTGGCATTGGTAATCGTGGCAGGTGAATTGGGGTCGCCTGTGACATTGCCGGCCAATGTACCACCGTTGATAGTCGTGCCTGGCAATAACGTCACGTTTTTGATGAGACTGTCAGGTGCCGCAGTGACTGTGCCACCCAATTTGCCTCCTTGTAAAGTGGTGCCAGGGGCAAGGGAGACATTGGTGATGGCACCACCTACTTTACTGCTGTTGGTGATGTTACCGGCTAGAGTTCCTCCATTTAGGGAAGTACCCAAAAAGTCAACATCCTTGATGGTACCTTGATTGTTTATGGTGCCGGTTAAATCGCCACCGGTTAAAGTGGCACCAGGGAGGAGGGTAGAATTACCAATTAAACCATGATTCTCCACATCTCCTGCAAAGACGGCATTGGAAAGACTGCCATCGGGACCTACCACTACGGGTTGATAATAGGTTTGCCCTCCTGCATCCCAAACATTCTCAATCGTTTCCGGGACTAACTGTTGCCCAGGGGTTTCCTCGGCTGGCAATGTCCCTGAACCAAGACCTGTGGCAGGCTGAAACGTTTCTCCTGCGGTGGTTGGAGGAGGAGTAGTCGTCTCCCCTGTGTCAGGAGGAAGTTGAGTATCATCCACAATACTTAATACCGCCGCATCCAGCATTTTACCGCCACCAGTGCCATCTGGTAGGGGGGCAGTTAAGAGTAACAAGGAAAGAGAGTTACCACCTTTAGCGGTTGGTAGCAAGGTGACGGTAAACGTTTTTTGACTATTGTCTCCCTCGGCCCAAGTCAAAGTACCATTAGCCAGTTGGTAGTCCTGGTCAACAATAGCCGTGCCATCTTGAGTTGTGTAACTGGCAGACACGGCACCGAGATTGCTGAGGCGATTGACCGTGATAGTGGCTGTACCCAGCGATTTCAGGGCTGTGTAACCATGGGCAACGAAGTTGACAACTTCTTCTACAACTTCTTCTACAACCTCTGGGGTGGTCCCGGCGACGGGAGGAGGGTCGGCATCAGTGATTAAGACCGAAGCGGTATCTATCATCAAGGAGGAGTTGATAGTCGTCAGTGCATTGATGGCAGTGACTCCTGTCAGTTTAACGGTCAAACTGCTACCCACGGTTGCGGTGTTAAATAATTTCACCGTGAAGGTTTTATCGCCGCGTTCTCCATCGGCCCAGGAGAGGGTACTGACCACGGGTTGATAATCTTGATTTCCAATGGCTGAACCGCTGACGGTGGTATAATTAACCAACAAGGTGCCTTTCGTGCCATCACGATTAACCGTAATCGTTGCCTCCTCCGCTTTGCGCGTGGCAGTAAAATTACGAGACACGAAACTGATAAAGTTATCCACCTGTTGCGGATCAATTGTGGAAGCGGTAGGAGGCGTCACCACATCTGTATCAGTAAGGGTGACGGTAGCCGTATCAATATTGAGTACCGTGTTTTTTCCTTGAATGGTAGGCACTTTTAAATTACTTAACAATAGGTTAAAGGCCCTTCCCACTGTTGCAGTGCTTAACAAAGGGACGGTAAAAGTTTTGTCCCCGCGTTCTCCTTCGGCCCAGGATAAGGTGCCTTTGGTGAATGGGTAATCTGTTCCTGATAAAGCAGAACCATTGATGGTGCTGTAATCAATAGACAATGCCCCAAGAGTACCGTCTCGATTAACCGTGATAGTCGCGACGCCTTCCTTCACGGTGACATTAAAATCTCGTGCGGCAAAGCCCAAATAGTTATCCACCGGCGCTGTCTTCGAAGTGGTGGTGGTGGTCACAGGTTGATCGGTGAGAGTAACGATGGCATTGTTGATTCCTAACGTATCATTGCCAGTTCCTGTCGTAGTCAAATTACTGAGGGTCACCGTAAACGTTCGTCCCACTGTTGCAGTGCTAGGAATGGTGACGGCAAACGTTTTATCTCCTCGTTCCCCATCGGCCCAACTGAGAGTTCCAGTGGTAGCCACATAGTCTTGACCAGCCAAACCGGTGCCATCACCTGTGGCATAATCGGCGGTCAAGGCACCTACCAGTCCTGTGCGGGTGACAGTGATGGTAGCGGTGCCTTCCAGTGTGGAGGCTTCATAGCTTTTGGCAAGCAGACTGATGACGTTATCAAAGTCATTGTCGACGCCAATACCAGTGGGATCCACGATATGACCGTCAACTCCCGTCATATCTCCTGGTTGACCATCAGTCAGAACATAAGATGCGGTGACCACTGGTTGGCCACCTATCTGAACTTGCTGAAAGGTGACATCGGGCAGGGTGTACCAGTGGAGGGTGTTGAAATCGCCGGGAATGGTAGTCCCGTATTTGCGAAATTCCATTTGCGGAAGCAGTTCAGGGATGCCGTGGAAATACAGAGTAACTTGCGCTTGTCGGCATTGGAGGTCAAAGTATAGTAACCCTTGCGGATACCAATGGGTGTCATCGTGAGTCGGTTGAAACTCGGCCAGGTCAGTGTAACTATCCACGATAATACAGTCTGGATTGACTGCCAGGGTGATGTAGTTGCCTAACACTTGGTCTAGTAGAGTGACGACGTTGGATTGTTGAATATCGAGTATTCCGTCACCGTTGCCGTCGCCAACATTGGGGAAAGGCGGATTAGATATAGTTTGGTTGGCCACAGTCAGGTTATCAGTAACCATCCCAGTGGTCATTGCGAAAATCCCCTGAGGATCGGTCATTGTAGTGACCAATACCAATCCTGCCAGGGAGTGGAACAATTGGTTATGTTTAGGTTTCATGGAATATTTCATTAAATTGGTGGTGGTTTTTCCAAGGTACCAACTCAGTTAGTGACTAAATTTCTTGAGGAAATCTAGCTTCTCAACTGGCCTTGGGTTTGCAATAATTTCAATTATCGTATAACGGTTCTAAAAAGTCAATGAGGATTATCCAAAGGGTTTTTAGCCACTGGCCCAGCTAAGAGGTTCCTTACCAACTGAGGGTGACATTCCCATTAACGTTACTAACTTATTGCCTACCATAACTGGAAGTTCAAAGCGTTGTGCAACACTTCAATTTCAACTTCCGATAATCCTGTGACTTGCGCAATGGTGCTACGGTCTAATTGACCCTGCGCTAATAAACGATGAACCATGGCTAATTGGCTTTCTCGTACCCCTTTGGCCTGTCCTTCGGCCAAGCCTTCCTGTTTACCCTTAGCGACGCCTTCCGCCAACCCTTCCTGTTTGCCCTTAGCAACGCCTTCGGCCAACCCTTCCTGTTTGCCTTCCTGTTTGCCTTCCACAAACTTCTCTTGGCCAATCTGTTCATAGCCATACTCGTCTTTCATCCGCGCATTCTCTTGCGGACTGACCCCGTCTTTTTCAATCAAATCAAAGACCTTTAACAAGGCGGGGTGAGTATAGAGAGATTCATCGACTTCGCCATCTAAACTGTCTTGGATGGCCCTTAACCATTGCTGATAAGGTTCCGGCGTGTCCGTGGTGACATATTTGGGGCACAGATAGAAGACGCGGTGGTGAATCACTCCCAGAGAGTCTCCCGTAAACAAATCCTTCGGGTCAAAATCGATGACGGAAATCGGGCGTTTCTGTCGGTCCCCAGACGTTAGCACCACTAAGGTAATCACGTGACTGGGGGAGTATAATTTTCTGCATGTGCCACCTGTTCTAACAAGGCGACACAGTGGTA
>JAABRD010000118.1 GCA_011391085.1 Thiotrichaceae bacterium | reverse complement strand
ACATCTATAATAGTAATATTCCTCATCACTTGTACCCCCCCCCCAGCCCCCCCGCACGCGGGGGGGAGTCACTCCCCCCGCACGCGGGGGGAGTCACTCCCCCCGCACGGGGGGGAGTCACCCCCCCAACCCCGCGTACACGGAGTGACTCCCCCCCGCGTGCGGGGGGGCTGGGGGGGGGGTATAAATGAGAAGGAATATTACTATTTATTCATCATTCATTATTCATCATGTTACATCGTACTTCTCTAATTTTTTTAATCATTTTATCCATTTTGTTACCTGGTTGCCAAACGGTGCCTTCTGAAAATCCAGCGAAATCCAATACTCCTATTCAAGACCCTGCTATCACCGCCAAACAATTGGAAAGTCAGGGGAAATTTTTGGAGGCGGCGCGTGAATATCAGCGGTTGGCGACCACCAAGCCTTCGCCTTCGCGGCAACATTATCAGTTGTCGGCCATCCAAAATTTTTTGAAAATTGGTAAATTCCAAGAGGCCAAGGCCGAATTGGGGCAATTGAACATTGCCCAAAGCTTTGGTTTAGAAATTCCGTTGGAGTTTGTCCGGGCCAAATTCGACGTACTGGAACATCGAGTCGATAAGGCCCTAGAACGGCTACGTGGCATTGACTCTTCCACTTTGCCAGAAGCCTTACAAAAGGAATATCGTCAGTTACATGCAGAAATCCTGGCGGTCCAAGGAAAAGTGCAAGAAGCTTTTCAGGAATGGGGGCAAATTAACCGTCAGTTTAGCAAAGACCCGTTCATTGAACAACAAAGTCAACAGTCGATTTGGCAATCATTGTCAAATTTGAATGTGGAAAAGTTGAAAAAGGAATTACAGAAGGGCCAAGATGAAGTGTGGTCCGGCTGGGTGGCCTTAGCCTTGTTGACCAAAACGGTGGCACCCAAACGGCTGGGATTGGCCATTAATGACTGGTCATTACGTTACCCCAATCATCCAGGGTTGGGATTTGCCAAAAGTTTAGGGCAACAAACAGCCACCATGCCGATCCAAGCGACTCAAATTGTTCTGTTATTGCCCACGAAAGACAGCCAATATAACAAACAAGCGCAAGCGGTGCGAGAAGGTTTTTTTCAAGCCTCCTATACCGTTGAAGAAGCGCAACGTCCGCATGTCGAAGTTCGTCAAGTGAAGGTCGACAATGTCTTGCAAGTCTATCAAGAAGTGGTGAATGAAGGCGCCGATTTCGTGGTCGGACCCTTGGAGAAAGATGCGTTGGCCGTGTTGGCCAACAGTCAACCCATTTTGCCGGTGCCAACGTTAGGCTTGAACTATTTAGAAATGCCTGTCAGTACCGGCAATTTTTATCAATTTGGATTGTCGCCAGAAGATGAAGCACAACAAGTTGCTTTACGCGCCTGGCAAAGTGGCCGGCGGAACCCCTTGGTGTTAGTACCAGGGGGAGATTGGGGAGATCGGATACTCAAAGCATTTCAACGAGAGTGGGAGAAACATGGCGGAAAATTGGTGTCGTCATTGGGTTATGACGATAACTTTACCGCATCATTGAAAAAATTTCTCAAGGAACAGACCACCGATATGGCCTTTATGGTCGCCATTCCAGAGGTGGCCAGACAAATGCGTCCATATTTTGCGGATGCGTTAAGTGAGAACTTTCCCATTTATGGCACTTCTCACCTGTATTCTGGGAGTCCGAAATCGCAACAAGATGACGACTTAAATGGAGTGATGTTTACAGATATGCCGTGGGTATTGGCACCAGATGAGATGGGCGGCAAATTGCGAAAAGAATTGCAAACGGCCCGACCGGACGGTATGGTGCAATTTAGACGGTTATATGCGTTTGGCATTGATGCGTATAATTTATTACCGCACCTTCAACAGTTACATAGACAATCGCAATTTCCCTGGCAAGGTCAAACGGGGCGTCTGTGGTTGAACAACAAAGGTGAAATCCATCGTGATCAAATGCAATGGGCGCGGTTTGTAAACGGAGTGCCACAGTTGTTGGGGAATGATTAGTGGTTTTAGTGGAGAGTGGACTTTAGTGGAGAGTGGAGAGTGGAGAGTGGAAGACGAATATTTTTGCCGGACTAGAGGCTTTAGCCGGTGGTAGGGGCACGTCACCGGCTGAAACCGTAAGTCCAGCAACAATTCCAGCAATAATGGTTCTCTACTATTATGACTATATCTGTCATTTGAGTTTTGAATATCAACATGAAAACAACTCGACAATCTCCCACGCAACTTGGCCGCTGGGCCGAAGAATTGGCTTATGCCCACTTATGTGAAAAAGGTTTACAAGGGGTGGAACGTAATTATCGTTGTTCTCAAGGCGAAGTTGACTTGGTGATGCAACAAGGAGATATTTTAGTGTTTGTCGAAGTGCGTTATCGGGCCCGGCAATGTTATGGCAGTGGTTTGGAAAGTGTTGATATATCTAAGCAACGACGCTTGATAGCCATTGCTGACGAATATTTGTATACGCATCGTGAAGCCCGCGACTATCGATGTCGTTTTGATGTGGTGGCAATCAGTGGGAGTCAACGGCATCCACAGTTGAACTGGGTGGTGGATGCGTTTCGGGGGGAATGAATGAATCGAATCCAAAGCGCAGCTTCGTCTATGGCCTGGCAAAGCGACGCTTTGGATTCCTGGGGAAGGGACACGGTCATGGGGGCCGAACTACTGTTTGTCCGCCTCAATACATTTCAAATAAGCATCCTCCAAAGTGGCAGAAGCGAATTGAGTACAACACTCCGTCGGGGAACCAATGAATTGCAACACCCCTTCATGGAGGATAGCCATTCGGTCACATAAGGCTTCCACATCGGCCAACAAATGCGTGCTAAAAAATAACGTCGTCCCTTGTTGTTTCAAATACAAGAGATAACGTTTCAAATAAGCCCGCGCTTTGGGGTCTAATCCACTCATTGGTTCATCAAAAATGAGGAGGTGTTTATTGCAAAAAAAACAAGCGGCCAGTCCCAATTTTTGCGCCATTCCTTTGGAATAAGACCGAACCGGTTGATTCAGGGCCGACGTAGCGAGGTCTAAAGTATGACAAAGGGTTTCAGCAAACGGAGAATCATAAGTTTGCCCATGTAACTTAGCCATATAAGTTAAGAAACTCTTTCCTGTCAAATAATAAGGAGGAGAGAATTGTTCTGGCAAAAAGGCCAAGTTGGAACGTGCTTTGGGATTGGTATGAGGCAAATCGAAAAGGAGAATACTGCCGTTGTCGATTTCACAAAAGTCCAACATACTTTTGATAAGCGTGGTCTTCCCGGCCCCATTGACACCGACGAGACCAAAGAATTCACCTGGTTCCACTTGAAAGGTGATATGGTCAAGAATGGGGTGGCGTTGGTAAGTTTTACAGACTTGTTGGAAGTGAAGAATGGACATGGGTTATTAGTGGATAGTGGATAGTGGATAGTGGAGAATGATAACATGCGGGACTAGAGGCTTCAGCCGGATAATGTGCCGCGACTTCCGGCTGAAGCCTCTAGTCCACCCTGATTTTTTCACTATCCACTATCCACTATCCACTATCCACTATCCACTATCCACTATCCCCCCTATTCCCACCCATGCAGTTGAAACCAGCCACTACGACTTAACACATCTCTGGAATAATCGTTGCCTGTGGTGATGCTATCCACATCTTTGCCGGCTTTCAATGCCTTTAAGGCAGCCCCCGCACCACCATTGTAGGAGGCTAAAATGGCGCGTAACATCTGTTCGGTACTTAATTCAACGCGGCCTCTCAGGTAAGCCCGCGCATCACTCAAGACTTTACCGCCATACATAATGTTTTCTCTAGGAATCGGCCATTTTTTCCCTCTGGCAAATTCATGCGAATCATAGTCAATTTGCATGAGACCCCGTCCGTAGCCAGGACCGTCAGGCGGTTCGGCGGTTTTACGGTCACCCTTGGCGCGTCGCCGGGCAAAATCACCACGGCCAGATGGACCCGGCGGCTTGAGGGCCAGTCCCCAATGCGATTCTCTGGAACCGATTCCACAAATGATAGAAGGTTGAAAACCATAAGAACGTGCCGCTTCTTCAATGAAACTTTGATATTTCAAAGCTTCTTTAAGTTGACTTAGCATGGTCGCATTATTTTTGTCATACGTGGTGGAAATCTTTCCAATGGTAGTCTTAGTTGCACTGTTAACGCTAGTTCCTGTGCTAGGTGGTGGGGGTGAAGAAGTTCCACCGCCAATGATTGGGGGTGGAGTCGGTGTGGATTTGCTACCACCACCAAAAATTTTACCCCACCAAGATTCGCCAGTATCTGGTTTTTCCATAAATGTGTCCTCTTCTAAAGTCCAAACTGTTGCAAATTGGACTTCTATTTAAAAGTTAAATTAGCATGTTATCTCTCGTACACAAGACGATTTTTTTCCCACACGCCTTGTTTGCGATTACCGTTTGAATAAATCATGACGCCATTTCCGTGGGCCTTCCCATTTTTGAATTGTCCCACATATTTATCTCCATCTGACCAAATATAAGTTCCCTGTCCATTGGGAACACCGTCCACAAAATCTCCATCATAAAAATCTTGTCCCCTTGTTTTACCTCGCCCATACGCCTTGCCACCGCGACAACTTCCCGAATAGAAACCACGCAGATGCGAGTCTGCCACATAGCAACCTTGGTGAGGCACGGTCCTGGTACTGCTACAACTTGCGGTTATCAGGACGACGGAAAAGATTAGCGTGAGATAGACTATTTTCTTATTTATCAATGACATTAGCAGTTCCTCTCAATTAACAATATCACTGGTTTTCTTTACACAATGGATAATAGACAATCGATAGTAGATAATGGATAATGAAAAATCGAGGTTGGACCAGAGGCCAATCAGTTAATGCCGTTGGAAACGCCGTTGGAGTGGAGGCTTTAGCCGCACTGCCATTAAGTTAAGGGAAACTCCGTTGGAGTGGAGGCTTTAGCCGGCCGTAGGCATCACCCCCCACTCAAATTGCGGGGCGCCTACCGCCGGCAGGCGTTAGCCTCCACTCCAACGGGGGGCGTGCCTACTGCCAACCGGCTAAAGCCTCCACTCTAACGGGGTCTTAGTTCTTCAACGGAATGGCATTGTGGCTAAAACCTCTAATCCAGCATAGATAAATTCATTCTCCATTGTGGTAAGGTATATAAATTGCAGACCCCCTAGTCATCAAAGAGGTCATTAAATTTCCTCAGTTATCCATTTTCTTTAGAAGGATGAGTTATGAAACCATTGCGTTACTATTTTACACCAATACGCCCTATTTTCTATAGTGCAGTATTGTGCTACGGTTCTGCTACCTATGCGGGAGACGTGTCTCAACAACGTTGGCAATTTGAAAGTGCCCAATCCGCATTGCAGTCTAATGACTTTGCGACTTTTCAACAATTGTCCGTCAGTCTGCAAGATTATCCGCTGTATTATTACCTACGTTATCAATATTTTAATCCACGTCTAACCCAAGTCCCCGCATCGCAAGTGTACGACTTTTTAAAGCAGTATGGCAATACTGCCTTTGGCAACTCCTTGCGACAAACGTGGTTAAATGACCTAGCCTCTCAAAATGACTGGACCGGTTTTCTACAAGCCTACGCGCCGCAAAAATCGGTAGCCTTACAATGTTATTACATTCAGGCCCGGTTAGCAACCCGGCAATCGGTTCAAACCGCTTTGGAAGAGGCCAAAGAATTATGGCTGACCGGCAAATCTCAGCCGCCTGCTTGCAATGTCGCCTTTGATTATCTATATCAAAGTCCCCTCTGGTCTGAAGAATTAGGTTGGGAACGCATTCGATTGGCCATGCAGAATGGCAGTTTGGACGTGGTCAACGCCGTTGCCCCACGTCTTGGGGCAACCAATCAATACTGGGTCACCCAATGGCAGGCCATGCACAAAAACCCGGCCCCACAGTTGAGTCAATTCAATGCCCCTGACACTCAACTGGCCCGTGACATTGTGTTGCATGGGATTAAGCGATTGGCCGATAAACAATTTGATACCGCAGTTGACTACTGGAATACGTTACAACGTCGTTATGCGTTTTCTGTCGAACAACTCGGCCAGATGCAACGTGACTTGGCATTGGCCAGTGTGGAAAATGAACATCCTCAAGCCCTGATGTGGTTAGCCGCAGTCAATAAAAATTTCATTGACAAAAAATTCAATGAAACCAGAATCATGTATGCCCTGAAAAGACAACATTGGCTGGCTGTGGAAGATTTTACTACGGAACTGTCTGAGGCAGACAAAGGTGACCTGAGATGGCGTTATTGGCAAGCCAGGGCGCTGGAACAAAACGGCAAAACTGGCCCAGCCCGTCAATTGTATCAAGAATTGGCCAAAGAACGGGACTATTACGGCTTTTTAGCAGCCCAACGCATTGGGACCGCTTACCAAATGCAAAATCAAGCGATTACGTTCACGCCAGCGGAACAAGCGGAGTTGATGAAAACTCTCAGCATTGCCGCCGCCTTTGAATTTTATCAATTGGGCATGTTAAACCAAGCCAAACAAGAATGGCAATATGCCATAGACACTCTCCCCGCCCGTTCCCAAAGCGTGGTGGCAGCCCTCGCCCATCGTAAAGGATGGCATTCACAAGCTATCTTAACGGCCACCAAAGCCGGGGCTTATAACGACTTAGAAGTGCGTTTCCCCCTTGCGTATCGTCCTAATTTGGCCGCTGGTGCCAACAATCAAGGATTGGATTTAGCCTGGGTCTATGGCATTGTTCGCCAAGAAAGTGTCTTCATGAGTGAAGCCCGGTCCCGCGCTGGTGCTTTGGGTCTCATGCAATTGATGCCTGCCACTGCGAAACAGGTCGCCAGACGAGAAGGTATCAAATTGAATAACAACCAGGACATTTTGGAAGTTGACACCAACATCAGCTTAGGCACGTCCTATTTAAGACAAATGCTAGACCAGTTTGATGGCAACTACATGTTAGCCACCGCGGCCTACAACGCAGGTCCAGGCCGGGCCAAACGGTGGGCCGAAGAGAGGTCTTGTACCCCACCCGACTTGTGGGTGGAAATGATACCTTTTGAAGAAACCCGCACCTATGTCCGTCGCGTTCTCTTCTATACTCGCGTCTTTGAAGATCGTTTGGGGCAACCCCCACGTCCATTACGAGTCGCTTTGTCGCCTGATGACAATTGTAACTACAATGGCTATGGAGTCAGCGAGAGTCAGCAAACGTCGAAAAAGAACCCGGGCTAGACAGATATTGAAATCACCATGCCCCCCACCGGCTAAAGCCTCTAGTCCACCTGTCGATTCATTTCAGTGGCTGTTTTCGTTAACCTACCACCGGCTAAAGCCTCAATACCATTAAGTTAAGGAAAATCAAGGTGGAGTGGAGGCTTTAGCCGGCCGGCAGTAGGCATCACCCCCCCACTCAAATTACGGGGCG
>JAABRD010000117.1 GCA_011391085.1 Thiotrichaceae bacterium | reverse complement strand
AAGCAGAAATTTTCTCGTATTTTGTTTCGCCCCTCTCCCTCTGGGAGAGGGGTCGGGGGTGAGGGAAAATACCGCAAAATTACTGCTTCAGTACTTATACCAATTCCCACCGGCTGAAGCCTCTTCCCACCGGCTGAAGCCTCTAGTCCACCGAAACATTTTTGGGGATAGTTTCATGAGTTCAAAGCAAAGCTGTGTTCGCAACCTGGCAAAGCTTCGCTTTGGACTCCTGGGTTTGATGCCATTACTATTGCAACGTTGCCAAGTTTCTATATTTCGGTAGTGATGCAATGTGGGTGATATGTCTCCCCTCTCCCCCTGGGAGAGGGGTCGGGGGTGAGGGCAACTCTATGAATATCACCCACATTGCATCACTACCTATATTTTTATAGTTCAGGCAATGCCGTGATATTTGTCAACGTGGCTTCTCCTGTGGAGGGTTCAACGTCAATCAACACGCCAGTCTGGTGGCGCAATTTGACGATGATTTTAGCCAAATCTAAGAGGGATTTGACATATTTGTTGATGGAGTCAATCAGGTCCTTTTCGATGTCAATCAAGTTAAAAATCACAGACGGGTCAGACACGATGCTGTTCTGGCCACTTTTGTATTTTTCCAAGGCAGGTTCATAGCCCGCTACTGCTTGCCGGGCCTTTTCCACCGATTGTAATCCATTGGCCAAACTGCCAATACTCATGGTTATTTGCAGACGGGCACCGCGGAGGGCTTCATTGTATTGAAGCAAACTTTGTTGATGAGTCGCCGTCGCTACGCCCAATTGCCCTTTGGCGACGCGATTTCCCAGTGGATAAGCGAGGTTCAAGGCCACCGTTAAATCCGTCCCACGCTTGTCAGTAGTGGGAGGGGATAAAGAATCTTTGTATTGGCTAAAACTGTCACCTAATTCAATGCCACCACGACCTGCGGTGAGTCCCAAGTCCAGTTTGGGTAACACATCTTGTCTGGCTTTGGCTAACTTCGTCGCTGCTGCTTGTTCAGCCAATTTAGCCGCTTGCAAGTCGAAACGCTTTTCTAGCCCGCTTGCTATCCATTTCTGCATGGCACGTCCTTTATCAAAACGTGCTGTGATGCTACTCCAGTCTCTAGGAAACTCCTCAGCCGGTTCCCCAATTTTGCCCACTTGGTCAGGCGAGAGTCCGATAGCTAACGCCAATGCCACTTTGGTTTGGTTCACTTGTTCGGTGGCCTCGCTGACTTTGTGTTCTTGATCTGACAAGAAGGCTCCCAAGCGAGACATTTGAGGGGCAAATTTCTGATACAACGCCTTCGCGTTACCAGTGGCTTCGGCGCCTTTCTTGGCTTCTTCTACCCAACTTAATACACGTTGTTGAGAGGCTTGCATGGCTTTGAGGGTTTCGGTAGCCGCTTTATAGTCCCAATAGGCACTGATGGCAGCCGCTAGGGTGTCGGAAATCTTATTGTAGTAGGCTTGCACCGCCGCTTGACTGGACAGTTGCGCAGCCGTTTCTTCCGCGGCTGCAGAGGTATAACCGCGTCCCTTCAAGAGGGGAACGTTGACGGTGAATGTTAACGTCGAAATATTTTGGGTAGGCGGACGATTGGTACGAGTCATCCGGTGGTCGTCACGTCGGACCGAGACGGACAGATTGCTTGTGATACCCGTTCTAAACAGTTTAGAGGCGCCTAAGGTCAACATTTGGGTATCCATGTCCTCTTGACCTGGCAGGTAAAAATCTCTAGGACGACCTTGTATACCACTCAGGCCGGCAGAGGTGTTGATGTCAAAAAAACCTGACTGAATTTCGTATGCGGATAGGGCCATATCCGTCGAAAAAGTTTGTAACTTGATAGCGGCAGAGTTTTCTAAGGTGAATCTGGCTACGTTGTCTAACCCTAAGGGGCCTCCTGCCAATTGTGGCGGTGGCGGCGCAGTTCCAGGGGCATCTTGCGCTGGAGTAGCGCAAGCTACCATCAGGAAGCCAGCAAAAACTAAGGGGCGGGGCGGAAGCACAAAATGGTTACGCCAAGTAGATTTTCTTGTCATAAATATCTCCTCTAAAACAGGGTAAGTAGTTTGTAGTTTATTGTTTTCAATTTCTGGTAGTGATGCAATGTGGGTTCTCTGTCTGAACTCTGATTAGAATGATTTTCAGATGGACTCTGATTAGTCAAGCCTCCTTTGATGGCCCTCATTTAATCCTCTCAATCAGAGTTCCAGACCGACGCGAAATCGCACGATATTTCACCCAGATTGCATCACTACCCAATTTCTGGTAGTGATGCAATGTGGGTGAGGTAGGGGCCACCCTTGTGGTTGCCCAACCTGCAACCACGAGGGTTGCCCCTATCATCCCATCACTACCCAATTTCTGATGGCTGTAAAACAGCGATGTTAATTTAAGTACCAATGCCAAACTCATCTGGTATTTGGAATAATTTGGAGTCTCAAAACCAGTTTTGGGACTTCAAAGATTACACCACTCTCTTTCTAAATGCTAGGTTTGTTATGCACAGGCACTGGACTTTCCTGGTAGGGATGCAATGGGTGGGGTGGTGATGGTATCAAATTCAGGAGTCCAAAGCAAAACTTTGGACTCCTAAGTTGTAAAGCTAAACCATTACCTCACTACCCAAGAATCAAAGGATGCAGTTTGGAAGCTGAATCTCTGCACCATACCAGTGTTTTGGTCATAAATGTCTCCTTTAGAGTGTAGCATAGAGGGTAAATGATTTGGGTTACTAGAAATCCAGTTTGGAGAAAAATATTTAGTTTCTAAATGTGGATCAGACTTGTTCAATTATCAATATGTGTTAATGTATGTAAAAAAAGTAAAGTCTGGTTTCCATCTGAATATAGTAGTAATATAGTGTTCTTACAGATTTGAAGTGATTTTCCATCATTCACGACATTGTCTAGTAAATACATATTGGTTTGATTTGTCAATAGAAAATAAGATTTAACAACTTTTAAAGGGTTGTCAAATTTTTTACTTTCTGGCATATCATATAGGAATTTTCAATTTTACAACCACCGTCAGATAATAACATTTGACCCATGATTGGCCGCACTTAGCCTGCATTATTTTGCTTGTTTCCAAACTTATTGTATAATAAAAAATACATCTCTCAACAACCAACCACAAACCATAAAGAAAAATTATGCCAGATATTCGCAATTATACTCTTAATTTCGGTCCCCAACACCCGGCGGCCCACGGCGTTCTTCGTCTTATTCTTGAACTCGATGGCGAAGTTGTACAACGCGCTGACCCTCATATTGGTCTCCTCCATCGCGGCACGGAAAAACTTGCAGAAACCAAACCTTTTAATCAAAGTGTCCCTTATATGGATCGTCTTGATTACGTCTCCATGATGTGCAATGAACATGCGTATGTCCTGGCGGTGGAAAAATTATTGGGAATTGAACCACCCCTTCGGGCCCAATACATTCGCGTCATGTTTGACGAAATCACCCGGATCCTAAACCACCTCCTCTGGATTGCAGGACATGGATTGGACGTGGGCGCCATGACCATGTTTCTCTATGCTTTTCGCGAACGTGAGGACCTGGTCGACTGTTATGAAGCCGTGTCGGGGGCCCGGATGCACGCGGCTTATTATCGTCCAGGAGGAGTGTATCGAGACCTCCCAGATCGAATGCCGCAATATCAATCAGAAACCTCCCCACGGCATACCCCAGAAGAGGTGAAACGTCTCAACGCCAATCGTCAAGGTTCATTGTTAGACTTCCTTGAAGACTTTACGCAACGGTTTCCTAAATATGTGGACGAGTATGAAACTCTCCTCACCGACAACCGCATTTGGAAACAACGGTTAGTAGGGATTGGCGTCGTTTCCCCCGAACGGGCGTTACAACTGGGGTTCACAGGTCCCATGATCCGCGGTTCCGGAATCGCTTGGGATTTACGCAAAAAGCAACCGTATGAGGTCTATGATAAACTCGATTTTGACATTCCCGTCGGTACGATGGGTGACAGTTATGACCGTTACCTCGTCCGCATGGAAGAGATGCGCCAATCCAACCGCATTATTAAACAATGTGTCGATTGGCTACGTGCTAACCCTGGTCCCGTGATGGTCAGCGATCATAAAATTGCCCCGCCACCGCGGGAAGAGATGAAACATGACATGGAGGCTATGATTCATCACTTTAAGTTATTTAGTGAAGGGTATTGCGCCCCCGAAGGAGAAGCCTATGCGGCGGTGGAACATCCCAAAGGGGAATTTGGTATTTATCTCGTCTCTGATGGGGCGAATAAACCGTATCGAATGAAAATTCGTGCCCCCGGTTTTCCTCATCTGGCCGCTATGGACGAGATGGGGAAAGGCCACATGTTAGCAGATGTGGTGGCCATCATTGGGTCAATGGATGTGGTATTTGGGGAGATTGATAGGTAGAGATATTTACTACGGGTTGGGTTAGACAGTGGCTGACCCAACCTCGATCAAATTGGTTGAGACAATCTGACATCCACGAAGTGTTCAAGCCTAGAACCTCTTCCCCAAATGATTTTCTCGTTCCCGCGCCTCTACGAGACAAATGCCATGGTAGCGTCATGGTGGAGTAGAGGCTTTAGAAAGCTATTTCAATATGATGATAGAACGGACGTGACCGAAGCGGAATACGTCATTATTAATAACCTCTTCTGGGCCGTTGAAGACTTTTGTTCTTATCCAGAACTGCGAGACGAAGGTGATTTAGACGAGATTCAATTGTTACAGGCTGCCAAAGTAGCCTTAGAGGCTTTGGAAAAACTGGAGATAACCCCTGTCGCAACTCCTGTATAGCGATATTCATATAAAGTTGTACATATTCGGGTAGTGATGCAATGTGGGTGATATGTTTACCCTCACCCCCGGCCCCTCTCCCAGAGGGAGAGGGGAGAAAACCACTGGTGCCGCCGTTCCCCCTTCTCCCTCTGGGAGAGGGGCCGGGGGGTGAGGGCGACGATTGAAAATGCCGTAAAATTTCTGCTTCGGTACTTATAAGTACCTATGCAAAACCAATCTGGTATTGCTGACAAAGCTACACTTTGGACACGGACAAAACTACGCTTTGGACTCCTGGATGACCGAATCGACATACCCATATTCCACCAAAATCTTATTGAACACTCCCCGAATCTCCTCCTCAAAGTTGCGCAACTTTTCCACTTGGGCACTACTCACTGCGGATTTAAGCCGTCGCGCCTGGGCTAAAATAGGCAAACCAGACAACTGTTGTACAGGAACACCGAGTTCGAGTAACTTCACACCCTGATGATAAATTTGTAACATCAAACTGAGTAACAACATTTGTTTTTGAGGAGAACAGAAACTATCGATGTCATCTACTGCACTTTGCTGTAAAACTCCTTCACGAATTAAAGCGGCGCCTTCTAATACCCACCGTTGGGCAGAAGACAAAGCCTCAGGTCCTACAAGATTGACAATCCGGGCCAATTCATCCGCCTGGGCCAGTAATTTTAAGGCTTCATTGCGATATTCTAACCAGTGAGAATCGACATTTTCAGACCACCACTGCTGGGCAATGGTAACATCTGCGGAAAAACTATCATTCCAATCAATCGAAGGGTAATGACGGGCATCGGCTAACTCTTTCGACAACGCCCAGAAGGTCTGAACAATTTCTTTCGTGTGACTCGTCACCGGTTCGGAAAAGTCTCCTCCAGGAGGAGACACGGCGCCAATTAATGTCACCGAAGCTTTATTGCCACCCAATGTTGTCACCCGCCCGGCCCGTTCATAGAAAGCGGCTAACCGCGAAGCCAAATAAGCTGGATACCCTTCTTCCACAGGCATTTGGCCGAGACGTCCGCCCACTTCCCGCAACGCTTCGGCCCAACGGCTGGTGGAGTCGGCCACCATGACGACATCATAACCCAGGTCGCGATAATATTCAGCAATGGTGACCCCCACATAAATCGACGCTTCCCGGGCTACCACGGGCATGTTAGACGTGTTCGCTATCAATAAGGTGCGTTCCATCAAAGACCGTCCTGTATGAGGATCAGTCAAGTGCGGAAAACTTTCCAAAATATCGACTAACTCATTCCCCCGTTCTCCACAGCCGACATAAATCACAATGTCAGCATTTGACCACCGGGCAACTTGATGTTGCAACATGGTCTTCCCGGCCCCAAAGGGTCCAGGCACGGCCGCTTTGCCCCCTTTGAGAAGCGGAAAGAAAGTATCTAAAATGCGTTGCCCTGTGAGGAGAGGGACAACGGCATGGTCACGATTTTGATACGGGCGCGGCGTTCGCACAGGCCAGCGATGATACAAGCGAAGCGTTTGAATCTCATCATTGTCCCGTTTCACTTTGGCAATTACTTGTTCTACCGTATATTCCCCCGCATGGGCAAGTTCCACCAGTTCCCCATAACAGTTAGGCGGAACTAAAATGGGATGACTGATAGAAGGAGTCTCTTGCACTTTGCCCAGCACAGTACCAGGGGTGACGTGCGTTCCCAAGGGCAGACGTGAATTAGAATTGAACGTCCAAAGCTGGTCACGCGCCAATGGCGTCACGGTCAGACCGCGGGCAATGTAATCCCCTGACTCGGCAAAAATTTTACTTAACGGCCGTTGCACCCCGTCAAAAATTTGACCTAATAAACCTGGCCCCAGTTCTACTGACAAGGGGTGCCCCAGCGCGAAAACCGCTTCACCAGGCCGCAAAGACTCTGTCGATTCATAAACTTGTACGGTAGCCTTCTCGCCGTCTAAGCGAATAACTTCCCCCATTAAATTTAAATGCCCCACTCGCACTTGTTCCCCGTTCGACACACCGGGAAGCTGAACTGTGACAATGGGACCGTTGAGAGTCAAAATGTTTCCTGTAAATTCAGACATAGATTGTTACCTAAAAATATTTACCATGACCCAGGCGTCCAAAGCATAGCTTTATCAATCACCCAGGAGTCCAAAGCATGGCTTTGTCACCATCTAATATTATAGCCCTGTGGTCGCCAGAATTATCTATAGTAATATTCACATAAATTTGTACTTTATCCGCTTACGCGCAATAAGAATTATTGCGCACCCCTGCGCCCGCTATGCTACAACGCGAAGCGCAATAATTCTTATTGCGCTCCAGATGAAATCGTACATTTTTGAATGAATATTACTATATATGGAAAAACAACAATAAATGGTTGCCTAGCTATCAACACTGTATCCAATCACGACACCTTTTATAGCAATATTTATTCAAACCTGTACGATTTCCGCTGGAGCGCAATAAGAATTATTGCGCTTTATAGCAGGCGCAGGGGGGCGCAATAATTCTTATTGCGCTCCAACGAATATGTACAATACCCAAACAGCGGTAGTGATGCAATGTGGGTGATATTTTTACCCTCACCCCCGGCCCCTCTCCCAGAGGGAGAGGGGCCGGGGGTGAGGGCAACTCTTATGAAT
>JAABRD010000116.1 GCA_011391085.1 Thiotrichaceae bacterium | reverse complement strand
TTTTGGTTTTGGAGTCCGGAATTTATTCCGTTTTGGTTTTGGAGTCCGGAATTTATTCCGTTGGAGTCCGGAAACGGAATAAATTCCGGACTCCAAAATCAAAACCCATTACCACGGAATAAATTCCGGACTCCAAAACCAAAACCCATTACCACGGAATAAATTCCGGACTCCAAAATCAAAACCCATTACCACGGAATAAATTCCGGACTCCAAAATCAAAACCACGGAATAAATTCCGTACTCCAAAATCAAAACCACGGAATAAATTCCGTACTCCAAAACCTATAACTATTACCACGGAATAAATTCCGTACTCCAAAATCAAAACCCATTACCATTACCTTTGCAACACAACCTCTATTTACTATTAAGTAACTTCATAATTATTTCAACTATCTCCGCCAACGCCCGCGGCGTCGCACATCCTCGCGCAGAAATAGCCATTTGTTGCAACCGATGTGGTTCATTGATTAACATATTTACCTCTTTCGTCAATCGTTCCACTGTACACTCTGTCTGTGGCAACAAAATTGCCGCCCCTTGCGCCGATAAAAACCGCGCATTATACCTTTGATGGTCATCCGTCGCATACGGAAATGGCACCAAAATACTCCCCACGCCCGCTTGGGCCAATTCACTGACTGTCAACGCACCTGCCCGACAGATTACTAAATCAGCCCAGGAATAGGCCGCGGCCATGTCTTCAATAAACGCATCGATACGTGCCTGAAACGGTGCCTTCGTATACGCATCCCGCATCGCTACAAGATGAGTTTCCCCCGTTTGATGCCAAACCTCAAAGTTTCCTTTCACTTGTTGCAAAGCCAATGGCACCGTCTCATTCAATGCCTTGGCCCCCAGACTACCACCGACTATCAAAATATGCAGTGGCTGATGAATCTCGCGTGTGGCAGGCAGGGCCATGATATTAGCACGTAACGGATTACCAGTATGCACTGCCCGATAAGAAATTGGAAAAGTCCCAGGAAAAGCCTCCATCACTTGCTTGGCAAGGCGGGCTAACCAACGATTCGTCAAACCTGCAATGGCATTTTGTTCATGAATTAACAATGGAATCCGTAACAACCAAGCCGCCACCCCGCCTGGACCCGTGACAAAACCGCCCAAACCAATTATCACCGCAGGACGGATTTGCCTTAATATCCGTAGAGATTGCCAAATAGCTAGGCTAATTTTAAACGGTGCGGTCAATAAACTAAATAATCCTTTACCTCGTAATCCACCAATATTGATGTAGCGAATCTCAATCCCTTTACTAGGCACTACCCGCGACTCTAAACCGGCTTTCGTCCCTAACCAATAAATGGGTACTCCCTCGGCACGCAACGCTTCGGCAATCGCCAAAGCTGGGAAAACATGACCACCGGTGCCGCCTGCCATGATAAGGACGGGGCGAGAATTGTTCATAATAAACCTCCTTAGAATTAATAAAGAAACTAAGTTTCTTAAAAGAAACTTAGTTTCTATTGTGCCACTTAAAATACCATCATCACCCGTTTTTGGCTACTCAATTCCGAATAGAGACAATCCAACTGGACTCGACTCTGGGCCATAATAGTCACGGTGACAGAGAGATATTTGCCACCGCTACTAAATCGCCTAGTCGTCAGCGTTGCCTCAAAATATGGGCAATGACGACGCACAATGTCTTCCACAAACAAGTTAAAATCTGCCTCTGCAAGGCCTAACACTTTGATAGGAAACTCACAAGGAAAGTTAAACAGAGTTTCAGTGTCTGGATTAAGCATAGGTACGAAGTCTCTGTTTGTAATCTTGATAAAGTTGCCATACTTGTTGCCACAGTGGGCCAGGTTGACCGCGTCCGACTAGCCGTTTATCTAAACGGATGACCGGCAGTATTTCACGAGTGGAACTGGTCAACCAAATTTCGTCGGCGGTGCGTAATTGTGCTATCGTGATATGTTCTTCACGACAGGCCAAATTGGCTACTTGCATCACTTCCAAAACCAGGTCACGAGTGATACCTGGCAAAATAAATTGACTCTTGGGCGGTGTGATAGCAACGTTTCGTTGAACAATAAAAACATTGCTGGCAGCCCCTTCCATCACATGATCATCGCGAATTAAAATGGCCTCCACCGCCCCCGTTTCCACCGCTTGTTGACGATGGAGGACATTGGCCAGGAGAGTGATAGCCTTGATTTCACAACGTTGCCAACGAGTGTCAGGACAGGTAATGGCAGACACTCCGGGGGAAGGAGGAGGGGTCAAGAGGGGGTCACTCATGACAAATACCGTGGGTACGATTTTAGCTGGAAAATTATGTTCCCGTTTGGCAGGCCCGCGAGTGACTTGCAAATAGACCGATTGGTCTTCCCCTGGATTGTGGGCTACAATACTTTGCAATGTCTCTACCCATTGGGCATGGGTAAGCGGGTTGACCAATTTGATACCTTGGAGACTGTTTTCTAAGCGTTGTAAATGTTCTTGGAGACGAAAGAGTCGTCTGCCATAGACGGGGATAACTTCATAGACGCCATCCCCAAAAATAAAGCCGCGGTCCAAGACCGAAATTTTAGCATCTGCTAAAGGTAAAAATTCGCCGTTTAAATAAACAATTGCCATAGAGATAATGGAGAATGGAAAAAGAAAAAAGATGGAGAATGGAGAATGAAAACCATAAATACCGGACACCCCTCCCAGGAGTGGACTCCTGAATATTAACGCTTTGAACAAATTTGATTGTATCATAGCCAGGTGAAATGATGCAACGTCGGTAGTGATGCAATCTGGGTGATATTCATGTTGCCCTCACCCCCTGGGAGAGGGGCCGGGGGTGAGGGTAAACATATCACCCACATTGCATCACTATCAAATGACTAAATGGCATTATCGATTTCGGCTTCTAGTTTCAGTCTTGATTCATTATCCATTCTCTTGCCCCTGAATCGCCTTAATAGTGTTCCACTGCTTACAACTGGGACATTGCCAATGTAACGTTTTGCCTTTAAAGCCACAGTGATGACATTTATACAAATGCTTGTTCTTAATCAATTGAACCGTCATATCTTTTAGCAAAAGCAGATGGTCACGCGAAATACTGTCAGGATTCGAAATCACCAAATCTAAGAGGAGGTCAAGACCACGTAAAGAGGGACGTTTATGCAGTTGTGTGACAATGAAATCGGCAGCTTTCGACTCCCCATGTTGATGATTAATTAACTTTGCCAACATTAGCATGGGACTGATACCGCCGTAACGTTCCAAAATATGTCGCAAATAACGAGTGAAGTCCAACGGACGTTGAAGTTCTTGAAAACAGAATTGCAACGATTCCAGAACTTCTGTCAAATAATCCGGATCCTGTTTCTCCACCCGTTGAAAGGCCCGAATCGCTTGTTCCAATGTCCCTGCGTCGACGGCCTGGGTACCTTCCAAAATACTGGCCCGAACACAATGAGGATCCACTTGTAATGCTTGTTGTATGGCTTGCCTGGCAGCCTCTTGGAGCCCTTGTTGTCTTAATAAATCGGCCTGTTCACAGTAATAATGGGCAATGATAAAATGAATCGGTTCTGGGGAGACGTTGGCTAATTTTCGGGCCGTCAAGATAGCCTTCTCCCAATCATGTTCTTGTTGATAAATATCTAATAATTGACGATACGCATAAATTTCATGTTCTTCGGAATTGACCAGTTCCAAAAATAGATTTTCAGCCCTATCTAGGAGCCCCGCCCGGCGGTAATCTTGACTAAGTTCCAACAAAGCGAGACTATGTTGAGAGGCACTCAGAGAGGGTCTGCTAATCAAATTTTGATGAATGCGAATGGCACGATTCACTTCCCCGCGCCGGCGAAACAGGGCGCCCAGGGCTAGATGAGTTTCCACCGTTTCACTGGACACTTCCATCAGTTGGATGAAAACATCAATGGCTTTGTCAGGTTCCTCATTGAGTAAGTAATTCACGCCCCTGAAATATTCAGGGGTCAGGTGAAAAGGAGAGGTTGCAGACTTGGCCTTGATACTCTGTTTTGCTGCCAGCCAGCCGGAAGCCGCCGCCACGGGTAACAACAGCCATAACAGTTCAATCATTTGCTTGAGGATTCCTGATGACTGGTAGAGTGAGTGAGTAATTCGTCAACTTCTCGCAATGCGTGTTTGTACAATTTGGTTAACTTTTGATGGTCACGACGCAGACGCCAGACCCAGAGGAGATTGAAGAGGATTCCTAAACAGGCGCCTAGGCAAAGGGTGAACAGCAATAATATGATGAGACGTATGGAAACGTGGCCAGTATAATAATTGAGTTCTACCATCAAATGGGCATTGGGCAGCACGAGAATGACCGCAAGACAAAAGATTAAGAAGAATATCACTCCAACAATGAATCGTAACATGTATTATTTCCTCAGATTAATAAACGCGCCCCGTGGGGCTAGGAGAGAGTTGGTTCTTGAGGGTCGCAGACAAAAATTGCGGTTTGAAATGTTGGAATGTTTTTTTTATGGTAGTGATGCAATCTGGGTGATATGTTTACCCTCACCCCCCGGCCCCTCTCCCAGGGGGAGAGGGGGTGAAAACCACGGGTACCGCCGTTCTCCCCACGCCCGTAGGGGGGAGGGGCTGGGGGAGGGGGGAAGTGTCTATCACCCACATTGCATCACTACCTTTTTTATATACTGCATAGCTTCACAATCTGAACTTTGCGTAGGGATAACACCCCTTTAAAGGGTGTTATCCCTGGCGGCGAACAAAACTCAAATTGTCAAGCTATGCAGTATAGTAATGGAGTCCAAAACCTGTTTTGGACTCCAACTTTTATCAAACTATGTCATAATAATCCGGGTAATCCGTATAATTCGTAATCGTGTCCGTCATTGGCAAAACCGTTGCTGACGCAGATGGTGCAGGCGGTGTAGGCGGTGTAGAAAGACTGTTACTGTTGACTCGGTCCCGTAATTCTTTACCTGGCTTGAAATGTGGCACATATTTGGCTGACAGAGATACCGCATCGCCAGTTTTGGGATTCCTACCTTTTCGCGGCGGACGATAGTGCAGTGAAAAACTCCCAAAACCACGAATTTCTATTCGGTCTCCTTCAGAAAGAGACTGGGCCATCTGTTCCAACAACGATTTGACTGCTAAATCAATATCTTTATGGCCAAGGTGAGAATGTCTTCTAGCAATAGCATCGATAAGTTCAGATTTGGTCATGGGTGGAATCCTTAATTTCAAGAAAGACAGATTGGGGGATATAGATAGAAGAGGGAACCGTTTCCTAAACCGCACAGGTTTAGGAAACGTCATCGGGTGAAGACTCTTTAGATCATCACTCTTTATTTTCCAACTGTTCTTTCAGTAAGTCACCAAAGGTCGTCCCCATCGAGGGTTGCGAACGGCCATAATCTTGAATGGCAGTGGCCTCTTCCTCACTTTCTTTAGCCTTAATCGATAGAGAAATGACGCGCTTCTTGCGGTCCACTCCCACAAATTTGGCTTCGATTTCATCTCCCATCGACAGGGCATGACGGGCATCATCGATTCGTTCCCGGCCAAGTTCAGAGACGCGTAAGTAACCTTCCACACCCTCAGCTAGTTTGATAATGGCCCCCTTGGCATCCACTTCGGCAATGACACCTTTGACGACACTGCCCTTGGGATGTTCAGCCACGAAGTTGGAGAACGGATCCTTATCGAGTTGCTTAATCCCCAGAGAAATCCTCTCCCGTTCGGCATCTACCGCGAGAACCACGGCTTCGATTTCGTCACCTTTCTTGTATTGACGCACAGCTTCTTCGCCAGGCGTGTTCCAAGAAATGTCGGAGAGATGAACCAGACCGTCGATACCGCCGTCCAATTCGACGAAAATACCAAAATCGGTAATCGATTTGATACGTCCCACCACTTTGTCATTCTTCTGGTGAGAACCGGCAAAATCATCCCAGGGGTTGGCATGACAATGTTTGATACCCAATGAGATGCGACGGCGTTCTTCATCAATATCCAGGACCATCACTTCCGCTTCATCACCCACTTGGACGACTTTGGATGGGTGGATATTTTTGTTGGTCCAATCCATCTCGGAAACGTGTACTAAACCTTCGACACCTTCTTCAATTTCTACAAAGCAACCGTAGTCAGCCAGATTGGTGACTTTGCCGACCAGTCGGGTGCCTACGGGATAGCGGCGGGCAATGTCTAGCCACGGGTCTTCACCAAGTTGTTTGAGACCTAAAGAGACGCGAATCCGGTCCCGGTCAAATTTGAGGACTTTGACTTCGACTTCGTCACCGACTTGGACCACTTCATTGGGATGTTTGACCCGTTTCCAAGACATATCAGTGATATGGAGGAGACCGTCAACGCCACCCAGGTCCACAAAGGCGCCGTAATCGGTGAGGTTCTTCACGATACCGGTAAGAACCATGCCTTCCTGCATGGTTTCGAGGAGGGCTTGACGTTCTTGGGTATTTTCTTTTTCAACCACGGCCCGCCGTGAAACGACGACGTTGTTGCGTTTCTTGTCAATTTTGATGACTCTAAAGTCTAATGGCTTGCCTTCCAAATAGGAGGTGTCACGAACAGGCCGCACGTCCACAAGAGACCCTGGCAGGAAAGCGCGGATGTCATTCATGTTGACAGTAAATCCGCCTTTGACTTTTTCGGTGATGATACCAATCATCGTTTGGCCACTTTCGTGGGCGCGTTCGAGTTGCGTCCAGGCCGCGGCACGTTTGGCTTTTTCACGGGACAGGCGAGTTTCGCCAAAACCGTCTTCGACAGCCTCTAAGGCGACTTCGACGGTATCGCCGACGGCCACTTCTAACTGTCCTTGTTCGTTATAAAATTGATCAATCGGAATGACGCCTTCAGACTTTAGGCCAGCGTTGACGATGACCATGTCTGAGCGTATTTCTAGGACCTGACCTAACAGAATGCTGCCAGGTGCTAGTTGTTTCGTTGACTGACTTTGTTCAAATAATTCAGCAAAGCTTTCGCTCATTCCAAACCCCTGATTTTATTAAATTTTAGGTAGTCGGCGGAGATTTGTTAGGTCGAGATTTGTCAACTCTCGGAGAGTTGACAAATCTTCAATGACACTCCCGACACCGTGGTTTTCAATAAAATCTTACATTTAGTTAAAGCCGCACGAAAGTGCGGGTTGGTTGATAATTACCACGTTGTTATCCAAATTTTAAGGCTATGCCACTCATTCCTGCGCCCATGGCGGATAAGGACAAATGGCACAAACCATATCCATCTAAAAATTCGAACATCAAGTGGCCTTTGTGGTGTGTTTCAACACCTGATTTAAAATACACGTTACCACATCCTCAATAGAAATACCCGTCGTGTCAATGATTGAAGCATCGGCAGCGGGAACTAATGGAGCCGTGGTGCGTGTACTATCGCGTTTATCACGTTCGTTAATCTCATTTAAGAGATCAGCAAGGATAACATCGATGCCTTTTTGTTTCAACTGTTTATAGCGTCGATGGGCGCGTTCTTCACTCGACGCGGTCAAAAAAAATTTAAAAGGCGCGTCCGGAAAGACGACGGTGCCCATGTCCCGTCCGTCAGCAACGAGGCCTGGTAGTTGCCGAAAAGCGCGTTGTTTGGCCAACAGGGCTTGTCGCACAGCCGGCAAAGCGGCCATTTGCGAGGCCACCGTTCCACACGTTTCGGTACGCAGTTCGGGGGTCACATCTTGTGCATCTAGGTACACTCGTGTGTCACTCAAGTCCGGTAAAATGTCAAAATGGACATTGATTTGACTTGCTAAAGTTGCCAATGCCATTTCGTCAGTAACTGGTATGGCTTGGCGCCGACTGGCAACTGCCAGTACCCGATACAAGGCGCCGCTGTCAAGGGTGTGCCAACCTAACTGGTTAGCTACCCGTAAAGAAACGGTGCCTTTGCCTACGCCACTGGGGCCATCTATGGTTAGAACGGGGGGCAATTGAGGTGACTTGGTTGCGGATTGGCACTCCATTTTTAATGAATAATGAATGTTGAGATAATGTAGGTGAAAGTATTTGAACTGTGATAGATGTGAGTCCCCCCGGTGGACTAGAGGCTTCAGCCGGGAACACGCGGTGGACTAGAGGCTTCAGCCGGAGGCACTGGTGGACTAGAGGCTTCAGCCGGGGGCACTGGTGGACTAAAGGCTTCAGCCGGGGGCACTGGTGGACTAGAGGCTTCAGCCGGAGGGCACTGGTGGACTAGAGGCTTCAGCCGGGGGGCACTGGTGGACTAGAGGCTTCAGCCGGAGGGCACTGGTGGACTAGAGGCTTCAGCCGGAGGGCACTGGTGGACTAGAG
>JAABRD010000115.1 GCA_011391085.1 Thiotrichaceae bacterium | reverse complement strand
CCGCACTGCCATTAAGTTAAGGAAAATACCGGTGGAGTGGAGGCTTTAGCCGGCCGGCCGTAGGCATCACCCCCCACTCAAATTGCGGGGCGCCTACCGAAGGCCGGCTAAAGCCTCCACTCCACCGTACCTTAACTTAATGGCATTGAGGCTTCAGCCGGTGGTTGTTCACCGTGATTTAATAACAGAACTTACGCAACCATGTTTGTAACTCTTTGATTTTAGACCCCCCTCCCATACACGGGGGGAATCACTCCCTCCCAGCGTGCGGGGAGGGTGGGGGTGGGGTGATTGCGTAAGTCCTATCAAAGATAGCTTTCATTTCGTTAACTCTAACGTTACATTCACGAAAAATGACAACCTTATATAAAAGTACCCTCTTAACATTTTCGTTATTACTCTGGACTACTCTAATTCCCACCGTCTTAGCTTCTGACAAACCTACTACCGTCCAATTGACCCCTGCCGAACGTGCCTTCCTGGCCGCCCATCCCATTATTCGATTTGGGACCGACCGCAGTTGGGCCCCCTATGTCAAATTACGCGACAACGGCACCATTGATGGCCTTGAACCTGATTTATTAGCACGTCTCAATGCTTTGACTGGGACCAATATTCAATTAGAACTAGGCGACTGGGCCGACATAGTGAAACAGGCTGAATCTGGTGAATTGGATGGGTTGGCCATCTCTGCGGCCCATCCCGAACGGGCCACGCATTTTCTATTCAGTGACAGCCCTTATAGTACCTCGCGTTATATTTTTACCCGTGGTGGTCAGGCGTCTTCAATCCACACGATGGAGGAATTGGCTGGTAAGAAAGTCGGTATTCAGCACGGTAATTTGGTAGAACAAAAGCTACTGGCCCGCTGGCCGCAAATTACTCCAGTGACCTTCGACTCGGCGGCCGACCTAGCCGTCGGCCTGTTAAATAGTCAAGTGGACGCCGCACTGTCCAGCATGGCTTTTTTATTGATGGTGCGCGAAAACCTCCTGCCTGAGATTGACCTTGCCTTTGCCGTGCCCAATAGTGAAGTTCGCCTGCTGTACTCGATTCGAAAGGAATATCCTGAACTGCTAAGTATTGTCAATAAAGGACTGGCCGCGATTGGACAAGATGAGATTAATAGGATACTTTCAAAATGGAACCCCCGCACCAATGCCACCATTCCGCAAATTTCTCTGACGGCGGAAGAACGCGCTTGGTTGGCCAAACATCCCAACATTCTGCTAGGTAGCACAAATCATTTTCAACCCGATGTGATTGTCAATTCCGACGGTAGCTACGCTGGATTCGTTGTCGATTACCTCAACTTACTCAATCAACGCTTGGGTAATCGGTTTCAATTGCATGTGGACAGTGATTGGCGCACGGCGACAGACAAAGCCATTCGTCACGAGATTGACGGACTGGCGGCCTCGGCCCCCAATCCCACCTGGGACAAACATTTTCTCTATAGCGACCCTTATGCTTATCACTATTTCTATCTCTACACTCGTGCTGACGCCCCTCACCACGGCAACCAAACAACGGACTTAGCAGGCAAACGGGTGGGTTATCTGGCCGGGATTAAAAAAATCGAACACCTTTTACAAAATCTTCCTGGGGTTCAATTGATTGCATTGAACGGCAATGAGGCATTGGCCAATGCCCTCCTCGAAGAACAAGTCGATGTCGTGGTTAGCCTAGCCAATCTGGAATGGTGGCGTAAGCAGCATGGCAATTTCGCTTTTAAAACCGCTGGCATTCTGGCAGACAGCCGCTTTCCCGTGGTCATCTCCATTCGCAAAGATTGGCCATTGTTGCCTAACATTATTAATAAAGTCCTCAAGACTCTCACTGCCGAAGACCATGAACGTATTCACCAACGCTGGATCCAGTCGCTAGAATCCATGCCCGCCCAAGTCGAACTGACCCCAGCAGAACGTGCTTTTCTTGACCAGCACCCGGTGATTCGCTTTGGGAGTGATGGCACTTTTATCCCCTATGTGAAATCTCAACCTGATGGTACTGTCATTGGTCTTGAACCCGATTTGTTGGCACGTATCAATGCCTTAACGGGGGCCAATATTCGTCTGGAAATCGGCAAATGGGCGGAAGTAGTGGCGCGGGCTGAACGTGGTGAATTGGAAGGCTTGGCCACCTCTGCCAGCCAGCCAGAACGGGCTACCACCTTCTTTTTCAGTCACAGTCCGTACAGCACTTATTATTATATTCATGCCCCTGGCGGTAAAACTTCTCCCTGGCGTTCGATGGCAGACCTAGCTGGCAAAAAGGTCGGTTTTATGAAAGGGGTTAGGCAGGCACAAAAATTGTTGGAACGCTGGCCTGCGATTATTCCTGTCTCCAAAGATACCCCGGCAGACTTAGTCGCCGCCTTGGTCAATGGTGAAGTGGATGCCGTCATCGCCATCGTTGCCCTGCGCCAACTGTTGCACGAACAAATGTTTCGTGAATTTGACATTGCCTTTGCAGTGCCTGACAGTGAAACGCCGCTACTTTATTCCATTCGCAAAGAATATCCTGAATTGCTGAGTATTGTCAATAAGGCCATGGCCGCCATTGGCCCAGATGAGATTCGCGCACTATTGGAAAAATGGGGCGCGTATTATGATGATACCGCTACCGCCAATCAAAAATCTGGTTCTCCCCTGCCACTGACTGATGAGGAACGTGCCTGGGTCAGTGAACATCCCGTGGTGCGTGCCCGTGCCACCAGGTTTCCGCCTTACCACTTTTGGGAGAATGGGGCGAAAGGCATTTCAGTGGAATTACTGAATAAAATTGCTGAAAAAGCCGGCTTCCGAGTCGAATATGTGTCGCCTGATATGACTTGGCCTGAAGCACTCGAACGCATTCGTAAGCAGGACGGTCTGGATGTCTTGCTGACGGCCAGGCACACCCCTGAACTGGAAGCCTTTCTGAACTTTAGCCAAGACTATTTAAGCTTGCCCTGGGTCATTTTTACTCGTGAGAATGACCATCGCATCTTCAGTTTAGAAGACCTCTATGGCAAGACTATTGCCGTTGAACGCGGTTATGCGTTACAAGAGAAGCTGACAAAAGATTACCCGCGCATTCAACAACTGGTAACCGTGGACGCGGCTTTGGCTTTGGCTGCTGTCAGCAATGGCAAAGTCGATGCGTATATTGGCAACCTCACCGTGGCCCAATTTCATATCGCCAAAGAAGGATTTACCAATTTAAAAGTCGCCGCCGATACTGGTTTAGGCAATCATACCCAGGCCTTTGCGGTCCGTAAAGATTGGCCGCAATTAGCCTCTATCATTGACAAAGGTTTGGCCTCTATCACGCACGAAGAACGCAATGCTATTCAGCGCAAATACTTTAGTTTAGAACTGCATGAACGGATCGATTATACCCGCTTGTTACAAGTCGCAGGGACCGCTTTATTCATTATCGTGATGATTCTCTATTGGAATCACAAGTTGGCCCGTTCCCGTAAACAATTGCAACACGCCCAGACCATCGCCCAAGCCAATGCGGAACGTCTGCGGTCGGTATTGGCCTCAATGGATGATTTGGTGTTTGTGTTGGATGCACAAGGACGATTTGCCGAATCCTATCAGGATGATTTAGAGACTATGATGATGTCACCTGCCGCATTTATCGGCAAACATTACCGGGAAATCTTGCCGGAACCGCTTTGTATGCAACTCGATGAAGCCATTGCCCACGCGACCGCGGGAGGCGCCCAACAGTTTGAATATCCTCTGGAGGTGCGCACTGGCCTGCGCTGGTTCAATGCCTCGTTATCGGCCCGTTATGACAGTCAGGGTGAATTTGCCGGTTGCACCTCGGTAGTGCGCGATATTACCGAACGCCGACACGTCGAACAACAGCTTAAAGAAAACACCGAACTGCTTGAGTTAATCTTTCAACTCAATCCAGATTCCACGATTATTACCCGCTTGACTGATGGAGTCGTAATCAAAGTGAACGAAGGTTTTACCACTATGTCTGGTTTTCCACCGGAAGAGGTGGTCGGCAAACAAACCGTTGACCTTGACTTCTGGGAAAATACCGAGGACCGCCAGCATGTCATCGATGAGTTACGTAGCAAAGGCATTTGCGAAAATTATGAAGCCATTTTCAAGCGGAAAGACGGTAGCCGCCTCGTCGGCATCCTGTCGGCCCGACTGTTTACCTTGCAAGGGGTCCCCCATGTGATTACGGTAACCCGCAACATCACGGAACGCAAACTCGCTGAACGGGCCATGCACGACAGTCAGATGCGCTATCAATCTTTGGTGGACGACATCGGACCGAATTTTATAGTCTATAGTCACCTGGACAACGGCGTGTTAGAATACGTTAGCAAAGGCATCGAAAATATCTTTGGGATCCCGCCAGCGCAAGCCATCGGTCAGAATTTCGGCGAGATTATTCCTTGGCAACCAGGCACCTTGGCAACCTCTTGGGAAAAAGTAAGGCACATGCTTGCCACCGGTGAAAGTGTAGTACAATGGGAAATGTATTTTGACCGCCCCGACGGCACGACTGGTACGATTTTAGTGACCTCTCATCCAGTCAAGGGGGAGGACGGCACGTATAACAGAATTGAAGGCATGGTGGAGGATATTACCAAACGCAAGCAAACCGAACTCGATTTGCGCCAAAGCGAAGAACGCTACCATTCCGTGATTACCGCCATGGCAGAAGGTGTCGTGATGCAAAACCGCAACGGCGAAATCATCGAATGCAACGCCGCGGCCGAACGGATTCTGGGTCTCTCTAAGGAACAGATGAGGGGACGTACCTCGCTGGCCCCGAATTGGCGGGCGGTGCGAGAAGACGGTGCCCCGTTTCCTGGTGAAGAACACCCGCTACCGATGGCGCTACGGACTGGGCAGTCACAACGAAATGTGGTTCACGGTGTCCATCAGCCGAACGGCAACCTCCGCTGGATTCTGGTCAATGCGGAACCCCTCTTCCAGCCCGGTGCAAAACTACCTTACGCCGGCGTGGCAACCTTTACTGATGTAACCAACAGCCGCACGGCCGCGCAACAAATCGAGGAACAACGGCGTACTTTGCAAACGGTACTGGACCACTTGCCGGCTGCGGTACAAGTATTCTCCGCGCCGACTGCCATCCCCCTCTTGTCCAACCGGCAAGCGCAAGAATTGTTGGAACAGGAGATTAAGCATACTGACATCGAGAAGTTAAACACGCATTATGGTGCCTTTATATACGGCACTGACATCTATTATCCGCCTGAAAAGATGCCGCTGGTGCGTGCTTTGAAGGGAGAAATCAGTATGGTGGAGGATATGGAGTTGTGTCGCCTGGACGGTTCAAAAATTTTATTACAAGTGATTGGGGCACCCATTTTTGATGAGAAGCAAAATATCACCGCCGGCGTCGTGATTTTCTTAGACATCACGTTGCGCAAACAGACCGAACTAGAACTGATTAAAGCCCGCGAAGCCGCTGAAGCTGCCAATCGCGCCAAGAGTGCCTTCATTGCGAACATGAGTCACGAGTTGCGCACCCCGTTAAACGCGGTCCTGGGTTTCGCCCAAATTCTCCAGCGAGACCCCAGTTTGGGCAACCACCAGCATGAACAAGTACAGCGGATCCAAAGCGGTGGCGAGTATCTACTCACCCTCATCAACGACATTCTCGACCTAGCCAAAATCGAGGCCGGGCGTTTCGAATTGTTCCCCGAAATTTGGGATACCCGAAGTGTTTTCCAGGAACTGGCTTACATGTTTCGCATTCGTACCGAACCAAAAAATCTGGATTTCCAATATGAACAAGTCACCCCGCTGCCTTATTCTCTGTACTGCGACCACAAACGGCTTCGCCAAATTCTCATCAACCTGCTAGGTAACGCCGTCAAGTTTACCGAACGTGGTGGCGTAACTTTACGCACCGGCTACGAGGCGGAGAAACTGTGGTTGGAAGTGGTGGACAGTGGCATTGGCATTGCGGCGGCGGACCTTGGCAAAATCTTTGAACCCTTTCGACAGACCGGGACCGATCATTACAAGATGCAAGGTACCGGTTTAGGCTTGGCGATTACCTATCGTTTAGTGCAAGCGATGGACGGAACTTTGCAAGTGGATAGTACCCTGGGCCAGGGCAGCGTGTTCCATGTAGAGGTGCCAGCCAAAGCCATGTCCACCACTGCCGACTTCCATTCCCCTGTGAATCAGCCAACCGTCATCGGTTATCACCGCACCGAGAAAGGTGGCCCCTTGCGAATTTTGGGAGTCGATGACTTAGCAGACAACCGCAGAATTTTGCACCAATTACTAGAACCGCTGGGGTTTGCGGTAGAGGAAGCGGAGAATGGTCAACATTGTTTAGACCTCGTACCAAACTATCAACCCGAGGTCATTTTCATGGATTTGCGAATGCCAGACCTGGACGGCCTACAAGTCACCCGCAGGTTGCGTGCGCAAGGCTTCCAGATGCCGATTATCGCTTTGAGTGCCTCGACCTTTGCCGACGACCGCGCTGCTTGTTTAGAAGCCGGTTGCACCGCGCATCTTGCCAAGCCGGTGCGCTTATCGGAAGTCTTAGAAACCTTGGCCCAATGGTTACCGTTGGAATGGAAATACGCCGACACCCCGGTTCAAGACGCGGTGGCAGAGGAACAAACATTGGAAACTCTGACTGTGGAACAGGCCGAACGTATTCGAAACTTAAACCAAATCGGCGATATAGTCGGCCTGAAAGAATTTGCCCAAGACTTGGAAGCGTCTCGTCCACAACTCGCCAAAAAACTCAGCGACTGGGTGAACGCTTTTGAATTTGATAAAATTGAAAAACTGGTGGAGAAGAGTAGGGAAGCGTGATAGTTGGTATAGTAATATTCCTTCAAATCGGTACGATTCCCACTGGAGCGCAATCAGAATTATTGCGCACCCTACGCCCGCAATGACGCCCTTACCCTCACCCCCGGCCCCTCTCCCTCAGGGAGAGGGGCCGGGGGTGAGGGCGACGATTGAAAATACCATAAAATTTCTGCTTCGGTACTTAGAACTCCATATTTGACTATCCACTATCCACTAAAACCGCTATCCACTAAAAAAATGTATTGGCAATTTTCAACCCTTTATTTCTTCTTCTTCGCCAGCTTAGGTGCCATGATGCCCTACTGGAGTTTATATTTACAAACATTAGGTTTCAATGCCCAAGCTATCGGGGAATTAATAAGCATGTCCACCGTCGCCCGAATTATTTCACCTAATCTATGGGGCTGGGTGGGAGACCATACGGGACGACATGTCAGGATAGTACGTTTATGCGCCTTCCTCGCTATGCTACTGTTCTTAGGAGTTTGGGTCAAACAGACTTATGTATGGATAGCCATGGTGATGATTGCCTTTGGCTTTTTCTGGAGTGCCGTCTTGCCACAATTTGAGGCCGTGGTATTTGCCAAATTACGTCAGCATTCACACTCCCATCGTTACACTCACCTACGCCTGTGGGGATCAGTTGGCTTCATTAGTAGCGTTGTGTTGCTAGGTTGGTTATTTGAATCTGTCAGCGTTACTTACTTGCCCATGTCATTGTTTGGACTCCTGGTCGGTCTGTGGTTAAGCAGTTTATTGGTTCCCGAACATATCATCTCCTCTGATACTTCTGACTCTCAGGAATCGTTTTTACAGGTACTCAAACGTTCCAACGTGATCCCACTGTTAATGGTCTGCTTCCTGATGCAAGTCAGTCATGGCCCTTACTACACCTTCTACACCATTTATTTGGAACACCATAATTATTCTCGTGATGTGATTGGCCAACTGTGGGCCTTAGGCGTACTTGCTGAAATTGGCATCTTCCTAATCATGCACCAGTTACTCCAGCTGTTCTCATTACGTTTCTTACTTCTCCTCAGTCTTAGCTTCACCACCTTACGCTGGCTATTAATAGGCTACAGTGTGGAATGGTGGATAATTATCGTGTTCGCCCAACTTCTTCATGCGGCTAGTTTTGGCATGTTTCACGGGGTTGCCATTCAATTTATCCGTCACAGTTTTCAAACTTCCCATCAAGGTAAAGGCCAGGCCATATACACCAGTTTCGGATTTGGTGCAGGTAGCGCAGTCGGTAGTTTTCTGAGTGGATATACTTGGGAAACGTTGGGACCACAGTTGACTTATACTTGGGCGGCCTTGTTATGCTTGGTGGCAATGGAAATCAGTGAACGTTTTCTGAAAGGGCAGAAGTGTGTTTAAGTAGTGAAGCAAAAATTTTGGTAGTGTTGTACAAGTAATGGTATAGCGGTTTTGGAGTACGGAATTAATTCCGTTGGAGTACGGAATTCATTCCGTTGGAGTACGGAATC
>JAABRD010000114.1 GCA_011391085.1 Thiotrichaceae bacterium | reverse complement strand
CTCCAACGGCGACGGAATGAATTCCGGACTCCAACGGCGACGGAATGAATTCCGGACTCCAACGGCGACGGAATGAATTCCGGACTCCAACGGCGACGGAATGAATTCCGGACTCCAACGGCGACGGAATGAATTCCGGACTCCAACGGCGACGGAATGAATTCCGGACTCCAACGGCGACGGAATGAATTCCGGACTCCAACGGCGACGGCAAACAGAGACCATGGTCCTACTACACGATAAACACTAGCAAATAGACACTTCCCGCTGCCAGTCCTAATAACAACACCGCCCGCCACGGACTGACAAAAGGAGTCACTGGTGTTTCCAACGGTAACCATTTCCAACCGGTAATCATAGGTCGCACCAAGTTTTCCCGTTTTACCAACAAATAGAAAAATATTGCAGAGAGATGCAACACAATCAAGGTCAGTAACACCCAATTAAAACCGAGTCTATGTACAGTTGTCAGAAAACGGCTAGTTTCATAGACGACCCACTTGCGTAACGGGCCATCGGTAATAATGTCGTCGCTGGCAAACAATCCCGTCACCACTTCCACTAGCAACACTCCAAGCAGTAATATCACAGACCAACTTCCCAAAGGATTATGGCCAACGCAACGGATTGCGGGTGGTTTGAATAAGCCAGTAGCGTAATTCAGGGCCGTGGGTATGCCACAGACAAAATCTTCAAAGCGGGCATATTTACTGCCAAAGAAGCCCCATAAGATACGGAAAATAAGCAGAATGAGGACGGCATATCCGCAGTAAAAGTGAATATCTATGTTATAAAGCCACTTGGATTGACTGGTCAACCATAGAGTGATTACGAGGGCAACCAGTGACCAGTGAAATAATCGCACGGGGACATCCCAAACGGGGACGGGTTTGAGTTTGGATGGGTTTTCAGGGTGATGAGGCATAATAATATTTCCTTGAAGGTGAATAGAAAGCTAGAAATAGTACCAAATAATCTTCACTTTTTCAATAACAAATACTAGACAATCGTTTATCAGTGTGCAATAATCCAAACTCTTTAAAAATAGGAGTCCAAAGCGTAGCTTTGTCCGTGCAAAGTTGCGCTTTGGACTCCTGAATTACACCAATAAACTTTTTTAAGGACTCAACCTTCTATGACTTTTACATTTACACCCACAGACCTCACCATACTTCTGCCAGAGATTACTCTACTGACGATGGCTTGCTTGACTTTGGCAATCGACGCCTACTTGCCACAAAATATGCGCAACCTTACCTATCAACTGGCCCAAGGCACTTTGATAGGTACTGCCCTATTGGTGTTTGCCACTTATCCTCAACAACCCACTGTCGCCATGAGTAACATGTTTGTCAGTGACCCAATGGGCGCGGTACTCAAAATTTTTGCCCTCCTCATTGTCGCGGTCGCCTTCCTCTACTCCAAAGGCTACTTACAAGACCGGCGCATGTTCAAAGGGGAATACTTTGTGTTAGGACTCTTTGCGACGTTGGGCATGATGATTATGATCTCCGCGCACAGTCTCCTCACCATTTACCTGGGGCTAGAACTCCTCTCCCTTTCCCTCTATACCATGGTTGCCATGCACCGCGATTCTCAATCTGCCACGGAAGCGGCGATGAAATACTTTGTGTTAGGCGCCATTGCTTCTGGCATGTTGTTATACGGGATGTCCATTCTCTATGGAGTCACGAACACCTTAGACCTCACCACCCTGGCCCAATATCTTAACCAACCCCAAAGTGACAACCATACCTTCCTCCTGTTTGGCCTCGTCTTCGTCATCGTTGGACTAGCCTTCAAACTGGGTGCGGTGCCCTTCCACATGTGGGTCCCTGACGTTTACCAGGGGGCTCCTACAGCGGTCACTCTCTTCATCAGCAGTGCCCCGAAACTAGCGGCGTTTGCCCTCCTCATGCGCCTCCTCGCCGACGGTTTACAAGCACTACATTCTGACTGGCAAAGCATCCTCATTTTATTGTCGATTCTCTCCATGGCCCTGGGCAACTTGGTCGCCATTGCCCAAACCAATTTGAAACGAATGTTAGCTTACTCGACCATTGCGCATGTCGGTTATCTCATGTTAGGCGTTCTCACGGCGACGAAAGGAGGGTATGCCGCTTCCATGTTCTACGTTCTGGTTTATAGTCTAATGAGTCTAGGCGCCTTTGGCATGATTATCCTCCTCAGTCGCGCCGGCTTTGAAGCAGAAAATATCAGCGATTTTAAAGGACTCAATGACCGAAGCCCGTGGTATGCTTTCATCATGTCCATCCTCATGTTATCCATGGCGGGCGTCCCTCCCATGCTAGGATTTTGGGCGAAACTCTCCGTCCTCAATCAACTTGTTGAAGCAGGATTGGTCTGGTTAGCAGTGGTGGCAGTTCTGTTTGCCATCATTGGTGCGTTCTACTATCTGCGCATGGTTTGGATGATGTACTTTGAGAAAGCCCAAGACACGAGTCCTCTGCAAGCTAATATGGATTTGCGAGTGGCTATCAGTGCCAACGGATTAGTGATTCTACTATTAGGAATGGCGCCTAATATGTTGATGACTCTCTGTTTGGGGACGTTGGGAATTGGTTAAATAGTGAACCTCTCCCCAAAAGACACTGCGGGACTAGAGGCTTCAGCCGGTGCCGGGACTAGAGGCTTCCGCCGGTGCCGGGACTAGAGGCTTTAGCCGGTGGGTTGCCTTTTTCTCAGATATATGCCTCCCCACCGGCTAAAGCCTCAGTGCCATTAAGTTAAGCCCAATGGGTAGGGTGCGTCCAACGCACCAGTTAGGCACGGTGCGGTTTCCCTGTCAGTGTTAAGGAGAGGATTGTTGACGTGCCCGTTCGGCTAACAGTTGTTGAACTCTCCTCTCCAGCGCCATTCGGGCTTCTCTTTCGGCCTGCGCCTCGGCCACGGCCAGTTGTCGGGCCTCCGCCTCTTGACGCCGGGCTTCTCTCTCAGCGTGCGCCAGGGCTTCAGCTAGTAGCCGGACTTCGACCTCTTGACGCCGCGCTTCCCTCTCGGCCTGTACTTGGGCTTCCGCCAGTAACCGTGCTTCTCTCTCGGCCTGTCGTGCCCGTCTCTCTGCTTGCAAAGCTGGTAACGCAAACGCCTGATACGCCGGGTCATCACTCATCTCGGTCAACGTCGGTTGCCGTTGCAAATCGGCCCAGCGAAATTGAAACCCCGGTAGCACCTTGGAACCAATCAAACCCTCTGACGTCGGCGGGATGGGCACATAGACGCCACCTGGCGTCAATTGGTAAAACGCCGTTTCCTCGCCCTCGTCTCTGGCATCCAGAATGTAATATTCTTTGACACCTGCCTGGGCATATTCAAGTTTCTTGGTCACCGTGTCTCGTTTGATTTCGCTGGGACTGGAATAGGATAACGATTCCAAACAAATATCAAAGATGCCATGATACGACTGGTGACGCCGACCCAGGGGCACTGGGTTGCTATTCAACACCACGCCCAAATCCGGTTTGCGAATGACCGTTTTGTGAGGGAGAACCAGACGAAAGCCCATTTCTAACCCGATAATGTCGGCTTGCGGCCAGACTTCCAGAAAACTGTCGAGTAATTTAAAAAACCATTTATACATCCAAAAACTCACTTTGTCAGGCATCGGTTTCTCCTCCAAATAGCCATTATTCCATTCATACTGATGATCGTTTGGGCCCACATAATCATAATACTTCTCCCAATATTCCGCTTCACTCACTCGTTTGCGTTTCGCCGGGGCAGGAGGCGAGGACGGCGGGCGGACGGTCACCACTGGGGGCGTGGTGGGAGGTTGATATGTCGTTGGACGGTATGATTGGGGGGTTGGGTGTAACATTGTCATAAGTTCAGTTCTCCTGTTCATTTATTCATAGACCATGTTCAAATGATTTAGCTATGATAATTTGATTTGCCGAGGTTGTCAACTTCATAGTTATGTGCTATCTTTGACTTGAGAATCTCAATGGGATAACCAAATTGATTTTCAGATACTGGTTAACACGGGCCAGTCAAGTAAATGGGTTAAGGTGCGAAAGAGATTTCATTCTTTTCAAAGAGGGAAGACGTTTCGTACTCTAATCTTCTGTTAAACACTATTGAATGACTTCCGAAAGAAGCACTGAGGAAAAACACTTATGACTACTAAAACTGTCAAGATGGAAGAGGCCGCTAATCAGTTGTCGGAACTGCTTAACTTGGTTGACCAAGGCGAAGAAGTGGTGATTTGTCGTGACAATCGCCCTCAAGTCAAGTTGGTTATCCTGGCGGCACCGTCGACGAAAGAACGAGTCTTTGGTCAACATCGAGGCCAAATCTGGATGAGTCCTGATTTTGATGATCCATTACCCGACCCCTTTTGGTTTGGCGAGGAGAACACGAATGAAAAAACGACTGCTTGATACGCATACCTTTATTTGGTTAGACAGTTTCCCAGAAAATTTGTCACCGTTGGCTTTAACGGCTTGTGAAAACCGGCGTAATGAAATGTACCTGAGTGTCGTTAGTGTCTGGGAAATGATGATAAAAATTCACAAACAACGCTTGACGTTGCGAATCCCGTTGCGTGAAATGATTCAAGGGCAACAGGAGATAAATGGGGTTAAACTGTTGCCCGTAGAATTATCTCACGTTTATGCCTTGGAAGGTCTTCCGCTAAACCATAATGACCCGTTTGACCGCTTGTTAGTGGCACAGGCGATTGCGGAACAGATGGTGTTGGTGAGTGCCGATAGTAAACTGATTTTTTATCCGGTGGAGATAATTTGGTAAGAGTGAGTTGGTTTTCCAAATCGTCATTCTTCCCTCTTCCCTCTCAACTCCAGGAGTCCAAAGCGTAGCTTTGTCTGGGCCACGCACAAAGCTACGCTTTGGACTCCTGAATCACACGATCCCTTTCTACTCCGATTTCACAAATCGATTTTCCAATTCCACCCCAAATTCCCCCGGCTTGACCATAAAAATCAGTTCCTTACCATCTCGCAATACCTTGAGTTCCTTGGCTGTTCCATCAGCAGGTTTGGTATTGCGTCTAAAAAATGGTAAGTAACGTGAAACCTGTGGTCCACTCTACTTGGTTAAGCCGGCTGTAGCAGACCCACCGTCACGTATTCACAGGTGGACCGCGGTGGTGGAATGGCGTTCTGAGTCTCAGAGAGACCCTCTAAATGAAATTCGATAGCTTCGGCAATGAGGTCTAACACTTCGGCACGAGTCTCGGCTACGGCTACGCAACCCGGTAAATCTGGCACGTAAGCACCAAAACTGTTGTCGCCGCGTTCGATTATTACGACATATTGTGGCATGATATTCTCCTGAAGTTTATTTTTGGAATTGGGCTTGTTTAAAGATGCTATGGAGTGTTCCAGGCGGAACTTCTACATTCAAATTTCCTGCCACGGTCACGGTTCCAGATTTGAGAAAATGTTTAAATTGACGGTGACTGCCACGAATTCTTATCAGTTGCCAGCCGTCTTCTTCAAGTAATTTGATGACCTCTTTGATCTTCATCATTTGGATAGAGTGAGTAAAAATATTAGTTAAGTGGGTAGGTGAAAAAGCCTAGACGGTTTATCGTGTTCCACCTAATCAATCCTGCTGTAGGGTGCGTTCCACGCATCTTTTTTCAACTAAACCTGAAAGCACCTGTCAGGTTTGACCATTAAGGGTTCAGTCGTTTCACCACCACCCGTAATTTCTCATCCTCTGGGAACTGTTGCAACGCCTTCTCCCAGACTGGTTTCGCCTCTTCTTTCTTACCCATCGTCCAGAGGACTTCGCCAAGGTGGGCGGCGGTTTCTTATTGGTCTGAATCAGAATTTTAGAATTTTCAGAATGGTTGGGGTTTCATTCTGTTAATTCTCAAATTCTGTAAATTCTGATTCAGACAATCACTCCCTTACTTCTTTAACCGTCGTTTTATTTCATCAATCTTAGATTGCAACTCCGCTAAATCCTCTTTCAAAGTTTGATTGCCCTTGTCTCGCAGCAGTTTCTTAGTAATCGCTAATGCCTCTTGATAGCCTGCCAACGCTTTGGGCAATTCATTTCTAGTGAGGTGAACTTCTGCTAACTTGTAATAACTAACCATCACATCCCGTTGCGCTTGAGTATTGGTGAGATTGACGGCCAGGCGTTTGCTAATCTCTAGACTTTGCTGGTAGGTAGCCAAGGCCTCGGTGGTCTGACCCAGGTGGAGTTGCACGTCGCCGATTCTCTCGTAACTGACCGACACATCCCGTTGCGCTTCGGTATCGGTGGGGAGGGCGGCCACGGCTAGGCGTTTGCGAATCTCTAAAGATTGCTGGTAGGCAGCTAAGGCGTCAGTGGTCTGACCCAGGCGGAGTTGCACGTCGCCTATCTTCGAGTAACTGACCGACACATCTCGTTGCACTTTGGGATCAGTGGGGTACTTGGCCAGCAGGAGTTTGCGAATCTCTAAAGATTGCTGGTAGGCGGTTAAGGCCTCGGTGGTCTGGCCCAAGCGGAGTTGCACGTCGCCTATCTTATTGTAACTGACCGAGACATCCCGTTGCGCTTCGGTATTGGTGGGAGGGGCAACTGCGGCTAGCTGTTTGAAAATGTCATTCGCTTGCTGGTAGGCGACTAAGGCCTCGGTGGTCTGGCCCAGGCGGAGTTGCACATCGCCTATCTTCGAGTAACTGACCAACACATCCCGTTGCGCTTCAGTATTGGTGGGGGGGCGGCCACGGCTAGGTGTTTGGCAATTTCTAAACTTTGTCGATAGGAGACTAAGGCGGCAGCGGTCTGGCCCATGAGTATTTGCACGTCGCCTAACTTAGAACAACTGACGAATAAATCCCGTTGCGCTTCGGTATCGGTGGGATTTGCCACAAACAAACGTTTGAAAATGTCTTGACTTTGTTGATACGCGGCTAATGCCTTTGTGGTGTCTCCTGATTTCAACCAATTGTCTCGCGCCACTGAGATTGATAGCTTTCTCCCGTAAAGCACGGTCGCTTTCTATCGGTTTAACCGGGATACTCTCAGGTTGCTGCGCTAACAGTTCCTCTGCCACCACTATCGGTTGCTTTATTAACGGTTCTGCTTCTGCCACGACTCGCGGCGATACGCAACCTGTCACGCCTGCCATCACGCCAAGCATCACCACTGCCATGCCCGTTGCAGGCCAAAATCCTCGTTGCGGCACGATTTTCGGCCAACGTTTTTCTGCTTCGGGCCGACATTCAGCAACGTGCATCTTCAAGCAACTCTTGCCCGTTTGATGACAGGTCAGAATGTAACAATCTTCACGCTGTTGTAGCGCATGGTACAAGTCGGTATCAGCCCGACGTTCTATATAAGAGGAGGTATCGGCTTTTAAAGTGCCACCTGTTGTAGCGTATGTGAAATGGATAGACATAGTAAATTTCCTCAATGGTGTGGTTAAGTAATGAGAAAGAGATTATAAGGTAACAAATTTATGATAGCATTGAGTCGGAGAAAAGGCAAATAGATTTGCGTGTCAATTTTATCAATATTAGTGGAGGATGTTTTTATGGAAGTGATACAACTACAACTCAATTCACAAACGCTTAGTTTGGCCAGACAAGTCGCTTCTTACCATCAAACGACTTTAGAAACACTTCTTCAAGACTGGGTAGAAAAACTGGCCCGCCAGTCGCTGGTGACAGAGGATCCGTTATGGGGATTGTTTGCCCAAGACCGTGACCTCCTTGACCAAGTTGTGGCGGAGGCAATGCACGACCGGCAATATCAACGGTTGAGGGGGGCCGATGGAAATGGATAAAGTGTTGTTAGACACCGATATTTTCTCTGAAATTCTTAAAGGTATCAATCCTCAAGTCGCCTCTCGTTCTGCAACCTACCGTAAGGTGTTTGGGAAATATACTATCTCCGTTATCACCGTGATGGAAATCATCAAAGGACTGCATAAGGTTCAACGTGAAGCACAGATAGACATATTTATCCAAGGATTGCACAAACTGGAAGTTATCCAAATTGATAGCCTAATCGCAGAAACGGCGGGGAGAATTTATGCAGATTTGGAACGTCGCGGTCAAACAATCGGATGTGCAGACCCGCTAATTGCGGCAACGGCGTTACATCAGAAGAGAGTGTTAGTGACAGGCAATCAGTCTCATTATCAGCGGATTCAAGCCTTGGGATACCCATTGAAGTTAGATAACTGGCGATAATTCTTCGCCCGCGTTTGTATGGCCACCTGTTGGCATCCGCCGAAACGTTGGAGTAGAGGCTTTAGCCGCAATGCCATTAAGTTAAGGAGTTGAAGTTAAAGTGGCAAAGGAATTAAAATAGCGGTGGACTAGAGGCTTTAGCCGCAATACCATTAAGTTAAGGTACGGTGGAGTGGAGGCTTTAGCCGGCCGGCGGTAGGCGCCCCGCAATTTGAGTGGGGGGTGATGCCTACGGCCGGCCGGCTAAA
>JAABRD010000113.1 GCA_011391085.1 Thiotrichaceae bacterium | reverse complement strand
ATCTCCCGTGGCGTGTAATAACTCCCCGTCGCCTTCCGCGCCGTCTCGCCTGTTTCAGGATTGATTTCGGCTAACAAATTCTCAAAAATCTGACCTAACATTTCGGGGTCGATAGCGACTTGCACTTCAATCGACGTATTCTCCTCAATGGTGAAATGATACCGTTCGAAGCACGTTAACAACTCGGTCAGCCACTCATCTGGAACGACTAGAGTATTCAAGGTGCAACTGCCATCGTAAAAATCATGTACATGTGCTTCAAACAAGCCACCATTGAGAAATGAAATCTTGGCCCAGTCATCAGTTTGAAAAGGCGGTTGACGGTCGGCCAGCGGCTTATTCAAGGTTTCGAAAAATAACGGTTCTAACACGGCATGATAAAAGTCGATGTCTCTTGGCATCGTCACTGAGTGTACCGACAAAATCGCTTCTGGCACTAACGATAATCCAGAGGCCGAGGTTTTCTTCTGTAAAAACCAGCAAAACAACAAGCGTCCCAGGAGACGCACGGCAAATTCTTTGCGTATCTTCTCGTCGGTGACACTAGGCAATTTCAACCCACCGGTTTCCTTCACCACTTTCTTTCCCGTCCCTCGTTCGCCTCCCACTAACCGCGTAAATAATATCGCCAATTCTTGATAAAACTGTTTATTCAACAGACGAGTGTCTAACACCTGTTGCCAGGCGTCATGTAAGGCCACGAAGCTATCAATCTGATGGTCTTCCTGTAATCGTTTATAAGATAAATTGGCTAACATGTCCAAATGGGAACGATGCGGATTGTTAACCGAAATATCTTTAATCAACGTCACCTTTTCCAACACATCACGAGTTTCATCACGCTGGTGCAACCGACGATTGATAATGGATAAAGTGAGAAACTCCCCATAAGTGAATATTACCATCACGGGCTGGTTGGCAAAGCGATTGAGGTCACGAATCATCTTTGCCAACGCGGTGCGTGAGTAATGTGACTGTTTCAACTCAATGGCAAAAAACAGGTAAGATTCCATGAGGGTGTTATCAACTGGTTGCGGACCTGCGGAGGAGGCGAAAAGGTCTTCCCAGGTGAGTTGAAACAACAGTTGTGGTACCGCGGCAAACTCGTCAGTTTGGATAGGAAACACTTCGCGAAACTCGGCTAAATTGGCAAAATTAAGACTTGTGCGGTCACTGTGATAACCTAACGCTTGGAGGAGTCCAAAACCGGTTTTGGACGCCAGCGCAGATTTGAGGTTTTCTCTAATATCATTCATAAAAATATCTCATTCTCAAATCCAGGAGTCCAAAGCGTAGCTTTGTCACGCTTTGGACTCCTGAAGTTTCTCTTGACCATTGGCATAAATTATCATAAAGTTTGTCATAAAAATATAAACTTGTCAAGTCATTTTTTCCTATTTTATCCTTCAAAGACGTAAATTATTCATAAAAATTACTGAGTTAGTTACCCACTCAAGATGGGTAATCGCCACCTCTGGATATTTCAAATTTTGCCACTATAATAGTGTTCATCATCCATTTATTATCCTCATTAAACCTTATGTTAGATATTCTCAATCGCTACACCCACGGATTCATAGCTATTCCTGTTATTTTGGCTTGTAAAAATAAAGGGCTGTTTGAACACTTGAACTCTCAGAATAAATTGACGGCAGATACTCTCGCCCACACACTCGGTGCTAATGGTGGCCATTTACAGGTTGCCTTGCGGCTGCTACACTCCTTGGGCTGGTTGTCACAAGATTCTGCCGGCGCCTACACGCTGACTCCAGAAGCCTATGGTTACCGCGAGATTCCTGAAGACATCCTTGAGTTACTCAATTTCCCCATAGAGTCATATCTGTTAGAAAATTCACCAAAGGGATCACTGAGACCCTGGATTACCCGTTCCGTGCAACAGTGGAAGGTTTCAACCCCCTTACTGGCTGATTTTTTAGATGGCATGTTAGTGATTCCTCTCTTTTTGACTATTCACAAACATCGCGAACAAATACTTCCCCCCAAACAACCGATATTCAAAAACCTAGTGCCAGCGGTGGCAGAGGAACTGACAGAACTGTTTGTGAAAAAAGGATGGGCACAATTAGAAGGTAGTGAACTGACCTTAACCAAGACTGGTCAATTTCTGTTAGAACGCGCCCTCAATACCGGCGTGACGGCTTCTTACGCCCCCATGTTGCGACAACTGCCAGAATTACTCTTTGGTTCACCAGATGACATTTTTCATCTGGAACAACAGGGAGGAGAGAGTCATCTTGACCGCACTCTCAATGTGTTAGCCAGTGGACTTCAACATGAAAAATATTTTGCTGAAGTGGTGTTGAACAATGTCCTCCTGGATGCCTATCAACTTCTCGCCGACCAACCTCTAGTGGAAGCAGATACCTTTCTTCTGACTGCTGCCAAAGCAGGATTGTTTGCCAGCCCCGAGTGCTTCAAATTCTTCCCCAAAGAAAAAGAATTCCCATTCACCCAGGTCACCTTAAACTGTTTTGAAAAACGTCCTTACCAAGTGCGTCACGCGCAACTACGCGATATGTTGGCACTACTCACCCTCGAACAGGCCTGCTGGGCACTTCCCATGCAAGTGTCAGAAGAGGTTATTCGGCACCGGTTAGAACACTTTCCAGAAGGTCAATGCGTGTTGGAAATGGAAGGGCAAACAGTTGGTGTCATCTACTCACAACGCCTGCCCAACTTGTCTCTGTTAGAGACTGCCAAATTCACCGACATTGCGGCCTGGCACACGCCCACAGGACCCGTGGTTCAGTTCCTGGCTGTGAATATTTTACCAGAGGTGCAACATTTAGGTCTCGGTGATCAACTGTTGGAGTTCATGTTACAATATTGCACAGTCAAACCTGGCGTGAAACAAGTAGCCGCTGTCACCCGTTGCAAAAACTATGTGATTCACTCCGCACTGCCATTGGCTACTTACATCACGCAATCAGATGCCCAAGGACACTTGCTGGACCCCATTTTGCGCTTTCACCAATCCCATGGTGCCCAGATTAAAGGTCTCGTACCTCACTATCGTCCTGAAGATGTTGACAATCAAGGTCATGGGGTCCTGGTTGCGTATGATCTGCGGCACCGGGTTGTCAACGGTTTCACTTCTAAGACGGTGCCCTCACTCTCTCCCAAAGACGCAAAAGAAGTCAACGATGTCCAACGTATCATTGAACAATCTATTCGCACCATCATGGGGCAACAACGCCTCACTCAATATTCGCCAAAGTGGCCACTAAGCGAAATGGGAATGGATTCGTTAGACCTCTTAGAACTGCGTTCGGTTCTCAGCCGGCAGTTTCAAGTGGAGTTAGAACCCAGTTTCTTTTTCCAATATAGCACTCCGCAGGCGCTTACTGATTATTTGTCCAAACCCACGGAGTCCAAACCTACGGAGTCCAAAACCAGTTTAGGACTCCAGGAAACATCGGAGTCCAAAACCGTTTTTGAACCCGCTGACAGCGATATTGCCATCATCGGTATGGCCTGCCGTTTCCCCGGCGGGGCTAATAGTCCAGAAGCATTTTGGACGCTGTTACGCAACGGCATTGACGCGGTCACCGAAATTCCGAAAAGTCGCTGGGATAACCGCCTCTACTATGATCCTAACACGCCTAAAACCAATAGGATAGTCAGTAACACAGGTGGTTTTTTAGATCAAGTGGATCAATTTGATGCAACCTTTTTCCGCATTTCTCCCCGTGAAGCTATCAGTCTGGATCCCCAACAACGCCTCTTACTGGAAGTTCACTGGGAAGCTTTGGAATACGCTGGTCTGTCTCCCGCAACTTTAGCAGGCAGTCAAACAGGCGTGTTTGTTGGCATGTTTTCACGCGACTATGCTAACCTCATCCTTAAACAACAGGTTCCAGAAGACTACGACTCCTATTTTGGTACCGGTACCTCCTTCTCTCCAGCCGCGGGTCGAATCGCTTACTACTTTGATTTTCGGGGCCCCACTTTCACCCTAGACACTGCTTGTTCCTCCTCTTTAGTCGCGGTTCACATCGCCTGCCAGAGTTTGCGCAACCATGAATGCGAGTTGGCTTTGGCCAGTGGTATCAATTTGATACTCTCCCCTGAGTTGAACATCACATTCTCGCAAGCCGGTATGCTATCCCCCGATGGACGTTGCAAAACCTTTGATGCTTCTGCCAATGGCTACGTGCGTAGCGAAGGATGTGGCACCGTGGTTCTCAAACGCCTCTCAGAAGCCTTGGCCAGCGGCGATAATATTTTAGCTGTCATTCGGGGTTCCGCGGTCAACCAAGATGGCACCAGCAACGGCTTAACTGCCCCCAATGGACTTGCCCAAGAAGCCGTGATTCGCAAAGCCCTAGCTTCTACTTCCTTATCCCCTAAAGACATCTCTTACATAGAGGCCCACGGCACTGGCACTTCCCTGGGCGATTCGGTGGAACTCAATGCGTTACAAGCCGTCTATGGACAAGATCGCACGGCGGAACAATTATTGACCATTGGTTCTGTGAAAACCAATATTGGTCACGGTGAAGCTGCCGCCGGTATGTCGGGTCTTCTCAAAGTGTTATTAGCTATACAACACCAATATATTCCACCGCATTTACATTTCCGGCACCCTAATCAGCATGTCAAATTCGACCAGTTCCCCATTCGGATTCCTGTCACTGGCAATTCTTGGGAACCCCCACCAGGGCAACCTCGTCTCGCGGGGATTAACTCCTTTGGTTTCAGCGGCACCAATGCCCATTTGGTGTTACAAGAAGCCGGTTCTTTCCAACCTCTGGAAACACCTTCCACCACTGGTTTGGCACATCTGCTGACTCTATCAGCCAAATCTCCGCAGGCCTTGCATGACCTGGTGCGCACCTACGTGACACACTTTGCCACTCATCCGGACCTGTCGTTAAGCAACGTATGCTTTACCACCAATACGGGGCGATCCCATTTTGAATACCGTCTGGCTTTGGTAGCCGATTCACTTCCACAAGCGCGTCAGGAACTGGAAACTTTTTTGACTCACCCTGAGAACACCACGCAACTGTTTGCTGGGGAGACCCCCACTCAGGTACCCAAAGTTGCCTTCCTATTCACTGGTCAAGGTTCTCAATATGTGGGAATGGGGCAAGAATTGTATCAAACGCAACCCCTCTGCCGACACCTTTTAGATGAATGTGATCAACTGTTACGACCTTATCTGGAAGTCCCCCTACTGGAAGTTCTCTTTAACCCCAGCCATCACAATTTGTTAAATGAGACCGCTTACACTCAACCGGCCCTGTTTGCAATTGAATACGCTTTGGCCAAGTTGTGGCAATCTTGGGGAATCCAACCCGAAATCGTCATGGGTCACAGCGTCGGCGAATATGTAGCGGCTTGTATCGCAGGCGTATTCAGCCTTGCCGATGGATTAAAACTCATTGCCCACCGTGGCCAGTTAATGCAATCGTTACCTCAAGACGGTGACATGGTGGCCGTTCGCGCTGATGAAAAACGAGTGAAAACTGTGTTGCGTCGCCATCGCAATAAAGTCTCCCTAGCGGCCCTCAACGGACCTTCCAACATCGTCATTTCTGGAGAACGTGAGGCCCTCAATGCCATTGTTGCCCAATTGACGGCAGAAGGCGTGAAAACCACGTATCTAAAGGTTTCTCACGCCTTCCACTCCCCCTTGATGGCGCCGATTTTAAAACAGTTTGCCAAAGTTGCCCAGGAAGTCACTTACTCCATTCCGCAACTCGATTTGATTTCCAATGTGACAGGGGATTTAACCTTGGAAGTTTCCTCTCCCGACTATTGGGTGGACCATATCAGTCAACCCGTTCTGTTTGCCCCCAGTATGGAAACGTTATCACAACTGAACTGCCAAATCTTCATCGAAGTGGGTCCCAAACCCGTGCTATTAGGGATGGATCGCCAATGCCTACCCCAAGCCGAAAAATACACATGGCTACCCAGTTTGCGCGAAGGCATGTCAGATTGGCAATCTCTTCTGCAATCACTGGCCACCTTGTATATTCACGGTTTGCCCCTGGACTTGACCACCGCAGGAGGAGATTACCCCCGCCGGCGCGTCCCGCTGCCGACCTATCCATTCCAACGGCAACGTTACTGGTTGAAACCCGGTGGTACCCCCAAACTCCCGGCGTCCAAAACACGTTTTGGACTCCACCCGTTATGGCAACAAAAATCACATTCCCCATTGCTAAAGGAAACGGTTTTTGAAACCCAATTCACAACCAGCTATCCGCCGTTTTTGGAGGATCACATCATTTTTGAAAAAATGATTGCCCCAGGGGCTTGTTATATGTCGATGTTACTGGGGGCGGCCCACCTCACGTTTGGCAACTCCAGTTATCGCTTCGAGAATCTCTTTTTCTCCCAAGCCTTAATCATTGCTGAAAGCGAGACCCACACGCTACAAGCAGTGTTGACGCCAGCTTCGGAGACGGGCAAAACATCGTTTAAATTGATTAGCTTTGTCACCCCAGTTGTCGAATTAGGATCGTCAAACGGTCAATCCTGGTCCGAACTCTTCAGTGGAGTCTTCTCGTCCCCTCCTCCTGACGCGCTTCCCCCCACATCCATTTCGTTGCCGACGTTGCAATCCCGGTGTCAACAAGCTGTGCCACTGTCTGCCTTGGCGCAACGTATGGAGGATCATCATTTTCAAACGGGTCCCAGCCTCCGTTGGATAGAGTCTCTTTGGCAAGGTGACAACGAAATCTTATGCCGTTTGCATGTTCCTGACCACTTAAACAGTGTGGTAGAGTATCAACTGCATCCAGGTTTAATTGACTCTTGCTTCCAACCATTTTTCTTAACCGTGCCCCCTGAAGCAGACGCCACTTTTGTACCGTTCGCTATGGAGAAGTTTGCCTTTTATCAAACTCCTCCGCATCACCGGCCATTCTGGTGCCACACCACGTTTCGTAAATCCACCGTGCCGGGGAAAGAACAGTTTCTCCTCGATACTCAAATTTTTGATGAAACGGGACACCTCTTTGTCGAAATGATTGGTCTGGAATTGCGCAAAGCCAAACGCAACACCCTGTTACGGAGTCTCGACACGGTCAACGAGTTACTCTATGAAGTCACCTGGCAACCCATCGAGAAGTCCACATTGTCAGAATTGGGTGAGAATCACGACGCAGGTCACTGGCTGATTTTCGCGGACCAAACTGGCGTGGGCCTACAACTTGCTGGACGTTTGCAAGCCCAAGGAGGACATTGCATATTGGTTTCGCATGACACGACTTACGAGTGCCTAGATGCTAACCACTATCGTCTCAACCCGACGATACATGACCACTTCACCCAACTCTTGTCGGAGTCCAAAACACGTTTTGGACTCCAGACGAATATCATTCATCTTTGGAGTTTGGACATTTCACTGTCTCACTTACAAGATTCGCAAGCCCTCACCTGCGGCAGCGTCTTACATTTGTTACAAGCGATGGTGCGTAACGACTGGGAAACTCAACCACGTTTGTATTTGGTGACCCAAGGTGCGCAAGCAATTCCCGCTTCTCCCTCTCTCCCACATCCACAACAGGCGACTTTGTGGGGGTTGGGACATCAAATTGCATTAGAACATCCGCAGTGGCGTTGTACGCGCATAGATTTAGACCCTGCTGGGGACTCGAACGCAGTTCAGAATTTGGTTGACACGTTGCAATGGTCAGGGAGTCAAGAAGACCGAGTCGCGTATCGCCAAAACGTTTGTTATGGGGCGCGTCTGACAAAGCTACGCTTGGGACTCCTGGAGTCATTGAAGTTGGAGTCCGGAATTTATTCCGTGGGGAGTTATTTGATTACAGGAGGACTAGGCGGGTTGGGATTGCAAGTGGCAAAATGGCTGGTTCAACAACAAGCGGGTCACTTGATTTTGATGGGGCGCCGGTCGCCTTCCGAATCGGTTCAACAAGAGATTTCCCAATTGGAAGCAACGGGAACTCGTGTCACGGTGTTGTCTGCGGATGTCTCCCGGCTTGACGAGATGACCCACGTTTTTGAACAGTTGAAGACTTTGGAATTACCCTTGCGCGGCATTATCCACGCGGCTGGTGTCTTAGAAGACGGATTGTTACAAAGACAAACCTGGGCAAATTTTGAAAAAGTGATGGCCCCTAAAGTGTTGGGAACGTGGAATCTACATCAACTCACACAAACCGGCTTTGCCCTAAACTTTTTCGTTTGCTTCTCCTCCTCCACCGCGATTTTAGGCTGGTTAGGTCAAGGCAACTATGCCGCCGCCAATGCCTTCATGGATGCGTTGGTACAGCATCGACGCGCCTTAGGATTGCCCGGTTTGAGTATCAACTGGGGACCTTGGGAAGAGGTCGGTATGGCCGCCTCTCTCACTTCTCAAGAACAAGCCCGGTGGGGAGAATTAGGTTTCGGCAAAATTGCCGTCTCGACAGGATTGGAAATTTTGGAACGATCACTCAAACAAGAACGCGGCCAGGTGGCCGTCTTACCAGTGCAATGGTCAAAATTCTTGCAACAGTTTGAGACATCCAAGTCTTCTGCATCGGAGTCTCGTCCTGCATTTTTTGACGCCTTCCAAACTGTCGCAAAGAAGGTTGCATCAACCACAACGGCACCGGCAACCAAGACGCTTGCGTCACCACCGCTACTGAAACAATTGGAAAGTGTTGCCTCTTCCCAAAAACGTACTTTACTGTTTGAATACGTGCGTACTCAACTTGGAAAGGTCACGGGCCTAAAACAAGTGGAACAGATTCAACCCCGGCAAAGACTCTTCGATTTGGGTCTCGATTCCTTTATGGCGGTGGAACTCACTTACTCTCTGGAAAGTGCGTTAGGACGTTCCTTACCACCCACTTTACTGTTCGACTATCCCACGTTGGAAGCCTTGGTCAACCACTTGTTCCGGGATGTGTTAAAGTATTCCGACCAGCCGTCGGTTACCGAAACTGTTCCCCCTCGTCCGGCGGAAGAGGAGACAGTGGACCTAGAAGAACTCTCGAAAGAGGAGTTTGAAGCGCTGTTGGATGAAAAGTTGGCGCAATTTGAATTAGAGTAAGTAGTGAAGCAGAAATTTTCTGGTATAATGACGCCCTTACCCTCACCCCCGGCCCCTCTCCCAGAGGGAGAGGGGCCGGGGGTGAGGGCGACGATTGAAAATACGGTAAAATTTCTGCTTCGGTACTTAACAT
>JAABRD010000112.1 GCA_011391085.1 Thiotrichaceae bacterium | reverse complement strand
ATTAAGTTAAGGTAGGGTGGATTAAGCGTCAGCGTATCCACCATCCCCGACACTGGTGGATACGCTGACGCTTAATCCACCCTACATGGTTAGGATATTCCTTAACTTAATGGCATTGAGGCTTTAGCCGGCCGGCGGTCGGCACACTTCATCTCTCCAGAATAGGGGACGCCGACCGCCGGCCGGCTAAAGCCTCCACTCCACCAGAGTGTTCCTTAACTGAACGGCATTGCGGCTGAAACCTCTAGTCCCGCATTGCCTTAGCCATTGGGTCAAGAGGAGACGAGTATGAACCATAAAGTTCTTTGTCAAAGAAAAGGTTAACCTCAATGCACAAACCATTCACTCTCACCGCCAGACTGCACAGTTTCAAATATGCCATCACAGGCATTCGAATTTTACTCTTCACTCAACACAACGCCTGGATTCACGGCCTGGCCACGGTGGCCGTCGGCTTGTTAGGACTCTACCTCGATGTCACGCCCTCAGAATGGTGCTGGCTAGTCTTAGCTATCACCTTAGTATGGACTGCGGAAGGATTCAACACCGCCTTAGAACTGCTTGCCGATGCCTCCTTTCCCAACCATCATCCCTTAGTTGGTCAAGCCAAAGATGTCGCGGCAGGTGCCGTCCTCTTAGCCGCAATTGGGGCAATCGTCATTGGTATGATTATCATTCTTCCATACCTATAACTAACAACACTAACCGGGGGTCCAAAGCGTAGCTTTGCCACCCATAGTAAGGTTTCTTTGGTTCTATACCATTTCAAAGGGTTATAATAAACAAACACGCATCACACCTACCCACGACTGCCGAACCTTTTGATGACACCGCCAAAGATTCCTACCGAAAATTCTTTGAAGACCGGGGACTCACAGTTGAAAGTCAACACGAAGTCTTCTTTCGGGGTCGGGCCATTGATTTAGTTGTCACTTGCCTTACCACAAACTTAGTGTCTTCCCCTCCCTATTTCAGAAACTGTTTCACTGTTTCCAGTAAAGTCTCAGGTGAAATCGGCTTGGTTAGACAATGGTTACATCCAACTTCCAAGGCATATTGGTGGTCTTGAGGCAACGAGGAAGCCGAGAGGGCGATGATGGGTTGTCTGAAATGTTGAAAACGTAATTGTTTGACCACTTCATAGCCCGTCAAGCCTGACATTTGCATGTCCATTAAAATCAATTCCGGCTGATGTTGCAAGGCTAAATGAGTTGCCTCGATGCCATTATCCGCAGTGATAACCGTGTAGCCACCGTCTTCCAAATAGATTCCCATGAGGATACGAACATCGGGACTGTCAACAACGATTAGGATAGTCGTATTCAAGGTCGCAGAACTGTCCTGGCCAGTTTTGGTGGAAAGAGTGTAACTGGCAGAGGCTTGGATAAATCCACTGAAGATGGAGCCCATTTGGGGGGAGGATTCTACGCTTAATTCACCTCCCATTAATTTGGCAAAATGACGGCTAATTGACAATCCCAACTTAGAGTTTGGGTAAATCGAAGAGGTGTGTTCGTCGGTGGCAGAACTGCCGAAAATCTTGTTTTGCGTTTCTTTCGATATTCCAGGGCCACTATCGGCAATCACAAATTCCAAAATGCTGGTTTGCCATTGCCAGTTGAAGGTGATCAAGACGAAACCCTTTTGAGTAAATTTCAGGGCATTCGTGATGAGGTTAATTAAGACTTGCCGAAAACGTAACTCGTCCAGGAGGAGTCGAGTCGGCACGGTGTCCTTAATATCCACTTGAAAGAGAAGTCCCTTCGTGCGGGCGACAGGGAGAAAGACAGAAACCAAATTGTCTAGCAATTGTTTAATATCACAACTGCTGGTGTAGAGTGCGACTTGACCCATTTCCAGCGTCGTTTCATCGAGGACATTATCAATCATAGCTAACAAGCTATTGGTGTTATCCTTAACACTGGTGAGGTAGTCAGTCGTCCGGACCTCTGCTTGTTCTACTTTATTGATTAGCTGGGTATAGCTGACCATACAAGCAGGGGGAACCTCGGTTTCCTTGAGAATGGAGGTAATCAAACGGCTTTTTGATTCAATGAGTTCTTCCAGTTTCTGTTTTTCCTCTTCCAAAGAACGCCGGGCCGTTTCCAGTTCTTGCAATAATTGGCTTTGCCGATAAGTCAAGAGAGTGAGTTCATTGACTTGTTGTTGCATTTGCTGTTTTTGGTTGTGTTCCCGGGTCGCATCTAGCAACAATATCCAGGTGTTGTCAGAGGAAGGGATGATGTGGACATGGGCATAACGGTCTCCTCCTAAGTTGACAAATTCTAGTTTTTGGCTATGTGGCACAGACAGTAACCCTTCCAGGAAACATAGTTGTTCGGTGGCAGGTTGCCCCATGATGAGGTTAGGCAAACCATAATGGCGCGGATGTCCACCCCAACTAGCCAAGTTGCCTTGTTTGTCAATCTGAAGGTAGCTGATAATGGTGTCCGCCATCCAAGTGGAACGGATGTATTTGGCAATATGTAAGGGAATAGTGTTCATGGTGTTTGGGTTATTTTTTCGTTGGTCAATTCAGTTAGGTCGTTAAGGTTGGGCGTCTTCTGCGCTATCTCCGTGTTTGGAAGTGCCGGTGGTGGACGCCTGCCCACTCAGATGGGGGTGGGTCGTTCCATCGGTTTCTCCCAAATTACGTCCCAGCATCCAACATTTTGGTGGACAGCAAACTAAATGCTTCTTCGACACCCATTCCGGTTTTGGCACTGGTCAATAACAAGTTCCAGCCCTTTTGGGTTTGTTCATCTACCATGGTTTGTTTGATTTCCCACTGATCGGTTAAATCGGCTTTATTGAGTAACAAAATAAAGGGTTTGTTGCCAATTTGGGTGGAGACGGCTTTTTGGAGATTTAAAGCGCTGTCCCAGGTGGGTCGGCGGGTGCCGTCCACCACCAGTAAATAGCCTGCGGAACCACGTAGGTAAGAGGTCGTAGTCGTGCTTAAAGCGTCACTACCTGCAATATCCCATAAAATCAATTTGACTTGTCGTCCATCAACCAAGTTGACTGGTTTTGTGTCAATTTTGACTCCCACGGTGGTGAGATATTTTTCTGAAAAACTTTGACGCACAAAGCGTGCCACTAAGCAGGTTTTTCCAACGGAGAAATCGCCAATCATACAGATTTTTTTCTGGACAGTGGTGGTTGTCATATTTTAGTTGTTAGTTATGGGTTATCAGTTGTTCAGGTGTTTGTCAAACGGTTAAACATATCACATTCTGACTTTACTATACACTCATATTCCAGGAGTTCAAAGCGTAGCTTTGTCCGGACAAAGCTGCGCTTTGGACTCCTGGCACCAGGTTCAAAGCGTAGCTTTGTCCGGACAAAGCTGCGCTTTGGACTCCTGGCACCAGGTTCAAAGCGTAGCTTTGTCCGGACAAAGCTGCGCTTTGGACTCCTGGAATAGTTTATTTCGTCAACACTTGAAACACGACATTTCTGTCATTTGGATTCGGTTCCAATTCGCCAAAGCGCATCTTAGCTGGCGGCACAATGGCCAGTAATTCTTGGTCTATGCCATGGGTATTTAGCCATTCCACAATCACTTCCGACCGACGTTGGCCCAACTCTTGGTTATATAGTTCCGTTCCCAAACCATCGGTGTTACCCGTCACTTGTAAAAGTGTCGGCTGTTTCAATTCTTGATTGTAGGCCAGGAGTTGTTGAAAATCTTTCAGCAAGGCTTGCAGGACCTCCTCTTGTTTAGATAACAAGGCGATGTCTTCCGCAAAGAAGACTATCGTTTTGTCTATTCCTTGTTTAAACTGCTGAACTTCATTTTCAATGTCTATCAACCGCAACGAATCGATGCTGGTCAGTTCGGGTTGGGATTTTTTGAACTTCTCCAATTGCTTGTGAAATCCTTGAAAAGTAGCCGTGTCCAGATGACCACTGACTTGCAACACGCGGTCCCGAAGAGTCATGGTCACTTTTTTAGGCAAGGTAATTTGTTGTTTCGCTTCGGCAAGTAAAAATTGATCGACGGTGATCAGTTTATCGGTCACCAATTTGTTGACCCCGGCGACGGTGCGGGCACTTTCAATAGCTTTGTTAATCCACTCTGGAGAAGCATGACCTCCCAAGTGTAACACGTCTCCTTCCAAACGGGTGATGACCGTAGTGGGAGGTTGCAAACGTGTCAATACTCGTTTTTCGACAAATTGGGGAGTGAGGTCTTGATAAGGACGCCAGGTGCCAGCTATCTCACTGATTTGCATACGTTTAGCAATCTCGGCGGGGTCTTCCGCCAGAGGGTCGCGCATTCCTGTGATAAAACGTTGCCCCTCTTTGACGCCACTAGAGACAACCATAACGCCAGGCGTTTCATTGAGAAGTTTTAAATAGGCTTGAATTTGGGCTTCCGTGTTAACCAGTTCATGGCTATCTATATCCGTGACACCTGCCAATTTCCACACCCGGTCACTCACCTTGTCTATCCAGGCTTGGTCTGCATGTCCCTTGAGATACAACAGGGTGCCTTGCAAACTCATTTGCACGGTCTTTGGAGGATTAAGCCATTGTCGTAAGCGTTGTTCAACCATTTGGGGGTTGAGGTCTTGATAAGGTTTGCCAATAAACTGTACCTTTTCATTGTCAAATTGGAAGCGACGGGCAATTTCAACTGGGTCTTCCGCTAACGGGTCACGCATTCCACGGACAATTAAATTGCCATGTTGTGTCTCGACGGAGACCACGATAATACCTGGCGTATGTTGCAAAGCCTCTAGGTAGTTATTCAGGCGATATTGATATTCAAAATGGTAATAGGCAAACCCCAAAATGCTTAATAAGATTCCACCGACAATCATCGCCAGTTGAGGCGTCATCCACCGGGGTTGGGCTTCTGGTTTTAACTCGGAACGTAATAATTCTTCTAGCAACGGTTGACAATATTTGAGTTTGGAATTATCGCCATCAAATTGTTCTAAGAAGATGCTGTGGCGGGCATGAATAGTTTCCATTTGTTCGCGCATCAGGTTGCGAAAGGTACGATGGGCATCGCCCCGGATGACACAGGCTAACACGGCATACGGACCGCGTTCAATCCAGACCGTGTATTGACCCACTTCGACACTATTTAGTTCTTCTTCTTTGCTGGCCGAAAAGGAGTCTCGCACAAAATCTTGAATGGCCGTAAACATCGCCGACACGGCGTCCCTGTCGCTACCCATTTCAGCTTCTTCAGAATGGACATGTAAAATCAGTAAGCCTGTTTCACGGTGAATCAAGAAAACTTGTTCGACCCGATATTGAAGCGTGTGACTTAACACGATTTCTGCAAACGATTGACCCGTGCGCCAGGCTTGAATCCGCCAGGCAATCCCTTGCGTGGAAAAAATACTTTGTTCGAGGGTGGTGTTGATACGCTGTACCAGGTCCCTAAATAATTCGCTGATAGAACGACGAATGGTAGGTCCTATCAGAGGAAACAAGGCATCGGCAAAGGGCCGCACATCTTTCTTGATGGCTTGTTGAATGCACAATTCTACAGGTCGTTGCATAGACATCGCCAAATCTTCTTCCCTCGAAACCTTTTCAGTTTCCCCCGCACCAGTTGACTTTCTCTCCTCCGTGGCGCCTCCCTCTTCTCCCTGGTCTGACGAGGCAGACGCTTGAAATGTCGTCCCCATTTCGCTTTTTATTTGCGAAGTCAGTTCTGAAGTAAGCTGTTGAGTGGCTTGCCGAATCGCATCGGGTAAAATATCTGCTAAGTCTAACGCCCGTTTTTTGGGGTCGTTAATCCGGTCTTCTAAATGTTCAAACCGGGCACTCACTTTTTCCAGTTGTTTAAGTTGTTGAACCATATGGTTAATTTTCGGCCCTTCAATGTCGACGACGCGCTTATCCACGCGGTCCAGATGCGTTTGTTGCACTTGCAAGGTATCATCCAAACTGGTTAATTTTTGCTGCGCCACCAGTTGCGTCCGTTGCAACTCGTCGGCTTGTTGACTAAACTGATTAAGTTGCACATGTTGCTTCAGATGGGCTTTTTCCAAACTGTCTAAATATTGATCCATCTCCCCAAATTGTTGACGATAAGATTGCAAAGTATTGTGAATGGGTGAGAGAGAATCTTGCACCAATTGAGGCACCTGTTTGGCCAAATTATTCAGTTGTAAAACTTGCCCCACCTGCACCTTTTCCAAGTTATCCAACGTTTCTTCCAAGGTAGAAAGTTGGGTGTGATAAACTTGCACAGACTCTTTGAGAGGTTTGAGAGATTCGGTGACGGTCTCCACTTGGCTACTGAGTTGAGTCAGTTGCCAATGTTGATTCACATGGGCTTTTTCCAGGTTGTCCAAATATTGTTCAAATTCTGCAAAACGCCCCAATTGACGGTCTAAAGTCTCTTGTAAAGGTTTATTGACATCGGCTACGTTGGCCAGCAGTTTAGAAAATTTTTCAAATTCCGTATCGTGACGGATAACGGCATTTTCCAGATTGTTCAGATATTTTTCAAAATCTATTGTTTGTGCCTCTTGACGATGTACGGACTCCTCCAGTGGCTTATAGATATTCATCAATTGATTGACTTGTTCAATCACTTCACTCAATTGCATTTGTTGATTAATATGGGCTTTTTCCAGGTGATTGAGATACTGGTCAACCTCGGTTAACTGTGACTGCTGAGAAGTCGTGAGGTGTTCCCCCCCCTTCATCAACTTTTCTAGTTCTATCAATTGCTGATGGTGATTCACTAAGGCCCTGTCAAACTTTTCAAACCGTTGGTCAATCTCTGTTAATTGCGTATGTTGCGCCTCCCAAAACGCTTGAAGCGGCTGAGTCACTGCTTTCAAATCAGCCACTTGTTGTTGCAACTTCACCCATTGCGCCTGCTGTTGCGACAGACGCTGGGCCAACTGGTCCAGAGAAGACTCCCAATTTTTGGGTATCTCTGGACTTGCAAAAATTTCTTCACAATGATTAAATCGTGTCACCAAATCATTCAACTGACTTTGTTGAGTGCTAAGAGTTTGGTCAAGGCCGTCAAAATACTGTTTGACCGATTTCAAACGTGCCTCCTGGGACTTTAACACGGTAGCAATAGGTTTGCGGGAAGACGCCATTAATTTCCGTAACAAAGGTACAAATATGGGTAACAGTACCTTGACAAAATTCTGAGGGTCATGTTGAAGAGAGTGCCTGATACAACTCTCTACAGGCGTTTGTAATGCCTCCACCAACGCTGCCTGGTCCGTGGACACATACAATGCCTCTGGCAAAATTTCACCGACATCTTGACAACGTTGTTGAATGTTGGTAAAACGACCTTCCAAGCGGGCTAGACGTTCTTCGAAGAGGACTAGCCGGTTTCTATCAGATGTGATTAATACAGACATAGTAAGATTTTTAGGTAGTGTTGCAAAGGTAATGGTACGGAATAAATTCCGTACTCCAAAACCGCTATACCATTACTTATACAACACTACCGATTTTTAAATTTATTTAGGTTGTCAGTTAAAAAAACCTAACCAACCGTTCATTTTCATTGACCATTTGTTACCATTCCCCCTTGACAATTCATTCTTAGATAAAATTTGCATGTTACACGCCCAAGAAGCAGGATATGCCTTGGTCAACAAGGACCTCACTATTTTAGGACATAGCAAGGGATTATGCGACTGGATCATCGATGTTTCCACAGAATTAACAGGCCGCTTAATTACCGACATATTCCCAGTCCTGATTGGCTATGAGGATTTATTGCACGCGCTGGCCTATCAAAAACACGCAACCCCCGTGGTCATTGCCAAAATACATCATTACAAGACTCCAGAAGGGGATTGTTATTTTGATTTACGAGTGGAACAATGTGCCTACGCAGAGGCTGTATTATTGTTGACGACCATCGATGTTAGCGAATCTACTCGTTTAGAACAAGCGTTATATCAAGAACGTAATGAACTGCGCCTGCAAATTGTCGAACGGCAAAAGGCCGAGGCCGCTTTGCGTGAGGAACTGGCGGCCCACGAACAAACTATGTTAGCTTTACAAAAAGCCAAAGATGCCGCTGAAGCGGCAAACCGGGCCAAAAGTGCGTTCCTAGCCAACATGAGTCATGAACTGCGTACCCCCCTCAATGGTATTTTAGGATTTACGCAAATTCTGCTGAAACAAGATAAAACCATTACTTCCCAGCAACAAGAAGGACTTGAAGTGATTCATCGCAATGGGGAACACTTGTTGAAACTGATTAATGACATTTTGGATTTATCCAAAATAGAGGCTGATCGCATCGAACTATCCCCCAGTCAATTTCGTCTGCATAGTTTTATCAAAGAAATGATCGATTTGTTTAGAATGCGGGCCGAACAAAAAGATATTCAGTTTATTTATCAACCGCTAACGCCATTACCTGAGATTATCTGTGCTGACGAAAAAAGACTTCGGCAGATTCTCCTCAACCTTCTCAGTAATGCCGTCAAATTTACTAAACATGGCCAAGTAGTATTGAAAATCGGTGTGCAACATGACGAGAGTCAAGGGCAGACGCCCACCACCACCATGCAATTTTGGGTAGAAGACACGGGTCACGGGATTTCCTCTGAGGACCTTCCCAAAATTTTCCGACCCTTCCAACAAGTGGGTGACGAAAAATATAAAATGGATGGGGTTGGACTAGGATTATCAATCACTAAAAAATTACTCGAACTCATGGACAGTGCCCCACACGTAGAAAGTGTGCCTGGCCAGGGAAGTAAATTTTGGTTCTCCCTAAATTTACCTGTAGAATTGGAAGACGACGACTCGATGATTCCAGAAAAACCCAAAATCATTGGTTACCAGATACCCAAGGAACACCAAGTTGCTTATAAGATTTTAGTAGTAGATGATCGTTGGGAAAATCGGTTGGTACTCAACCGCTTGTTAACACCTTTAGGTTTTGAAATTATGGAAGCCCAGGACGGTCAGGATGCTGTGTACAAAGCCCAAACCTGGCGTCCCGACGTGATTTTGATGGACTTAGTCATGCCTGTTCTCGACGGTTACGAAGCCACCCGTCGCATCCGACAGTTGCCAGAACTTCAGAAAGTAATTATCATGGCCGTTTCCGCCAGCGCCTTTGATTCTCAAAAACAACAAAGTTTAGAAGCAGGTTGTAACGCCTTTATCAGTAAACCGGTGGAAACGGAAACATTGTTAGACTGTTTGCATCAACAACTCCAATTGACCTGGACTTATGAAAATCCACAACCTTCTGACATATCTGAACTCTTAGTAACCACAAATAGCCCGTCCCCAGAGGTCTATTTCGAACCGTCCCTAGAACAAGCTAAAACTTTACATCATCTGGCTATGATAGGCGATATTTATGGAATCTTTGACTATGTTAAACAACTAGAAGAGATGGATGAACGACTTGCACCGTTTGCCCAAAAAGTGTATAAATTAGCCAAGCACTTTAAACTCGAAGAACTGTTTGAAATGGCACAACAATTGTTGTCCAAGTCGAAAACTTAATAATGGAAAATGGAGAATGAGTATTCCACATGCTGGACTAGAGGCTTTAGCCGCAATGCCATTAAGTTAAGGTAGGGTGGATTAAGCGTTAGCGTATCCACCGTCACCGAGATTGGT
>JAABRD010000111.1 GCA_011391085.1 Thiotrichaceae bacterium | reverse complement strand
GGGGCCGGGGGTGAGGGCAACTCTATGAATATCACCCACATTGCATCACTACCCATTATTCATTATTCATTACCCCCCATGAACCGCCTCACCCTCACCACGATACGCAAACTAAAAACCAAAGGTGAAAAAATCACCGTCCTCACTGCTTATGACGCCAGTTTTGCGGCCATCTTAGACCAAGCTGGTATTGACATTCTCCTCATTGGTGACTCTTTGGGAATGGTTATTCAAGGACATGAATCCACCTTACCCGTCACCATGGAGGACATGATTTACCACTGTCAATTAGTACACCGTGGTAGTGTTCGCGCCCTCCTCATCGCCGACATGCCATTTATGAGTTACGCCACCCCCGCAACGGCCCTAGAAAACGCGGCCCGCTTCCTACGCGAGGGACACGCCCAAATGGTCAAACTCGAAGGCGGTACTTGGTTAGCCGAAACCATCTCTTTACTAACCGAACGTGGCATCCCCGTTTGCGCCCATCTCGGTCTCACGCCCCAATCGGTTCACCAATTGGGAGGCTACCTAATCCAAGGTCGCAGTGAAACACAAGCCGACACCTTACGCAAAGATGCCCTCACCTTACAAACCGCCGGCGCCTCCCTCCTCGTCCTCGAATGCGTCCCCAGCCCACTTGCTGCCGACATCACAGCCTCTTTAGACATCCCCGTGATCGGCATTGGCGCAGGTCCCCACTGTGATGGACAAGTGTTAGTTCTCTACGATATGTTAGGCATCACCCCTGGCAAACGGCCATCATTTTCTAAAGATTTTTTACAGGAAGCAGGGACGATTCTAGGCGCGGTAGAAGCATATATCAGGGCGGTAAAAGAAGGCCGTTTTCCTGAGATTGAACAGTCTTTCAACTAATCCCAACTTTACAGTATGTCCAAAAATAGCGTCTATCTTGAAACCACGGTGGTTAGTTACCTAACTGCAAGACCTTCACGAGACTTAATTGCTACAGCCCACCAGCAAATTACTAGAAAGTGGTGGAATAAGGCATTGCCTCATTACAATGCCTTCATCTCTTCTCTGGTTTTAGAAGAAGCCGCAAACGGTGATTCACACGCGGCACAACGACGACTTGATAAGATTCGGCATTTTCCAACCCTTGAAATAGATAAAGAAGTTCAGGACCTTGCCATGTTATACTTTTCTGCCCTTCAACTGCCAGAAAAAGCCAGGGCAGATGCTTATCATTTAGCATTGGCAACTTGGCACGGGTTAGATTTTCTAGTATCATGGAACTGTACCCATATTACCAATGGACACGTTCGATTGATACTTGACAAAATCAACAACCAACAGGGAATGAAAACTCCCATTATTTGTACTCCCGAAGAACTTTTGGAGGTGTAAAATGTTTCACGACCCCATTCTCAAAGAACTCCAACAAATCCGTCAAAAAATAGACGACGAATGTAATAACGATTTTGAAGTTTATTACGCCCACCTTTTGGAATTTCAAAAGACACATGCAGACCGACTGGTCCGCTTTTCACCCAAACCGGCTTTTACTGGTTCACCAACTACTCAGCGAAGAGTGGATAACGAAGAGTGAAGAGTGAAAAGTAAATTAAGGTGGACTAGAGGCTTCAGCCGGAGGTCGCGACACGTCACCGGCTAAAGCCTCTAGTCCTGCTACCAATCATACTGGACTAGAGGCTTCAGCCGGCAGTCGTGGCATGTCACCGGCTGAAGCCTCCACTCCACTCTGATTTTTTCGTTATCCGTTATCCACTACCATGAAAATCATCTCCTCCCTCCCCGACCTCCGAACTCATCTCACCCCCTGGCGACACGCCGGCCAAACCATTGCCTTCGTTCCCACTATGGGCAACCTCCATGCCGGCCATATCAACCTCGTCAAAGCGGCCCAAACCGTGGCTAACCGCGTCGTCGTCAGCATCTTTGTCAACCCCCTACAATTTGGGCCAACGGAAGACTATCAAAGTTATCCACGAACTTTGGAAGCCGATTGCGAAAAATTGAAAGAGGTTCATACCGACCTCCTGTTCACCCCTAACGTCACAGACCTCTATCCGCAAGGTATGGCAGTCAGCACCCGTGTCGAAGTCCCGCAATTAGGTGACATCCTCTGCGGTGCCGCACGTCCTGGACACTTTATAGGAGTCGCCACCGTCGTCAATAAACTCTTTAACATCGTCCAACCTGACCAAGCCTTATTTGGTGAAAAAGATTATCAACAACTTCAAATCATCAAACGCATGGTGACCGATTTAAACATGCCCATTGACATTATTAGCGTTCCCACCTGTCGCGAAAGTGATGGACTGGCCATGAGTTCTCGCAATAGCTACTTAGACGCCACACAACGTCGCCAAGCCCCACAATTATATCAAATTCTCAACCAGCTTAAAACTCAAATTGAAGCAGGTCGTCGGGACTTTACTGAAATGGAAACTCAAACCATTTCTCAACTGACTGAAGCAGGCTGGAATCCCGACTATGTAACAGTACGCACGGCCAATTCTTTGGCATTACCCACTTCGGAAGATAAACACCTGGTCATCTTAGCCGCAGCACGGCTGGGAAAGACGAGGTTGATTGACAATATACAAGTCTTGGTAGTGATGCAATCTGGGTGATATTCATGTTGCCCTCACCCCCCGGCCCCTCTCCCAGAGGGCGTGGGGAGAACACCACAAATTTCGCCTTTCTCCCCTCTCCCTCTGGGAGAGGGGCCGGGGGTGAGGGGAAACATATCACCCACATTGCATCACTACCCAAGTCTTAATATAAAATTAGGACTGCCAGTCCTTAACCAAGACTAAAAGTTAAAAAAACTCCAACATATACCCCGCCTCCACCTTCCCATTGTCAACTATTTCACGGGTCCCCTGCAACTCCAAATTAATATGTGCCGAAGCCCCCGGCCGCATTAACCTATGACCGACTTCAGTATGTAAATATTCCAACGGCGTGAACCGACGTTGGGCCAAAAGACGACCTTCATTGTCTTCAAAAGTCAACTGCACTTGAGGAAACGGTTGCGGAAACGGCGCATCGTTGACAAAAATAGCATCCACCTTGATAGCATCACTTATATCAGGATGCCGTGACACCACCGGCTGTTCAATGCGAAACTGACTCACATCTCGCGTCGTTGGCAAAACACATAAGAACGTATAACAAAATCCTTCTAACCAAGGACGTAACTGAGGATGTTGTAAAATCAAAGATGGTTGCCAAAACCAAGTCACTTGGGCAACCAACAAACCTGCTAAAACGATAGCCATCATCGCCCAAAATAACAAAGAACTCCAAGACGTGCGATAGCGAATGGCCGCCACATCTTCTTGAAACACTTCTGGAAAATCCAATTCTGAAAAATTCAAATCATCATCCATCTCCTCCACCGCCGACCTCTTTTGCATTCCAGTTGCATGGGTAACAGAAGAGTGTGACGGTGACGTTTCTGGCGCCTTCACTAACTGACTACTCGCATCAAAAACATTTCGGCACTGCCCACATCGGACATGTCCTTGGGCTACATTAATATGTGCCGCGGTAACGCGGAAAATGGTTTGACAATAAGGACATTGAGTTTGCATCATAAATAATGGCTAATGAAAAAATCAAAGGTGGAGTAGTTAATGTAGGGTGGATTAAGCGAAGCGTATCCACCACCTGAAAAAAGGCAAAAAATACAGGTGGATACGCTTCGCTTAATCCACCCTACATTAAAGAAAATTCCTTTATCCGTTATCCCAGTTTCTCCCCCCCATTCTCACCCACCCATCCCGTTCAACAACTTCTATTATATCAAAAAAATCCCGATAAGCCTCCTCTACCTCACCTGCTTGTTCTTTAAGAATCCCCGATAATACCAGCCACGCACCTGGTTTCAAATAGTTGGCAAACGTGGAAGCCAAGGAGATGAGAGGATTAGCCAAAATATTTGCTAACAAACCGTCTGCTAACAGAGTCGGCAACTCGTCTGGCAATACCGCTTGAATGTTGGCAGCTACCGCATTTTTCTGCGCATTCTCACCTGTTGCAAACACCGCTTGCGGATCCATATCCACTGCCCACACTTGACTCGCCCCTAACTTAACCGCCGCAATGGCTAAAATGCCAGAACCACAACCGTAATCAATTAACGTCTGACCTGCCAACTCGTCAGAATGCTGATCTAACCATTCCAAACATAACGCCGTGGTAGGATGCGTCCCCGTTCCAAATGCCAACCCGGGGTCCAGCAACACATTCACTGCCGTGGGATCAGGAGGAGTCTCCCAACTGGGACAAATCCATAATCGCGACCCAAATCGTAACGGCTGAAATTCCTTCTGACACACACGACACCAATCCTGGTCTTCCAACCATTGTACCTGATAAGCTGGCAAAGACAACGGTGCTAAACTCGTTTGCAAATCTGCTAACAACTTTTCCAAGTCCGTCTGCCCCTCAAATAAACCAACAACACGAGTCTCTTTCCAAACTGGTGTCGTATTCAACGCTGGTTCATACAACGGCTGATCTTGTGCATCTTGCCAAGACACTGACAACGCGCCTGCGGTTGTCAAAGCATCCGAAATGGGTTCCACAAGGGAAGCAGGAGTTTCTATGAGAATTTGTAACCAATTGAACATAATTAAATAATTGAGTAGTGAATGATGAATAATGAAAACAACATGATGGACTAGAGGCTTTAGCCGGAAGCCGTGGCACATCAACCGGCTAAAGCCTCTACTCCAACATCATTATCCACTATCCGTTATCCACTAAAGTTCAAACTCTCTCCGTCTGTTTCCCCCCCAACAATCCATTGGGGAGAAAAAAGAGTATCAAGAGTATCAAGAGAAATGGAATCGCGTTCTTGTAATTTGAAGAAATATACCCCGCCGTCATTGCCTCTGCAATGCCTAACAATAGCCCTCCTACCATCGCCCCATAAAAGTTCCCCAATCCTCCTAACACCGCGGCCACAAAGCCTTTGAGTCCTAACATGATACCAATATCATAGGAGGTCAGGGTGATGGGTGCAATGATAATTCCTGCCACTGCCCCTAACATGGCTGAGAGTCCAAAACTGACCAGGAGAATGAGTCGGATAGGAATGCCGACCAGTTGCGCTGCGAGTCGATTATGGGCGGTTGCTACAATCGCTTTACCTAACAAAGTACGATTGAAAAAGTAAGCCAGTCCCACCACGATGCCTAACGTGATACCCAAAACCCAAAGACTTTGAGGTAGCAGAGTCGCATTGCCAACCTGAATCGGGGTGTCACCTGTGAAGGGAGGTAAAGAATAAAACTCTTTACCCCATAGCACCTGGGCCAGACCACGCAGGAACATAGAGGCGCCTAGTGTGATAATGATAAGTGGCACCACGCCAGCATCTTTAGCGGGTTCTATCGCCATTGTTTCAAAGAGGAGACCGACCAAAATGGTGATGAGAATCGCCAGCGACACAGCAAGAAGTAAGGGGACTTTGAGGGTGAGAAGATAAACGGTTATCATCCCTCCTAACATAATAAACTCGCCTTGGGCAAAGTTGATAATGTGGTTAGCATTGTAAATGATGGAAAAGCCTAATGCAACTAAACCATAAGTCGCACCGACGGTTAAACCGGAAAAGAGGTATTGAAGGAAGATGGAGAACATGGAGTTGATTGGGTGGTGGTGGTTGAATAAATGTGGGGCACCAGTCAACTTTCCTAAACCTTCAAAGTTTAGGAAAACTGGTTTGCGTGAATCCTACTTATCTGACCGAATAGCCCGATAACTTTTTCAGTGCCTCTTCATCATTAGGCCACCGTTTTAAAATTGTTTCAAACAGTTGAATCGCCTCCCCGATACGTCCCAGAACTTCATAGACAGACGCCAAATTTTTCAAGAAGCCAATCTCATTGGGATTCAGCAACACTGCTTGTTCAAAGTGGAATACCGCTTCAGAACGCCTTTGATCATTTCCAAACAGTAACACTCCCAGGTCATTATGTATGCTGGCATAATCCGGTTGCTTCTTTAATGGCGCCTCTAGCATAGCTATCGCCTCCTCCATACGGTTGGCTTGATACAGTTGCATGATAGCAGGTTGCACAAGCAATAAAGAAATATTGGTGGTTTGAGGAGGTGGAGGAGACGGCTGTGGTCCCCAATTGGGCCAGAGGTTCTCTTGACTTTTGGACAAAATGGGGGGAGAAGCAGGACTGGACCAGGTGGTAGCTGGAATGTCTTGACCACGCACACTTTGACCTGTGGAGATGGACGGAAGCAGGGGGGCAAGTTGTCGTTTCAAGGCATTCAATATCTGAAAATACTGAATAAACATAGAACGGACCGCACCTGTGAACTGATGTTCTTCCAAGTTGGCAGCATAGTTACCCTCCTCCACTTCTGCCACGCCGTGAAAGTGATAGAAAATCAGTAATTGTTCATCTACCCAAAATTGATTCCCAACTTGTCTGATGGTGTAATTTTTGATATTCCATCTAGCCAAATTGACCCCTTTATGGGGCAAGGCTATCACGCCGGGAAACAGTTTTGGCAAATATTCCAAATACTTCTGGTCGGCAAACCGGTCATTTTCGACTCGGTCATAACACCATTCCAGACAACGTTCGCGCCACCACTGTAAACTTGCCAACCCTTGTGAATCTCGCCGGAAGGCCACCCAACCGGCATTATACAGGCCATATATTTGCATGTTCAACAGTTCTGGTGAAAACCGATGTCCAACCAGGGCCACCGAGTGATTTTGCATGGCCTGATAAATGGGTGCAGGACTGGAAAAGAAGAATAGGTCGGCATCTAAATAGGTAATCAAATCCACTTCAGGATGACGATTGAGAATAAACCAGGGTAACGAAGGTTTGCTGGTAAAATAATATTCAGCTAAACTCCGAATTTGTTTCGCCTTCAGCAACCCTTCGTCTCCTCTTTCAAACTCCTCCTGCGTGATCAACCGAATGTCTGGTAGCCCTAGTTTGGCCAATACTTCATAACAGGGTTTATCAAAGCAAAGTATCCATAATTGAAATTGAGGACAATGTTGCCGTAATGACTGATGCAGGGCCAGCCCTTTGGTTAAATAACGGTGGTCAAAAAAAGTGCAAAAATGGTATATCATAAGTGGTTCATCAATTGGTTATTTTAAAATAAATCAAACAGACTTGACAATGCTTTGTGTACATGATTTGAAACGTTGGAGTAGAGGCTTTAGCCGGTAGGAGTTGATAGCTACCTAAATGTCGAGGCAAACCCACCGGCTAAAGCCTCTACTCCAACGTCTCTACTCCAACGTCTCTACTCCAACGTCTCTACTTCGACGAAACTTAGTTCCTCACCAACCTATTCAACTTCGGCCTAATTTGACCGACCGGTGAGACTAACACCTTCTGAAACTGAGAAAGAGTTTGGCATCGCAACGCCTGTCGGAATAGCGTCTTCAAGACGTCGTGTTGTTGAATTTGCCGCAGTTGGTTAAATAACGGCTTGGGTACTCGACCAAAACGTTCGTCGAGGGCTTCCAGAACCATCTCTTGGGCATTTTCTAACCCTTCGATCCGGCCTTCGGTCCGGCCTTCGACCCGCCCTTCTCGTAATCCCTCCGCCCGCCCCTTCGCCCGTTCCATCTGGCGCATTTGACGCACTGCTACAGACTTGCTTAAATCTAAATTTAACATCGTTCTAACCTCCTCACAGTTCCTCAGAAGCACCTGCCTAATGTCACGTTTGGCCAGACCTCCGAGGTCTTGAAGACCTCGGAGGTCTAACGTTATCACCGACATTGCCTCTTAACTCCTGACTAACTTTACCGGCGAAATCAATCTCTTCTCAGGTTGAGTGAGAGTAGAAGCTAACACCTTCTGAAACTGAGAAAGAGTTTGGCAACGCAACGCCTGTCGGTGTAGCGTCTTCAACACGTCGTGTTGTTGAAGTTGCCGCAGTTGGTTAGACAACGGTTTGGGTACTCGACCAAAACGTTCGTCGAGGGCTTCCAGAACCATCTCTTGGGCCTCTTCGATTAACCCTTCGGCCCGACCTTCGGCCCGACCCTTCGCCCGTTCCATCTGGCGCATTTGACGCACTGCTACAGACTTGCTTAAATCTAAATTTAACATCGTTCTAACCTCCTCATACGTGAGTTTCGTGAATCTATCGAGAACCAAGAGACCCAAGATGTCTAAAATCTTGGGTTGTTGATGACTTGGAAAGACTTGTTTTACCTGGGTCTGCCAGGTTGAACCTTTCTCCAATAAGACGGCTTTGTCGGTATTTTTGTCCACCGTAAAGGGTGCTAACACTACCAACTTGGGGTCAATGGCCAAGAGTTCTGCTTCGGTATAATCGGTTAGGACGATTTCTTGCCAACAACCTTTCCAACGACAGTTTTGTTCATCTGGGAAAGCGGTCAATGGTAATGCTACTTCTTGATACTTTTTATCTGTGAAAATGATGGCGGCAATGACTTCACCGGTATATTCTTCTTGCAAGCAACTCCAAAAAGTTTGAGTGACCAGCCGGTAGCGGATGAACTTATCTCCATAACCATGAAATTCGATAATCACGCGGCCATGTTGACCTTGTAGAATGGGAATGCCTTCAATATCGGGTTGTAATTTTTTGTCTTTGAGAACCACGGCCCGAAAGCGATAGTTATCCGCCTGGGCCGCAGGCATTCCCAATAGTCTTAAAATGCTGCTGCCACTGAGGGTCATGAGTTGAAAAAAGGCTTCGTCAGTCCCTAATTTGGTGGAACGGGATTTCTTTTTTGGTTTCTGTTGGGTCATGTGTAGGTATCTTCTAAATGATCGCTTCTTAGTTGGATATAGTAGCAGTTGTATTTTCTCTGTTTCCCTCGTAGGGTGGATTAAGCGAAGCGTATCCACCAAAATCGATAACAACGTGGTGGATACGCTTCGCTTAATCCACCCTACAATGTCTTATCCACTTCTATTTAACCTCTGTTTAAACCATTCCCAAGTCTTCGCCACCCCCTCCTGTAAAGACTCCTTTGCTTGCCAGCCATACCTCTTATAAGCCCGTTCCGCCGACAGTATATTGACCGTGACATCTCCTTCGCGGTTGGGAAGGAATTGTTTGTGAATCGAATATCCAGCCACCGTTTCTATCGCTTGTACAATTTCCAATACGCTATGTCCTTTTCCAGAAGAGATATTGACGGTTGTAGTGCCTGGCGTATCGATGGCTAGTAACATCGCTTCTATCACTTCATCAATGTAAATATAATCTCTCACCGTTTCGCCTTTACCATAAATCTTCAACATACTTCCATGAATGGCGTGACCCATTGCTACGGCGACGATGCCTTGGACGCCGAAAGGATTTTGTCTGGGGCCAAAGGGGTTGGAAATGCGTAACACATTTATCTCTAAATGGGTGGATCGGGCATAAAATTGGAGGTAGTTCTCGATGGTTAATTTACTTTGACCATAAGCCGATTTGGGCAGTAATGGGTGGTCTTCTGTAATGGGGAGAAACTGGGGTTCTCCATAAATGGTGCCGCCAGAGGAGGCATATACGATTTTCTTCACACCACTGGCTAAACAAATTTCTACCAGTCGAATGGTCGGAAGTAAGTTAGATAATACATCATAGACACTGCTTTCTAAGGTCATGCCAGGGAAGGTGGTGGAGATGAGGTGAACCACGGTGTCAACGCCTTGAACCGCATGGCGTAAGGCTACATCATCCATGAAGTCGCCATAGACGATGTCAATTTGGTCTAGGACGTTGGCCAAACTAGAGACGGCGACACTGGGGCGAGTGAACACCCGTGGCTGTTCGCCTCTGGCTACTAGGGCTTGTACTAAATTGCTGCCAATGAATCCGGCACCGCCTAAGATTAGTTTTTTAGTCATTGTATTAGTTTTAGAGTAATATTCCTATCTATTTGTACCCCCCCCAGCCCCCCCGCACGCGGGGGGGAGTCATCCACGCCGCGGGGGGGAGTCATCCACGCCGCGGGGGGAGTCATCCACGCCGCGGGGGGGAGTCATCCACGCCGCGGGGGGGGCTGGGGGGGGTACAAATGAGAATAAATATTACTATATCTCAATGAGGAATATTAACCACTATGCCCATCACTC
>JAABRD010000110.1 GCA_011391085.1 Thiotrichaceae bacterium | reverse complement strand
GCTTAATAGGAATTTACTTAGTAATAGAGTGTTGGTATGGATTGGACTCATTAGCTACCCCTTGTACTTGTGGCATTGGCCTCTCCTCTCCTTTACGCATGTGATTGGAAATCGTGTGCCATCTAAAGAAGTTCGTATCGCGCTTGTAGGCGTGAGTTTCTTGTTAGCTTGGTTAACCTACGCACTAATTGAAAAAAAGATTCGGCACAGCAGAAAAAAGCTGACGGTGATCTTACTTTCAATACTAATGATTTTTTCTGCAACTATTGGGTTGCTTATATTAAAACAAACTTGGAAACCTCGAAATAGTGGTGCCAGTCTTGAAAAAGTTGTCAATGCCGCCGGAGACTGGGAACATCCTAAGGGCCTCCAAACTGTTGAGGTGAATGGACAAACTTTTTACTTGAAGAAATCTGCCAGTGAAGAAGGTATCCTCTTTTATGGTGATTCGCATATTGAACAATACAGTCCAAGAATCATTGAACTGGCAAATCGCTTAGTTCTAAATAAATCCGTGTATTTTGCCACTTCTGGTGGTTGCCCGCCAATACCAAATGTTTTTGAGGATAATCATATCGATTGCGAAGCCCGTCAAGCAGAAGCTATTAAATTTGCCTCAGATCCCAAAATCACTTCTGTTGCTATAGGGGCTTGCTGGAATTGCTATTTTACCGAACAAACAAACACTTTAATTCGTTTGGGAATGACTTATGATTATTTCTTCTTAGACAATGGGAAGAAAGTTTATCTTAGACAAGGTAATGGTAGAAAACTTGCGCTCGCATCATTAGAAGTTATGTTGAAAAGACTGTCTGCTACAAAAATAGTTTATCTTATACTAGATAATCCATGTGGAAAGTTATTTGACCCAAAAACTTATTTTGAAGGTTGGAGGTTAGGATTAGAGGGTGTTTCAGTTAAAGAAATGATTACGCAGACTCCTTTTGATAAGGAACAACAGATCTTGCGAAATGAATTGATTGAGATTGCAAATAGGGCTGGTGCCATTGTTATTGATCCAATACCAACTCTATGCCCGAACAACAATTGTATGGTTCTAACGAATGATGGAATACCTTTATACAAGGATGGAAACCATTTAAGGCCGTTCTTTGTAAGAAACTTTGCCGACTATATTGACATAGCAGTTGAAAGCACTGGCAATTGAACTGAAAATGCAGGGTAGTGGTGCATTAGATAGTAATAAATGGGGCCAAGGAGGAGGTGATAGGGACGGATTTTCAAACACTCGTCGTTACGAAGTGTCAGGTGAGTCGGTTTGCCTGAAATCTTATGAACGGTCTCAATTTGCCATTCGTGTGAACCTGGTTGCAATTTGAAGGCTTGCCAGGCAAGTCGGGGGGAAAGCAGAGAAATTTCACATATGGAGGAGGCACCGACTAAATGGGTTTTGTTGAGTTCGAGGTCACGAACTCGGGTTGTTAATGGGTTGGAGGAGGAGACTGATCTATTCGTATTTTTGAAAATATCGCCCAGGGTAGTACGCACCCGACCTAATTGGATGGGAGTATATTTTTCAACTTTGGCCACTTTAACCGATTGTCGGTCCACAATAAGCCCGTCTGCCTGGTTACTGAGACAACGGAGTAGATATTCACTGTCTGAGTCTGAGAGACGAGTGACTTGTAAATGGGTCTCGCTGATGGAATCGTCAATAATTCGGTAGTTATTTTGGGTAGCGCGACCTACCGTGACAATGTCTGATGAGATTGGTTTCATACCCGTTGCACCTCGTGGAGAAACGGGTATTCCTCTGGGTTAAAGGAATGCCAGGAGAGGAGAGTGGGTAGGCGTGGGCCAAGACTACTAAATTGACGTATTAGCCAGTGCATATTGCACTGCTTGCACTGCATAATACAGAAGAGGGAGTGTGGGTATTTGAGGAGTGTGCCTAGAAATAGGCAAAGTGGGGGGAATGTCTTTAGAATTAAAGACTTATATTTTATGTGTGGGTAAAAGTTAAGTGTTTGTATTTCATTGCATTTTTCAAAAATTGAGTTGATAATTTACAGTACACTATATAATGGGGGCTAAGTAAGAAATTTTCAAGGGTGTACGATTCAACAGAAACTAAGTTTTTTAAAGAAACTTAGTTTCTTCCCGAAAAAAGAACTATTGCCGATACTCCACACTCACAAAAAACGTCCTCCCTGGCGTGTTGTAGAAACGAATCGTTTCATACTCCTCATCCAATAAATTGTCTAACTTAGCCCGCATGGTCCAGTTCTTATTGAAACGATATTCTCCGCGGAGATTCAGTAAATAGTAACTGTCTAAACGTTGCGTGTTGGCAAGGTCGTCATAACGATCATTTTGCCAGAACAGATTCATTTCTAACCGTCCTGATCCACGGTTTTCCGCAATTCCCAAGTTAGCCGTTTGTTCCGCCCGGCGGGGCAGTAAATGACCCGTCAACTCGTCTTTCGGTTTTAACCAAGTGAGATTCGTATAAAATTCCCAACCGTCCTTTTGCCAACGGAGGGTTGCTTCGCTACCAGTGATATTCGCTTTGTCAATATTTTCGGCAGGATAGCTACCTATCAAGTTGTCAATATTGGTTCGAAACGCATTGAGTGACCAAGTGTAATCGAGTTGTTTCCCCTTGAGACCCAATTCAAAACTTTGCGATTCCTCCGGTTGCAAGTTCGGATTCCCAAAGGCTGGGAAACCACCCACACTGGGATAGTAGAGTTCGTTGAACGTGGGTGCTTTGAAGGCCGTGCCATAAGAGAAATAAACATGCGAAGACGCTGAAAAGGGGTAATTGATACCTGCATGATACGTGGTATGCTGGCCAAATTGTTCATTGTCATCTTGACGCACTCCAAGACGGATGGTACGATGTTGATAATGGGCAAAATAGCCATGATTGGTGCGCGAGGTGTGCGTATAATTCACACTGCTGTCAATCTCGTCATTTTGGTAATCATAACCTAACGTCAGTTGTTGGGCATCTGAAAGAAGTAAGTTATTCTGCCAAGCTGCCGTGGTGCGTTTGGTATTATAAGACTCACTGGGTAACTCACGGTTGCCAGAATTATCCTGTTCATCGCGACTTTCGCCGACACTGACTGTCAGGTCCCAACTGTCATTGACCAGATAAGAGGTGTTAGCACCCAAGACTTGTTGCGAAAATGTCAAGTGATTATGTCCTGACGAATCATAATCAGTTTCTCCTTGCACGCGCAGGGCATGACCTTCCACCGTCGTCTGTTGATTTACTTTTTGTCCCACTCGAACACTGACCGAAGTATTTTCATAACTGTCCTTATCTGGTTCATCTGTAAAACAACCGCCATTGACATTGCCTTGACAAGTGTTAAACCCCTCGCTTTGTAAATAACCCGCTTGCGCACTGTACCAATAATTGCCCCCCATTGCACTGGCGGCACCTGCCGTGACTTGATACGTGCCATCACTGCCCGTTCCTACGCTGGTGCTGGTGTATGGTTGACTATTCGATTTGCGCGTAAAAATTTGAATGACTCCGCCAACGGCTTCAGAACCATAGACACTTGACAAAGGACCGCGGACGATTTCAATATGGTCAATCTGGGCGACAGGGAAATCTTGAATGGAGGCAATGCCTAACGTTGCAGAACCGATTTTGATGCCATCGACTAACACTAAGACATGGTCTGCTTCCATACCGCGTAGAAAGATGGAAGTTGCTTGACCCAGTCCACCGTTATTGACCATATCCAGTCCCTCTACGCCGCGCAACAAATCAAATAGAGTCACCGCCTGTTTTTGTTCAATTTCTACACGAGAAATGACGGTGACAGCGGCGTATGAGTCAAGCACGGATTGCGGAGTACGGGTGGCGGTGACAACCACTTCAGGGAGAATGTGTTCTTGGGCTACCGTGGAAGGAGGGAAGACAGAAAAAAGGATAACAGAAGTAGAGAATGGGAATTTGGACATTTTTGAATATTGATAAATAATGAATAACAAATAATAGGTAATATGGTATTCATTATTTATTTTTATTTTCAGTTGAAGTTTGTTAAAATGGTTGACACAAATTGCTGATAAATTTTGTGAAAATGTGACTATCAAGAATGATGAAAGAATTTGCGCAACAATACCAAAGAAACTAAGTTTCTTAAAAAAATTTGGTTTCTTATCTTGCGTAAATCTTAATACTTAAAGAGGCTATGAACTGGACTGACTGGATTATTTTCGTAAGTTTTATAATATCAGGCTTGATTAGCCTTTTTCAAGGCTTTATTCGGGAAATGTTTTCACTTCTGGCCTGGCTATCTTCCCTGGCAGTGGCCATTTTGTTCCTAGACGAATTGGCCAACGTGTTGACCTTGTTCATTCCCTTTGCGGATTTACGGGTCGGAATCGCCTTGGTCACTTTATTTTTTTCAACTTTTTTGGTGGCCCAGTGGTTAAACTATTTGATTATCAACTTATTGGTAGGGCGAACGGCATTGACCGTAAGTGAACGTATGTTGGGAGTCTGTTTTGGCATAATACGCGGCGGAGTCATCGTGACTTTGGCAATCATGCTAACAGGACTGACCCATCTGCCAAAGACCCAAGAGTGGCAGGAATCGATTTTGATTCAATACTTTAAACCGATCGTGTGGGAGTTGCATAAACAATTGCCTGCCGACGTGGCAAAACAATTCAATTTTGACTCTACACCTAAACAGCCGGTCTCTTAACAACTTTGGAAAGGTCTATGTGTGGCATTATCGGAATTTTTGGTAGAACCAGTGTCAATCAAGCCTTATATGATGGTTTGACCGTGTTACAACATCGTGGTCAAGATGCCGCAGGTATTGTGACTTATGATGATGGTCGTTTTTACCTATGTAAAAACAGTGGACTGGTCCGTGATGTATTTCATACCCGCCACATGCGAATGTTACGGGGTAACGTAGGAATCGGCCATGTCCGTTACCCCACGGCGGGTTGTGAATCGAGTGCCGAAGCACAACCGTTTTATGTTAACTCGCCTTATGGCATTACGTTGGCACACAATGGCAATTTGACGAATGCCGAAGGTTTAAAAAATGATTTATTTCGTGAAGATTTGCGTCATATCAATACCGATTCGGATTCGGAAGTGTTGCTGAATATCTTCGCCCACGAATTACATCAAGTCGGCAAATATCGTATCACTGAGGAGGATATATTTGCGGCGGTCAAAGGCGTACATCGAAGGTGTCGCGGTGGCTATGCCGTCGTCGCCATCATCGCAGATTACGGGGTCCTGGCGTTTCGGGACCCGTATGCGATTCGTCCGCTGGCTTATGGGAAACGGGAGACCCCGGCCGGAACGGAATATATCATTGCTTCTGAAAGTGTCGCCATTAGTGTGCTAGGCTTTGAATTTGTCAACGATGTCATGCCTGGCGAAGCGATTTTCATTGATATGAAGGGTCAGTTGTACACTCGTCAATGTGCCGAGAATCCTGTTTATTCACCCTGTATTTTTGAAATTGTCTATATGGCACGTCCCGATTCCATTATTGACAAAATTTCCGTGTACAAGGCACGAATGCGAATGGGCAAAGCCTTGGCGAAAAAGATTGTGCGACTGTATCCCAATCACGACATCGATGCAGTCATTCCCATTCCTGACACCAGTCGCACCGCGGCGTTGCAACTGGCCAATGAACTGGGTGTGAAATATCGAGAAGGGTTTGTGAAAAATCGTTACATTTCACGCACCTTTATCATGCCCGGCCAAGGTCAGCGGAAAAAGTCCGTGCGTCAAAAACTGAACGTCATTGAGTTGGAATTTAAACGCAAGAATGTCTTACTGGTGGACGACTCCATTGTGCGCGGCACGACTTCTCAGCAGATTATTCAGTTAGCCAGAGATTCGGGGGCGAAAAAGGTCTATTTTGCTTCCGCCTCTCCCCCCATTCGCTATCCCAATGTCTATGGGATTGATATGCCTTCCGTGGACGAACTCTTGGCCCATAATCGTACCATCGCTGAGATTGCCAAAGACATTGGTGCCGATTGGTTGGTCTATCAAGATTTAGATGACCTTCTTGCCTGTGCCCGCAAGGGTAACAAGAGTCTCAAACGGTTTGATACGTCTTGTTTTACGGGTCAATATGTGACGGGAGATGTGAATCAAGAGTACCTGAATCGATTAGCCGACCTACGCAACGATGAGGCGAAGAAGGATAAGCGTAATGAACATGCCGAAGTAATTGATTTATATAATGCGGCAGCTTAGATTAGCCGTTGGAATCCAAAACATGTTTTGGACTCCTTTCCCGCACTACTTTTTTTGGTAGTGATGCAATCTGGGTGATATGTTTACCCTCACCCCCGGCCCCTCTCCCAGGGGGAGAGGGGTGAAAACCACTGGTACCGCCGTTCTCCCCACGCCCGTAGGGGGAGGGGCTGGGGGTGGTGGGAAGTGTCTATCACCCACATTGCATCACTACCCTTTTTTTGACAACTTAGTTAAGAGAAACAGAATGAACAACAACTGGCAAGAATTTGGTTTTAACACCCGCGCCATTCGGGCGGGACAAGTGCGTAGTCAAGAAGGGGAACACAGTGAAGCCATGTTCCTCACCTCCAGCTACGTGTTTCAAAATGCAGCCCAAGCAGCAGCCCGGTTTGCGCAAACTGAAGCAGGTAATATTTACTCACGTTTCACCAATCCCACCGTGCGCAATTTTGAAGAACGACTGGCAACGTTGGAAGGTGGGGAAAAATGTGTCGCCACTGCTTCTGGGATGGGCGCCATTTTGAGTACCTGTTTGGGATTACTGAAGGCTGGCGACCATGTAGTCGCGTCCAAAAGTCTCTTCGGCGCCACCGTGACCGTCTTTCATGGTATCTTAGCCAAATTTGGAGTCGAGACCACCTTTGTCACCTTGACTGATTTGGCCGATTGGGAACGGGCTATCAAACCAAATACGAAGATGTTATTTTTGGAAACGCCTTCCAATCCATTAACTGAAATTGCTGATATTCGTGCCTTAGCAAACTTAGCCCACGCCCATCAAAGTTGGCTAGTGGTGGACAACTGTTTCTGCACCCCCGTGTTACAACTCCCCTTGGCATTAGGGGCAGACTTAGTGATTCACTCTGCCACCAAATATTTAGACGGACAAGGACGTTGTTTAGGCGGCGCCGTGGTTGGACCAGAATCGTTAACCAAAGAAATTTTCAACATTGTTCGGTCTGCGGGCCCTTCCATGAGTCCATTCAACGCCTGGGTTTTCCTAAAAGGCTTAGAAACCTTGAATTTGCGCCTGAAAGCCCACTGTGACAATGCCATGACCTTAGCCCGTTGGTTAGAAAAACAACCGGCAGTGGAGAAAATCTATTACCCTGGCTTACCTTCGCATCCACAACATGAGTTAGCGAAACAGCAACAAACAGGATTTGGCGGAATTGTCGCCTTTGAAGTCCGTGGCGGAAAGGAAGCGGCGTGGCGGATCATTGATGCCACTCAAATATTGTCCATCACCGCCAATTTAGGGGATGTGAAATCGACCATCACGCATCCAGCCACCACCACGCATGGACGTTTGACAGAAGATCAACGTCAAGCGGCGAATATTCAAGGTGGATTAATTCGGATTTCAGTGGGATTGGAAGACGTGGAAGATATACAAAGGGATTTGGAAAAGGGGTTAGCTTTGGTGGTTTGAGGGGAGTCGAACGCAGGTGGATACGCGCAACGAAATCCTCCACCCTACATGGAATGGCATAGAGGCGCCCACCTGCGAAACAGAACTGCCGGACTAGAGGCTTTAGCCGGTAAAAGAGGGTACCAATACCTCACCCCGCGGAGAATTTAACATGAACACCGAAACCAAACTGATCCGTTTTGATTGGGCGATCAAAACGGTCTTACGTGACAAAGCCAATTTTGACATTTTAGAAGGCTTTTTAAGTGCCCTCCTGGAAGAAGATATTTCGATTCTGGAACTCTTGGAGAGTGAATCGAATCAAGCGGATTTGGACCAAAAATTCAACCGCGTCGATTTATTGGTGAAGGACAGTCAACAACGCCAATTCATCATCGAAGTTCAAAACCAACGCCTGACGGCCTATTTAGAACGAGTGTTGTTCGGCGTCTCCAAAACGATTGTCGAACATCTGGAATTGGGGGACGATTATCGGGAAGTGAAAAAGGTGGTGTCGATTAGCATTCTGTATTTCAACTTAGGGCTGGGTGACGATTATGTCTATCGGGGCAAAACCGAATTTGAGGGGATACATACTCACCAACCGCTGAAGTTGCGGCGGTTAGTGGAAGGTGTCTGGCGGGATCAGAATATTTTCCCAGAATATTACCTCCTCAATGTCGAACGTTTTGAGGACGTGATTGCCTCGGACCTAGATGAATGGATTTATCTGCTGAAACATTCAGCCACACGCCCGGAGTTTAAAGCTAAACACATTGACAAAGCCCAAGCCAAATTGGCCTTGTTGTCGATGTCGCCCGAGGAACGGCGTCGCTATGAACAATTTTTGATGAATGTCGCCACGGATCGCGATGTGCTTCAAACGGCGCGACGTGAAGGGGTTCAAGAAGGACTCCAAAAAGGGCTTCAAGAAGGGCTTCAAAAAGGAGAAATGGCGGCCCAGATGGCCATTGCCCAAAAGTTGCGTCAGACCGGCATGGCCGTGGACGTGATTGCCGAAATGACGGGGGTAGCTAGAGACGTGGTGGAATCTTTGGTCAGTGTCGACTCTACCTGATTTGCATACGGAACTGTGATGTGTGTGATATAATACTGTCTGAATCAGAATTGAAAGACATTTGAGAATTAACAGAATACATTCTAACCCAGGTCTTCCAATTCTAAAATGTCTTTCGATTCTGACCCCTCAATTGATCAATGAATGTGTCAATGTGATGAGTCGGAAATGGAAATACGATTATTCACAGATACGCCTGATCACCGATCAGTTTGTGCAAGACTGTCAGGTGATGACACTTTTTCTTCGGACGGTTCATTTGGCGATGGATTTGGCGAAACGATACCATTACAGTTATTTTGATAGCTTAATCCTTGCCAGTGCGCTAGAAGCAAACTGTGAACGTCGCTATAGTGAGGACTTACAACATGGACAGGTCATGGACAAGTGTCTGCAAATTCTCAATCCGTTTCTCTGATAATTGAGTGGTCAACTTTTTCTTAATGAGTTGACAACTCAGGTTTTTTCATTTAAATTTCTGTCAATTCTGACTATTACTCTGTCAGAATCAGAATTTGCAGAATGAGAGAATTACCAGAATAGTCCTCCACCCATTCTGAAAATTCTAAAATTCTGCAAATTCTGATTCAGACAACCCCCAACTCACACTCATCCCAACCCTCACACCCATCACAGTTCCCCCTCACACTTATGCACAACGACTACTTCTCTTTTTTAGACCAAGTCATATCAGCCATTGATACCGACAGTAACTTTGACCAATGGAAAGCCGCCATCTATCCCTTGCTAGAAGCCAACCGAGATAAGCTGAATGAGGATTTGATTCCTGCCTTGCAAACTTGGTCAGCAGCAAAGTTCTCTGATACCGAGGAACGTGCCAAAGTGGCAAGGAAAATTCGCGCTTTCAGTAGCGTGATTGATGAATTTCCACAGGGAGATAAAGCCACTCTGATAGAGATTGCAATTGCTGGTGGTAAGATTGCGGCTACTGTTTTGACACGTCAGGACTTTCCCACCGACTGGGCCAGGACTCAACACAATCTGGGCTTTGCCTATTCTAACCGTCAGCAAGGCGACCGTACCCAGAACCTCGAACTGGCGATTGAATGTTATCAGCAAGCCTTGCAAGTTTATACACGTCAGGACTTTCCTGAAAACTGGGCCAAGACTCAAAACAATCTGGGCTTTGCCTATTCTAACCGTCAGCAAGGCGACCGTACCCAGAACCTCGAACTGGCGATTGAATGTTATCAGCAAGCCTTGCAAGTGAGGACACGTCAGGACTTTCCCACCGACTGGGCCATGATTCAACACAATCTGGGCCTTGCCTATTCTAACCGTCAGCAAGGCGACCGTACCCAGAACCTCGAACTGGCGATTGAATGTTATCAGCAAGCCTTGCAAGTTTATACACGTCAGGACTTTCCTGAAAACTGGGCCAAGACTCAAAACAATCTGGGCGTTGCCTATTCTAACCGTCAGCAAGGCGACCGTACCCAGAACCTCGAACTGGCGATTGAATGTTATCAGCAAGCCTTGCAAGTTTATACACGTCAGGACTTTCCTAAAGACTGGGCCAAGACTCAAAACAATCTGGGC
>JAABRD010000109.1 GCA_011391085.1 Thiotrichaceae bacterium | reverse complement strand
ATGCCATTAAGTTAAGGTAGGGTGGATTAAGCGTTAGCGTATCCACCATCCCCGAAACTGGTGGATACGCTGACGCTTAATCCACCCTACATGGTTAGGGGATGGTGGATACGCTAACGCTTAATCCACCCTACATGGTTAGGATATTTCTTAACTTAATGGCATTGAGGCTTCAGCCGGGGGGCATCCCCTCATTTCAATCGTATGTCTACTCTCCACCGGCTGAAGCCTCTAGTCCAGCGTAAATTCATGTACGTGGAATTCCATTTTACTCAACCGATTTGACCTTGGATAAGACTAATCGATAACTATGTGGCATCATCTCCTCTTCTGGACTGAATCGGCTAAATAGCCAACCGAGGAGATTTATCCCCAAGATGAGAACTGGTGCCACCACACTTAAAAATACCAGAGGATGTTTTTGCCCCAGCCAATTTAACACGGTTTTACTTATCGCAATATTCATTAACAATGCGGCCGTTTCCAAAGGTTTCCCCACAGGCGTTGCTTGACGAATCACGAAGCCATATTGGTGCGCAAGGTGCCGTAATCCATATTGAGTCCACCTTTGAAAATCTAACGGGGCATCGTGAATGGGATAGAGAAATGGCACTTTGAGAATGAACAGACCACTGGGTTTCAACACTCGTGCAATCTCTTTAAAACAGTCTTCTGGACGCGGCAAATGTTCTAACACATCCAGCAACAATACGGCATCCAGGCTGTTCTCTGGAAACGGCAATTGTTGCGCATCGCCATAGATCTGAGGACGGGTCGTATACCAATGAACTGCGGTTTGGTAGTAATCTAATCCCAGGTAGTCAACTTGGGGCAAGTAAGTTTTGAGAAATTGATTGGTACAACCTATATCTAACACTCGTCCCTGGAGTTGCGAACTGAGTGAACGATAATAGGTGACTTCCTGGCGATAGGCAAACCATTGAGGATGCAACGGCCAACGACGTAATTTGGCCAACAGTTTCTTCAGCAGGTGATGGTTGTTGTAGTTCATAGTGTGGTTCAAACCTCTGTGGTCAACTTTCTAAACCAGTTAGGGACAAATATAAACCAGAGTAAGAGGATACCACTGAAAAGTAAGAACTGTCCATGTTGAAACACCACGCTGGTCCAATATGACAAAGTGCCTATTCCTCTAGGCATGGCAAAGGCAAACCAACGGTCAGTCCGGTTATCAATGGCTAACAATTGAAACGGCTGGGCTGGTGTGGGGACATAACAGGATACCCAATATTTTCCCGGCACCACAGGTGGAACAATTTCTATCGGTTTATCGGTCCCTGACACCACCAGAAATAAAGATAAACCAGTTTCTCCCAGGTAACCACTCACCGGAATCTCTAAAAATCCTTGGGGCAGGTGAATTGGGGTACTTAAAAAACGTCCTACCGTACCGTGACCGTTCTTACTATAGGACCCCAGAATCTCTTCATTTTGATATTTTTCAAAGGTAGGTTCAAGACCATTGCGAACAAATGGGGGATTCTCTGGTAGAGGCGAGTTCACTTCCGACAGTATCGCAGGTTTTGCCAAAGAATGTGGCAATATGCTACGCACCTGGGTCTCATTTAGGAGAGAAGCCAGTTCTTCAGGGAAGTAAAATGGAACATGTTTAAAGAGTTTGTCTTTGAAGATATTCACATCACCGGTCTGCAAAAATTCACGGCTATAATTGAGTTGATCAACTCTGCGCCAGGCTTGGTCTTGTATGGCTGGTAAGCCACCTAGAGGGTTGGTGAACATCAAATAAAAGAGACCCGAAATAAAGATTCCTCCCCAAAGGCTGGCATACGTGTTAAGATGTCGTTTGCTTACCGGCGGCAGTCCATACCAATTTTGGGCAATGAAGTGGAAGGCTAACAGGTTCATGAGGAGGCCCAATGCCAACGCATCCATATATCTGGAATTGGGACCTGCACCTTGTAGATAGACCATCGTGGTGCTTCTCGCATAAGCTAAAATGACAGCTTGTAAGATGACCCAACCTCCCACTGCTAATATCCATAACTCGGCTGACGAAGGTTTCCGCCGTAGCCAAATAATTTTCATTCCCAAGGCGAACAGCGGTAAGTACAGTAACAAACTGAATAATGGATGTGTCACCCAAGGCCACGCTAGGTTGCTTCCTAAAGCGAAGAAAAAAGTACCGATGTTACCTTCCAGTCCTCCAGGAGGCGTCGGTGCAATGAACAGTGAACAGAGACTCACCATCCCCGTGCTGATTAGCAACGTAGGTAAATGTGAGAGTCGCTGACCTGCGTCAATGGTTATCAAGTAAAGTTTCACGACGATGATAACCAATAACATCGCCATGCCAGAAGCGATGTTGAAGAAGGCTAAGAATCCACAGGTTGCCCCTAGCCACCAAGGCCAGGTAAAATGTTTGTGAAGCAGCAGTCCCCAGGCAGCCAGGAGACTGAACAAGACCATGATATACCAGCCGATTTGGAAACTCCAGACGAGATTTTCCCATCCGTAAGGGAGAATCCATAAGAGGAGGACGCAGAATAGCAGTAAGTCCTCGACATTTTTGCCTAACCGATTTCTGGTGACAACGAGGAGAAAAATAGCAGTCAGGGTAGAGAGTGCGGCGTTGACAATCATTCCCAGAAATGGGTCCCACTGTTTATTGAGAATGAATAATCCGAGATTGAGGAGACGTGTGAACACGGGTCGATGTTCATTGTGCGCGGCCAACAGGTCGCTGACGGTGAGGTGCGCATTCATCCAGGGGAGAAAGACTCCGCGGGCAAAGGTCCACTCGTCCCAAAATGGCACGGGGCCACCAAAGTGATGAATGAACCAAAGTTTGGCCGCGAAAATGAGGAGGGCGGCGCCTAATAGTTTTAGATAAAAAGGTGGAAGATACATGGGGGAACTGTGATGTATGTGATGTTGTAAGTACTGAAGCAGAAATTTTACGGTATTTTCAATCGTCGCACTCACCCCCGGCCCTTCTCCCAGAGGGAGAGGGGAGACAGGCAACACCAGTGGTTTTCTCCCCACGCCCGGAGGGAGAGGGGCCGGGGGTGAGGGCGTCATTATACCAGAAAATTTCTGCTTCACTACTTATAATGTTGTTATGAGGTTTAGCTACCTTAGATTTCTGGCTTAACTGAGTAACCACTGGTAAGCAGATAAGTAACGTTGTGTACAATCTGCCCACGTACCAATGTGTTGTCGCGCCCACTGACGTGCATTTTGGGAGATACTTTCATTCTGTTGCGGAACCGTTAACCATTTTAGTCCGCGGCGAAACTCCTCTTGTGAATCGGTCAACCATCCTGTCTGTTGATGAGTGATAAAATTCCGATGGGCTGGCAAAGAGGAGGCTAAAATGGGTAAGCCTGCTGCCATCGCTTCTAACATCACTTGCGGACGTCCTTCATCATGTTGACTGAGAGTGATTAACCCGGTAGCGTGTGGAAACCAGTTCTCTTTTAAGTCTTGTGGATGAGTGGGACCATGATAATGCACCCACGCCGGAACGTCCAGTGGTTCTTGTCGGGGACCAAATAAATGCAATTCTTGGTCGGTTTGAAAAAGGTCTTTACCCCAGTCAAACAACGGTCCTATTTTGCGTTTCGTCAAGCGGGACACGACTAGCCATTGGCGCGGCAAATAGTTTTGCCAATCACGTTGTAATTGATACCATGCCGCATCAATACCAAAGACAATGGGAAGAATCCGGGCAATGTCTCCAAAGCGTTGTTCTAACAGTGGCACCATCCATTCGGCATTGGGCGCGAGAACGCAACGCCGAGTGCGGATGACTTGGCGTAACAAGGAAGTCATGCCCGGTAATTTTAAGAGTCCCAAATCACTGCCTAAGACGCTAATCAATGCCGGTTGCGTGGTGCCCCACAGCGGTAACGCATTTTGTAACCAGTTGACATGGAAGAGGTTTAGGTGGGAATGACGTTGATACGCTGTTCGCAACAGGGTTAACAGTTTGACAGGCGCCGTGACTCGTGAGAGTCCGCCAGTGCGTAATAAATGGGCCATCCCGCCTTGTTCCATCAAAGTGCGCAACCAGGCTGCTTCTTCAGGTAAGCAGGCATACGTGACGGTGGTAGGTAAGTCCCCAGGAGGGGCCCATAGATGGAGTTGAACTTGGTTCGCTAACGCTTCCACTAAATGTCGAATAAAGACGCCCCGCCAGTCAGTGGCACTGCTGGGGTAGGAGGTGCTGGTCATCAGTATGTTCATAATAATTTATCGAATAATCTATGGTAGGGTGCGTCCCACGCACCATTCGGAAACATGCACCATTCGGAAAACTGCACTAGTGGTGCGTGGGACGCACCCTACGGTCATCGTCTCAGATAAAATCGCTTCCCTTCATACTCCATTTCTTTGAGAGTCTGCTTTTGTAACAGAGTTTCTACCACGGTCCATTCTTCTCCATTGTTGGCTAATAACTCACGGATTGCCTCCTCTCGCATTGGATGCACAGCCGTAATACTCAAAATATCTTGGTCCGAATGACCGGTTGCCGAAAACGCATTGCCTTCGTAGTGACCTAAATATTCTACTTGGGGTACAGTGCGACTGAGTATTTGGTAGAAACGATTGACCTCTTCCTCACTTGGGGCACAGACGCCTGTTTCAGCAGGTGGACGAGTGGGAACTAACAAATAGGCTTTGGTGGGTCGCAGTTGTCCCAAAAATTGGGCCACCCCGTAAGCCGCTGGTTCTGTTACATTGACATCTTTGACTAACATCGTATCAGTAGCCAACGTTCCCGTAAATTCTTGCGAAAAGGTCAACATACCGTCCAAAATTTTGGTTAACTGTAAGTGACCATGAGATTTGTTAAGACGTTGCCAAATCGCTTCATCCACCGTATCAACTTTCAAACAGACCCAATCTAATTTTTTCAAAGTCTCTCGAACTTCGGGTCGCCAAATCAACGAACCATTGGAGATGATAGCCAGTTTAATTCCCAAGGGACGCAACAATTCAATCGTCTCCCCTAAATGGGTGTCCAAGGTGGGTTCACCATCTGGCACAAAACTGAGATAATCAATGGTTTCACCGCGTTGTTTGGCCAGTTCTACTCGTTCTTGCACCTGCGCCAATAAATATTCTGGAGAGTAGAAGCGACGACGTTTTACTTCAGTCGTTTCCGCCCCCCCGACTTGGCAATAAGTGCATGAGTAGGAACAAGATTTTGGTGGTATGTTATTAATACCGAGACTTCGCCCTAATCGTCTGGAGGGGATGGGGCCGAATACTTCCATTGCCATGTTTGTCACCTATCTTATTGAGGTACCTAGTGTATCAAAGTGAGGAGAATATTTGGCCGCTAACAAAATCGCTTCCGTCATACTCACCGCACTCGCCACGCCTTTCCCCGCAATATCAAAAGCAGTTCCATGATCCACCGACGTTCTTAAAAACGGCAACCCGTTGGTAATGGCAATCGTTCTCTCAAAATCCAACGTCTTAGTCGCAATATGACCTTGGTCATGGTATAAAGACAACACCGCATTGTAGTGCCCCATGAGGGCAAGATGAAAGACGGAATCGGCGCCTATCGGACCTACCACTTGATAACCTCTCTTCTGTGCTTCTTGCACGGCAGGTTCTACTTCCAGAACCTCTTCATTACCAAACAACCCATGTTCTCCACTATGCGGATTCAACCCAGCCACGGCTAGAGTGCCTTGAGTCACGCCTAATTTTCGCAACGCTTCGGTGCAACGTATAATATATTCCAACACCTTCTCTTTGGTCACCAAGTCACAAGCCTGCCGTAATGAGACATGGCGAGATAAGAAGAACACGCGCATTCCTCTGACTTCAAACATGGTCAACGGATCCGTGGTACCGCTTAACTCTTCTAACATCTCGGTATGACCAATATGTTTGATATGCGCGGCTTTTAGAGACTCCTTGTTAATAGGTGTGGTGGCAATTGCTGTCACTGCGCCAGACATAGCCAATTGAACCGACTTTTCAATATATTCATACGCGGCCTTGCCACACATTGCTTGTACGGTGCCCTTCTGAAGTTTGGACATATCGATATTTTGCAAGTCGATTAAATCAATGGTGCCCAACGTGTATTGACCTTCAAAGGGCGTTTTCACCAGGTGGAGATTCGCAGGTAATTGACAAATTGTTAAGGCTTGGGCCAGCACGTTTTTATCGCCAATCACCAGGGGTTGACAGACTTCATAAATCTGGGAATCTGACAACGATTTGACTACCACTTCAGGCCCAATGCCAGCGGGGTCGCCTAGAGGAATGCCAATGATAGGTTTTTGCATCTGGATAACCTAATGTTTGAGTTGAAGGAAAAAATACGCCATACCCGATGAATCCAAGGCGTAGCTTTGCCAGGTGACAGACAAAGTTACGCTTTGGACTCCTGTCATAAGTACTGAAGCAGTAATTTTGCGGTATTTTCCCTCACCCCCGACCCCTCTCCCTGAGGGAGAGGGGCGAAACAAAATACGAGAAAATTTCTGCTTCAGTACTTAACAAAGATGGGTTGATTTTTGTTAGAAGAGGTAACATATTACTTGAGTTACCACTACATTGTCAACCATCATTTTTTACATTTAGGAATCATACCTTGATTAAATCAAATTTTCAAGAAAATTTGGTAGTGATGCAATGTGGGTGAAATATTGTGAGGTTTCTCGTCGGTCTGGAACTCTGATTGAGATGATTAAATGAGGACTCTGAACGGAGGCTTGACTAATCAAAGTCCATCTGAAAATCATTCTAATCAGAGTTCAGACAGAGAACCCACATTGTATCACTACCGACACGAGAATTAATTTCTAATAAAATAAGATGACTTCTATAACTCTTAATAATGGTTCCCATTGATGTCTCGTTCCCACGCGTCCGCGTGGCGGGAACGGGACGCTGGCGCGTCCGCACCGCATTTCCACGCAAGCGCGTGGGAACGAGAGAAAGCGTAGCTTTGGTTGGAGTAGAGGCTTTAGCCGGTGACTTTTCTCCTGAATTTGACTCGGCGGAAGCTCCCACCGGCTAAAGCCTCCACTCCAACATATTCTTTACCATTACCACTGTAACACTACCGAATTTTCGGTAGGGCAGTACCACTAAATAGCCAGCACCGGCTGATCGGCGCCTAATTTTAAAAGTTGTTGAACCAGTTTTTGTAATAACGTTTGGTAAGGTTTTCGGGTCTTAGGAACTGTCGAACCAGCTTGTTCCCAACGGGCCAGAGTGGTACGGGCGATTTGCAAAATTTGACTGAACTGAGTTTGATTCCAATTTAAATGGAGTCTGATAAACTCCAGTTCTTCGCCTGTCAACGGTCTCGTCTGGGCCTTCTGGAGGAGGTTGGCAAACAGTTCTGAAGCGACCTGTTCGACATCAATTTTGGGATACCAGTCACCGCGGAGTTTGACAAATTCTACCTGAGTGAGAGTCACAGGAACGCCTAAGCCGTGGTATTCATATTGTGGTACTATTTTGGTTTCCATTATTATTTTTCGTCACCAAGGAAAAAGAAACTCAGTTTCTTTAAGAAACTGAGTTTCTGGGGCACAGGTGGTTCTTAAGTAGAGACCTGAACTTTTTCCAATTCGGCTTGCTGTCTTTGCTGTCTTTGCAACAAAAATTTCTCTTCATAACGTCGCCAATAAGCCAGTTCCTCGGCTATGGTCATGCCCTTGGTCTCTTCATAAATCTGTTCGCCGACGCGATGTTGGAAGGCGACGCAATCAAAAGTTTTGTCCTTCTTCATAGTTAAGTACCTGGGGTGGTGAATAAATATTAATCTCCTCGTAACCATTGATCAGGTTGATGGCACGGTATAAAGGAATTTTTTGAAAATGAACAATGTGTTTGAAATTCCAACTGATTATTAGCCGACATTTGGCCACCGTAGCCAGTGCTACATGCAAAGCATCAGTTGCTGATTTCGCGGTGACTATTCCAGCATCCAAGTAGGCTTGGCGAAGTTGTAACGCTTCTTCGTCACTGACGATGAATTCGGCAAACTTAGCCACGTCTTCAAAAAAAATTTGTACTGGTGTGGGTGCCGCACTAATTTCTCTTTGTACGGTGGCAGAGATGACGAGTTGAAAACGTCCGTCTTTGACTTGCTGAAAAAAAGTGCGACTTGCTAGGTCAAAACCTTCATCAAATACTCCACCAAACACAGAAGTGTCAGCATAAACACGAAATTTGGGTGCGTTCATGATTTTTCAAGTATCCGTTTTATCGAATTTTAAGGTTGTGGTTGAGAAATATCAAGGTTGTGTAGAAACGCAGTCCAACCCCGCCCGCATCCCCCAAAATAGCCATGACGCGGGCGTGTTGTTCAAACTGCAATTTGTTTCATCCCGTTCCGATTCCTTTCAAGTGTCCTCCGTTTTTTTGGGAATGGGTTTGTTGGTATGGGAGGGTTTTTCGTCTTCTTAACCTTGTGGAGTAGATTAAGCGTCAGCGTATCCACCAGTTTCGGGGGTGGTGGATACGCTTCGCTTAATCCACCCTACCTTTCACAACAACGGCGACTGTTCCACCAATTCTGGCTGTTCCGGCTGGGCACGTTTAAGCGTAGTGTCCGTTCCAGGGAATTTGATTTTGGCCCCTGCCAGTAGTTGTTCAATGGTGAACAGTTGAATTTTGGGATAGTCACGATTAAACTCGGCGGAATGATAGTAACCGATTTCCATTTGTTCAATTTCCATGTTCTTAGATGGCGGTTCAAGGGTGATAAAGACGCCCATCACGGCATTCTTTTCGCGTTCAATGGTGCCATGTAAGTCGCGCAGGTCGCGGCTGGAGACTTTGCCACTTTTCACTTGGACAATGATGCGTTTATCAGCACCGTCCTTACTATCTTGAAACGTAATAATCCCATCAATGCCTTTATCTGCACCCTTTTTACCCCGTTTGCTATCCGCTTGTCCACCGTAGGGACGGGCTGGTAACAAACCTAACGCCCACCATTGGAATTGATAGCGGTCTTGTTTGGCCAGATGTTGGGCATCTGATAGGGTGGTCGGTTCTCCAATGAGGTCATAATTGGTTTTCGCTTCAATTTTGAAAGCGTCGTATAACCGGCTTTTTATCAAGGCAGTTGCCAGGGGGGTGATGTCAATGCCGACCCAAGTGCGTTTCAGTTTTTGGGCCGCATGTACCGTTGTACCACAACCACAGAAGGGGTCTAGCACCACCTCGCCAGGGTTGCTGCTGGCTTGAATGATGCGTTCCAGCAGGGCAAGAGGTTTTTGAGTGGGGTAGCCAGTGCGTTCTTTGGCTTGTGCCCCAATAGGAGAAATATCGACAATGACATCTTGTATCGTAGCCCCACTATTGTCTGACAAATACCTTTTAAAGCTAGGTATACCACCCGCCTTTTTGGGAAAATAGATAAGCCCCTGGGCATCAAGAACATCAAGCCGTTCTTGAACTGTCATGAGTACATAATTTTCGGGAAAGGCGAACCATGAGGGAAGGGCACGATCTGGTGGGGGTTCCCAATGGCGTTCTTTTAAGGTTGGATCAATCTCTTTCCAAGGTTTTCCAGAATCACCAGTTCTAATCCCTGGCCCAGTTAAGTCACTTAACCTGTATTCGCCCTGGTCATCACTATATTTATAAAACGACTTTACATAGCCGTCATCTAAACTTTGTAAGACTCTATTCCACCTTGGTTTGTCGGATTTGGAGTAATAGAGAATAACATCGTGAACCGGCCCCCAACGTTTGGCGCGATTGTGGCTGGAAGTTCTCTTCCAAATAATCTCATTCTGAAAGTTCCCGACCCCCAAAATCATATCCAAAATCATCTTCAGATAATGACTCGCAGTGGGGTCACAATGTAAATACAAACTGCCCGTTGGTTTCAACACGCGGTGCAATTCCACCAAGCGGGCGGCCATCATCACCAAATACGCGGTCATCTGATTTCGTCCGACCACGGTAACTAAGGTGTCTAATAAGCGGGCTAACTCATCACCCACGGCGGAAAGTTGACGATATTGCGCTTCCGTACCTTGACTCCAATGCCAAGTGTCCTCAAACGCGACAATTTGCGCTTCCGCATCCGCGCCACTCTCGTCTTTGTAGAGAACATTGTAGTTGCGACTGGAATTAAACGGGGGGTCAAGATAAATCAAATCGATCGTCTCATCGGCCAGATAGTCTCGCAAAATGGTTAAGTTGTCGCCGTAAAATAGCGTATTTTTAGAAATGACTCGTTGTCCCATAGTGATAATAATAAAGATTACTGATTTTGAAATGATGGAGGATAGTTCAAAGACTGAGTGGGTGTCAACAAATATTTCTGTATATCTGGTCATTCATGCTTGACAGTGGCTAGTTGAAATTTGTTAGTCAGTGATGATAAGATATGAGTCTATCCCGAAAATGATTTTCTCCTTACCAAGCACCATTGCGAGAAAAATACATTGGTGGAATAGAGGCTTTAGTCGCGTGGCGAAAGAATTAAAATAGCGGTGGACTAGAGGCTTTAGCCGGTGGGGGCATGGTGTGATTTCAATATTTGTTCTGCACCCGCCGGCTGAAGCCTCTAGTCCATCTATCGATTAATTTTAGGGGCTTTTTTTCTTAACTGAATGGCATTGCGGCTAAAGTCTCTAGTCCAGCGTTCATTTGTTGGTAGTGATGCAATGTGGGTGATATTCATAAGAGTTGCCCTCACCCCCGGCCCCTCTCCCTCTGGGAGAGGGGCCGGGGGTGAGGGTAAACATATCAC
>JAABRD010000010.1 GCA_011391085.1 Thiotrichaceae bacterium | reverse complement strand
TCTGCCCTCATTTAATCATCTCAATCACAGTTCAAGACGAAGAGAAACCGCACGATATTTCACCCAGATTGCATCACTACCGAAAGATTTTTGATTAATAAGTAGTGAAGCAGAAATTTTCTGGTATTACGATGTCCTTGCCCTCACCCCCGGCCCCTCTCCCAGAGGGAGAGGGGGCGGCGGGCGGCTACTGTGACTTTCTCCCTTCTCCCTCTGGGAGAGGGGCCGGGGGTGAGGGCGACGATTGAAAATACGCTAAAATTTCTGCTTCGGTACTTATAACACCACCACTGGTGTTTTGAAAGCCTGAAATAATTCTATCACACTTCCACAAAATGTCCCGCAATCGCGGCAGCAGCGGCCATGATAGGACTCACTAAATGCGTCCTCCCGCCTTGTCCTTGGCGTCCTTCAAAATTCCGATTAGACGTAGAGGCACACCGTTCGCCCGGTTCTAAACGGTCTGCATTCATGGCTAAACACATCGAACAACCTGGGTTGCGCCATTCAAAACCGGCTTGTTGAAAGAGTTTATCTAACCCCTCTTTCTCCGCTTGGGCCTTGATTAAACCAGAACCGGGGACCACCAAGGCTTGTTTGATCGAAGGGGCAACCCGTCGACCTTGAATCACTTGGGCCGCCGCCCGGAGGTCTTCAATACGTGAATTGGTGCAGGACCCAATGAAGATTTTATCCAACTGAATCGCTGTGATCGGCATTCCTGCGGTCAATCCCATATAACTCAACGCCCTGCGCATACTCTCGGCTTTCGTGGCATCTGCAACCTGGTCCGGATTGGGAACTGTGGCATCAATGGCTACGACCATTTCTGGGGAGGTGCCCCAGGTGACTTGCGGTTTTAACACCGAAGCATCTAATTGTATCACACTGTCAAATTTAGCACCAGGATCACTGTGTAACTGACGCCAAGCCGTCACGGCCTTTTCCCAGAGTTCTCCGGTCGGTGCATAAGGTCGTCCGCGTACATACTCAATCGTCTTCTCATCGGCGGCCACCAGACCCGCCCGGGCACCTGCTTCAATGGTCATGTTGCATAACGTCATGCGTCCTTCCATGGATAGCGATTGAATAGCAGTTCCGCCAAATTCAATGGCATACCCAGTGCCTCCCGCAGTGCCAATTTTGCCAATGATAGCCAACACAATGTCCTTGGCAGTGACATTGGGGGGAAGGCGACCTTCTACTTGCACCAGCATATTTTTAGACTTCTTTTGGACTAAACACTGGGTTGCTAACACATGCTCCACTTCGGAAGTGCCAATGCCAAATGCCAACGTGCCAAATGCGCCGTGGGTAGAAGTATGTGAATCACCACAGACAATCGTCATCCCTGGCAATATCACCCCTTGTTCAGGTCCCATCACATGGACAATGCCTTGCCGTGGATCATTCATGGTAAATTCAGTGATTCCAAACTCTTGACAGTTTTTATCGAGGGTCTCCACTTGCAAACGCGAAATGGGGTCGGTAATGGTTGCGACACCTCCTTCACGGGCGGTAGTGGGCACATTATGGTCTGGCACAGCCACATTGGCAGTGACTCGCCAAGGTTTGCGTTGGGCCAAGCGCAACCCATCGAAGGCTTGCGGAGAAGTGACTTCGTGGATCAGTTGTCGATCAATATAAATCAAGGCAGCACCTTGATCATCGAGGCGTACTACATGGTCATCCCAGAGTTTGTCATATAAAGTTTTGGCGGTCATATTTGGTTTTTTAGAAAGTTAATAAATCAAGTTAAAATGGATAATTCAGGAGTTCAAAATTACGCTTTGAACTCCTGATTGCAAAAAAGTTTATTTCCCCTTCTGACATTCCACCGCAACCAGCACCGGTGCGATTCCTGCTTCTGGGCGAACCTGAGAAGGAGAGGTTGGAGAAATCTTGGCAGTCGGTACCGCCGTGCGCAATTGGGCCTCAGACACCGACAGATATGGGCTAGGCAGCCAATCTTCTGGCGTCTGAGGACTTCCCGCTAACCGAAAAATATGAAACGTATTGCGGTTGAGAAACTCTTCAAAACTCATGGAACCGCAAGGACGTTTCAACTTCACGACTTCTTTTAATCGATTCATCAAGCCTTGCAGACTCCCGCTGATCTTTTCATTGGGGGCCTTGATGACGACCTGTCCATCAATTCCCAATCTGGAGGAGGCACTGATGAGACTCTTGGGGGAGGCAATCAATTGATTGGCTTCAATCAAGATATTTCCACCTTGTCCTTCATCGGCTTGCGCCCTCACTTGACCTTGATTCAAGACGATAAAGGTAGGATGGTCAATCACGATATTCCCACCTTTCTCCAGTCCCCCTTGAACGCTGGTGGTGATCTGTCCGTGGTCTAACAACACTAACTTATCGGCTTTGAGATTAATACTGCCCCCTCCAGCACTCATGGCTTCGGTCGTGATCGCACTGTGGGTCAAGCGCAAGTCCTGCGTTTGCAGAGTGACGGCCCCCGTTTCACCACCGTGAATCCGTTCTTGCCAGTGACCATTGACATAAAAGAAACTGCCAGGTCGGCCTTCTGTGGTTTGAGTCACTTTGGCCACATCTCCCGAACGGGCGGGGAGTTTATCACGTTCTGTCAAATCTGCCACTTGATACACCTGACCCAATGGAATCCATTCTTTCCCTGAATAGATAAAATTCGCCGGTTGACCTACCCCGCCATCAGCCAGTTGGGCAATATTACCCGTTTGTGCCAAAATGAGGCTATTCAAGGCGATTCGATTGGGTACGCTACGCACTGGATTCAATTTTATCCAGTTCCGATCTTGATACACATACGCTTCTCCCCCCCCAACTTTGGCCAAATCGCCATCTTGCAAAGACTGCTGTTCACTTAGTTGTGATAAATCTTGCGGATTCGACACCGAGAAAGATTTCACGCGAATGGGAAATCCCATGTTTCGGATTCCCAGTAGCCGATACACATAAATAAAATCAGCGGCCTTCCCATCCCCTGCATCTTTGACATGAATCGCTTGACCTTCTGAATAGGGCATCCGTTCGGGGTCAAATAAATTTCTAACGCGATTCAGTTCTTCCATGTTCTCCAAAATGGCCACCGATTCATCCTTGACTTTCATCCAGTTACCATTGTTGAAAAAAAACCGGGCGGGTTGCCCCTGACCTGCGTCTTGAACTTCAATGATCTCTCCTCTCAGGTTCACACTGTAACGTTTCGATAAGTCTTGTAAATCCGACACTTTGGCCACTTTGAACAATGGGTTCACACGTAGTAAATTGGTCCCCGTATAGACATATTGTTGGGCTTTGCCATTGCCGAGATCAGCTACTTCTATCACATCGCCGATGACCAACATCTGGTTATCCCGGTCGCCGGCCGTCGCAAATGAGTAAGTATTGGGCAGTTGACTGTCAGAACCAATGAAGGCACCACGTTCTAACTGCACGTCTGTGGCCTTAATGTCCAATTGGCCTGCCTTCCCACCCCCTGCGCTAGAGGTGGATACTTGACCTTTATCCGTCACCACGAGATGCTTGGCAGATAATTCCAGTTTACCACTGTGACCGGCCCGTTCCGAAGTGCTTTCCGAGGTGGCATAAATGCCACTGGTGGACTCATTATAACGGCGTGGTGAAAAATTTTGGAGATAGCTTAACTGTTGCAGGGCCGGTGGTTTAAGTGGAATTTGCGAAGCATCGCCACTGATGTGAATGGAGTCGCGCACCTCAATCTTGAGGTTGCCACCTTGAGTGTTATTATTGGTACTGGTTTTGATCACAGCCCCCTGTTCTAAAATAAGGTTTTCCGCCTGCAAAGTGATTTGCCCGGCATTGCCGGTGTGACCTTCTAAGCCGCGGCTGGTGGCGTAAATACCAGTGCTAAAACCGGTCTCATTTTCACCATACGGGTTCACCCCCGACAGTTTCACAGTCCCTTTGATCTGGAGGGTCAGATTACCACTGTCCGCACTTTGCCGAGATTGACCGGCAATCGAACCGGTGGCAATTTGACCACCATCTTTGAGAATCAGTTCCCCCGCCTCAATAAAAATGTCTCCCCCCTTTCCTGCGATGGTACCTTCATTTTCGGCATGAGACTTGGTGGCAATCTGAGTCGCAACCCCAAGTTGGTCGGCGCCTACCAGGGTGAGAGTACCTGTCGCATGAATCTGAATGTTTCCGGCATTTCCCAAATTGAACGTGGACGCATTTAACATGGCACCATCAGTCATCACGATGTCTTTAGCGGTGACATAGATATTGCCGGCAGTGCCACGGCCAAAAAAATTGGCTGTGTATAACCGACTTCCCATTCCCCGACGTTTTCCTAGACCGGTTAAACTCAGGAGTTCTTGGGCATGAATGGTGAGATCACCCCCTCTGCCACTGCCATTTTGACTGACCAGCGTTTCGGTTTCACCTTGGAAGAAAATCTGTTTAGCTTCAATTAACAAGCTACCACCTTGACCCTCACCAAAAGACATGGTGCCTATTCCCGACACATCTTGCTTTGACTCCCCTCCTGACACGGTCACAGATTCGCTGGCAAGCAAGGTTACATCTCCTCCCTGGCCATTTCCATAACTGTTGTTTTGAATCTTACTGGTATCCTTCAGTTCGATGTGTTTGGCTTCCAGCCGAATATTTCCTGTTTCTCCCAGCTTATCGCTAGGCACTTGGCTCTGAAAACCAGAATAGGCATTGACACCGGCCAGATTTTTAATGTCCACTTGTCCCTCTTTGAGGGAAGACATTGTAATGGATTCAGTAGCCCGTAATCGGATTTCGCTACCGCGACCTTCACCATCGGTATGGGCATTGATTCTACTTCCTTCCAGCAACGCAATGGAGTGGGCTTGAATGTCAATAATTCCGCCGTTTTGATGACCTTGCGTATTTGACCATAACCGACTGTCACGGGCTAGGAATTGTCCCGCCCGAATGAAGATACTACCGCCACCTTGGCCACTGACATCGACCAACGAGTGTTCGGAAAGGGTGAGGTTGCCTAATTGGGTGGTGTCGGCAAGAGAAGGAGAGAGGTCTAGTCCCGTGGGGCGTGGCAGAACTTCACCGGCTTGGGCGACACTGGCTAAGTGAATGCGGCCAAAGGCAGCAGAGAGGCTAGGTAACTCAGTGAGGGTAGTCGTGGATTGATTATTTTGCGTGGTGACAGTTTGAAAAAACGCCCCTTTGCTGATGGTGAGGTCTCCCCCAATCAGTGATAACGTTTCCGTTTCAGGGACTTGTAAGCCAGTGGATCGGTCCTTCCAGTCACTACCTACCTCGCCAGGTCCCGTAACGGAAAGGGGTGCAATCTGATTATCAAGGAACCCAAAGGCTTCCACGGGGGCCACCGTTAAGAGACTCTTCTCAGGAGTACGCGCCTCAAAGCGTCCGCCATCTTGCAGACGGAGATAATGGGCGGTACTGGCATGAAATCCCCCTTGCACATCTAATCTGGCGTTGGAACCGAACATGATACCGTAAGGGTTGAGGAAGTAGAAGTCTGCGTTGGGAATCGTGGAACGAATGGTACCGTCAATCTGGGAAGGATTCCCACCGGTCACGCGACTGATGATGTGGGTGACGTTTGCAGGTCCTGAAAAGGTGGCACTCTCTTGAGTTTGCAAGTTAAAATCTTGAAAGCTGTGGAAGAGGTTGCCACCGTGTTGCTGGCCTAATTCAGCCCCAATTTGGTAATTAGGTCCAGGTAAAGCACCGGCTTTGCCCAGGGTGCCATCGAGGACTACTTGGGCGGGTGCGGTTGGCCCTGTTAACAGTAGCAGGGTCGTCACAGAAAAATGTAATTTTTGGGACATAGTAAAGATTCCTTTGTTAGGTTAAAGAGAAAAATGATAAAGGTTGTCAATTAAAATTAATTCATAAGCCGGGAAGCGGTGGACTAGAGGCTTTAGCCGGGTGGCGGTGGACTAGAGGCTTTAGCCGGGTGGCGGTGGACTAGAGGCTTTAGCCGGGTGGCGGTGGACTAGAGGCTTTAGCCGGGTGGCGGTGGACTAAAGGCTTTAGCCGGGTGGCTGTTCCCCTTGATTGAGTCATGTTCTGCCCCCCCACCGGCTAAAGCCCCTAGTCCACCGTTACTTTAGTTTCTTGGCCTCTTTGTCGTTATTGCCTTCCTCACTTTCCATTTCGACACTCTATTGCTACCAACAACTTCCCCTCCGTCCCTTTCAGAGGAGGTTGAGATACCTGTTTCTGAGTGTTGACGGCGGAATGAGACGACCACTCGCGCGTCGCTAAATACGGACTGGGTTGCCAATCCTCCGGTGTCTGTGGACTTCCAGCAATTTGAAACACGTAAAAATGACCGCGATTTTCCAGTTCTTCCAGACTAATGGCCCCACAAGGATTTTTCAATTGCACTATCTCTTTCAACTGACTGGGTAATCCCAGCAATCCCTCTCCTACTTTTTCATTGGGGGCCGAAATGACGACTTTTCCATCAATTCCACGTCTGGAAGAGGCACTCACTAGGCTATCGGTGGAGGCAATGAAATGATTGGCGATAATGTGAATATTCCCGCCTTGTCCTTCATCGGCTTGGGCCCGCACTCCTCCCTGGTTTAACACAAACAAGAGGGGGTTGTCAATCACAATATCTCCTCCATTGCCACTGCCACGGTTGACACTGGTAGAAATTCCACCGCGTTGGAGATACACCAAACGGTCGGTTTTCAGCGTGATACCGCCACCGCTGGCACTGACCGATTCCGTATTGATACGTCCCCCCGTCGTCAAGCGTGTCTCTTGGCGGGCCGTTACTTTAATGGTGCCTGCATTTCCTCCTTGCAATTGTTTGACCCATTGATTTTGGTCATAGAAATATGTCTCTGTCTGACCTTGGTGCCCGGTTAACACCCGCACCACATCCCCAGTTTGGGCCGATAATTGGTCACGTTCTGTCAAATTTGCAACTTGGTAAAATTGACGAATAGAAAGCCAGTCGCGCCCGGTGTAAACGAACAGGTTAGGCGGCGTTTTATCCCCTGGAGGTGCCTCAATCTTCCCGCCTTTCGTAAGCGGTGGTGGTGCATCTTCTCCTACTTTCTGAGTATCGGACAATCCCCCATTCGCATTGCCAATCTCTACCATATTCCCTACTCTAGCTAATATCAGTGCATTCATGTCTGTTACGGTTGCCACTGAATGAGGTGTAGAACGCACTGGCACCCATTGCTGATTTTGGAAAATAAAGGAGGTCGGAAGAGGATTGTCAGGATTGGTGAGACTGGCCAAATCACCATTGCGTAACGATCTCGTTTCCTGAAGACTGGTCAATTCGGAAACGGACGTGATGGGAGATTCATTCAGCCTAACTACCGTAGCAAAGGAACGGTCTGGCATTTCTGGAATAGTCAAGGTGACAAACACGAAATCGGCAGGCTTGCCATCCCCACCATCAGTCACTCTTAACAACGTTCCAGAAGGGTAAGGCAGGTCGTTGGGATTCCAAAATCGGCTAGGTGGAAACTTAGCGGTGAGAATCTCAGAGGAGTCAAATGTATCTGCGGTTTGTTCCACAATCTTGGCCCACCCACCCGTTTGAAATAGTTCGCCACTCACCGCATAAATAAACCGTGCCGCTTTTCCATCGCCACTGTCTTGAACCGTGACAATGTCACCTTTGACAGGTTGATAACGTTGCATCAATTCATTGAGGGCGGTCACGTTTGCTACCGTCGTAGCCGGTTTCATGCGCACCAATTGGTCCCCCAAATAGATATAACGTTCGGCATGTCCATCTCCCAAATCAGCAACGTCAACCAGGTCCCCTTGAACCAATAATTGTTCATCTCTTACCGCTGTGCTAGAGGCGTGATAGGTGTTCGCAAATTGGCTGGAGGAGGTGATGGTAGCATTATTACTGAGTGACAATTGTTCTACCTGCACCGTGATGTCGCCAGCACTGCCACCACCGGCACTGGTAGTAGAAATGGTCGCTTTGTCATTCATCCTGAGTTCTCGTGCTGAAAGGGAGATATGACCGCTATCGCCGCTGTGTGGTGAAGTGCTTTTGGATTGGGCATAAATGCCACTGGTGGATTGATTATACTGACTGGGTGAGAACTGTTGCAAGTATTGCGTTTGTGACTGGGCAGGGGAGTTTAATGGAATCTGATTGGCATCGCCGGCAAGGGTTACGGTATCTCGGATAGATAGGTCCAAATTCCCGCCGGGGGCTTTGGTGTTGGTACTGGTTTCAATCACGGCACCGTCACTTATACTTAGGGAATTGGCTTCAATGTTGATTTGACCGGCGCCACCTACGTTATCATTGACGCCGACACTTCGCGCATAAATGCCCGATCCAAAACCATGACGGTTTTCTCCAAAGGGATTGACACCTGAGAGGGTGATGGGACCTGCAATTTTCAACTCAAGAGTCCCTGCTTGACCACTGTGACTGTCTTTGGCAGCTACGGTACTGCTGCTAATTAGACCGCCTTCAGTCAGGTACAACTCACCTGCTTCTATGGTAATGTTGCCGGCGTTACCTCCAGTGCTTTCTGACAAGGGAATATGTAGGTCGGCACCGGCATAAATTCCGGAAGTTTGACCATTTGCACTAGCCCCGGTGAGAGTCACTTTGCCAAGCACTTTGAGGTTAATTGACCCGGCGTTCCCGGTCCCATGAGTCCCTGACCACAGTTCTCCTCCGTCACGCAGTAAAATTTCGCCCGCCGTCACTTGAATTTGACCGGCATTACCACTTCCTTCACTGCGAACCGTGGTGATCACTTGACTGCCGGATTGATGTTCATCCACACCTGACAACGTGATGGCACCTGTAGCTATTAAGGTGATGTTGCCACCCATCCCAGTTCCCACGACGCCACCTGACATCTGGGCGCCATGGGTGAGGAAAATCTGATTAGCTTGAATGAGAACATGACCCGCATTACCACTGCCATATAACATCGTGAGAATGCTACTGGGGGGCCCTGGTTTCGCGTCTTCAAGGTGGCCTTCAATAACTACGTCTTCGGTAGCTTGCAAAGTGACATCTCCACCTTTACCACTAGAAACCGTTTCTGATTGAATTTGGGCACCGCCGGTTAATTTGATATTGCGGGCCGATAACCAGACCTGGCCTCCATTTTCCAAAGAGGATTCGGTAGGTTGGGATAAGTCTCCAGAAGTGGTGCGCAAGATACTCATGTCATCTGCATTCAGGGAATTTGTCGCTTGCAAACGAAGGTCGGTACCTTTGCCTAACCCCAAGGTGTTTCCAATCAGCCAGCTTCGTGTTAAAGTCAGATCATCAGCCTGAATGTCAATGCTGCCACCATCTTGATGGCCCAACGTGACAGCTTCCATTTTACTATCGGTGGCCAGAAATTGACCACTGCGAATGAAAATGCTACCGCCTCCTTCACCACTGGTTTTCAAGAGGGTGTTATCAGACAAGGTGAGATTGCCTAAGCGAGAAGTGGTGAGATTCACACCAGTGGGAGAGAGACGAATTTCACCTGGGCTGGCTACACTGGCAAGCGTCAGTTGTCCTGCGGGGACCGATAAACTGGGTAACAAGGTGGTGGGATCGGCCCCCGCTTCAGAATCAATCTGAAAGAAGGTCCCTTTGCTTAAAGTCAAGTCTCCTCCAAGGAGAGATAAATTGTTTCCTGTTGGAACGCTTAACCCGGTGGAACGGTCTTGCCATTCCTGACTGACTTGACCATGACCGGTCACAGAAATAGGCGCAATGGGATGGTCGAGGAAACCAAAAGCAGTGATAGGGGCAATGGTTAACAGAGAGTTGGCGGGGGTGAGAGTATCAAAGCGTCCCTGTTCTCCTAAGCGAAGGTAATGGGCGGTGCTGGCGTGAAAACTACCTTGAACATCGAGGCTGGCATTGGCCCCAAATACAATACCAGACGGATTGAGAAAATAGAGGTCGGCATTAGGAATAGTGGAACGCAAGGTGCCATCAATGTGGGAAGGATTACCTCCTGTCACCCGACTGATGATATTTTGCACCGTGGTAGGGCCTGAAAAGGTTGCACTTTCCTGGTTTTGTAAGTTGAACTCTTGAAAACTATGGAAGAGGTTACTTCCATGTTGTGAACCTAAGTCGGCCCCAATTTGGTAGTTGGGACCCGGTAAAGCACCGGTTTTACCCAGAGTGCCGTCAAGAACGACTTGGGCTACAGGTAATTGCGCTGTGAACAGTGACAGGGTTGACAAAAATAAAAGAGATAATGATTTTGACATAGTAGGTGCTTTTGAAAAATAATCTGGATGGTTAATAACTGACCTTGCACAATTGACAATAAGAAACTTGATCTCGCCGGACTATTAGCCTCTTTAGCCTCGCCATATTCGGAAAGACCATACACGGTCATGGTGGATTAGTCAATACGAATCGCTTGGACATGGTTGGCAAGTAAGATGTTGATGCGGAGAGAATCTTCTAAGGACAGGTCCATGTTGTTATAATGAATAATGAGTAGATAATGGATAATAGATAGTGAATAATAGATGGTACCAGGCTGGACTAGAGGCTAACGCCTGTGACGTGCCCCCTTCACCGGCTAAAGCCTCAAGTCCGATCTTGATTATTTATTATTCATTACTCATTATAATATACCCACTGAACTCGATTATCAACAACAAATTCTGCAATATCAGAGAAATGACTTGCTAACTCTTTGGCAAGCGATTAAACTTGGCAATACACCAGGCTGGCCACCTGGGAAGGCGTTTGAGTACCTCATCATTCGTGCCTTTCAATTGGAAGGGGCCGACGTTTGTTATCCTTTCAGTGTGACTATTGGCGGTGAATAGATTGAACAAATTGACGGTGCCGTCGATTGCTATTTTACAACAACATCCTCTGATTACTGAATTAATGGAATTTTTGTCCTCCGTGATAAAACCCACTCAACCCTAATACTAAAGAATAAGGAATTGATTATGTCAACACGTATGCCCAAACCTAACTCTTTTCAATTACTGTCTGCCGATTCTCGTGCCCAGATTGATCATTGGATCGCCAAATATCCTCCTGATCAAAAGCAATCAGCGGTGATGGCCGCTTTAATGATTACTCAGGAAGCCAATGGCGGTTGGTTAACCACGGAATTAATGGATGCCGTGGCTGACTACTTACAGATGTCACCGATTGCAGTTTATGAAGTGGCAACGTTCTATTCCATGTATGAACTCAAGCCAGTTGGGAAGCACAAAATTTGCGTTTGCACTAACTTATCCTGTATGTTGCGCGGTTCTGAAGAACTGGTTGACCACTTGCAGAAGAAGCTGGGAGTGGATTTTGGTGAAATCACGCCGGATAAGAAATTCAGTCTCAAATCGGTGGAATGCTTAGGGGCGTGCGGCGGTGCGCCCGTGGTGCAGATTGGTAAGAATTACTATGAGAATCTCACGCCAGCGAAGGTGGATGAGATTTTGGCGGGATTGGAGTAATGTAATGGTATCTCAGGAGTCCAAAGCGTAGCTTTGCACTCCTGAAATATTGCTGAAATACTGCGCTTATGATAACTATTGAACAATGTCAAACTCTCTTCGCCCGGTTGCAGGCGAACAATCCTCAGCCGACCACAGAACTTCATTATCGAACCCCATTTGAGTTATTAGTGGCCGTGATTTTATCGGCCCAGGCTACCGATACGGGGGTGAATAAGGCAACGGCCCACCTGTTTCAGGTAGCTAATACCCCTTCTGCTATGTTAGAGTTGGGTGAGGAGAAGTTAAAGGAATATGTGAAGACGATTGGGTTGTTTAATACCAAAATTCGTTACATTATTCAGACTTCTCACATTTTGGTGGAACGGTATCAAGGAGAAGTGCCAAACACTCGTGAAGCCTTAGAAAGTTTGCCTGGTGTGGGTAGGAAGTCGGCGAATGTGATTTTAAATACGATTTTTGGGCAACCGACCATTGGGGTGGACACTCATATTTTTCGGGTAGCCAATCGCACTGGGTTAGCCGTGGGGAAGACGGTACGAGAGGTGGAGGAGAAATTGTTGAAAATCATTCCTCCAAAGTATCTTCGTCATGCCCATCATTGGTTAGTTTTGCATGGTCGGTATGTGTGTGTAGCACGCAAACCAAAGTGTCAGGAATGTGTGATTGCAGATTTGTGTTTGAGGTTAATTTAAAATAGACCAAAAATTCGGTAGTGATGCACAAGGTAGTGGTGATGTTCACCAAAGCCTTCTGGTCTTAAAGACCTGTCAGGTTTAAACCACTACCTTGTGCATCACTACCGATTTTTATGATGTATTAATTTCTCAGAGAAGATCGGCTTGACAATAGAATAACGAATAATGGATAATAAACACCGACTGTCGGGCCTTCATGGTGAATTTATGAAGGACCCTAACTAATCCAAATAGGACTTACGCACTACACCCCTCCCCGCACAGGGAGTCATTCCCCCCGCGTGCGGGGGGCTAGGGGGGGTGTCAAATCAACGAGTTACCAAAACAGTTGCGTAAGTCCTGTCAAATTTAACTTCACTTATAGGAATATATGACAATTCATCGAAAACCTCTTTATTTGGCTTTATGTGCGGGACTTTTGATTTATCCGTTATATGGCTTCCCTCAACACTCTCTTCCTTCACTGGGAGAGGATGGCAATGCCGATGAGTATGACCTGACCATCACTCGTGTCGACGATCAAGGACCAGACCAGTTTGTCGAAGAAGACGTTACTGTGGGTGCCGGTGCCAATGCGCGGTTAGAGTTTGATAATTGGGATGGTGAAAATGGGACGGTGAATTGGCAAGAGGATGAGGATGGTGATGGGTTTGACGATGAGGAGGTCAACTCGTTGGAAAATGCACGGTCTAAGAGAACGCCGTAACATTAACAACCTGGGGTCCAAAACAGGAGTCCAAAACAGGTTTTGGACCCCAACAACTTGAGAGTCTTATTTATAGATATGTTTAAAGCAATCATTTTGACATTGACGATTATTATATTGATGTTCCTAAAGGACACGACATCACCTGCTGCCAGTTTCGAGTGTCAAAGGGCGAAAGCAGAAGTGGAACTAATGATTTGTAAGTCGCCTAAGCTGAATGACGCAGACACGCAATTGGGGAATGTGTATCGGAAGTTGCGGGATTCATTATCACCAGCAGACAATAAGGAAGTGGTTCGCGAACAACAAGAGTGGATCGTGCAACGAGACTCGAAATGTTCATCCGATGATGTGGCGTGTTTATTACAGATGACAGTGGAACGTACAGCTATGCTGAACTATAGAATGTCGCCGCGTTTTACTACTTCGCCCACCGCCAAATGGAGTGGCAGGTATCGTATCGAGAATTATATGTTTATGAAGGTACAACCGGTTTCTGATGACCGGGTGGCCATCGAAATCAATGGGGCAGAACCGGTCAATGTGAGTTGGATTTGCAATTTTTCTGGAACCGGGGGATTGAAAAACAATGTGGTGACCATTCCTCATGATTCGGAAGTAATCCCCATTGTGTTCACTTTTTCTGACACTGCCGTGGCCGTTTCGGGGGAACATCTTGAGTATTTTTGCGGGGCTGGCGGAAGTATTGAGGGGAAGTATGTGAAGGAGAGATAGTGGTTTTAGTGGATAGTGGATACTGGATAGTGGATAGCGGATAGCGGATAGTGGATAGTGGATAGTGGAAAAAATTTGGTGGACTAGAGGCTTCAGCCGGTGGCAGGGGCACGTTATCCGGCTAAAGCCTCTAGTCCTCCGGCTAAAGCCTCTAGTCCTCCGGCTAAAGCCTCTAGTCCTCCGGCTAAAGCCTCTAGTCCAGCATAGAGGATTCTCTATCATCCACATTTCCTTGGATAGGTTCACAATTAGTTAAAAGGATTCTTTATAGTGAAATTAAGTCGTGAAGTTCACCAAACTTTCCCTTCAGCAATGGGAGAACCGCTTGATTTGGCGGGGTTGACGATTCTTCAGAAAATCTTTCTGACAACGGATGGAACTTTAACGAAATTACTGGAAGTTTGTTTGTCTGAACCAATGCAGTTAGTTAAGTTGTCTGAGAAAATTATCTCCTTAGAAGCTGACCTTTTACCTCTGGAAGTCGAAGCGGGTCATTCAGTTATTGACCGTAAAATTTTGTTGCAAGGGGAGAAAAGTCGGCATAATTGGTTATATGCGACTTCGATAATTGTGCCTGATCGATTGACAGAACCGTTGCGAACGGAGTTGATGAGTTCGACCCAGACTCTGGGTAATCTTTGGTTGATATATAAACTCGAAACGTTTAAGGAACAGGTGGCGTTAATCAGGGAACCTGCCGCAGAGTTGGCTGGTTATTTTCAAATTTCTCGAACCGATTCATTATTGAGTCGAGTGTACCGGGTATTTTCTAATCGTACCCCGATTATGTTGATTACGGAGAAATTTCCTGAAAGTTACTTCGTTTAACCATTGGAGTGAAGACGGTGGAGTGAAGACGGTGGAGTGGAGACGGTGGAGTGGAGGCTTTAGCCGGCTGGCGGTAGGCGTACTCCTCATTCAAAATATCGAGATTGCCTACCGCCGGCCGGCTAAAGCCTCCACTCCACCAGCTATTCTCCTCCTCCATAAAGATGAATCGCATTTACAATTCGGTCTTCAATTCTATCTGCACCATTATAGCCGCAACGATTCTGATTTTCAAAGAGGGCATAGGCAAAGATTTTTCCTCTGGCACTGGCAACATAGCCTGCTAAGGTGCTGACGCCGCTTAAAGTGCCCGTTTTCGCACGAATTTGACCATGTGCGGGGGATTCTTTTAGCCGATGAGACAGGACGCCATACGCCCCCATGACTCGTAAGGACGCTAGGAAGTCTGGACCCACGTCAAAACGGGAATACATCACCGTCAACAAGTCTGTCATGGCTTTGGCAGTGAAGCGATTTTTTCGGGAGAGTCCAGAACCGTCGGCTAAGATGACGCCGTCCAAGGTGACTTTGCTAATGCGTAAGAAATCCGTGACTAAGCGCAATCCTTCGGCATGTGTGCCAGGGGTGCCATAACGTTCTGCGGCAATGGTTTTGATAATTTGTTCCGCCGTGAAGTTATTGGAATAAGTGTTTAAATCTTTTAAAATCAAAGATAGCGGGGGAGATGTGTATTCATACAACTCGTTCCCACCGACGGGGGTGCTAACTATTTGGGTAGTCCCCTGAATTTTGACGCCCGCTTGTTCGAGAAAAGCGCGAAATGTTTCAGCCGCATAGCGTTGTGGATTATCTACATTGAGATAAATGACCCTCTCTTTGGCCCCCGGTGATAACCCGCCGCGCACTGCCATTTCGACGTCACCTCCCTGGTCCTCGCCGCGGTACACAGAAATGGTACTTTTACCACCACGGACGGTTTTGCCAGCGTTGTTGATGCGTATATACCGCGGCGCCGGCTCTAGCCACACATTTAGGGGGTCTCCAATGGAAGGACCAGGCAATACATGTATTGCAATGGTATTAAAATTGATAGAAAACGCCCCTAACTTGGCATCATAAGCGCGTTGGGTGGCATCTTCCTCATTCCAGGAGGGGGCGATGTCATAGTTGTCAAAAAAGTGCGTGTCAATGACCAAATTACCGATGATTTCATCAATACCACTGGCCTTCATGCGGGTCGCGATGGGCCAAAGCTGGTCGCTAGACAGTTTAGGGTCACCGCCGGCCCAGACGACTAAATCACCTCGAATCACTTTACCCACTTTTTGTCCTGTGTGTAAAAATTGTGTGGCAAAGCGATATTCTGGCCCCAAATAATGCAATGCTGCTGCCGTGGTGACAATTTTCAAAATAGAAGCAGGTAAGAGGGGTTCATTGACATTGTGTGTATAGAGGGGCTTACCATTGGGAATTTCTACGATACTGACCGCAGTTTTACTGGGCTCTAAACATTTAGATTTCAGGGCCTCGTCAATTTCCTGCGTTAATAGAGAATTAATTTGGGCGTGTGCAGTGATTGTCAGACACAAGCAGACCTGCAAAAATAAACTCTGTTGGAATAAATTGGACATGTTGAATATGTTGAATAAAGCGATTCTTTTCAGTTAATATAGTAGTGAGTCCAAAACATGTTTTGGACTCCGTTGTTAGTATCGTAGGTGGTGGAGTCCAAAACACGTTTTGGACTCCTTTAATATAATCCTTCAAACCATTCTAGCAAAAAATTTTACCATGTCCACAAGCAAAGAAAATAACATTCTGGAAATAGAAGAGTTACCTCTATCAATCGAATTGATGTCAGCAAACTGGCAAACTCAAGGGAATCCTGAGTGTAACAAATTTTTAGAGGCATTGCCTATTGCTGTGTGGGTGGTAGATGCCAATGGTCATTATCATTATGCCAACCCGATGGCCCAACAAATATTGGGTGACATTCAGGCAATAACAGCCCCTCTCTCACAATGGTCACAAGAAGGGAGAATGCGTCTGGCAGGGTCGTCACAAAATTACCCGTATGAACAATTCCCTCTAGTCAGGGCGTTGAAAGGTAATACGGTGATGGTCAATGATATAGAATTTCATGGCGTTGATCAAAAGATACCCTTAGAAATGTGGGCGGCTCCGGTGTTTGACAAAAATCTTGTCATTCAATATGCTATTGCCGTGTTTCAAGAAACTAGCCACTGCCAACAAGACCACTGTAGAGTTGACCCCTCCCCAAAAGCGGTCAACTCTTGGGTGTCAAAACAGGAACTGTGGCAATTAGAGGAACGATTGCAACAAGAGAGGCTTCGCCGACAATCAGCAGAAACGGCTTTACAACAGGCGCGACAAGAATTGGAGAATTTAGCCACACTGGATAACTTAACGCAATTACCTAATCGTCGCCGTCTCAACGAGTATTTGACTCAAGAATGGCGGCGTTTAACCCGTGAAAAAGTACCATTGTCGTTAGTTCTCTGCACCATTGATTTTTTTGATGACTATAAAAATATATATGGTGCCAAAGCAGGTGACTCCTGTTTACAACAAATTGCCCAAGCCATTGGCCGCGTTGCGAAACGTCCCTCGGATATGGTGGGACGTTATGGTGACAATGAGTTTGCAACCATTTTGCCCAATACCGATGCCGATGGGGCGGTTCAAGTGGCCTCCGCGATGCGTTGGGAACTCAAATTATTAAGAATTGTCCATAGCCAATCGACGGTGAATCGGTATCTGACTTTAAGCGTGGGAGTGTCAAGCGTTATACCGACACAAACGTCTAATTCCGACATTCTCGTGACGACAGCACTTTCCGCACTGGAGGAGGCGAAACAACAAGGGCGAAATCGGGTGTTTTTTAAAGCAGCGGATGGATATTAACGGATAGTGGCTTTAGTGGATAGTGGATAACGGATAGTGGATAACGGATAGTGGATAGTGGATAACGGATAGTGGATAGTGGATAGTGAAGTATAATTTGCTGGACTAGAGGCTTCAGCCGGTGACATGCCCCGTCCTCCGGCTAAAGCCTCTAGTCCCGCATGTTTGATTATCCACTATCCACTATCCGTTATCCACTATCCACTATCCATTATCCGTTATCCGTTATCCACTATCCACTATCCGTTATCCACTATCCACTATCCACTATCCGTTATCCACTATCCACTATCCACTATCCGTTATCCACTATAACAAATATGGTTCAAATCTTTGGTGATTATGACGACAAAATACCTTTTAGTGATGAATTTCTGATACTTGGGTTTTCGCCCGCCTCTCTTCCGCTTAAACAACGTTGGCGTAACAACGGATTGTCGGCGGATTTTTTGGCTGACTACCTGGCTACGTTTTTTCCCGCTAACGACTCTGAACCAGCGAGTCTTAGAAAACAAGCTGAAGTCAGAAATGCGGTCAGTTACATCGCTAATGAACTGTTGGAAAATGCCATGAAGTTTAATGATGATTCGTCTGCCACGCCTGTTAGTATCAAACTTCAGTTGTACCCAGACCAAATTGTATTTCACATCACGAACAGTGTTTCTCTTCAAAATGGTGAGAAATTCCAGGCATTTATCCAAAAGTTGAGACACTCTGACACTCAAGAACTCTATATCCGCCAATTGGAAGAAAATGCGGAAAACGATAACTCTACGCAATCCAGATTAGGTCTGTTGACCATGATTAATGACTACCAGACCAAAATTGGTTGGAAATTTCAAACTCTTCCAACCGAATCCCATGTGTTTATCGTGTCCACTATGGTTCAACTGGCTATTTAAAGAGGAATCTTACCTTGGAAATTAAAACCGAAGAATATACCATCAGTTACAACAACCAAACAACGACAATTAATTGCGAAGGTTCTTTACGCTTGAATGGGATGGAAGATTATAACCCCATTGTGCAACTGTTTGAACAAGTTGCCGGCCAAGACCCTGCTTTGATTACTTTCGACTTGCGCCGTCTTTCGTTTCTCAACAGTTCCGGCATCAATGTGTTGTCAAAATTTATTATCAAAGTGCGTCAACGCAAGAACATGCAAATCGTTGTTAAAGGTTCTCACAATATTCCCTGGCAAGGCAAATCTTTGAAGAATTTACAACGTCTGATGCCCACTTTGGGATTGGAATGGGAATAAGAAAACCTTTCCCAGGAGTCCAAAACCTTTCCCAGGAATCCAAAGCTACGCTTTTTCCTCCTGGGAAAGTTTCCTCGCAAAACTGACTTAATGTCGTTTCGTATTATCCAATCCCAACTCAAACGTCTCTGTGACATCATTGACCTTAACCGTATAAACACCCGCTTTCAAACCATCCAAGTCTAAAGGAATCACCTGCACAAAAGGTTGCACCACTTGGGAACACGCCTGATTAGTGGCACGCTTTATAAGAATCTGAAGAATAAACGTATCCCCCAGCCGGTCTTGAAGGAACTGGTCAAGGGTGGTGCAACCATCTGGCAAATCTCCTGTCACTATCACATTGACTTGCACGGGAAAAGCTTCCAAAGCACGAATGAGGATACGTTTCACCTTGGCCTCATTGCTAGGTCTAGCAGGTTTGGGAGGCGGTGGTGGCGGAACATTTTCCACAGGTGGCGAAGACACCGTTTGCTGACTCCCCGAAGAACAAGCCGTTAGCCAGAAAATTACGATGCAAAAGATCACAAATAGTTGAGAATGGGGAAAGTTAAACATATTGAGTCGTAAGAATTAATGAATAATGAATAAGGTCAGGGTGAACGAGAAGCTTTAGCTACAACTTAATTTAAGGAAAACATTGGTGGAGTGGAGGCTTTAGCCGGCCGGCCGTAGCCATCACCCCACCCCTCAAGAGTGGGAGGCGCCCACTGCCAGCCGGCTAAAGCCTCCACTCCATTAGTGTTTTCCTTAACTTAATGGCATTGAGGCTTCCGCTGGTGAAGGGGGCATGTCACCGGCTAAAGCCTCTAATCCGGTATCCATTCTCCATTATCTCTTAGGTAGTGAGGCAATGTGGGTTCTCTGTCTGAACTCTGATTAGAATGATTTTCAGATGGACTCTGATTCGTCAAGCCTCCTTTCATAGCCCTCATTTAATCATATAAATCACAGTTCAAGACAAAGAGAAACCTCTCGATATTTCACCCAGATTGCATCACTACCATCTCTTACAACAACCTCTCCCAATCTGTACCTTCCCATAATGTCTGTAACTGCGCAAACTCTTCCTTCAAAGTGGCCAAAAAATTTTCCACTTGCACTAAATTTCCCTGTTTTGCCATAGTTTCGGTATGATAAGCGACCTCACCTAACCGCGAAGCACCCACACTACGCGCACTGCCCTTGAGAGAATGGGCGAAACGTTCCACATTTTCTTTCTCCCCAATTCGTAACGCCTCTTCCAATTTATTTAACAGAAGCGGTGTGTCTTGAACAAATTTATCAATAACTTTCCTCAAAATACGAATATTTCCCAGAGAGATTCGTCGGGCCTGGTCCGTGTCAAATACGGGTAACTGTGTCAACGGTGGATTGACACTCTCCTCTGGAACTGGGGCAACCTGTTCTTCTGCTGACGCAGAGAAACTAAGTTTCTTTGAGACACTTAGTTTCTGTTCAGCTTCTACAGGAGAAGAATAAGTAGGAATCTCTACATATTTCTCCACCATCGCCCGCAACCGTTCCACCGTCAAAGGCTTTCCCAAACATTCTTTCATTCCAGCGGCCAGATAACGTTTCACCTGAACCGGCTGACTATTTGCCGTCACCGCCACGATTGGCGTTTGATTATTATAGCCGTCTCCTTGAAGGATCAGCTTAGTCGCTTCTACACCATCCATCACGGGCATTTGAATGTCCATCAAAATGAGGTCATAACGGGTTTTCAGACACTTTTCTACGGCCTCTTTGCCATGTTCTGCCATGTCTATCGTACAGTTCAACATTTTCAGCATGTTGAGGACGACCAGACGGTTGACGGCGTTGTCTTCTACTAACAAAATTTTTCTAGTCATTTCTTGAGGAGGAGGCGAGAAAGTGGTCTGACTAGACAATTTAGCACGTTTTTCCATATCCCCCTTTCCATTTTCCATTTTCCATTCTCCATTTTCCAGGTCAGAGGAAGTAGAATATTTTTCTAAGATTTCAAACAACCGTTCCAAACGAATAGGTTTGGCCAAATAACCATCCATTCCTTTTGCCAAACAATACTCTGCATCGCCGCGCATGGCATTGGCAGTCATGGCGATAATAGTCGTATGAGATTGTGTTCCCTCCCGTGTACGAATCTGACGAGTCGCCTCAAAACCATCCATTTCGGGCATTTGCACATCCATAAAAATGATAGCATAGCGTTGCGTTTGCCACAAGTCGAGGGCCTCCTTACCATTGTGTGCTTGGGTGATTTGGCAACCAAATTGTTCTAGCATGTTGACGGCTACCAGCCGGCTAATATCATTGTCTTCCACCAATAACACGGGCACGTTAAACTGTTTTTGATATTTCAAATGCCTCTCTAGGCCATCATTTGCGACCTCGTCATGACGGTCCACCCATCTATTGGGATTCCCTGAATATAACAAAAGTCGACGTTGCAAAGGGGAGGCCGGTACGTTTGGTAAAGACCACGATTCCACTTCCTGGGCAGGTGTTGAGGCTTGTGGCAAAGCCAATGTCACTGTAAATGTGGAACCCTTACTCAATTCGCTACGCACTTCAATGTTACCTCCCATCATTCTCACCAGTTGAGAACTAATGGCCAGTCCTAATCCGGTCCCACCAAATTGACGAGTAATGGAGGAATCTGCCTGCGTGAATTTGTCAAAAATCGTGTCCAGTTTATCACTGGCAATTCCAATGCCAGTGTCTTCGATACGAAACTGAAGACGCGCTATATCATTGACCGTTTCGATACAGGTCACTTCAATTAAGACATAGCCTTGCTGAGTAAATTTAATCGCGTTACCCATCAAATTAATCAAAATTTGTCTAATTCTCCCCGCATCTCCCACGAGGTGACGAGGCGTTTGCGGTGAATAATGCACAATCAGTTCAAACCCTTTTGATTCCGCCGTGATAGATAACAAGCGGGCAATTTCCAACACGGCACTTTCTAAATTAAACGCCATGGGTTCCAAAGTCAACTTCCCTGCTTCAATTTTAGAAAAGTCCAAAATATCATTGATAAGCGTTTGTAACGCATCTGACGATTGCCAAATAATTTCAGCATATTCTCGTTGTTTATCAGATAATTGCGTATTTAGCAACAATTCGGTCATACCCACAATGCCATTCATGGGCGTGCGAATTTCATGACTCATATTGGCCAAAAATTCACTCTTTGTTCGCGTGGCCGCCTCCGCAGCTTCTTTCGCCCGCAACAACTCCTCTTCGGCCCGCTTCCGTTCCGTCACATCTCGTCCCACCGCTTGATATTCTAATAATTGACCTTGTTCATCAAACATGGCCCGTTCTATCCAATGTTGCCAACGCACTTCCCCATTGGGTAACACCACGCGATGTTCTACTTCTGTCACAGGCTTCTGAGGTTCTAACTGACTGATGACGGCCTTATGCGCTTCCCAATCTTCGGCAAAAATCAATGGCAAAAAACGAAGTCCTATCAACTCTTTTTCAGTCTTGCCAAAATAACGACCATACGCCTCATTGACGAAACTTAACCGGCCATCCGGTAAATACCGACAAATCAGTTCCGTCTGATCTTGAACAATGGCCCGATACCGACGTTCACTGAGTTTTAAAGCCTCTTCCGCTTGCTTACGTTCGGTGATGTCACGGACAATCGCATAAAAACTTTTTTGTTCCACCAATGGGTAGGCATTCCAGGACATCCAACGATAGCGGTTGTCTGAACAACGATAACGATTTTCAAAACCTAACACCGCTTTACCACGCAGTAAATCTTCAAAAAACGCGGTATGAGTGATCAGCAAGTCGTCATGGTGTACCAAGGCCAGAAAAGGTTTGGCCAGCAGTTGGACATGATGCCAACCGAGAGTGCGTTCCCAGGCTTCATTTAGTTGTTTAAAAAATCCGTCAAAACTGGCGACGCATTGCATATCCACGGATAAGTTGAACAAGCGATCGCGTTCCTCTTCGATCTGTTTGCGTTGCGAAATATCCACCACGATGCCAATCAAAGCATCCAATTCGCCATGTCGATTGCGAATGGCGGCAGCGGATAAGTCTCCCCATAATAATGACCCATTTTTATGAATTAAACGTTGTTCAATGCGATAATGGTCAATCTCTCCCCTTTTAATATCTTGCATCAGTAATTCAGTGGCTTGCACATCGTCAGGCGGGCACAAGTCGGTATTTTTCTTATAACGCATTTCCAGGGCACTGTAACCTAACATTTCTAACCAAGTGGTGTTAAACTGAATATAACGTCCTTCTGGATTCATCAGTGTAATCGCCACAGTAGCATTATTAAAAATCGCCCGATACCGCCTCTCACTTTGTTGTAACGTCTCCTCCGTATGCTTACGTTCAGTAATATCCGAGAAGGTACATACCACCGCATTCGGCAACTTCTCCTCCGCCTGCCACAGTGGTTGAAAGTTGAGAGACAACCACACCAACCCCCCATCTAGTTTGCGCAAGCCCGCTACGACTTGAGTACGCGGTTGCCCGGTGCGTAACGTGAACAGGGCCGGATGTTCTTCCACGGCGGAAAGCAAACCTTCTTCATAAATGGTTCGCCAAGTTTCCTTCACCTGCGTCAATTCGCAGTCGGTGGACAGACCTAACAAGGTTTTCCCAGAGGCATTACAAAAGCCTATCTGTCCATCGGCATATTGCAAAATGATACCTTCTTGCAGAGTGGCTAGGATAGATTGAGAAAGCATTTCGTGGGTGTGCCAATCACTTTCTTGGTTACCGCAGAAACTGAGTTTCTTCAAGAAACTCAGTTTCTCAAGAATCCTGGTCTCAAAACTGTTGGTATTCTTGCCTTTATTATCCATTCGCGTTAATCACCTCTAACCATGCTTGAATATGTTCCACATTCTCGTTTAAAGCAGGAATATAGTGAAATTCTTTCCCACCGGCTTGTAGAAAAATTTGGCGATTCTCTTGGTCAATTTCTTCTAACGTTTCCAAACAATCTGCCGCAAAGCCTGGACAGATGACATCCACTCGTCGCACACCGGCGCGACCTAATTCCGCCAAAGTGTGGTCTGTATAAGGTTGCAACCATTCCTCGCGTCCAAATCGCGACTGAAATACCAGTTGCCAATGGTCCTGGTCCAACCCCAGTGCTTGGGCAACCAAATTGGCCGTGGTTTGGCAATGAGAAAAATAAGGATCGCCAGCTTTGACAAACCGAGTGGGAACTCCATGAAAGGAAAACAGCAGTTTATCCGGTTTGCCATGCTGTGACCAGTTATTTTGAATATGCGTCACCAATGCCTGAATATAAGCAGGGTGGTCATGATAATCGGAAATAAAACGAATGTCAGGAATCCACCGCCACCGTTTTAGCACGTCACTGACTGCATCAAAAGTGGCACCGGTGGTAGCCGACGAGTATTGAGGATATAAAGGTAATATCACAATTTTCCGAACGTGGGCCTGCCGCAACTCTTCTAAACCAGCGGCAATGGAAGGATTCCCATAACGCATTCCCAACGCGACAGGAATGGAGTTAACCGCCAGGGCCTGTTGCAGTGCAGCAGTTTGGGTACGACTGATTTGAAGTAAAGGCGACCCTGCGGGGGTCCAAATTTTTTGGTATTTTTTAGAAGCCGGGCGGGGCCGGACCCGTAAGATAATCCCGTGTAAAACCAGCCACCATAACCACCGTGGCATTTCTGTGACTCTAGGGTCTGCCAAAAATTCGCCCAAGTAACGTCGTAACGCGGCCGGGGTAGGTGCATCCGGCGTACCTAAATTGACTAATAAAATTCCTGTGGCAGGTGGATTCTCTGGTGGACTGTTAGGGGAAGAAGTATAAAAGGTCATTTGAGGTTTTGATAGAAAATGAGATTAAATCCAGGAGTCCAAAGTGTAGTCCCTTTCGTAGGGTGGATTAAGCGAAGCGTATCCACCACTGTTGTTATCGGTTTTGGTGGATACGCTTCGCTTAATCCACCCTACCTTCTATCACTGGAGGAGGTGTGGTACAAACATGGAGGAATATTACTATATGGTTACGGGTAGTGAGTATCCGTCATCCCAGAAACATCAATTCCCTGTGCTTGTAACTGGGCTAACAGGTGCGCCAATTTTTGTTCGGCCAACGCCTTCATTTGTTGGGCCTGTTCTTTTTCCTGACGTTCCCGTTCTAACTGCTGTTGTGCAAGTTCTTTTTCCAAATGTTCCCATTCTTTTTCCAAACGTTCTCGTTCTTTTTCTTGACGTTCCCATTCCAACTGTCGTTGCGCCTGTTCCTTATCTCGTTGCAATCGTTGCGCATGAATATCGGCTTGTTGCCGTTCTCGTTGTTGCTGTTCCTCACGCCACAGCAATAAATGACCTGCGGGGTTCCACCAGCGCAACCAACCAGTGGTTTGTGGTTCCTCTGGTTTAATACCACGCCAGATACCTAAAAATAAATTAAGGGACGAAATCCACACCCGTCCATGTTTATCAGGCGGTTGCAATTCATACTGACCAGCCTTCAACTGATAAACCTCCAACCTACTTGCCTCAGGGTCAAAAATGACATACCAGGGCACTTGTAACAATTGTTCATAGAAATACCATTTGCCATACGGAGGCCGAGGGCTATCGTCGTATTCACGACCGTCATTATCGGATAAAAATTCCATGACTATTTCTGGTAAATGGCCTTCCCGATAGGGTGTGTAACTGCGCCGGACTTTTCCTTCTGGAATCGGAAAGACTGAGGGCACATACATCCAATCAGGTGCTTTGATAGCCACGCGCCCAGCCACTTTCATGCACACGCCAAAATTGGTTGTGTATAATTGGTTAGGGGTTTTCATACCAGCTACCGCCAAGGCTTCAGATAAAGCAGTCGCTAAAGGAGTTTGGTCGATATTGTCCACAGGATCATCTGGTAATACAAAGTCTGGTGGAAGTGGTTCCCAAAGAATAACAGGTTTCTTTTTGAAAACAGCTAATTGGGCTTGATTCATAGTCACTCTCTAAAGTCGGTTGAGAATTAATTGAGTAGATTATCGGCGGTCTATGGTTTGTTGTCAAGAGGGGTTTAAAGATGGGCGATATAGTGATATTCCTCTACTCTTGTAGCCCCCCCAACCCCCCCGCACGCGAGGGGAGTCATTCCCCCCGTGTACGGGGGGTTAGGGGGGTACAAATGAGAATGAATATTACTATATAATATGAGTCATTATATTAGAACTCGTTTTAGAGACGGAGTCCCAAAACCTGTTTTGGGACTCCAACGATTTGGGGACTTCACACCACTTCGTCCGGTGGCTTTATCCCCCCAACTTCTTCTTCAATAACTCATTCACCTGCCCAGGATTCGCCTTTCCGCCTGACACTTTCATCACTTGTCCCACAAAGAAACCAAAGAGTTTCTCCTTACCTGACCGATAATCGGCCAGTTGCTTAGGATTGTTGACCATCACTTCATCAATGACCTTCTCAATGGCCCCCGTATCCGTCACTTGTTTGAGACCACGTTTCTCAATAATGGTGTCTGCATCCCCTTCACCATTCCACATTGCCTCAAATACGTCTTTAGCAAGTTTCCCTGAAATGGTATTATCAGTGATACGACGCAACATGCCTCCCATTTGTTTGGCAGTAACGGGAGACGCGGGGATTTCCAAATTATGCTTGTTCAACAAGCCCGCCAATTCTACCATCACCCAGTTAGCACATAACTTCGCATCACTGCTGGACTCTTTGACCGTCTCCTCAAAATAATCAGCCAACTCACGAGTGCTGGTTAACACGCCGGCATCATACCCGGATAACCCATATTGCTGCATAAACCGTTGCTTCTTAGCATCGGGCAACTCTGGTAATGTCTTTTGCACCTGTTCTAAAAAGGCCGGTTCGATTATCAACGGCAACAAATCAGGGTCAGGAAAATAGCGATAATCATGCGCCTCCTCCTTGGACCGCATAGGACGAGTCTCGTTCTTATCCGCATCATACAAACGTGTTTCCTGCACCACCTGACCACCTCTTTCCAGCAAGTCAATTTGCCGTTCAATCTCATAGTTGATAGCCCGTTCCACAAATCGAAACGAGTTGAGATTTTTCAACTCGGCGCGGGTGCCAAATTCCTTTTGTCCCACCTGTCGCACGGACACATTGGCATCACAGCGGAAGGAGCCTTCTTGCATGTTGCCATCGCAAATTTCCAAATACCGAACTAGCGAATGGAGTTTTTTCATGTAAACAATGGCTTCTTTGGCAGAACGCATATCGGGTTCAGACACAATTTCCAACAACGGAGTTCCGGCCCGGTTCAAATCAATCCCTGTTAATCCTTGGAAATCTTCATGCAACGACTTCCCCGCATCCTCCTCCAAATGGGCACGAGTGATGCCAATGACCTTCTCTTGACCATCCATCTCAATTTTCAAGGTACCCTGTTTGACAATGGGCAACTCATATTGACTGATTTGATACCCTTTGGGCAAGTCCGGATAAAAATAATTTTTCCGGGCAAACACCGACCGCGGGGCCACGGTTGCCCCAACGGCCAACCCAAACTTACAGGCCATTTGTACGACCGCTTCATTTAACACGGGCAACACGCCAGGCAAGCCTAAATCCACGGCACATGCCTGAGTATTCGGCGATGCCCCGTAGGCAGTTGAAGCACCAGAAAAAATTTTGCTGTTAGTGGCTAACTGGGCGTGAACTTCTAAACCAATGACGACTTCCCAAGACATATATTATTGAAACCTCTTGATTAATGAATAATGGATAAGGGATAATGAAAAATAGCAGGCCGGAGTAGAGGCTTTAGCCGGTGAAGGTGGCACGTCCCCCGGCTAAAGCCTCCACTCCGGTACCTATTATCCACTATCCACTATCCACTATCCACTATCCACTATCCACTAAAACCATGCCCTTCCCTCTTAAACCGATCCTCACTAATTTCATTCTTCACACGACCCATCGTCCCCTTTTGGAGATTGCCACACAATGGGCCCAGCAAACGCCTCCTCTCCCAAAACTTGAACCGTCGACGGGGACGACAGATCGGCGCCGTTTGGGTGTTTCCTCTAGCAAAATCGACCAAGCTAAACAAGATGAACGGCTCCTGGCGGCCCAACGGGAGGGTTTTCAACGCTTGGCCCATCTCACCCAACATCAATCTTTGTCACCCAATGAGTTCACGCGCCTCATTGACGAATTTCATACCCAAGAAAGTGCCTTGTATCGTCATATTTTATGTGAACTCAAAGCGCAAGAGTTTAACCTGAAACTCAAAGAAATTGAAAGTCAATGGGATGCCCTGGAAAAAAATTGGCCTTCGCGGTTGAGTCGCACAGCTACTGAAGAGTTGTTAGTCAAAGGACGTGACCAATATCCACTCCTCCTCCTGGTGGCCCCGCCCAATATTAGCAAAAATTGTCCTGACTCGATTATTTATAATCTGCCTCAAGAAATTCGTAACCATTTGAAACTCTTCTTGAATACGCATTACTCTGAAAACTCTCTCTATCCAGTCGAATGTTACAGTGACTATTTCAATCGAGACATTTTTGATATAGACATCAAACAACTGCGAACCGTTCTGGCACCCATTCCTACCGCCGTGATATATTGTGACATCACGGACCGCGAAGTGTTTTTTAACATTGGCGTCTGGGGTTGGCAAAACGACTCGTTTGCCAAAATCACCGCCGTTCCATGGAATTGGCGGGAGGAGAGAAAAGGGTTGGAATCTCAAGGTTATGACAGTGATGAGAGTCTGTATCAAATTCGTCAACAACTGGTCAAAACGTATCAACTCTTAGCGACTTGTTTTACCGATTGGTATTATCTCAATTTGGACCGCAATTATGAACCACGGTTGTTGCATTTGCAAGAGGAATTTCCGCAAGCGTGGTTGACTCAACCCTTACAGTTGTTACAAGATGCTTATCATCTCAATCAATCTCAAATTGGTTATGAAGACGGTGAACGTTTACTCGATTTGGATTCTCCGCAGGCGGCAGAACAACGTTTTCATCATGCGGTAAAATCGCGGCCGGATTTCACGCAAGCCGCTTTCAAACGCGGTCTGGCTTGGTATGAAGCAGGTCGTTATACCGACGCCGCCGATTGTTTAGCCACCTTGGTAGAAAAACAGACCGACTTTGCGGATGCCTGGTTTTATCGTGGGATGGCGTTAACTGGCTTAGGGCAACCACAACAAGCCGTCACTTGTTTTGAAAAAGTGACGCAATTGAAACCCGAAAGTTACCGCAGTTGGCAAGAATGGGCAAACACATTGGCCTCAGTAGGTCAACACGCGATGGCCCAACTGGCGACGGTCAAAGCGAATCAAAAATATGTGTCCAGTCTGACCGAGGTGGCGACGTTGCGAGGGCATACCAGTGCCATTCTCGCCGTGGCTTTTAGTCCTGACAACTTATGGTTGGCCAGTGGCAGTGGGGATAAAACGATCAAACTCTGGTCTGTCACCCGTGGCCGAGAGATTCGGACTTTGACTGGACATACCGATTTTATCACTTCGGTCACATTTAGTCCAGATGGTGAATGGCTTGTCAGTGGCAGTGACGATGGCACCGTCAAAATTTGGTCTTTCAAAACGGGCGAAGTGCGTCATACCTTGCGTGGACATACCGATTGGGTTCTCGGTATCGCAATCAGTCCGGATGGTCAACAGATAGCCAGTACCAGTTGGGACGGTTCTATCAAACTTTGGTCATTTGCCACGGATCAAGAACAGTTAACCTTGAGTCCACCTTCTCAAGTGGTGACTTCCATTGCCTTCAGTCCCGACGGTCACTGGTTAGCCGGCGGTAGTCAAGATCATACCATCAAACTTTGGTCAGTGGCTAGTGGCGAAGAACAATTTCTTCTCCCAGGTCACACCGATTGGGTGACTTCCGTGATATTTAGTCCAGATGGTCAATGGTTAGCCAGTGCCAGTAAAGACCATACCCTCAAATTGTGGTCGGTGGCCACTGGCACCGTGCGTCATACGTTTTATGGTCATACTGACTCGGTTTGGTATGTTGCCTTTAGTCCAAATAGTTTATGGCTAGTGAGTGGCAGTTGGGACTACACTCTTAAAATTTGGTCGGTGGCAACGGGTGTGGAAGAGAGAACTTTGAAAGGACCTTCCAACTCGGTGTTGTGTACGGCGTTTAGTCCAGATGGACATTGGTTGGCTTGTGGGGGGGAGGATAAGATGATTAAACTGTGGCGAACCAGTTGAAGGGAGAAAGTGAAATTCAGGGGTACAAAGCGTCGCTTTGGACCCCTGGAATATATTAAACGAAAGAGGCCAGTTTAACCTCCGCTTTTTGCGGTTTGACAACACAGGAGAGATGTTCCTTTAACACTCCGTGGTGTTTGACTGACGAGACCCAGACGACATTGCGTCGTTGCATATCTTTTTTGAGTTGCTTGTGAAAACCATGTTTGCGCATTTTTGATATTCCTCGTTATGTTTTTAAATAGTGGTCCTACCGGATAATAGTGGATAGCGGATAGCGGATAGTGAGTCACTATTATTCAACGTTTTTTCCATTTAGTTGCTTAGAAGGACGTTGCCAATTCAATTCTACTACACCCTGCGAATCTTTCTTGGTAGAGTCTAACATCAATTTAGGTGAATAAGTATACCATCCCGCAGGTGAGATATATTTAATCACTACATAGATTTTGTCAAACTGGCCTTTGTAAAAGTGGCCTTGTCTAGCAATTTTGTAAAATTGTTCATCCATCACCGCATCTGCGGCACTGGCGGTCCCATAATATTGACCGTCTTGATAAGGTCCAAGTTGCCAAGATAATGTCCCTAACTCAAAGCGTAAGCGAATGTCCAACTCAGCATCCCCTTTCCCGCACTCTTTAAGTTGTTCAGCGGCGCTGGAAGAAATTAAGTGATTTTGTACATACTGATAAACTTTATCACTTGGTTGCGGTTGGCACATACATAGATCATAACACGCAGCAACACCAACAGGTAAATTTAAGATATGTTCTCTTAACCAACGCAAGGAACTAAAATACCAAAATGCTGCACCGGGATGAACTAATACACCGTGGGCTTGTTTATCTGTTAAAATTAATTTGCCTTCCGTTTGAACTTGTCTTAGCAATCCTTCTTGTCGAATCAAGGCCGGGCCACCGATTTGTGCCGCTTTCCAACTGACGATAAACACCAGGAATCCTAACACCCATGCCACAGGTTGCCAACGTTTTTTGATAAAAAATTGTAACACTATAGCCACTCCCAAACAAGAGACAAAGAATGGCAAAAATAAATAGCGTGAATCGAGTAACGCAAGCACTGGGATAATCGGCAAGAGGGTGACCATTATCCATAGCAATATTTTTCCTACCAAACGTTGTTTAAACATGACCCATAAGCCAATTATAGCAACTAATCCCAGAATCATCCATTGCCAAACATGTTGCCACCCTAGAGACTGAATGAGTTGAGTCGGTAACGTCCACACCGTGTCCCAAGTCAATTTGGGTATCACGACTTCCCCATAGCCGCTGACCAGTTGAGAAGGTTTCAACATGTAACTGCGCCACAGGACATAGGCGCCTGCGACGATGACAAAAGGAATTAATTTCTGCCAACGTTGTTTCCACGTTCCAATAGGTAAACTGGGTAACACGAGAACCAATGGCACGTAAATTTCTTTGGCGGTGGTGGCCAACAAGTAACTGCAAGTTCCGAGAAGTGTCCACCCAGTTCGTTGCGTTTGGAGGGCTTTGACATAACTGCCAACTGCGAGTAAACTGAAACCTAAGCCTTCTAAATAATGTCTCACCATCAGTAATTGGGCAACATTGGCACTGGGTACCGAGGTGACAAAGATACATAAAACGAGGCTACAGGTCAAGGGTGAGAAAAATAAGTTCAACACCCAATAGGCTATTAGGAGGACGACCGAAAAGGAGAGTAAGTGATGTATATAATAGCCAAACGGTTCGAGTCCAAATAGATGCCAATCAATACCCAGTGAAAAGATAACCCAGGGTGTGAGATTGGCATAACTGACGCTATTTCTCCACACTTCGCCTTGATAAAAATGGGGAAAGATACCATATTCAGCAATGCTACGTAATAATGCGGGGTCGTCGGCTAACCACCAGGCTTGGGTGGCAGTGTGGTATAAGGTCCATAGGAGGGCAATGGGGAGGAGGGCGGCGCTGAGGTGAGTGAGATAGGTGAGTGAAGTTTTTGGGGTCATCTGTAAAAAAAGTTAGTATTAAGGAATTAAGACACCGGTGGAGTGGAGGCTTCAGCCGGAAAAACGCTGGACTAGAGGCTTCCGCCGGAGAAATGCTGGACCATAGTACCATTAAGTTAAGGAATCACCCATTTAACCATCGGAGTCCAAAATACGTTTTGGGCAGAGGGCGTCCAAAACGTGTTTTGGACTCCGAGGTTTAACAATCCTTCACCGGCTAAAGCCTCCACTCCGGCCCAGGGGCTAGTAAAGAGAACAAGTTCTTAATCTGGCAAAGTATTAATAATCTCGTTCAATGTGTCATAGGCATCTATCGGCTTTATCAGTGCGGAAGGCAACTTTCTCGGATTTTTACCATGGGCTACCCAATCCCTATATTTGACAATTTGTTTGGCATGTCCTAACACCGTTTCAGAAAGGGTAGCTTTGAGTATTTCTAACATATCGTAAGGTTTCCAATACTCCACTTCGCCATAAAAGTGTTGGTAGTGATGCAATGTGGGTGAACTGTCTGAACTCTGATTAAAATGATTTTCAGAGGGACTATGATTAATCAAGCCTCCTTTCAGAGTCCTCATTTAATCATCTCAATCAGAGTTCAAGACCGAAGAGAAACCGCGCGATATTTCACCCAGATTGCATCACTACCGAAGTGTTCATACAACGGTTCCGCCAAAGTCGCAGGCGAAACGGTTTTCAGTTTGTCACCTTTCACCTGTAAGTAGTCTCGAATACACCGTTCAAAGGTGGCCCACAAAGCCAAGACAAATAAGTCATTTAGTTGGGCATGGCCTTGTTGAATAGAGAGGCGTGAATCGGCTAGGGGTTCACTAACAACAAGTTCAGTATCATCTGCAAGCGGTACAACCTTGGCTGATTTATTGTTTGCTTTCAAGCAGTTAGAAATGGTTTGGTAAGCCCTCCAAATGGGTGGCAATGGGTTAGAAGTCATAGTCACTGACCCTCGATATGAGTTTGAGTAACAAATCTTTATTCAAAAGATGGCGTTTCATATCCTGTTCATCTATCCAATACCATCCATCTACCTTGATGCCTCTGGAAAGATGGATATTCGGCACCAGAGTGCCAGCCGGTATTATATCTTCCCCCTTACCGAGGGAAACCTTTAACATCGTCATAAGTGACGACAAATAAAAATAGAGGTACTCCGTTCCTAACCGACCATGAATGTCTATGCGACCCTCAGCCGCGACAACTCCCGCATTCCCAGGACAAACTTCCGCCAACTTTCTTCCCTGGGGGAGACGGATGACCAGGGAAGGGGCCGTGTAAGTGCCTATAAACTCAGTGATTTCAATGGTCTGGCGAGTCACTTGCAATTCTCCAGACAACCAGTTTTCAATTTCTGCCAGTAACGTTTCCACTCTGGCCAAAAACACTTGTTTCTCCTCTTCCGCTGTGGGCAGTTTCGCAACCACTCGAGGTGGGGTATCACTTTCCTTCAACCTCCGGTTATCCTCCTGCGAAGTTGATTTATGCGACCAATTGGCGGAGTCTTCTTGGGCCAGTTGTGAAACTAATAACTGCATAACCTGCCACTTATCGGCATGTGACAGAGTGGTTAGAGTCGGTAATAATTCGTTGATAGACATTAGGTATTCTCGTTCGTTGGATAGTCCTAAAATAATTGGTGAGGCGCAATAATTCTTATTGCGTTCCAGATGCCATGATATAATTTTATAGAAAATTTTACTATACCACAGTTGACAACCCACTTGCTATCATTTAAAATAAACACATAATAACAATTTGGCCCCATCCCTTCATTGGAGTATCAGCCATGTCAACCACACTTGAACCCAATTCGCCTTTTGACCCCGAATTTTGTCATAATGAAAGAGAAGTAGAAAGCAAATTGCTGGTGAGTTACCTGTTGCCTATTTTAGGTTATCCACCCTATTTATGGCATCAACAAGTTCAGCAAAATCGGTTTCGCCTAGATTTTGTGGCAAACGCCAGTCACACGCTGGACGCCCCCAGTGTCGTGTTAGAGGCTAAACATCCACGTACTAATCTCAGTCATCATATTCGGCAATTACGTGAGTATATGTTGGCCGATGCCACCGTCAAATATGGCTTGCTTACCAATGGCAAAGAGATTAGAATTTATGAACGGAAAAACGATTCTATAGAACTCGTATTTCAATGTTTTGGTCATGGTATCGAGAAAAAACTGGACGAAATTCGCCAATTGATTGGCAGACAAGAATTGTCGGAAGAACTCCCAAAATCTATAACCACGCCAGGAACGGAACAGGGAGTGGAGAATAAGGAGGGAGTGACAATGATGGAACAGGTCATATCCAAACAGGTAGAAGAAACCCGAAAAACTATGAAAACGATTGCCATTTATCACAATAAAGGCGGTGTAGGTAAAACCACAGTGTCGGTTAACTTAGCGGCGGCCCTTCGAAATAAGGGGCAACGAGTCTTGCTAGTTGATATTGATAGTCAAGCGAACTCGACGTTTGCCACGGGACTCATCAAGTTTCAATTTGAGGAGGATGATAGTATTATCAAAAGCTACGTCCTGCATATCCTCAGTTCCGGAGACTATGACTTTATTCCCGAGGTGGTGCGTCCTTCGGACAACTTCAATCATCCCGAAATCGATGTCATTCCTTCGCATATCAACTTGATTGAGTCACAAGAAAAGTTGAATAAAATCGGGGCGAGTCGGTCCCGGCTTCTGATGAAACTCAATCGGGTGAAGGACAGCTATGATTTCGTGATTATTGACACGCCACCGGCCCGCGATTTATACTCAGAAATCGCTTTGATAACCGCAGACTACCTGATAATCCCTTCGGATTTGAAACCGTTTGCCAATCAGGGACTGGCGAATGTCAAAAATTTTCTGAAACAAGCCAACGAGTTTCGGGAAACGATGATGGGAAGAACACCTTTAACGGTGTTGGGGGTATTGGCTTCGAAAATCTCTACCAACGCCCAATTTCTGAAACATACGTTTCCGCGCCAGAAAAGTGCGGTCAGCAAGCACTATGACTTGCCCTTGCTGGACACCGTCATTTATGAGAGAACCTCCCTCTCAAAATGCGTTAGTCATACGAAGAAGGAGGGGGAGTTAGAGATTCCTGACCCCCAATCCATTTTTGAATTTTGTAAAATTGAATCCGCGGCTGACCAAGCGGCTGAAGAATTTGACCTGTTGGCCGCGGAAGTGTTGAAACAGACGAGTTAATATTATGATGGATTTTCGCTTAATAGATGTTAAGAGTATTACGTCCCCCGTCCCCCGTTCGCAGTTTGAAGAAACTGAATTAGCGCGGTTAGCTGAAATGATTTTGGCATGTGAAGGCGTGTTAAAACCGCCCATCCTCAAAATCACCGGCTTGGACAGTTATGCAGTTATCGACGGCGACCGTGAATATTATGCGGCAGTCGTCGCTAGAGAAATAGACCCTCGCAAGGGGGAAATGATTGATGCTTTGGTGATTTCACCAAAGCATGAAGAAGCTATTCGCAAACAGCTTGATATGTTGCGGAGTTTGGAAAATCCCGTGGTATCACCCTCACCCTTACCACCGCCGGCGCTTTCGGATCAGCCATTGTTGGTAGATATAGTGCGGCGAATGGAACATACTTTTCAAGAACGGATGGATAGCATGAACAAGAAAATCGAACAAGTGTCAGACCAAATGAAAGCGGCAGAACGCCTTGTAGAAATGCTCCGCCAAGAGGTCCAAAAAGTAGTCATAGAAGAACTGGCGCCACGACTTGTACAAGTCATTCAAGAGAATTGGAGTAAACTCGGAATGGCAAGAAAACCCAGGGTAGAAATCACCATTGACGGTGACTCTGCCTATACCAAGATGACCGTTGGCCAACTCATGGAGTTGGCCAAGCAAAAAGGTATCAAAGGGTATAGTAAGATGAGAAAGCCAGACTTGGTTGCGCTACATGAGAACTTTGATGCAACTTCCAAAGAAGTCACCACCTAGTCGGTGAGTTGGACTGAACAATGACTAAGGAGGAGAAGTGAAATCTGGGTGATGAGTATAGTAGTATTCCAATTAAATTGTACGATTCTCTCTTACGTGCCATAAGAATTATTGCACTCCAGAGGATAATGTACAAATTGATAGGAATATCACTATAAGAACTGGCAGCCCTTCAAAAACTGCCAGTCCTGACATCTCATTATCACCCAGATTGCATCCTCACTACCAAATTATCAACCCTCACCCATTCCCCTTAATCCGATACCCCTTCCCCCGCACGTTCTCCAACACGCGAACATTCCTCTCCTCCAACAACCGTCCTAAGCGTTGCAACGCGGACCGTACGGCGGTATCGGTTTTTAACCCAGTTTGTATGGCAATCTCTGACACTGACCATAGCTTGTCCTTCTCGTGAATTAAAGTCTTCCAAATTAGCCAAAGCACGCCGGATAATTCCAGTTCTTGCACAGACAAGCCTGACTGACATAGGACTTTGCCACTTTGACTATCGAGCTCTTGACTGGAAAGACTCAACACGCGGTTATCAGAGTAGCGCATCAATTCCTGGCGTAACAATTCACCTGTGACCACATATTCACCGGTCTTCTCATCGGGATGGGCCAGACCGTGATAAAGCAAAGTGGTACGAGAACGAGAGGAAAGGTCTTTGGGCGACAGATTGCCATTCGTCAAGGCGATCAACTCTTGGTAAATTCTCTCATCAAACCCTTTCAAATCTTGTAGCACCTGCAACAAGATCGGCAATTTGGTGTGGGACAGCTTATCCAACAGATAGTTGACAATTCTGTCAGTAGCGTTGGCCTCTACAAGTCCCTTTTTGACCATGATTAGACTTTGTTCAAACTCCGATAATTCGGAAATTTTGCCAGTTATAAATTTTGACAACAACTGATTCAAAAGTTTCATGGTGGCCCCCACCAAAGTAGGATGTCCTCCCGTCACCATCACGGTGGCTTTTTTCCACTCTTTTTCCAGAGAGGTCGGTGACTCGGTTAATTGGCCAAACGCCTGCTGAATAAAAGATTCTATTCGGGCCGGCCAAACGCCTCGCCAGGGATTCACTTCTTGCACTTCGAATTGTTGAAGAGGGATTGACCAGACATCTTTCCAAGCCTTCTTCACCTCCTCTGTTTCAAATTGCCGTCCGACCAATTGAATCAAGGGAGTGGAAGTTGAAATGTAAATATTCCCTTCTTGCGGGAAGGATTGCAACACGTTCTGGATTGTCCGTAGCTTGTTTCGAAACGTCTCTTCGTCGTACTGACTCCATAGATAGTCTAAGAGATAATCCAAATTGTCAATCAGCAAACTGGGTTTGGCCTCTATTGATTTTTTGGAGGGATCACTCAGGGTATTGAGTGTCTCTATCTCCTCCAGGGGATGTTGACGACAGGCACAAAAGAAGCACTTTCCCACAGATTCTTCGGCTTCCAACTTTTGCCTCAGATGTTCCAGTAATTCCGTCTTGCCCAATCCACGACCACTGCAAATCAGACATCTTTTTGAAGAAGGGGGAACGGGGAGAAGTTCACGGGCAAAATCGTGGTAAAAAAAAGTTTCCACTGGTTGATAGGTTATATTAGTCATCATATTTTCCTCTTTAAGGTGTTCATCACATGTCTAATTGAATTGATTGGGTATTAAATCACTATAACGATTTATATCCTATGACATTAGGATAGCGGCTTTCTTTTAATCTGTCAACTATGATTGTTTGTTTGGATGTTATTTATTTTTTTAATAGCAGACTTATGTAGAAACATCTAAAGAAACTGAGTTTCTGATCGCCGTTGATCCCAGATGATTTACCTAAGTCCTAATAATAGCTTAGTGATTGCGCAATATAATATACTTTATTGACGTATAAATTCTTCTAAATTCTATATTAAAATAATACAAAAATCCTGTCACTGCGTCACCATAAATACCAATGTAGCTTTATTAATTATTTGATTATAGAGGCGATAATTAACGCATCATAACTCATTTAAGATTTATTCTTGACGTATCTAAATTCATATTCTATAATATACTTAAAGTGAGTTCCGCATCACAAAACCAAGAAATTCACAGAAGCTATATCCACCTAACATTTGGAGAAACATTATATGTGTTGCTATACGAAGAAATTATACAGACTTTCATTGCTTGCTGGTCTTTTGTTTTCCGTTCAACCCATGATGGTGGCTGGATGGGAGAATCTGGTTGTTGCTCAAAATGAGACAACCAGTCAGAGGGGCAACCCCAACGAGGAACAGAAGGGCAACTCCAAAAAAGACCCTAAGGACGACTCCAAAAAAGACCCTAAGGACGACTCCAAAAAAGACCCTAAGGGCAATTCCACAGACTGTACCGATATGGCGAATCCATCATGCGATCGCGAATAGATTGGATGAAGCCATCGACTGGCACTCACTTTTATAGGGGGTAGTGTTACAGCAGTGATGGTAAACCGATAGGACCTGCTGGAGTGGAGGCTTATGCTGGAGTGGAGGCTTTAGCCGGAGAGAGGCGCACGGCGTTAGATTTAGGTGAACAGCCACCGGCTAAAGCCTCTACTCCAACGGATTGCCGGCTAAAGCCTCTACTCCACCCTCACCGGCTAAAGCCTCTACTCCAACGGTACCTCCGCTCCAATAAAGCCTCGTTTCCTAAGAGAAACTTAGTTTCTTTGGCATCACAAGCTATTTCGTTGCTTGCACTTGATGTTGTAACATCTGATTTAACAACACTTGCATGTCATTCAGACGTTGTTCCAACAATTTAGTAGAGGAGTCACCCATCGGTTCATCCATTTTCATGTCATCCTTCATGTCCTTCATCATTTTGCAATCCTTCTCCTTCTTCTCGCCATCGGCTGACGCAGACTCGCCCATGTCCATCTTCATCGAACTGTCATGGTCCATTTTCATCGTCGAGTCGCTACTCATGCGCTGACTCATTTCCATTGTCCCGTTCAGCATGTCCATCAGTTGTTGCATCTTAGCCGAATGTTCTTGCAACAATTGTTGACGTGTGGCAGAATCAGTTGTGCGCTGGATTTGCTTGAGAAGGTCTTGCAAGTCCTGTTGCTGTTGTTGCATGGGTGACATTGTCATAGTCATCTCTGGCATGGTGTGGCTAGACATGGCTGACATATCAGAGGCAGTGTTAGACTGGGTAGTCAGTTGGGTGGCAATGCCAGACATGGTTTTGACAATCTCTTGCATCATTTTTAACATGTTTTGCAGACTGTCCGGGGTCTCCTCTGAGACGGCTGGGGCAGTGACAGACGCAGTTGCACTGGAGGGTGGTGGAGTAGAAACTGGTGCCGCCATGCTATGGTCGTGAGAGGTCATCTCTTCTGCCAGTGCCACTGTCGTGTTTAGGGTGAGTATACTGATAACAAGTGTTGTAGTGTAACGTTTCATTATGAGGTTTCTCCTGGTTATTTGAGGGAAAGAGGTTGGAATTTGGAATATTAGTAATATTCAGGTTAAGTTATACCATTTCATCTGGAATGCAATAATGATGATGGCGCCGTATCATTATTGCACACCAAATGGCAGGTACAGGTTTGTAGAAATGTCATTTAAAGTTTAATGTCGATTTACATTATAGGGGACAACCACTCTATTTGCAACTGACAGACATTATTAAACAACAAAAAACACAATATGTTCACTGTTTGTAGCTTTTGATTTGACTATGCTATAATAGTAAGAATGAGACTGAATTTCCAAGAATTTCTTGCACGAACTTTGGGAAGTATCGAAAACTGCCGTAGCCTTCGAAAACCGCCACAGCTTTGGTTAAATTCAGTCTCGCTTCATGTTTTATGATTATTATGTTATAGTAATATTCCTTCTCACTTTATACCCCCCTGCCCCCGTACACGGGGGGCAGGGGGGTATAAGTGATTGAGGAATACTACTATATGATGTTTCTACCATGTCAAAATCAACGTTATTACTCAAAATTGTCTTAATTTGCCTGATTCCCATAACGGGCCTGGCCGCACCACCAGAACAGGGGTCTCATACTTATGGACCTGTTAAAACGGGCGACCAACTTTGGGAAATTGCTATACAGGTGCGTCCTGATTCATCTGTGACTCGGCACCAAGTGATGATAGCCTTATTAAAGGCCAATCCCCAAGCATTTCGTGTCCCTTGTAACATTAACTCCTTAAAAATAAGTCAAACTTTGACGGTTCCGTCACTGTCTGACATACAGATGTTAAGTGCGACGGAGGCCGACACCGAGTATCATCGGCAAAACCAGGAATGGAAAATGTTTCGCCAACAGAGGCAAAAGATTACTTGTACCACATCGGATTTGGAAAAATCTGCGGAGACGGACTCTACAGAACCGATTTTGTCGGCGATTCAAACTGCTTTTAGCACCACCAGATCCGAACAGGTTCCAACGTCTTCATCTCCTGTCAAAAATGAAATGTCGCCAGTTGTCACAGAAAAGGGGGGACCTAGTGTATTGCCCTCTTTGTCTAAAGATTCTAAAGAATCTGAGGCGGTGATGAATCTTCAAACACCGTGGATAATTCTTACGGCATTGACCATCGCTATATTTTTGATACTGTCATTTTCGTTTAGAAGATTCTCCCACAGACGCGCCGCTAAAGTGCTGCAAACCAAGGACCATCGTTATGACTTAAATGATGATGAAAAGAAACCTTGGCAGTTTGGCACTGAAGGAGTCAAACTCACGGCTGCGGAACTTGGAATTTCTTCACAAGTTCTCGAAGAAAGCGGATTAGCCGCCGGCATCCCGCGGGAAGATGGGACGAAAGAAAAATCTGGGGAGGTTAAGGATAAACTAGCCTACATTAGAACTTATTTAGCCGAAGGGGAAGAAAAAGCCGTGCAACGATTACTCAAGGAGGCGATAGAAAAGGGAACACTAGAACAACAAGAGGAAGCACAACAATTAATTGAAATCAGTCGGAAAATGAGTACCTTAGAGTTACAAATTGGGAAAAACTCACCGCCGTCTAATTGTCAGACTCCCCCTCCTTCAGAGAGTACCGCCTTGCAAGAGGTGATGCAGGTGGGTAAGCAAACTCCACTGCAACAATATTTGCCTGAAAATGAAGCCAAAATTTTTGACCTTATTGATAAAATTTTTGAATTTTTGGACCACGAATTAAATGCCCAGGGGAAATTGGTAGAATCCTATATGAATCGTCATCGCCCCCAATTTTTGGAGACGGCGGATTATACGGTGTTGAGAAAACCGGAAGAAAAGGTGGTGGTACACGAAGTGGAAAACTTATCAGAACATTCGCCACCTCGTTCGCGTCAGACGCCTCGGTATTTATAATGGAAAATGGAAAATGGAAGAAGCAAAAACCAAGGCCGGACTATAGTAATATTCATTCAAACAGGTACGATTGAGTTAAACAAAACCCGGTGGACTGGAGGCTTTAGCCGGCCGGCGGTAGGCATACCCCACTCTTGAGACATAGGGTGTGCCTACCGCCGGCCGGCTAAAGCCTCCAGTCCACCATGGTCTTCATTCTTTAGCCTCTAGTCCATTTTCCATTTTCCATTTTCCATTTTCCATTTACGAACATGAACCACAAATACGAACCACTGTTTCAACCTTTTACATTCCCCGTTTCTGGTATTCAAGTAAATAATCGTCTCGTCATGGCACCAATGACCACCTGGTCCGGTAATGCCGATGGTACGGTTTCTGATGCAGAAATTGCTTATTATCAGAAACGTTCTCAAGGACTCGGTATCATAATGACAGCCGCCGCCTACGTCATGCCTCAAGGACAAGGATTTGCGGATCAAATTGGGGCACATACGGAAGAGATGATGCCCAGTTTAACACGCATGGCGAAGACTCTTCAGGCGCAAGGGGCCAAAGCCATTCTGCAAATTTATCATGGTGGCCGAATGTCTCCTCCAGACGTGTTGCCAGATAAGCAACCCGTGAGTGCTAGTGCCATCCCAGCAGTTCATGGCAGTACCACCGTACCGCGTGCTTTAACGGAAGAGGAGATTACGCAAACCATTAAGGCGTTTGGATATGCGACCCGCCGGGCCATTGCCGCAGGTTTTGATGGCGTGGAAATTCATGGGGCAAACACTTATCTGATTCAGCAATTTTTCTCTCCTCATGCGAACCGTCGAGACGACCGTTGGGGAGGCAATGTTGAAAAACGGATGACGTTTCCGTTGGCAGTGACTGACGAGGTGATTGACACGGTAGCTAAATATGCCGAGTCTCCTTTTATGGTAGGCTATCGATTTTCTCCAGAGGAGATTGAAAATCCAGGAATTACCATGACCGACACTTTGCAACTGGTAGAAACGTTGGCCACGCGGAAGTTGGACTATTTGCATGTTTCCACTATGAATTTCTGGGGTAGTTCACTACGCGATGAAACTGACAAAAAACCGCGGGCGGTAATCATTCAGGAATGTGTCGGAAATCACATCCCGGTAATGGGCGTCGGTGCCGTACATACCCCAGAAGAGGCGTTACAAATGCTGGAAACGGGTGTTCCACTGGTAGCCATAGGACGTGAATTGTTGATGGAACCTGATTGGGTACAAAAGGTACAAGAGGGTCAGGAAGACCAAATTCGGACTACTTTACCTAAAGGTTCCCAGAAGGAACTGGTTATTCCAGAGGGGATGTGGAAAGTCATCACGGGCATGAAAGGGTGGTTGCCGGTGGTGGATTAATGGATTAATGGGGAATGGGTTGGTAGTGATGCAAAGGTAATGGTTGTGGGTTTTGGAGTACGGAATTTATTTCGTTGGAGTACGGAATTTATTTCGTTGGAGTACGGAATTGATTCCGTTGGAGTACGGAATTGATTCCGTTGGAGTACGGAATTTATTCCGCTGGAAACGGAATAAATTCCGTACTCCAAAACCGCTATACCATTACTTGTACAACACTACCAAAAATCCAAGGCCGGATTGGAGGCTTCAGCCGCAATGCCATTAAGTTAAAGAATCAATTAATGGACCGTAGGACTAGAGGCTTTAGCCGGTGGGGAGTGGAACACCATTGAAATCGCGGGGACCCACCCTCCGGCTAAAGCCTCTAGTCCACCACGACTTTAATTCCTTGGCTACTTTTATTCCTTAACTTAATGGCATTGAGGACTTTCGCCAGCCCACGTCGTCCCAACACGTGTGTTGGGACTCCACATATTTTTTAGCAAAATTTGAAACTACCATGAACCCTACCAAAAAACGTTACTTTGCCATGTTTAGTCTGCACGGGCTAGTACGTGGTGACAATATTGAACTGGGACGCGACGCTGATACTGGTGGTCAAGTCAAATACGTGGTCGAACTGGTCAGGGAATTGGGACGACATGAACAAGTGGCGCGTGTGGATTTGTTCACTCGCCAAATTGTGGACCCCAAAGTCAGTCAAGATTATGCCAAGCCTTTAGAACCGCTGGGTGGCAATGCGTATATTGTCCGTGTTCCTTTTGGACCGAGACGTTATTTGAGAAAAGAGGTGTTATGGCCTTACCTAGAAAATTGTGTGGACCAAGTGCTACACTATTTTCGCCGGTCGCATTGGTTACCAGACGCTATTCATGGACATTATGCCGATGCTGGCTATGTAGGAACGATGTTAGCCCACATGCTAGAAGTGCCTTTGGTGTTCACAGGTCATTCGTTGGGTCGAGTTAAACGTGCCCGGTTGTTAGAAAAAGGACTGACTCCGGCAAAAATTCAGGAAGAATACAACATGGGTTATCGTATTGAAGCCGAAGAACGCGCCCTCAATGCCGCCTCGTTAATCATCGCCAGCACACCTCAAGAAGTGCGAGAACAGTATGAACAATATGAACATTATGACCCTCGCCAAATGCAAGTCATTCCCCCTGGCGTGGATTTAGAGAATTTCTATCGGATTGACAACTACTTGCCACCTATCGGCATTTATGAAAGAATTGCCCGCTTCCTGCAAGAACCTCAAAAGCCGATGATTTTGGCGGTATCCCGCGCCGATGAACGCAAGAACGTTCCAGCCCTGATTAAAGCCTACGGCGAACATCCACAGTTGCCTAATTTGTCCAATTTAGTGATTATTGCTGGCAACCGTCAAGACATCAAGGATTTGGATAAAGGGGCACGGCAAGTCTGGACCGAGATGTTGTTAGCCATTGACAAATATGACTTATATGGTAAAGTCGCTTATCCCAAACACCACTGTTCAGAAGAGATTCCGCACTTTTACCACTTGGCCATCAATACTCAAGGGGTATTTGTCAATCCCGCGTTGACCGAACCTTTTGGCATCACCCTCATTGAAGCTGCGGCCACGGGATTACCTATTATTGCGACTCACGATGGGGGACCCACAGACATTATCAAAAATTGTCAAAACGGCTTATTAATCGATCCGTTGAACACCCAAGCCATCGGCGAAGCGATTGAATCGGCTTTGACTGATAAGCAACGTTGGCAACAATGGTCGAAAAACGGCATGACCAAAGTGAAACAATACTACTCGTGGTCTAGTCATGTCCAAACTTACCTCCACCATCTGGAAACTGCCATTACGAAACTGCCATCCGCTTCTCTGTACCAAGATGCGGTTAGTGTGGAAATGCCGAAACCTCACCCTAACAAAACCGGTCTCGCTTTTGATAAGAAAATTCTTATGTCTAATCGTGCCCTTATTTCTGATATTGACAACACCTTGATTGGTGATGCTAAGGCTCTGAAAGAACTCCTGGATTACCTTCATCAAGCCCAACAAGTCAGTTTTGGGGTAGCCACAGGTCGTCATTTGGCAAGTGCCAGGGAGATTCTGGAACAATGGGAGATCCCTTCTCCGGATGTTTTTATCACCGCCGTCGGCACCGAAATTTACTATGGCAGGAGATTTGCCAAAGATAAAGGGTGGCAACAACATATTGGCTTTCGTTGGGAACCTGATAAAATACGTGCAGCCTTGGCCGGGTTTAAAGAGTTTGAACCGCAACCACCAGAACATCAAAGTAACTTTAAAATCAGTTATGTGGCCGTCAAGAACCACAAGTTACCACTGACACGCCGACCCGTAGTGAGTCGGTTACGTCAACAACGCCTATTGGCCACGGTCATTGTCACCGAAGGACGTTTAATCGATGTACTTCCGATTCGTGCCTCAAAAGGGCTGGCGGTACGTTACCTAGCCATGCGGTGGGGGTTGCCGCTGGACCGGTTTATCGTGGCCGGCGATTCTGGGAATGATGAAGAGATGTTGAAAGGAGATACCTGCGGTATCGTGGTGGGTAATTACAGTCCTGAATTGGAAAAATTGCGTGGCCGACCTTGTATTTACTTTGCACAAAAATCTAACGCTGGTGGAATCATCGAGGGGTTGCAACATTTTGAAATTTGGGAAGACCAGGTGAAGTCATAATTTTGATTTTGCTGTTGGAGTCCGGAATTTATTCCGTGGTTTTGATGTTGGAGTACGGAATTTATTCCGTGGTTTTGATGTTGATGTTGGAGTCCGGAATTTATTCCGTGGTTTTGATGTTGGAGTACGGAATTTATTCCGCTACGGGCAACGGAATAAATTCCGGACTCCAACGGCAACGGAATAAATTCCGGACTCCAACGGCAACGGAATAAATTCCGTACTCCAACGGCAACGGAGTAAATTCCGTACTCCAACGGCAACGGAATAAATTCCGTACTCCAACGGCAACGGAATAAATTCCGGACTCCAACGGCAACGGAATAAATTCCGTACTCCAACGGCGACGGCAACGGCAACGGAATAAATTCCGTACTCCAACAGCAAAAAACTTTGCTTTATAATAGATAGGAACCACAACCATGAATTTCTTTCAAGAAGACCGTTATCAGAAAGCCCTGTATCTGATTTTTAGACCCCTCGTCGGTGGCGAACGCAACTTGTTTCTCCGTTCCGATGTGTGTGATCGGTTTGAACAATTTTGCCAAGAAACTTTGGAAGACTCTTGGAAAGACACGGAACTGGCTAGCTGGTTGAGTAATATTCAAGAAGCCATTGCCATTGATCCGTGGCTATACTTAGTCGTGCGGGCTGGGCCTGGCGACTGGCAATTTTGTCGGTTTCATATTGATGTGATGAAACCCGAATGGATTGACATCAACACGTTTTTGCGCTTCAAAGAACGGGTTCCTGAGAAAACCCAAAAGGATAGCGATTGGGTACTAGAGGTGGACCTCGCCCCCTTTTATCGAGAATTTCCGAAATTGACAGAACCGCGGTCGATTGGGCGAGGCGTGGAATTTCTCAATCGGCATTTGTGTAACCAATTACTATCTAAAAAAGATGGTGATGAGTTAATTTTTCAGTTCTTACATGTTCATCAATATCAAGGTCAACCATTGATGTTAAATGATCGAGTTATCTCCCCTCGCAAATTACGTGAGGCCTTGCGCCAGGCAGAAAAATATTTATCTTCCCAGCCCTTGACCGCCACTTGGTCACAAGTCTATCACCGACTGCAAGAGATCGGATTCGAACCCGGCTGGGGGAGGACGGTGGAACGCATATTGGACACTCTCGGTTTGTTGTCAGATATTTTGCAGGCCCCCGAACCTGGCCAGGTGGAACGTTTTCTGGCCAGGATTCCGATGATTTTCAAAGTCGCTATTATTTCTCCACATGGTTATTTTGGGCAATCGGGCGTGTTAGGGTTGCCAGATACCGGGGGACAAGTGGTCTATATTTTGGACCAAGTCCAAGCGTTGGAAAAGGAGATGCGGCAACGGTTATATGAACAGGGTTTTGACATTTTCCCGAAAATCGTGGTGGTCTCGCGCTTAATTCCTGATGCCGGGAATACCACTTGTGACGAATGTTTGGAACCCATCAAGGGAACCGATAATGCCGTCATTTTACGGATTCCGTTTCGCGATGAACAAGGGCGAGTGATACCCCACTGGATTTCACGATTTGCGGTGTGGCCCTACTTGGAACGTTTTGCGCTGGAAGTGGAAAAGGAATTACTGGCCCACTTTGGAGGTCGTCCAGACTTAATTATTGGTAATTATTCGGATGGCAACCTGGTTGCTACTCTGGTTTCACAACGGTTGAAGGTGACTCAATGTGCCATTGCCCACGCCCTGGAAAAAACCAAATATCTGTACTCCGCTTTATTCTGGAAAAATTTGGATGCCCAATATCATTTTGCGACCCAATTTACGGCCGATTTGATAGCTATGAATACCGCGGATTTTGTGATTACCAGCACTCATCAAGAGATTGCCGGGAACCTTCACAGCGTCGGTCAATATGAAAGTTATAGTTGGTTTGCTATGCCCGGTTTGTACCGCGTGGTCAATGGTATTAACGTTTATGATCCCAAGTTTAATATCGTTTCCCCAGGGGCTGATGAGACGGTGTATTTTCCCTATACTCAAACGGAACAACGGTTGACCGCCTTGCATGGAGAAATTGAGTCACTGGTGTTTGGAGGTGCTTCACCGGAGAGTCGTGGTGAATATCGTGATCGTGATAAACCAATTATCTTTACGATGGCGAGACTGGATCGAATTAAAAATATCACCAGTCTAGTAGAATGGTACGGTCAGAGTCCCGCCTTGCAAAATTGGGCCAATCTGTTAGTCATTGCCGGACACGTTGACAGCGAACGTTCTACCGATGAGGAGGAACGTCAACAAATTGGGAAGATGCACGAGTGGTTGACTCATTATCAACTCGATGAGAAAGTGCGTTGGCTAGGTAAACATTTGGAGAAACGTCTAGCAGGCGAATTATATCGTTACATCGCTGATAAAGGTGGTATATTTGTACAACCGGCGTTATTTGAAGCCTTTGGCTTGACGGTGATTGAAGCCATGTCGTCAGGCTTGCCAACGTTTGCTACCTGTTACGGTGGCCCGTTAGAAATCATTCAAGATGGGATTTCGGGATTTCACATTGATCCGAATCATGGGGAAAAGGTGACCTCGCGTCTAATCGAGTTTTTTGAACATTGCCAAAGTCACCCAGAGTATTGGCAACAAATTTCTAACGGGGCGTTGCAACGTGTGCAAAGTCGTTATAATTGGCGACTGTATGCCGAACGTTTGATGACATTATCACGGGTGTATGGTTTTTGGAAGTACGCCACGAATTTGGAACGGGCTGAGACACAACGGTATTTGGAGATGTTTTATGGGTTGATGTATCGGCCGTTAGCGGCTAAGGTGCCGCATTAAATATGAGACATTAAGTGAAATTCAAATCGGCCCTAATGAAATCAATCGGTTACGTTGGTAAAAAGCGGATTTCTGCCAGTCTTCGTCAAATGCTTAACTCAATGACAATGCGGCGAAAGCCTCTATTCCAACGCTTCAACTGGTTCACGCACTGAAATCGATGTTGCACACAAGGTCATTTTCCATTCTTCATTATTCATTATTCATTATGGACGACGCCCAATTATTACGCTATAGTCGCCAAATTTTGTTACCTCAAATTGGCATAGAAGGTCAAGAACGTTTATTAACATCCAAAGTCCTCATTATTGGTTTAGGTGGATTAGGGTCGCCTGCGGCTATGTATTTAGCGGCAGCAGGGGTAGGACATTTAGTGTTGGCAGATTTTGATGTGGTGGATTTGTCTAATTTGCAACGTCAAATTCTACATAGCACCGATGACATTGGTAAACCCAAAGTAGAATCGGCCCGCCAAGCACTGTTAGAATTAAATCCGCTAATTGAAGTTACCACACTGTGTCAACGTTTAGAGGAGGACACGTTGGTAGAAATCGTGGCCCAAGTTGACGTGGTGTTAGATTGTAGCGACAATTTAGCGACTCGGTTAGCCATCAATCACGCTTGTGTACAAACAAAGATACCTTTGGTATCGGGGGCCGCCATCCGCATGGAAGGACAAATTTCCGTGTTTCGCTGTGATTTACCTGACAGTCCCTGTTATCGTTGTTTATATCCCGCCCAATTGCCCGAAGAGACTTGCACACAAACGGGAGTATTGGCACCCTTAGTCGGCGTGATTGGCAGTTTGCAGGCGTTAGAAGCTATGAAATTGTTGATGGGCGTGGGCGAAACGTTAGCAGGACGCTTGTTACTGTTGGATGCTTTGAATATGGAATGGTGTAGTGTAAAATTGGTTAAGAAACCAGAGTGCCCAATCTGCGGAGGTATAAAGTAACGTGAAAATTTTGCTAGTTGAAGACAGTCCCGTTAATTGCGAAGTGATTTCAACGATGTTGAAACATTTGAATCATCAAGTAGAAACGGCCGAAAATGGACAACAAGCACTGGTCTGTTTAGACCACGGGGAATATGATTTGGTGCTAATGGATTGTGATATGCCAGTCTTAGATGGCTATACCACCACCAGGGAGATTCGTCGTCGTGAACAAGTTCAAGACCAGTCGCCCATGCCAATTATCGCCCTCACTGCCTATGTCACGTCGGAACATTACCAGGCTTGTGAAGAAGCGGGAATGAATGACTGCCTGACCAAACCTGTTTTTTTGAACACTCTCCGGGCCGTGCTAGACCGTTGGATCAGTGCATTGCCTATGGTTAAAGCTACCCGAGAAGAGGTTGAAGTACCTTCGCTAGATGGTCAAGTTATCAAACAGTTAGAAGAAGTGATGGGACCCGAAATGATTCTGCAACTCACTCAACAATTCACTAAATATGCGCCACAACAATTGTTCGCGTTGCAACAACTGGCAACCAGTCATGACCGTGAAGCATTGCGACGGAAAGCGCATCAATTTAAAAGTGAAAGTTTACAACTGGGCGCCACCAAGGTCGGTGAATTGTGTAAGCGGCTAGAAATCATTGCCCAAACCGGTTCGCATGAGGCTATTTCTACGTGTCTGTCTCAACTCGATATGGAATTGGGTAGCGTGTGCGACGCCTTGAACCAAGTGAATCAGTAAAACCAGGAGTCCAAAGCGTAGCTTTGTCCGTGACTTGGCAAAGCAGTAAAACCAGGAGTCCAAAGCGTAGCTTTGTCCGTTACCTGACAAAGCTACGCTTTGGACTCCTGAATTTATTATTCATCATTCATTAACTCATTATCCCATGACCCCAAATAGCAAACAAGCACGTATTCTAGTGGTAGATGACGCCCCCCTGATTCGTGGATTGCTAGTACAAGTGTTACAAAAATTTGGCTATCAAGTTGACATTGCAGAAGATGGACAACAAGCCATCGTGTGTTTTCTCAAGACTCATCCAGATTTGATTCTAATGGATGCGGATATGCCCGTCTTAGATGGCGTCGCCGCGTGTGCCCAGATTAAACAATTTCCACAAGCTAAACATCTGCCGATTGTGATGGTAACCTCCTTTGTGGAACGTGAATGGGTGGACCGGGCCTATGCGGCAGGCGCCATTGATTATGTCACGAAACCGGTGAATTGGGATGTGTTACGAAATCGGATTCACTATATCTTGCAAGCCAAGCAAGCTGAAGAAGCGTTATTTGAAGAAAAAGAGAAGGCCCAAGTGACTCTCGCTTCCATTGGCGATGGAGTGATTACCACCGATGCCTGGGGCCAAGTAGAATATTTAAACGTAGTGGCCACCAAGTTGACTGGCTGGAGTTCTGAAGAAGCGCGTGGTTTACCTCTAAATCAAGTCTTTTCGATTTTAAATGAGAACTCCCAACAACCTATCGTGTTTCCGATACAACGTTGTTTGAAAGAGGGTACCGTGATCGAATTGGCCAGCGATACGGTGTTAGTTCACCGCGATTTAAAACAACGGTTTGCCATCGAAGACTCCGCGGCCCCCATTAATGATCGTCAGGGGCATATCATTGGCGTGGTGGTGGTGTTTCACGATGTGACCGAAACTCGCAAAATGACTCAGGAACTGTCCTATAAAGCCACCCATGATGCGTTGACAGGATTATACAATCGCCATGAATTTAGCATCCAACTGAAACGAGTCCTCCAAATATCTCCCTTAGAAGAGACCGAACAGGCGTTGCTATATCTGGATTTAGACCAGTTTAAAATCGTCAATGACACTTGCGGACATGAAGCAGGCGACCAGTTATTAAGAGATGTCGCGTTGTTGTTACAAGAGAAAGTTCAGGAACAAACGACTTATGTAAGGGCCACCTTGGCCCGTTTAGGAGGAGATGAATTTGGTTTGTTATTAGAACATTGTTCTCTACCAGACGCTTTAAATATAGCCAATGAACTCTGTCAAACCATTGAAAAATTCAGATTCTTTTGGAGTGGCAGTGAACAATCTAAAAATACGTTTTCCATTGGTCTATCCATTGGTCTGGTCAGTTTATCCTCCTTAAAAAATCTGAATCCTAAGAGTGCGTTAGCCATGGCAGATGCCGCCTGTTATCGGGCTAAACATGCAGGGCGCAATCGGGTTCACGTTTATCAAGAAAACGACATCTCGTTTCCTCAAGATAATAACGTGCAATGGGTTTCCCTCATTCATGAGAGTTTGGAACACGAACACGGGCTGTCTTTGTTTTATCAACCTATTGTGTCCTTACATCATCCCCCTGCCAGGGGAGTACACTATGAAATCTTGTTGCGTCTGGACAATCAAGAAGGTCAATTAGTTGCCCCTGGGGCATTTTTGTCGGTGGCCCGGCGTTATAGCTTGTTAGCCAATTTAGATTTATGGGTGGTACGTGCAGTATTAACTTGGCTGGCTTCGCATCCACAACGTTTAGACGAACTGGACTTTAACACGATTAACATTTCTGGTCCTTCCCTGAGTGACAAAAGATTTTTAGACACTTTAACCAGTTACCTTCAAAACACAAGTATTCCACTGCATAAAATTTGCTTTGAAATTAATGAAACCACAGTCTTGACAAATTTGACAGATAGTTTAAAATTTATCACACCCTTGAAAAAACTAGGATGCCGCTTTGCCCTGGACAATTTTGGTTCAGGAATAGCGTCATTCTCTTATATCAAAAATCTACCCATTGATTTTTTAAAAATTGAAGGGAGTTTGATAAAAAACATGATAGCCGACCCCATCGATTATACGGTGGTCAAATCTATCAATGAAATAGCCCATCAAATGCGCCTGCAAACTATCGCTGAACATGTTGAGGAACCCAACGTGGTGGACAAACTGAAAGAACTGAAGATAGATTATGTGCAAGGTTATATGTTTGGGAGACCACAACCGCTGGATAGCGGATAGCGGATAGTGGATAGTGGATAGCGGATAGCGGATAGCGGATAGTGAGAGAAGAACCATGGCTGGATTAGAGGCTTCAGCCGGGTGACGTGCCACCTTCTCCGGCTAAAGCCTCTAGTCCAGTGGAAAAGGCATAGACGTGCCTACCACCGGCGAAAGCCTCAATGCCATTAAGTTAAGGTAGGGTGGATTAAGCGTTAGCGTATCCACCATCCCCGACACTGGTGGATACGCTGACGCTTAATCCACCCTACATGGTTAGGATATTTCTTAACTTAATGGCATTGCGGCTAAAGCCTCTAGTCCAGCGTTGCCCCTAGCTAAAGCCTCTAGTCCAGCGTTGCCCCTATCTAAAGCCTCTAGTCCAGCGTTTCCCCTATTTTCTAGGAAATTAGCGTTACCCCCTGCGACACTACTGAATTTCTTTACTCAAGGTAATTAACTATTATGACTATTCAAACAGATAACGATATTGCTGCCAAATGTCTCAAAAAAGAGTCAGCCACAATTTTAGGAAAAAACGTTGTGAGTTTTGGAGAAAACCAGGAATTTGACCTTTCTTGTGCCGAATTGTACATCAACCGCGAATTGAGTTTACTGGCGTTTCATCGGCGCGTGTTGGCCCAGGCAACCGACCACACCATGCCGTTATTGGAACGGTTGCGATTTTTAGGGATTGCCAGCACCAACTTAGACGAATTTTTTGAAGTGCGTGTCGCTATTTTTAAGCAACAGGCCGCGTTTGGTGCCTTGCCTTCTGGTCAAGATAACTTATCTCCTCAAGACGTGCTAAACCGGATTGGTGTAGCAGCCCATCAATTTGTAGATGAACAGTATCGTTTACTCAATGAAAGTCTGTTTCCTGCGTTGGAAAAGGAAGGCATTTATTTTCTCAAACGAGACTGCTGGAGTAATGCGCAAAGTCAGTGGATCCGCGAATATTTTAGCGAAGAACTGTTGCCCATTTTAAGTCCGATTGGTTTAGACCCCGCCCATCCGTTTCCCCGGATTTTGAATAAAAGTTTGAATTTTATCGTGTCCTTGGAAGGTAAAGATGCGTTTGGACGCGAAAGTGGATTAGCGGTCGTGCAAGCACCGCGGGCTTTGCCACGGTTTGTGCAATTACCTCAAGGGGTATCTGAACATCCATACGATTTTGTTTTTTTATCATCCATCATTCATGCCCATGTGGAAGATTTGTTTCCTGGTATGAAGGTAACGGGATGTTATCAGTTCCGGTTGACACGAAATAGCGAGTTATTTGTAGATACGGAGGAGGTGGACGATTTATTACGGGCCTTGCAAGGTGAGTTGCCAGGGCGTCGTTATGGGGACAGTGTGCGATTAGAGGTGGCAGACAATTGTCCGGAACAAACTGTGAACTTCCTCCTGAAACAGTTTAAGGTAGGTCGTCAAGATTTATATCAAGTCAATGGACCAGTGAACTTGAATCGGTTGTTACCATTGCCAGATGTGGTGAATCGTCCGGATTTAAAATATCCCAGTTTCACGCCCGGCTTGCCACGCGGATTGGGACGGAACTTATTTGAGAGTATTCGAGAGAGTGATATTTTGTTACATCACCCGTTTCACTCGTTTGCCCCTGTTATCGATTTGGTGCGCCAAGCCGCCGCCGACCCTCAAGTCTTGGCCATCAAGCAGACTTTATATCGCACTGGGGCCGATTCGGTGATGGTTGATGCGTTGGTACAAGCGGCCCGGGCGGATAAGGAAGTCACCGTTGTGATAGAACTGCGGGCGCGGTTTGATGAGGAGGAGAATATTCGGTTAGCGACTCGTTTACAAGAAGCGGGTGCCCATGTCGTCTATGGTGTGGTGGGTTATAAAACACATGCCAAAATGTTGTTGATAGTGCGTCGTGAAGTCAAGAAATTGCGACGTTATGTGCATTTGGGGACGGGGAATTATCATGCCCGGACGGCACGAGTCTATACGGATTATGGGTTGTTGACTTGCGATAAGGAGATTGGGGAAGATGTGCATAAAATGTTTATGCAGTTGACCACGTTGGGAAAAGGGGCGAAGTTGCGGAAGTTGTTACAATCGCCGTTTACGTTGAAAACAGGAATGCTGGAACGCATTGAACGGGAAGCCGAAAATGCCCGGCAAGGGAAGCCTGCGCATATCATGGCCAAAATGAATGCGTTGACGGAACCAGAGGTGATTAGTGCTTTATATAAAGCCTCAATGGCAGGCGTGAAGATTGACTTGATTGTGCGTGGGATTTGTTGTTTAAGGCCGGGAATTCCAGGGATTTCAGAAAACATTCAGGTACGTTCTATTGTGGGACGCTTTTTAGAACACACCCGCACCTACTATTTTCAAAATGATGATCACCCTGAGATATTTTGTGCCAGTGCCGATTGGATGGATCGCAATCTATCCAAACGGGTAGAAGAGTGTTATCCTGTCGAAAATCCCGATTTGAAAAAGCGCATCGTCGAGGAAGGTTTAAAGCTATATTTGCAAGATAATACCCAGGCGTGGGTATTAGACCGTGACGGAAATTATACGCGCTTGACACCACCGGCGGATGCCACGCCCATTTCGGCACAGCAAACGTTGTTGCAACGATTGGCCGAAAAAGCTTAGAAGATTTTAAAGTTTGGCACGCGGGATTGAATAGTCACGTTCAGGAGGAAACAGCGTAGCTTTGCCAGGTCACGTACAAAGCTACGCTGTTTCCTCCTGCGTTGCCATAAACCGTCAGGAAGATTCCTGGCATTTGTAATCAACTCTTGATACCGTTTTTTTATGAGTAAATATGTTAGTTATTCAACGTAAAATAATGAAAGCACAAGCGATGGTTCATCAATCCGTTGCTAGAGTGATTGATGCGAGTCGTTCGAAAGTCTCTCTGAAAAATGGGAGACGCGGCAGTTCTCTGCCTCCCAACGAAAATGAGGTCACTGGTAAATCATCACCTTTTACAAAATCTCCGCTGGTGTTATTTGCCAAAGAGATACTACAAAATCCGCGGGCGATCGGGGCTGCCTGTCCAAGTTCTCCACAGTTAGCCAAAGCGGTGGCTAAATTTGTTCCATTGACCACAGGACCGGGATTAGTGGTGGAACTAGGTGCTGGTACAGGAGTGATAACGAAGGCACTCCTCAAACGTGGCATTGCCCCTGAACGTATTGTTGCAGTCGAACTGTCTCCCCACTTGGCAACCTATTTACGTCAACATTTTTCTCAAGTACGAGTGATTGAGGGAGATGCCACCCATTTGCAGAAGTTGCTGGGAGAAGATTGTTCAGCCGTTAGTACCGTGATTTGTGGTTTGCCGTTTCGTAGCCTGCCACCGCGGGTTATACATGGGGTCGTGACAGAGATCGAAAAGGTGTTACCGAGAAACGGTTTATACATGCAGTACACTTATGATTTGATGACGGAACGGGACCCCTTCTTGCCGCACCATTTCAAGCGTGTTTCTTCGAAACTGGTGTGGAGTAATATTCCGCCTGCACGAGTCAATGTGTACCGGGTGGAACACTAAAACTAGGTTGCAGGTACACCAGAAACTAAGTTTCTTTAAGAAACTTAGTTTCTTAACTAAGTGGTTTGTAGTCTGTGGTCTGTAGTAGTAGTCTGTGGGTAGTCTGTAGGGTGGATTAAGCGAAGCGTATCCACCAACATTAATAACCTCTGGTGGATACGCTTCGCTTAATCCACCCTACTTGAAATACCGGTAATTACTTAGCGCGTGACAAATACTCCCCGCTACGGGTGTCCACCTTGATTGAATCGCCGACATTTAAAAATAGAGGAACTCGGATCACGGCGCCTGTTTCCAACGTGGCTGATTTACTTCCTCCGCCAGAGGTATCTCCTCTGATGCCCGGTTCCGTATTGGCAATTTTCAGAACGACGGAATTGGGGGGCGTGATAACTAAGGGTTGACCATTCCAGAGAGTGATGATACAAACTTCATCCCCTTTCAGCCATTTGGCTGCCTCACCCACGGTACTCTCATCTGCCGCAAATTGTTCAAAGGTGTCTGGGACCATGAAATGGTAAAATTGCGCATCCTTGTATAAATACTGCATGTCGGTTTCCACTACATCTGCGGCTTCCAGCGTATCACCCGATTTAAAGGTGCGTTCTACCACTCGTCCTGTTTTGAGGTTGCGCAACCTGACTCGACTAAACGCTTGACCTTTGCCAGGTTTGACAAATTCGTTTTCTATGATACTACATGGGTCGTTATCTAAAATAAGTTTGAGTCCGGTTTTAAATTCGTTGGTACTGAAAAAGGCCATAATATCTCCATGAATGGGTGAATTTTGCCAGACCTTGGGTCCGGCGACGTGATTGAAGTTTTGGTAGTGATGCAATTCTTTGTGATATTCATGTTGCCCTCACCCCCGGCCCCTCTCCCTCTGGGAGAGGGGCCGGGGGTGAGGGTAAACATATCACCCACATTGCATCACTACCTAAAGTTTTAAAGTAGTATAATGAAGTTTCTTGTATTTTGCAATAAGGAGTGACAAATCTATGAGTGAAGCAAAACATTCCCGTTTATTAATCCTTGGTTCAGGGCCTGCGGGCTACACGGCTGCTGTGTATGCGGCCCGTGCCAATCTTCAACCCGTCCTGGTTACGGGTTTAGAACAAGGTGGACAATTGATGACCACCACCGAAGTGGAAAATTGGCCTGGCGATTTTCAGGGTGTCCAAGGGCCCGAATTGATGGAACGTCTGCGTAAACATGCAGAACGTTTTCATACCGATATTATTTTTGATTATATCACAGCGATAGATTTAACCCAGCGTCCCTTTAGTTTAACAGGTGATAGTGGCAAAAAATACACTTGTGACGCTTTGATTATTGCCACGGGCGCGTCCGCTAAGTATTTAGGCTTGCCCTCTGAACAGGCTTTTCGTGGTAAAGGGGTGTCTGCCTGTGCCACCTGCGACGGTTTTTTCTTCAAAAATCAGAAAGTGGCAGTCATCGGTGGTGGCAGTGCGGCGGTGGAGGAAGCTTTGTATTTATCCAATTTGGCTTCTCATGTCACCGTGGTACACCGACGCGATGCGTTTCGGGCGGAAAAGATTTTGGTCAGTCGCTTGTTGGACAAACAGAAGGAAGGGAAGGTGACCATCATGTGGGACCAGGTGCTTGACGAAGTGTTAGGGGACGCGCAAGGTGTCACTGGAATGCGCATTAAGAATGTCAAGACGGGTGGTACCCAAAACGTTGATTTACAAGGTATTTTCATTGCTATTGGCCATCAACCAAATACGCAAATATTCGCAGGTCAGTTGGAACTGAACAATGGTTACATTGTGACGAAAACTGGCTTAAACGGTAACGCCACGGCTACCAGTGTCCCTGGCGTCTTTGCCGCAGGGGATGTGTGTGACCATGTTTATCGGCAAGCGATTACGTCGGCTGGAACGGGTTGTATGGCGGCTTTGGATGCGGATAAGTATTTGGAAAGTTTGAAGTAAGTTATTGGAAGGGGTAACCACCGCCGGAATGAAGGCTTTCGCCGCAATGCCATTAAGTTAAGGAGTTGAAGTGGCGAACGAATTAAAATAACGGTGGACTAGAGGCTTTAGCCGGAGGCTGGGCCCCGCGACTTCAATTATAGTAATATTCCTCATCACTTGTATCCCCCTGTGTACGGGGGGAGTGACTCCCCCCCGCGTGCGGGGGGGCGGGGGGGGGGGTACAAATGAGAAGGAATATTACTATATGTTCCGCACCCTCCGGCTAAAGCCTCTAGTCCAGGCCGGCTAAAGCCTCTAGTCCAACCCGGGCTGGTTTAAAAAAACTTGAACATCGTGTTTGAACTCCTTTCCTAAATCATTCTCCAAGAAAAACTATGTATGATACTTTTTCCTAACACCAAACTCACTTTTCCGATTAAACTAGCTATCGGTACCGTTTTATCCGTTTACCTCCTTACTACCGCCAACGCCACCCAACAACTCATTTCGGCGGAAGAGTTATTGGAAATGAATATAGAAGACCTGATAAAAGTTAAAATTGTCACCATTGCCACGGGTGCCAAACAAACTCTTGCCCAAGCCCCAGCGGTTGCTACCGTCATTACTGCTGACGACATTGAGGCGATGGGGGCTACCGAGTTGGATGACGTACTGGAAACCGTGCCAGGGCTACATGTAGCCAAGGATCCCATTGGCTACCACCCGATTTATATCATCCGCGGGATTCATTCCACTTATAATCCTGAAGTGTTGATGTTGGTTAATGGAGTGCCTCTGAAAACGTTGTACCTGGGCAACCGTGGTGCAAGTTGGGGAGGTATGCCTGTTCACTCGATTGCACGTATTGAAATCATCCGTGGTCCTGGATCCGCCGTATTTGGCGCAGATGCCTTTGCGGGGGTTATCAATATCATTACCAAAACCAAAGAGGACGTGAAGAAGAGTGAAATGGGGCTACGAACTGGTAGTTTCCAGACTCAAGAGGCATGGGTGGTGCATGGAGGAAACTATGGCGGCTTTGATGTTGCACTGACGTTAGATTACTACACGACGGCAGGACAGCGGAAATGGATTGATATGGATGCCCAAACTTTTTATGACCGCTTATTCAAGACGACCGCGTCTCTAGCCCCAGGCCCCGTTAATCTGCCACTGGATAGGCTAGATACCCACTTAGAAGTCTCGCGTGGAAATTGGCAATTACGTACCGCTTATCAAGATTTGCGAAATCTAGGAAATGGTGCTGGCACGGCACAGGCGTTGGACCCCAGTACTCGCTTTGCTAATAAGCAACTGGAAGCCGACCTAACTTATCATCATTCCCAGTTTGCGCCGCAGTGGGACGTGACCGCCCAATTGAGTTATCTCGATACCGCTTTTGAAAATACTCGTAATCAGATTTTATTTCCTCCCGGCGCCTTTGGAGGGGCTTATCCGCAAGGATTTATTGGTAACACCTTTGCCTCCGAACGGCATACCCGCCTAGACTTATCCGGCTTTTATTCGGGGTTGGAGAAACACACGTTGCGTTTGGGAACGGGTTTTCATTATGGAGACCTCTATCGGACTAAAATGGTTGCCAATTTTGGCATGGACCCTGCCACGGGCCGTCCACTTCCCCCAGACAGTCCATTGGTAGATAGTACTGACACTCCATACGTTTTCATGCCAGAAAAATCTCGTCAGGACTGGTATCTCTTTTTACAAGATGCCTGGAAATTTGCGGAGACGTGGGAACTGACTGCGGGGATTCGTTACGATGATTATTCGGATTTTGGAACCACGTTCAACCCGCGTCTCGCGGTCGTCTGGCAAACGACCGCGAATTTCACCAGTAAACTCTTGTATGGTCAGGCGTTTCGGGCGCCAGCTTTTGTGGAACTTTACCAAACCAACAATCCCGTGGCCCTGGGCAATCCTGACCTCAAACCGGAAACGATTGAAACGTGGGAGTTAGCTGTTGACTATCGTCCCCAAGAGAATCTGCGTTTCGCTTTGAATTTATTTAATTACCAGATAAAGGATGCGATTCGCTTTCTACCAGGGGTCACCACCGACATTTTCACCGCCCAAAATTCTGGAAGCCGGACGGGACGTGGGGTGGAATTAGAAACGCAATGGAAATGGTCTAACATTCTTAATCTTACGGGTCACTATGCCTTCCAACGGTCCATTGACGAGAAATCGGACCAGGATGCTGGCTATGCCCCTCATCACCAGGTCTATCTCCGCACCGATTGGCAAGTATGGCCAAAGTGGTTGGTGGATACGCAGGTTAACTGGGTGGCAGGCCGTGAACGTGTGTTTGGTGACCCCAGACCACCGGTGGATGATTATACGACAGTAGATTTAACCCTTCGTCGTCAAGCCTTGAAAGACCATTGGAACTTAGCCGTAGCCGTGCGAAATGTGTTTGATGTGGACGCCCGGGAACCCAGTCCAGGGCCTGATACCAGCGGTATCATTGGGATTCCTCATGATTTGCCATTGGCGGGGCGGAGTTATTTTATGGAATTGCGGTATCGGTTTTAAGACCGATGGTACAAAGAAACTCCGTTTGCTTTCCGAAACTGAGTTTCTTTACCTAGAACATTGGAGTAGAGGCTTTAGCCGGTGGGGGGACGGAACAGAATTGAAATCGCGGGGCCCTGCCCCCGGCTAAAGCCTCTAGTCCACCGGTGCCTTAGAACGTTGGAGTAGAGGCTTTAGCCGGTGGGGAGACGGAACAAAATTGAAATCGCGGGGCCCTGCCCCCGGCTAAAGCCTCTAGTCCACCGGTGCCTTAACTTAACTTTATGTTTCGACTGCCTTAAAAATCTATGCGCTACAAATATCAAGCCCTGGACGCCCATGGTCAACAAGTGAATGGCGTGTTAACTGCGGAAGCCGAACGCGAAGCCATTCGTCAGTTACAACGACGTGGATTGACAACGTTGTCACTGGCGTCGGCAGAGACCGGTTTGCGTTCGGGTCGGAAAGAGGGTAAAGGCAGTGGTCAGGCCAAGCAACGTGATTTGATTATCGTGTTACAAGAATTGACCACTTTGCTAGAATCGGGTGTCTCTTTAATAGAAGCCATCGAAGCCCTGGCCAATTCCTCGCATCCGCCTGCGATTACTCAAGTTTTCAGTGACATAGCAATACAATTGCGACATGGTAAAACTTTCTCGGTTACCTTAAAAGACAGTCCGCTGAAATTACCTTGGTATATCCTCCAATTGGTCGAAGCGGGAGAACTGACGGGGAAGATTGCAACCGCATTACGTGATGGAGTCGCCCAAATGGAATATGAAAAACGGGTGACAGAGGAGATGCGCAATGCGATGATTTATCCAACTATCTTGATATTTTCTGGCATCGCCGCCGTCTTGATGATTTTCACCGTGGTCGTTCCCCGCTTCGCTAACCTCCTCCAACATCGGCAAGCGGATATTCCGTGGTTAGCCCAGGCGGTACTTACCACAGGGATGTTTTTAAATACGCATTTGGAATGGATAATCGGTGGCGCCATTATCTTAATCATTATTCTGGCTTATTTGGTGAAACAACCCCAGTTACGTGCCAAGTTTCAAGAGGTTCTCGCCAAACTTCCCATACTCGGTCATTGGATAATGGAAGCGGAAACAGCCAGGTGGGCCACGATTATGGGGACCTTGTTGGAAAACCGGGTGCCTTTACTACGTGCTTTGGAATTGGCCAATCAAGGCATTCAATTACCCAGTCTGTTTGCCCGTCTTAGCCAAGTCACCAAGACTGTTCGGGCCGGCACGACTTTATCACAAGCCTTACATGATAATGAGGCCCTGACGCCGACGGGACATAATTTGATTCGGGCCGGCGAACGGGCGGGGCAATTGCCGCGAATGCTAAATTCGTTAGCAAAACTGTTAGAAGAAAGCGGCAGGTTGCGCATGAAACGCTTTTTGTTATTTATCGAACCGGTTGCCATTTTAGTGATAGGGGGTATGATTGGGGTGATTATTACAGGGGTTATGTTAGCCATTACCAGTATTAATCAGATTAAGTTTTAACACCGGTGGACGAGAGGCTTACGCTTCCATGCCATTAAAGAATCAATTATAGTAGTATTCACATAAATTTGTACGCTCCCACTGGAGCGCAATAAGAATTATTGCGCGTAAACGGATATGTACAAATTTAGATGAATATTACTATAACCAACAGATGGACTAGAGGCTTTAGCCGGTGGGGGGCGAACATAATTGAAATTGCGGTGCCCCGCCCTCCGGCTAAAGCCTCTACTCCGGCTAAAGCCTCTACTCCGGCTAAAGCCTCTACTCCGGCTAAAGCCTCTACTCCGGCTAAAGCCTCTACTCCGGCTAAAGCCTCTACTCCGGCTAAAGCCTCTACTCCGGCTAAAGCCTCTACTCCGGCTAAAGCTTCTACTCCGGCTAAAGCTTCTACTCCGGCTAAAGCCTCTACTCCGGCTAAAGCCTCTACTCTGGCTAAAGCCTCTACTCTGGCTAAAGCCTCTACTCCGGCTAAAGCCTCTACTCCGGCTAAAGCCTCTACTCCGGCTAAAGCCTCTACTCTGGCTAAAGCCTCTACTCCGGCTAAAGCCTCTACTCCGGCTAAAGTTTCTAGTCCACCGGTGCCCTATTGCACAATCCGATTTTGATGTTATAATAGTAATTACTCTAGGACGCTTAAAGTCCTAGAACTATCCCTAAACAACCTCTTGAAATAGGAGAAACCTATGTATTTACAGCGATTTAAAAGACAGACAGCCATTTTGGCTACCTCACTAACACTGTCGGTATCCGCTTTTGTAGGAATACCCACAGCTTATGCCCAGACTGCGGCCTGGGAATCTACTACGGATTTATCTGAACCTGAATCCGTAGTTTATGACTCAGCTACTCAGCTACTATATGTATCCAATGCCGTCATGGGCGCAACCCCTGACCAATTCGACGGCTATATTTCCACCGTGGACTCCGCTACAGGTCAAGTCGCCACCAAAGATTGGTTGACCGGACTAGGCGATATTACGGGCCTGGCTATCCATGGCACTACCTTATATGTTGCCGAATCTCCCAAACTGCTTGAAATCAGTCTGACGGAGAAAAAGGTAATTAACACCTACACCGTGGCAGAAGGTGCAACGGCCCCGACCATGCTAAATGACGTGACCGCAGATGCCAACGGCAACGTGTATGTCTCGGACACGAAAAGCAATAAGATTTACTGCCTATGTGCCGGTAAATTTGACGTATGGTCAGATAGCGCAGAGTTGGTCAATCCCAACGGCGTTCTGGTCGATACCATGACCAACAGTTTACTGGTTGTGACCACTGACGAAACGACCAAAACGGGCTATTTGAAAAGTGTCAGTTTTGCCGAAGGGAAAGCGGTTAGCACCATTGCCACTTTCAATGATGTCACCTTGTTAGATGGGCTGGTTTATGATGAAGGAATCGGTTACTACGTGACTGATTTTGGCACGGCTGATCTGGGTGGGAAATTGTTCTATGCCGACGAGACTGGCAAAGTCACAGAACTGATGCCAGGTGAAATCGACTTTGCTTCGGCAGACCTGACCTATTTGCCGGCCAACAATGTCTTGGTCATTCCTTTCATGGACGAGTTCTCGTCCAAATTGGTTGCCCTGACCCCAGACCAAGTTGCCCTCAACGTCGAAAAGATGGCTACCGCCACAGGAACTGGCACCGTTACTTCCACCCCAGGTCTAGCCACTGGTATCAATTGTGGTAAAGATTGCAAAGAAGCCACCGAGTATTATGCACCTGCCACCGAAGTGAAGTTAACCGCCACTCCCGACGAAGGTTCCACTTTAGTTGGTTGGGGAGGCGATTGCAAAGATCTGACAGGTAACGAAGTCACCCTCAAAATGGATGCCGCGAAGACCTGCGAAGTTAACTTTGAATCTACCGCGGTCACCACTCTGCCCCTCACCATCACTTTAGCCGGCAATGGCGCCGTCAAGAGTGAACCGGTTGGAATCGATTGCGGCGCCACTTGCAACGCATCGTTTGCACCCAACACCGCGGTCACTCTCACCGCCACTCCTGCTGACGATTCCCAGTTCAAACAATGGGATGGCGATTGTGCTGCCGCTGGAGTCGCAACAACTGCTACAGTCACCCTGGATGCCGCGAAAAACTGCACGGCCACCTTTGAATTAAAACCTGTAGTGGCGAAAAATGCTTTGACGGTCACGTTAGAGAACGGTGGCGATGCTACCGTCGCCGTCATCAGCAATGATGGTGGAATCAAATGTGGACCCGCAGATGGCACCTGCACCAAAGAGTATGACTTAGGCACCGTTGTGACCCTAAGCGTTACCAGCACCACTGTCACTCTCTTAGGGTGGAGTGGCGCTTGTGCCGGCACGGAATTGACCACCACCGTCACCATGGATGCTACCAAAGAATGTAAAGCCACCTTTGGCGCCGTCGCGAAAAGCACCTTGAATGTCAAATTGGAAGGTACCGGCGCAGGTTACGTCATCAGTGACCCCACCGGCATCGACTGCAACAAAGACACCACGGCAGATTGCACGGAGTTTTATCCTCAAGGCACTGTGGTCACGTTGAAACTGGACGACACTCGTCCCTTGACTGGTAGCACTTTCAAAGGATGGAGTGGTGGTTGCACTGGCACTGACCCTGCCGTTAAAGTCACCATGGATGCTGACAAAGAGTGTATCGCCACCTTTGACATGCTGACCTCTCCATTCAATACCCTCACCGTCACTTTATCCGGAGAAGGCAAAGTCACCAGTGACCCTGCCGGCATCGATTGCGGCACCGCTTGCACGAAAGACTACCCCGCAGGTAACGTCGTGACCTTAACCGCCACCATCACCAATCCCACCCTTGGATTCATTGGCTGGATGGGCGATTGCACTGGCACTGAAGCCACCACCAAAGTCACGATGGACAATCTCAAGAATTGCACCGCGACTTTTGGTAACACCATTGCACCTCCTCCAATTGCACCTCCTCCCGCTGGCACCACCTTCCCACTCACCGTCGCTTTACAAGGCACCGGTTTGGGAATCGTCACCAGCACCCCGGCAGGTATCAACTGCGGTACCGATTGTGCTGAAGACTTAGCGGCAGCTACCGTGGTCACACTCGCAGCCCAAGCCAACCCAGGGTCAACCTTTGCCGGTTGGAGTGGTGCCTGCATGGGCGCAACCAGTCCTGTCACCGTCACGATGGATGCGGCGAAGGCTTGCACTGCTGCTTTCAATGTGTTACCTACCACTTCTACCCCTCCCACCGTCCCCGTTTCCACCTCGGTGAACACCAGTGCAGGTTACTATGACACTGCTAAAGGGCTTGTCATAGGCACTTACAATGCTAACGGCAACGTGTTAAAGAACGTCACCATTGATGTCGATGCCAATGTCAAGAATGCCGTCCTCATGGGTACCATCAAGAACAACGGTTGGATTTCCAACTCTACCGTCGCGGCTGGCGCCACTGTGGAAGGCGGCACCTTGACGGGGTACATCAAGAACGAAGGTACCATCTCCAACTTCACCTTCCTGGGTGCCTCTATCACTGGTGGGACGTTGGCAGGTACCATTCTAAATAACAGCAAAGTCGGCGGGGCGTTTATTAACGTCACCCTGGCTGCCAATGCCAAGATCAAAGGTGGCGTGTTGAAAGGCACCATCAAGGGCGATAAAAAAGCCCCTGCAACCCTAGAAAATGTTGTCGTCAAGGCAGGTAGCCACCTCTCAGGTGTCACCTTAGGCGCCAATGTGGACCTCGAAAAAGGCGTCGTCATTGAGAACGACGAAAGCCCCACTACACCACCTACCACGCCACCTACCACGCCACCTACGGAATTGCCTGACATGCCTAGTTTAGGCACTGCACTGGCCACGGACCCCGTCGGCAAACCCATCCAAACCACCGCCAAATTTACCGGTGGAATCGCCCTCAATGACGGCACCACCTTTGAAGGAGAAGGTCAAGCCAAACCACTGACAGACGTGGTTGACTTGCATGGTGGAATCACGGTTGACACTGCCCATGTTGGTAAGAAAGCCGATATTTTTGTCTATGCCTCCTATCAAGCAACGGCTGACGACAAACCTTTCCACCTCATGCTAGATAGCAAAGGTGCTATACAGGCATGGGACCAAAAGGTAGAAAATTTGGTGGCCTTCCAAGCGGGAGTCACACTGTCTTCTCTTGCAGATGTGGAAATTTATCAAGGTGTGCTTCTGTCTCCTGGCATTTTGAAAGTCCATTTTGGCTATCGCCTAGAAGATGGCACCGTGGTAGAAACGCCCAAATCTATTGACCTCAATGTCAATGACAAGAAGGCTGATACCAGCGGCGAAAGTACCGACAGGGAAGACACCACGGACACGGAAGGTACCACTGACACAGGTGAAACTGATACGGCGGATGCAGGCGAAACCGATACGACGGACAAGACCGATACGACGGATAAGACCGATACGACGGATAAGACCGATACGACGGATAAGACCGATACGACGGATAAGACCGATACGACGGACAAGACCGATACGACGGACAAGACCGATACGACGGATAAGACCGACAAAACGGACAAAACGGACAAGACCGATACGACGGATAAGACCGATACGACGGACAAGACCGATACGACGGACAAGACCGATACGACGGATAAGACCGACAAAACGGACAAGACCGACAAAACGGACAAGACCGATAAGACGGACAAGACCGATACGACGGACAAGACCGATACGACGGACAAGACCGACAAAACGGACAAGACCGACAAAACGGACAAGACCGACAAAACGGACAAGACCGATACGACGGACAAGACCGACAAAACGGACAAGACCGATAAGACGGACAAGACCGATAAGACGGACAAGACCGACAAAACGGACAAGACCGATAAGACGGACAAGACCGATAAGACGGACAAGACCGACAAAACGGACAAGACCGATAAGACCGATACTGGTAAGTAAGTGTTGAACCAAAAGAAACTCAGTTTTTTCATTCAAAAAACTGAGTTTCTATAGCACTGGCAAGTAAGTGTTCAACCAAAAGAAACTCAGTTTTTTCAAAAAACTGAGTGTTTACCAGCTTTCCTAAACCTTGAAGGTTTAGGAAAGCTGAAGCAACTCACATTTAACAGACAAGAACCTCATCAAATGAAAAGACCTATTCCCTTATTTATCACACTCACAACCCTCACCTTCTCCTCCTCACTCCTCCTAAATGGTTGCACCGCCAGCAGCCAAACCAAAGGGGCAGGCATTGGCGCCGTCATTGGCGCCGGCCTGGGGGCGGCCCTGGGAGACAAATCTGGAAAAGAAAAAGAAGCGGGCATTGCCGGCGCCGTCATTGGCGGCGTAGTAGGAGGACTGATTGGCAGACGCATGGACCAACAAGCTGAAGAACTCCAAAATGTCAGTGGGGTAGAAGATGTCAGCGTTGACAAAACCGCAGGCCAGGAAAACATCGGATTCAACGTGAAGGTTCAGTTTGATGTTGATAGGGACGACATTATGCCCCAGGAAGCCACTAAATTGGATGGACTGGCTACGGTATTTGCCAAATATCCTGAAAACAAGATAGTGATTGAAGGACATACCGATAGTGATGGCAAAGACGAATATAATCAGAAACTCTCGGAACGCCGGGCGGCAGCCATTGAAATGTATCTCAAAGCCAAAAATCTGGGGATTGCCAGTCTCACTTCGGTGGGTTATGGTGAATCTCAACCTGTGGCTACCAATGATACTCCAGAAAACAAAGCCAAAAATCGCCGTGTCGAAATTAAAATTGCGGTTGACACTAGCCGTATACCACAAGAACAACAGACGTTGCAACAGCCGCAAGAACAACCACCCAAGTAAGGTGTAGTAGTATTCATAATGAACCTGTACGTACCCTCTGGAGCGCAATAAGAATTATTGCGCTGTTCGTTCTAAGTAAGGTGTAGTAGTATTCATAATGAACCTGTACGTACCCTCTGGAGTGAATTATTGCGCCGTTGCTGCGCAACGCACAGCGCAATAATTCTTATTGCGCTCCAGATGAAATAATATCAGGTCCAGGAGAATTTTACCATATTGAGTGGGGACCGGCTTTCGCCTCTAGTCCAGCAGTAGTCGCGCTGGACTAGAGGCGAAAGCCGGTGGTAGCACATCACCACCCAACTGCACTACTTCCCCTTCTGACACTCCACCACCAATACTAACCCACTCGGTTCCTTCTGTTCCAGTTCTCCCAGGGATGGTTTCAACAACGTTTCTGGAGATTTGACCACGGGAGGAGACTGCCAATCATGCACCGATAAATACGGATTGGGATGCCAATCCCCTGAGACCTGTGGACACCCCGCAATTCGAAAGACATGAAACGAACTTCGTTGGAGAAACTCTTCAAAACTCGTGACACCACAAGGATGTTTCAAACGAACCACTTCTTTTAATTGCTTGTTTAACCCGAACAGACTGCCACTGACATTCTCATTCGGCGCGGAAATGATCACTTGTCCATCAATCCCCCGTTTGGCCGAGGCACTGATGAGACTATCCTAAGAGGCGACAAATTGGTTAGCGGTGATATGAATATACTGCATAGCTTGACAATTTGAGTTTTGTTCGTCGCAAGGAATAACACCCCGAAAAGGGGTGTTATCCCTACTCAAAGTTCAGATTGTGAAGCTATGCAGTATAAGTATTCTCATTCCCATTCTACTAACACTTAAATAACATGGTTAGCAACACCCCTCAAACTGCACTTACCATCTTGATTGTGGATGATGAACTCATCACCCGACAGGTGCTTGCCGACCAGTTATCGCAACGACATTATACGGTCATTCAAGCTGCCTCTGGTATAGAGGCATTAACTCTCATCTCTAACGGTTTGCAACCGGATCTGATCTTATTAGATGTGATGATGCCTCAAATGAATGGCTATGAAGTCACCCAAAAACTTCGCGAAAAATGGCGGGCCGATGAATTACCCATCATCCTGTTAACCGCTAATCCTCATCACACAGGCGTGGTGAAAGGATTGGAAGTGGGCGCCAACGATTATCTAATCCGACCGATTTCTACCCATGAACTATTAGCGCGGATTAACACCTATCTGCATATACAACAACTCAAAGCCGAGGCGTTTAAAGCGGTTCGAGACGGAGAACAGCGGTTAAGACAATTCCTCGAAGTGATGCCCGTGGGTATTCTCATCATAGATGCGCAAGATCAACTGTTTTACCAAAACCAAATCACGACTCACATTTTTGGCAAAGATCAGAGTTCGAAACTTTCCGCAACACAACTACCTGACGTTTATCAACTGTATCAAGCTGGCACCACGGAAATCTATCCAGCTTCAAAATTACCTGTTCAACGTGCATTAAGAGGCGAAACGGCTAGAGTGGATGACATAGAAGTGCATCAAGGAGAAAAGATTATTCCTTTAGAGATTTGTGGCACCCCGATCTTTGCCGGTGACCATATCGTTTATGCCATTTGTGTATTACAAGACATCTCCGAACGTCAACTCGCAGAAGTTGCCAGACACCAACATGATAAACAACAGTTGAAGTCCCTGGAAGACAAATTTCATGACCTCGCTGCCAATGTACCTGGCGTCATTTATCAATGGTATGAACGTCAAACTGGAGAACGTGGATTTTATTATGTCAGTCCGCGTTGTGAAGACCTCTATGGAGTCAAGGCTGAAGACTGGCTGCAAAATCCCAAATTGCTACCGTTACATCCAGAAGATTTGCCCAAATGGCACGACTCTTTTAAACAGGCTTGCGAAACGAAACAAGATTTTTCGTTTGAAGGACGCTTCGTCCTCCCGTCTGGACAAATCAAATGGTGGCGTAGCATTTCCAGACCCGTACAAGTCAATGACCAAGAAATTGTCTTCAATGGCATTCTCATTGACATTATGGAACAAAAAAACATGGAAGTGGCCTTACGCGAAAAGGAAAAAATCTTGGCCGATGCCCAACGCATGGCATCCCTTGGAAGTTGGGTTTGGGACATTAAAACAGGTACCGTCTATCGTTCGGAACAAGATTGTCGCAATTGCGGATTGGCCCCGGCGAACTATACACCCACATACGAAGCCTTTATCGCCCCCATTCATCCAGACGATCAGCATGTGATAGACACGTTGTTAGAAACGTGTATCATCGAAGGGCAAACTGCCGAAGTGGAATTTCGTGTGACTTGGCCAGACGGTCAAGTTCGCACCTTGCGTTCCCAGGCAGAACTGGAATTTAACGAATCGGGAACGCCTATTCGCCTAAAAGGTTTCAATCAAGATGTCACCGAACGGAAACGAGTAGAGGAAGCATTCCAACAAAAAACTAAAGAACTAGCCCTCATCAATCGAGTGGCAGGAATTTTTAGTTCGACTATAGAATTGAATGAAGTATTAGAAGTCATTTTAGAAGAAGTACAACATCTGTTAGGCATTGCCATCACCTCACTCTGGTTGGCCACGGATACCAACGAATTAGTTTGCCGTCATGCGAAAGGCGACAGTAGCGACGTCGTGATCGGTTGGAGATTGCCCATCGGACAAGGATTCACAGGCGGGGCCGCCCAAACGGGAGAACCGGTGTTGGTGTCTGATACTCGTCAAGATGAACGACACTTTAAAGGCGTGGACAAGAAAACGGGCGTCGAATTGCGTTCCATTCTCTGTGTTCCTTTACTCACCAGCGGCAAAGTGGTTGGCGTTCTCAACCTAGCAGACCCCAAAGCCAATTGCTTTTCTCCAGATGACTTAAATCTGTTGGAAGCGATAGCCTCTTCCGCTGCCAATGCCATTGAAAATGCCCGTCTCTATACACTCAGTCAGCAAGAACTGGCCGAACGTAAACGGGCCGAAGCCCAAATCCAACAACAAAATATTGAGTTACAGGCCAAAAATGCGCAGTTAGAACATCTCACCAAAGAACTGGCAGAGGCCCAAAAAGAAAAATTATTTCAACTCAACAAAGCGTATGAACGTTTTGTCCCACGACAATTTTTAAGTTTGTTAGATAAAAACAGTGTCCTAGACGTACAACTGGGAGACCAGGTCTTTAAAGAAATGACGATCTTGTTTGCCGATATTCGCGGATTTACCACCTTATCGGAACAAATGTCTCCACAGGATGTATTTGACTTTGTTAACAATTATATGGGACAAATGGAACCTATCATTCTTGAAGAAGGCGGCGTGATTGACAAATACATTGGCGATGCCATTATGGCTTTGTTTCCCCTCCGCGCCGATGACGCCGTTCGTGGTGCCATTGGCATGTTGAAAACGTTGACCAAATACAACGACCTCCTCCAACGGGCCGGGTTACCACAAATTAAAATAGGCATTGGTTTAAATACGGGTCCCTTGATGTTAGGCACTGTGGGAGGACAAAATCGCATGGATGGCACCGTCATTTCAGATGCCGTGAACGTTGCCTCACGAGTTCAAGACTTAACCAAAATTTATCATACTCCTCTTCTCATCACAGAACAAACTTATTTGAAATTAGTCGACCCCTCACGGTATCATATTCGTGTCATTGACGCGGCCAAAGTGAAAGGCAAATCACAACCCGTCACCATTTATGAAGTCTATGATGCAGACCCCCAAGACAGTGTCACCCTCAAAGATGACACTCTTGCCGATTTTGAAACAGGCTTTGTCCTCTATCATTCAGGAGAAGTGCAAGATGCCTATCCATTGTTTGAAAATGTTTTACAATGCCATGAACAGGACTGGGCTGCCCAAGTTTATTTGGAACGTTGTCGTGAAACATTAGACGCCGTTCCCCCCACCGGCGGAACGATTCTGATTGTGGATGACATTGTAGAAAATGTGGCCGTGTTATTTGACATGTTAAGCCACCAGGGCTTTGAAGTCCTCGTCGCTGACAGTGGTGAAACTGCTTTACATGTGCTGTTGCATGAAAAACCGGATGTCATTTTATTAGATGTCATGATGCCTGGTATGGACGGTTTTGAAACTTGCAGACAACTGAAAGAACAATCTGAAACACGGGACATTCCGATTATCTTTATCACCGCCTTGACAAGTACCACAGATAAACTCAAAGGCTTTGAAACAGGTGCAGTGGACTATATCACCAAACCATTTCAACATGAAGAAGTGTTAGTGCGAGTTAGAACGCAGTTGAATCTAAGATATTTCCAAAAACAACTGCAAACGAAGAATCGAGAGTTGAGAAGGCATAACTTGGAACTTCAAGAAAAAATGAAAATAACGAACCGAGAAGAACGCCAGAAAGAATGCCAGGAGGGGAAGGCGTAGCTTTGTACAAAATTTTGCCGTAATACTATCAGAATGTTAGTCTCTAAAAGAAACCAAACTGGCTTATCTCCTCGGCAAATTGAATCTTGCTTACTGGCATGGCAGACTTTATGCGAAGGAAAAACTGTCAAAGAACTGATCACTTCAGAAGCGACTACGTTTGGTTCACGTACCCGCTTTTCTGGGTAGTGATGCAATGTGGGTGATATTCATAGAGTTGCCCTCACCCCCGGCCCCTCTCCCTCTGGGAGAGGGGCCGGGGGTGAGGGTAAACATATCACCCACATTGCATCACCACCCTTTTCTGAAGACCGCAATGCGGTTTATTTGGGGGCCGATGTTTACCCTGGCGAAAATGTTGATGCCAATTCCAGAATGTCCATGCTTGCTTGTCTGGCCCATGAACTGGCCCATGCAGAACGATATGAACTTGGATTCCAAAGACCGATAACTATGCCAGAGGTTCTCATTGACGAAGCAGAAACTAGCTTACATGCTTCCTTTATGACCATATTAAGTGTTAAAGACCGTGCCGACTTGATTGAAGATGCCAGAGACCGATTAATTCAATGGCTTGCCACCCAATCTATAAGAGGAACTCAGTAATGAAAACAATTGAACCCAGTGGAGTCATCATGAAGGGGATATGTGGTCTGCAAACCGATAAATGTGTTGCCAACCAATCCCCGGCCGCTATTACTGCGGTCTGGGCCCCCCCAGGACGCACTCAAGTGGATGTTTGTGCTGCCTGTTTACAGGAGATGATTCGGACCGGAGAATGGGAAATTCAAGGGGCCAGAATAGAAAAGCGGGCCGATCTAACTGTCTATGCACCCAATGGCAAACTACAACTGGCAGTTGAAGTAAAACAGCCACCCTCTATAAAATCTGTGACTCCCTTGCAATGGGCTACCCAAGTTTATCGAAACTTACTGGTTCATGCTGGAATCCCAAACACGCCTTACTTCTTATTAGCAGTTTTCCCGGACTCGTTCTATCTATGGAAAAAAACCGACTCGACTTCCATTCAACCACCCGATTATAATGTCCAAGTGACAGACCTTATCCACAAATATCAACCAAAGTATCCAGGCTTCGAATCACAGATCATGGCTTGGTTACAAGATTTGATAAAATCCAAGTTCTCCACAGAAGAAAAGATTTCGTTGCCCTGGCTGTTCGTGTCTGGATTGTACGAGGCTATTCAAAATGGTTCGATTGTCAAATAGTGGATAGCGGATAACGGATAGCGGATAGCGGAGGTGTGGATAGTGGCTGGCCTTTGCTAATCTTTTGATTTACAACTCCATCATTGGTTTGAGGAGGAAGACCATCAAAATTTGGCTACTCCATTTTCCATAGTTGAATAAGTTCACTTTTCATGTTTCGGTAGTGATGCAATGTCGGTGATGGGAGTATCAGGACTGCCAGTCCTTGCTTACCACCCACATTGTATCACTTTACCCATTTTTCATTTTTCATTCTTATGACCCCACAACAATTTAGAAAACATGCCCATCAACTTGTCGATTGGATGGCCGATTACTATGAAACGGTGGAAAATTTCCCCGTCAAATCCCAAGTTCAACCCAAAGACATCTATAGTCTCCTTCCCGATTCTCCTCCTGTAGAGGCAGAACCGTTTGAGACCGTCTTTGCCGATTTCAAACGCGATATTTTGAAAGGCATCACCCACTGGCAACATCCTTCGTTTTTTGCTTACTTCCCAGCCAATAGCAGCCTCCCTTCCGTGTTAGCAGAAATGTTAACAGCCACTTTAGGTGCGCAATGTATGAGTTGGGAAACCTCTCCTGCCGCCGCCGAGTTGGAAGAGAGAATGATGAACTGGCTAAAACAGATGATGGGGTTGCCGGACCATTTCGTGGGTGTCATTCAAGATACCGCTTCCACCGCTACCCTCGCTTCACTTCTCACAGCCCGCGAAAAATTTTCCGACGGTGGCATCAATCAAAGAGGTTTTGCCAATGAAAAATTCACCGTATATTGTTCCACAGAAACCCATTCCTCTTTGGAGAAGGCAATCAAAATCGCCGGCTTTGGCAAAGAGAACTTGAGAAAAATTGCGGTGGACGACCAGTTTGCTATGCAACCAAGTGCCTTAGAACAAGCCATTCGAGAGGACTTGGAGAAAGGTTATCAACCCCTCTGTGTCACGGCCACGGTGGGCACCACCAGTTCTACCGCCGTTGACCCTCTGTTTGCCATTGGGGAGATTTGCCAAAAATATCACCTCTGGTTCCATGTGGACGCCGCTTTTGCCGGCACCGCGGCCTTGTTACCCGAAATGCGACCTTACTTTCGAGGCTTAGAATTAGCAGATACTTACGTGTTCAATCCACATAAATGGATGTTCACCAATTTTGACTGTTCGGCTTACTTTGTCAAAGACAAAGCGGCCCTCCTCCGCACGTTTGAAATTCTGCCTGAATATCTCAAAACCAAAGCCGATGCCCAAGTCAATAACTATCGTGACTGGGGTGTCCCATTGGGACGCCGCTTTCGGGCCCTGAAACTATGGTTTGTCATCCGCACCTTTGGCGTCTCCGGCTTGCAAGACAGGATTCGTGAACATGTGCGATTAGCGCACTCTCTGGCAGAGAAAATGAAGGCTGCCAAGGACTATGAAATTCTGGCCCCGGTGCCTTTCAGTTTGATCTGTTTCAGATACAAACCCGCCCATCTGCAAGACTTAACCAAACTCAATGAACTCAATGCCAGGTTGCTTGAGAACATTAACAAAACTGGCCAGGCATATCTAACTCACACGAAGTTGAAAGACGTGTATGCCATTCGGTTAGTCATTGCGCAAACGTATGTTTCCCAAAAACAAGTGGATGCGGTTTGGGAATTGATTCAAGAGGAGGTTCTGAAACTGTAAGAAACGATTTCGTGGACTAGAGGCTTTAGCCAGAAAGAAACGATTTGGTGGATTAGAGGCTTCAGCCGGAAAGAAAGTTTCAGTTAAGGAATAAAGGTTCCCGAAATTAACCGACAGGTGGACTAGAGGCTTCAGCCGGTGGGGGGGCATTGCGATCAGGTGGACTAGAGGCTTCAGCCGGTGGGGGCATTGCGATTTCAATATGTCTTCTGCCCCCACCGGCTAAAGCCTCTAGTCCACCACGACGTTAATTTTTCGCCCTCCACCGGCTAAAACCTCTAGTCCACCACGACATCCATCACTCATTATTCATTACCATGACCCCAAAAAAACTCTACATCAAAACCTTCGGTTGCCAAATGAACGAATATGACTCGTCTCGAATGGCCCAAGCCCTAGAAGTGTCACATGGATTAGAATTGACAGAAGACCCCAATCAAGCGGACGTCCTCCTGTTAAACACCTGTTCCGTGCGCGAAAAACCGCAAGAAAAAGTCTTTTCCCAATTAGGTGTCTGGCGGACATTGAAAGAAAAACGACCTCATCTAGTCATTGGCGTCGGCGGTTGCGTTGCCAGTCAAGAAGGAGAAGCGATTTTGCAACGGGCGCCCTACGTGGACTTAATTTTTGGGCCGCAAACCTTGCATCGTTTGCCCGCTATGTTGACGCAAGTACAACGTTCTAAGCACCCCCAAGTCGATGTCTCCTTTCCAGAAATCGAAAAATTTGATTGCCTACCCGAACCACGGGCGGAGGGACCGACGGCGTTTGTGTCCATTATGGAAGGATGTAATCACTATTGCACCTTTTGCATTGTCCCTTACACTCGCGGCTATGAAATCAGTCGTCCATTTGAAGATGTGATCACTGAAATCACTTCGTTAGCCAGACAAGGAGTCAAAGAAGTCACTTTATTAGGACAAAATGTCAATGCGTATCGGGGCACTCTAACTGACGGTGACAATGCCGATTTAGCCTTATTAATCACCGAAGTGGATAAAATTGAAGGAATTGAACGGATTCGTTACACCACTTCCCATCCCGTCGAATTTTCCGACGCCTTGATAGAAGTGTATGCCCACATTCCCAAATTAGTCAGTCATCTGCATTTACCAGTACAAAGCGGTTCAGATAGAATTTTAAGCAAGATGAAGCGCGGTCATACGGTGTTAGAATATAAACAAACCGTGCGACGCTTACGTGCGATTCGTCCCAACTTGAGTTTGTCCTCCGATTTCATTGTTGGTTTTCCAGGGGAGACGGAAGAGGACTTTCAAGCGACCTTGCGACTGCTTGAGGAACTGAAATTTGACCACTCGTTTAGCTTTGTATATAGTCCCAGACCAGGCACCCCAGCAGCCAGTTTTCCTGATGATGTGCCTCTCTCAGTTAAAAAGCAACGTCTCGCCCTTTTACAAGAACGTCTAATAGACTTAGAAAAGGCATACAGTGCCGCTATGGTGGGCACTGTGCAAACAGTCTTAATAGAAGGCACCTCGCGGAAAGACACCACACAATTGGCAGGCCGAACGGAAAATAATCGCGTGGTCAATGTCACGGCAGAACCGTCCTGGATAGGACAATTTATGCAGGTTCGAATTACCGAAGCGTTGCCCAATTCTTTGAGAGGGGAGAAAGTATAACTCCACCAAACCCTAAACCAGGAGTTCAAAGCGTAGCTTTGTACTCCTGAATGTTCACCACGATTCCGGGAGTCCAAAGCGTAGCTTTGTACATACTCATGGCAAGGCTACGCTTTGGGTTCATCTCATTTTTTCTTTACCAACCGTCGCCGCGAGTGAGGTGGTTTCCCAAATTTGACTAGCAACTCCTCACGAGACGACTGTAACAACAACCGTGCCGACTCTTCTGGTGACAATTGTAACAATGGTTTGAGAAGGTCTGACAGAGTTTGGTCCAGTTTGCCAAAGCGGAGAGTCAGCAAACTTCTTAAAAATTCGCCGCGTTCTTCTTGACGACCTTCCTGTCGGCCTTCCTGTCGGCCTTCCTGTTGTCCTTCCAAGCGACCCTTTTGCAAGGTTTCTTGTTCCCATTTGTAATAAGCAGGTGATAAGTCCATAAGCAACTCCTTCTCTTCTTTTGTAGATTGGTTTTGAGATTCTATCTGCTTGAGATAGTCGTAAATTAATTTTAGCACGGTATCGCGCAATGGATGTTCCGCTGGTAACGCCCGTAATTCTTCAATTGCCTGTTGACGTGTGGCACCTTTGCCTAAAATTCTTAACCATAACGTCTCAGAGGTCGCAGGCAATTGATTAATCGCTACGATACCCGTTCGTTGCGCCTCTGGCAACAAAAAGACACCTTCTGTATAACAGGTTTCATCCGATTGGGCCCCAAAACTGGAAAGCAATGCGGTGGAGGCTGAGGTTGCCAAAATCCAGAGGCGTGGCAATTGGTCTTCATTCACTCGTGTTTTGTCACTGCGGGCCTGGTTGTAAATTGGCTTATATACTAGCCAGAGTTTCATTTGACAATCCCGAATATCTCGTTTACTGGGTTGATTCCAAAAGGGTTCCAACAGCGCGGGGAGAACCACTAGTTGTCCCAACAGTCCCAACGGTTGCAGTCGGGCCGCGGTGGTCGTGGGCGTGAACATAACATCCACTTGCAGTCCGTGGGCCAGTTCATAACCTTTAGTGGCTTGACCAAACGTTGAATCTAGCAAGTAGGCCAAATATTGTTTGGCAAAGTGGTCATGTGGTTTATGTTTCATAAATAGGTTTGAAATGTCTAATGACGTCCAGTTTCATCAGTAGTTCCATCTGTAGGGTGGATACGCGCTACGCTTAATCCACCCTACATGAAATATTAAAGATTGGTGGATACGCTACGCTTAATCCACCCTACATGAAATAAGTACTGAAGCAGAAATTTTGCGGTATTTTCCCTCACCCCCGACCCCTCTCCCAGATGGAGATTATTTACGTGCTGGGACGGTTATTCAGTGTGAATCAAGCTACCACGGAGGTAGTGCCCAACTTGTTTGCCCGTTATTCTTCTGACACGGCGCCGGTGTTAATAGTAAAGATTGAATGTCAGTGGTTTGTTATCGCGGCAATCAGAACTTGTGCCATTAGCCGGAGTCCAAAACATATTTTGGACTCCTTATGTTTTATTTCCCTTGAATCACCAACCAAGTAACCAACCGAAACTCACTATTTGATTTTAATTGTACCGCAAATTCCGGAATTTTGCCACCTCGATTTAGGAAAACATTTTTCAAAGTATCTTTCTGAAAATGCTTCACAATCGTATCCACCGCGGTTTGGGCTAATCGGTCCAGTGCCCGGCCGGTGGAATGAGTTGACAACCGTTTATTAAACAAATGCCACAACGCTTCATCTGCCTGCGTGTGACCCAGACATAACGCCTGAAAAATTTCCAAAATCAATTTAGGTTGCGTAAAATTGACACTCACTTCGCCCGTGGTCTGCACATAAATCAGGAAAAAGGGATGTAAGCGATTGACCGCTTGATATTGCCTTAACAGCGCCGGCGAAGTGTTCGCGGTGGGTTGCCATTCTAAACAGAAAATAATCCCTTCCTTAACCAGTTCCTGACCTATTGTAGGTGGTACGACAGCATATAGACCCAACGGGGCTTCGCGCAATTCCCGTGCAGTGCGGTCTAAAAAATTCGCTAGTTCCAACCGGAAATTTTCTAAAGAAAAATCGGTTAAATTCAAACCTTCCTCAGTATTCTCTAATTCAGGTAATTCGCCGTTTTTCAACTTCTGTAACTGCTTATCACGAAACCGAAATTCTTCATTGATGAGTTCGGGAGATAGCAAGTCATCATCACCTGTGCCAGTCACATCTACCAAAGCCATTTTGGAGGTCACGCGACGGTTTAAATTGAGGTATTCTTCCAAGTCATCGGTGGGCCAAAAATTGACCATCTGCACCGTTGCATTGACACTATTCAAGCGGTCAATGCGCCCAAATCGTTGAATGATTCGTACAGGATTCCAATGGATGTCGTAATTAATCAGATAGTCGGCATCTTGCAAATTTTGCCCTTCCGAAATGCAATCGGTGGCAATCAATAAATCGATCTCCTTACCTCCTTTTTTCCATTCTTTAGAACGCGGAGAAAACTGGGCCAGCACCGTGTCAAAGGGAACCTTCCCTTTGGTTTTTACCAACGTGGTTCGCACTTCCGTACCAGTTACCAACGCGCTTTCTACTCCACCAATTTGCTTCGCCCATTCGTGCAATTGCTGATATAAATATTTGGCGGTATCAGCAAAAGCAGTGAAGACCAACACTTTGCGCAGCGATGTTCCTAAACGATTGGTGGAAGGATGCGTGAATTTATCTTGAATCAACGCCTTTAAATGTTGCAACTTGTTATCGCGAGGAGGCGTAATTGCTTGTGCTTCCAAAAGCAGGGTAGCAATCTTGAGGCGGTCTTGATCCAAATCTGCTAACCATTCGTCTAAGGACAAATCGGCAAACCGAAATTGTAGATTGTCTCCCACTAACCAGTCTTCCAATTCCTCATCTTCATCACTGTCGATACGCCAGTTTTCAGACTTCACACGATCAAATAAATTTTCCTCCGACGGCCTGGCTTGAAACGCCCGAATGCCTTGCATTAACTTCTCAATTTTATCCAAGGTGTTGGACATCGTGATAGCAAAAGCCGAAATCGAACTTTCCAACCGTTTCAGAAAATTCATTTTCATCATGCCAATCAAATGATGTTCGCGGTCGAGTTGTTGGAAATGTCCTTTTTCAAATAAACGCCGATAACGTTCTAATTGCCGACACTCTTCCCGAATATATTTCGACGGGTTAAACACGACTAATTGATACTCAGAAATGCGTTTATCTAACTCATGGTAAGCACAAAATTGACCTTGTACATCAATCTCTGCCGTTATCGCCAGAGGCGGTAAGCGTTGCGGAAAACTGCCGAGTTTATTTAAATCGTTTTGATAAAACGCTTCGACATGACGACGGGACCGGGCAATGGTCAATTCATCCAGGAGATAAAACAAGGGGGCCCCGAGGGTTTGAATCAGTTGACTTTTTTGACCGTCGGAAGATTGCATCCACTCGTTGACACGTTTCTGGGCCACTCCAAAAGTGTCCTTGAGATTTTTAATACCCAAGGTGTCTTCAAAACCATTCTCTTGTCCTTCCGTGAAGAGATACAGTTGATTACGCAAATCTCGCAAATTATTGTTAACAGGGGTCGCCGACAGTAATAACACCTTGGTTTTGTCACCACTGAGTTTGGTCAGCACCTTCTCCATCAGTAATTCATAACGACTCGTCTGATTACGAAAATGGTGTGATTCATCAATGACCACCAGGTCGTAGAGTCCCCAGTCAAACGTCGCCAGATCCTCACCACTTTCGGACTTCCCACTGGTGCGGTTCAAATCCGTGTGTGCCAGCAAGGTGTAGCGAAAATTTTCGTCTGCTAAAGGATTCTGATTGCGACGAATATATCGCAACCAGTTTTGACTTAATTTTTTAGGACACAACACCAACACCCGGCGCCGTTGCAATTCAAAATGACGAATCACTGCCAACGCTTCAAACGTCTTCCCCAACCCCACGCTATCGGCCACAATGCAACCGTGGTAACGAGATAATTTTGCCAGTATCACGGTGACTCCATCTTGTTGAAATTGATAAAGTCGATTCCACAATGGGGTTTGATGTAAGGTACTTTGTGCAATCTGTTCAGCACTCTGTTTTTGAACTTCCAAATGTTGCCCAAACAGATGGTAAAGCGTTTTGAAATAAATCCATTCTGGGGGGTTGGGTAGATACAGTTGTGCCAAATATTCCAACACCTTTTCGGTCACGTCTTCCACTAACGAGTTATCTTGCCACAAGTTATCAAACCAAGCCTTTAACTCCTCCTTATCGCGGTCATCACTGGCAATCAGATTGAGTTCCACATTGTTGGTTTTACCCAGTCCCAGGCCCGGGACGGTAAAATTGGAACTGCCTACAATGGCACTGACGATGCCATGATTGTCGATATGATACATTTTGCCATGCAAAAAATTCGCTTGTCGAATCGATTTGATAGTTACTTTGTCACGAATCCATTTGGCACAGTCTTGGGCGACTCGGCTTTGTTGAAGATGATTAGCCAGTGGAGTTAAACCATTATCCTGACCTAACGCAAATGCTTGATAAGTGGTCTTGGAGGGGTCCAAAGACTTAATAAATTGCGGTTCACCAAATAACAATCGGAGTTGCTTAATCTCACTTAATGACTTCTGTAACTCGCCGAAGGCATAAATAGTAAAATACGCCGTCACCACAGAAAGGGAGGCATCGGGTTTAATCGTCTGTTGCAAAAACGCGCCGACGGTACCGCGTTGATGGTTGTCACGGAGGTTAGAATGTATCATCGTTTTCACCTTAAAGTAGTGTTGCAAAAGTAATGGTAGTAAAAAGTAAAGTTGGAGTAGAGGCTTACGCCTGCGGGGGGCGGTATCAAATTTTGGGGCCTAGCCACCGGCTAAAGCCTCCACTCCAACGTTCAGCGACTCCAATGTTCATTCACACCAACGTTCATTTTACGACGAAGCAATACGGATTTTGCAATAATTGGTTGACAAAGACTAGATTGGTTTTGCATAGAGATGTATGCTATAATAAAGTTTGGTAAATTCAAAGAAACTAGATTTCATAGTTTCTCATCATACCCATGATTCTTAACCACATCGGTTTCTAAACCACCTCTTATGATATGAGTGAAGAAATTTTAATTAACGTCACCCCACGAGAAACTCGTATTGCCATGGTCGAAAATGGCATACTACAAGAAGTCGTGATTGAACGCATCAGTCACCGGGGACTGGTCAGCAATATTTATAAAGGTCGCGTGTGCCGTGTGTTGCCAGGGATGCAAGCGGCCTTTGTGGATATTGGCTTAGAACGGGCCGCTTTTTTGCATGTCTCAGATGTAGTGAACACTCAGTTAGATCATAACGGGGTTTCCGCGCCACAATCAGAATCGATTTATGAACTGTTATATGAGGGCCAAACGCTACTTGTTCAAGTCGTCAAGGACCCATTAGGTTCAAAAGGGGCGCGTCTGACTACCCAAATTTCAATTCCGTCGCGGTATGCCGTGCTGATTCCCTATAGTGGAGGCATGATCGGTGTTTCGACTCGAATTGATAAGGAGGAAGAACGTAAACGTTTGAAGGACATTGCCTTGCGACAGATGGGATTCTCTCCTCAAGAAATGGTGGAAAAGCCTGGCAAAGACGGTATGGAAATGATGCAAACGGTTTCCCCGCTTCCCCAAGCCTTTTCTAACAAATGTGGCCATTATGGTTTTATCATTCGTACTGCCGCCGAAGGAGTGATAGAAAATCGACTGTGTGCAGATATGGACTTTCTCTGTCGTCTTTGGAAAGACATTTTAGAGAAAGAAGCGTCTGCTTCACCTTGTTCATTGATTTATAAGGATTTTTCAATTGCCAGCCGGTCCCTTCGAGACTTGATTGGTACGCAAGTGGAAAAGGTTCGAATCGACTCCCCAGACATTTTTGCGGAAGTGGTGGACTTCGCCCACAAGTTTATTCCGGACCTGGTTCCCAATATTGAATTGTATAAAGGAAACCGTCCTATTTTTGACCTCTATGCCATTGATGATGAAATTAACAAGGCGTTAGAACGCAAGGTGCCTCTTAAATCGGGCGGTTATTTGGTCATTGATCAAACGGAAGCGATGACCACGATAGATGTGAATACAGGTGCTTACGTGGGGACTCGCAATTTGGAAGAAACGATTTTCAAGACTAATTTAGAAGCGGCCCAAGCAATTGCGAGACAACTTAGGCTCCGTAATCTAGGAGGGATAATTATCTTAGATTTCATTGACATGCTAGACGTGGAACATAAACATCAAGTTTTAAAAACGTTGGAAAAATGTTTAGAACGAGACCATACAAAAAGTCATTTCAGCGAAGTCTCTTCCCTGGGACTGGTACAAATGACTCGCAAACGGACTCGTGAAAGTTTAGAACATGTACTCTGTGAAACATGTCCAACCTGTGATGGACGCGGTAAAATTAAAACCGTAGAAACGATCTGTTACGAAATTTTGCGAGAACTGCAACGCGAAGCTCATTTATTTGATACCAAATATTTTTTAGTGCTTGCTTGTCAAGAAGTCGTGGATTTTTGCCTAACTGAAGAATCTAGTAGTGTTGCAGAACTGGAAGAGTTTATCGAGAAAACGATTCGATTTCAAGTTGAAACTTCTTATGTACAAGAACAATATGATATTATTCCGTGCCCGTTTTAGTAGCGGAGAGTGGTTTTGTTTTAGTGGATAGTGGATAGTGAGAAACAAATTATGCGGGACTAGAGGCTTCAGCCGGTGGCAGGGGCACAACCACCGGCTGAAGCCTCTAGTCCATCATGACTTTTTTGGTTATCCACTCTCCACTTTCCACTTTCCACTATCCGTTATCCACTCTCCACTCTCCACTATAATAACATGTTCGCTATTCTCAACTACATTTTAAGCCTCTTTCGTATCCTCTGGCTAATCTGGCTATGGCTATGGCTGTGTGCCTGCATTGCGCTGTGGGTGATGGTGGTGTTGTTTTCCAAGTTGCCAGACTATCGGCCAGTTCTTGAACAGTGGGTAAGCAATGCTGTTCATCAATCGATTACTGTAGGAGAAGTGTCGACCTATTGGATGGGTTGGCAACCGACCTTGGCGTTGCAACAAGTGCGTTGGATAGAACCACAGTCGAAACAAGTTCTGCTGGAACTCGCCCGCGTCGAAGTGACGTTGAATGTTTTTGCTTCTCTGTATCAAGGGACCCCGCTTACCAGTAGTGTGTTGTTAAATAGTCATTCTTTAACCTTGATTCAACAGGCCGATGGCAGTGTGACTTTAGCAGGGTTGCCCAACTCTTCTCAGGCTTCCAACCCTACTGCGCTTCTCCTCTGGTTGTCTTTGCAACCGGATCTGTCTGTCAGCGTCTCTCAACTCACTTGGGTGGCACCTCAACAACCGCCACTGGTCTTCAGCAATGTGCAATTGATGGTGCAAAAGCAGGCAGCAAGTCATCGCATCCAGGGGAAAATAGATTTACCGCAACGTTCTTTCAACGGCGTTTTGGCACAACGATTGGCCTTTGACGGAGTCATTTCGGGGTTGCCTGGGCAATGGCAGACTTTCTCTTGTCAAGTTGCCTTAGAACAACTTGAGTGGACTTCTCCACAGGCCATCGTCGCGTTGTCACGTATGGAAGGACAACTATCGGTTAAACCGCAATCGAATGCCAGTTGGCAAATCGACGTGACCCAACTTGTCGCCGTGTCTCCACCAACCTCCTCTTTGTTACCTTCTACAAATGATAATTCTAGGCACCGTGACCAGGGAAAGGTGGCGATTCACCTCCCACCCGTGACTTTGCATTTATCATCTCTAACACAAGGTGGTATGAAGGTCAGCGGTCAACTGCCCAAGTTTTCCCTAGATAACTTATCCCAGTTTATCATCCCCGTTCAAACCGACTTCCAAGATATTCTCAAAACTGTGCAAGGGACGTTACAAGATATTGAATGGACGGTGACTTCTGACACTTGGCAATGGCGTTCTCGTTTCCTCAATATCGCTTGTCAGGCGTCTGAAAAATGGCCGGGTATCAGCCAACTCTCTGGGCATCTGGACCTGACTTCAAAGACTGGGACACTTCAGTTTGAGGCTGCCAAGGTCACTCTCCAACTGCCCCAATGGTATCAACATCCCCTGGCGTTGACGCAGTGGCGTGGCCAGTTGCAATGGCAACGTCTTAAAAATAAATGGTTGTTGATGACTCCCAACATACAATTTTTTATAGATAATCAAACGAAATTAGAAGTGATCGGAAAGGTAGAAGTGCCAGTGGCGGGGGGAAAACCGAATAGCGAAGTGAAAATACTCTTCCATGAAGTCCCACTGGCCAAATTACCAAACTATATTCCGAAACCATTTTTATCATCATTAAGTCAAATTCAACTCGATGGCACCTTACCCAAAGTTCAACTTCTCCTCCAAGGACGCGGTGAACAACTGGATATTAAGGTTATGGGAACGGTAAAAAATGCTCACCTTAATTATATTGGGGAAGATAATAGGCAAGTGGAATTGAAAGACTGGTCAGGACAAGTGAAACTCTCTTCGGAAACGGGTGTTCTTCAGTTCGACCAAGCGGCGCTGACGCTGAATTTTCCTCATGCTTATAGTCACCCACTGTCAGGAACGCGCTTGCAGGGACAAGTGCATTGGCAATTGGTGAAGAATAAGAAAAATAAATATTGGCATATTACTTTGCCACAGTTACAATGGGTGACGCAACAAATGCCTGTGCAAGTGTTGGGGAGTCTCGATATTCCGCAGGCGAAGGGGGTACCAGTGCAAACGAATCTCAAGGTCACACTACAAAATGGGCAACTGGCCCAGGTTGCCCAGTTCTTGCCGGATAAACTTTGGCCCAACGTGATTCATTGGTTTGAGGAGGCGCAGATGACAGGCAAAATTCAAAGTGCTAAAGCGTCACTAACAGGTCCTCTGAATGCGTTATTTGCAGAGGGTAAATCCGACCGTTTTCAGTTTGAAGCGCAGGTTAACCAGGCCAATTTTAACTATGCTAAAGACTGGCCACCCATGAGAGATGTTAAAGCTAAAGTAGTGATTCAGGGTCGCACGTTGACCGTCACTTCTCAACAAGGTAAGTTGTTAAATAATCAAATTCGCCAAGTGGAAGTCAAGATTTCTGATTTAAAAGCACACGATCCGCTTCTTAGCATTGTCGGTACCACTCATGGCCCTGCGATAGACGGTCTCCGTTTTCTGGATCAAAGTCCATTGCATAAAAAATTGGACTTGGGGGAGAAGACGTTGGGTATCGAAGGAGAAATGGATTTGTCTCTAAAAATCGCTTTGTGGTTGTCCTCCAAAAAAGACCAAGTGAACGGTAAAATTTCATTTAAAAACAATAAGTTGCATAAGAAATCGGTAGGTATCACATTCACTGACGTGACGGGGACGTTGGCCTTTGACAATGGATCCGTTTCAGCCCCTAAGATGCGCGGCAAGTTGTTTGGTAAGCCAGTGAAATTTTCCATTCTGACATTGAAAAATCAACGTCCGAAACGAACTCGTTTACAGTTGACAGGTCAAGCAGATTCGACCTTTTTTGCCAAACTGGCGCAACTCCAACAGCCTGCGTTAGCCGAGTTACCTTGGGATCAATATTTGTCAGGGAAGACCTCCTGGCAAGCTATTTTGGATATTCCCAGTGCGAAGACAGATAATGAAATGGTTCTGGAGGTGGAAAGCAATTTGGCAGGGTTAGGCATTCAGTTACCTGCCCCCCTGGGTAAAACGTCTGATCAATCGGTACCTGTAACGGTGCGGGTGCAAATGTTAACCTCTCCTGCTAACGTCCTCCCGGCGGAGGTGTGGTTGCTACGGGTTACTTATGGGGAGAGATTTCATAGTCTCTTCAAGATTGAACCTCAGACGGGTTTGAAACGTGGTACAGTGTTATTCGGTACGATTGCAAAGACTGGTATTTCTTTGCCTGCGCAAGATTGGTTAAATATTCAAGGGCAGATTCCGACGTTGTCTCTGACGGAATGGCAAACTGTTTTTGAGAGTCTATCGGCCATCTCCCCCAGCCCCTCTCCCAGAGGGAAAGGGGAGAAAGCTACCTTCTCCCCCAGCCCCTCTCCCAGAGGGAGAGGGGAGAAAGCTACCCTCTCCCCCAGCCCCTCTCCCTCTGGGAGAGGGGAGAAAGCTACCCTCTCCCCCAGCCCCTCTCCCTCTGGGAGAGGGGAGAAAATCACTGGTTTCGTCCCTCTCCCTTCTCCCTCTGAGAGAGGGGTCGAGGGTAGCCTTTACAACTACCCTAACGTCCAAATGACTCTTCACTTTGATTCTCTGGAAGCACTTGGACAGGTATTCACGAATCTGGTTCTGCAAGCCAACTACACGCAGAAACATTGGCAAATGATTATGAACGGTAGCAATCTTGAAGGTCAAGTCACCTATCAGTCGCCATCACCCACAGAGGTCGCTAAATTAAATTTGACATTTGATCAAATCACTTTACGTCTTCCTCACCGTTCTAATTCTCTGTCCCATGATGATACCTCCAAGGAGGATAAAGTGGTGAGGCAGGAGAAGAAAGAGACACTTGACCCACATCGTTTGCCAACCGTCTCTTTCTATTGTAAGCAATTTCGGGTGGGGGAGATAAATTTTGGTACGATCAATTTTTCCACGCAATCTACGGTAGCAGGAATCGAGTTACTGTTAGAATCCAATGTGAAGAACTTAAATATCTTAGCCAAAGGTCAATGGGAGGCGAGGCAACAACAACATCAGACTCGTTTGCAAGGCAGTTTAAATAGTGAAAACTTAGGGCAACTGTTACATCAGTTGGGGGTGGCCAAACCTCCTCTACAAGGTGGTCTGAGTCAACTGATTGTCAATGCACAATGGCCAGGGACACCCGCGGCGTTTTCTCTCGCTTCGGTCACTGGTAGATTGAGTCTTTTGGTACAAGACGGACAACTTGTGGAAATTGAACCTGGAGTAGGTCGTCTGTTTGGATTGTTTGATTGGCAAGCCTTACCTCAACGGTTGGCGTTAGACTTTAACGATGTCTTTGGAAACGGATTAAGTTTTTCTAATCTGGTTGGTTTTATCAGTGTCCAGGGAGGGATTGCGCAGATTGATCATCTGGTTCTGCACAGTCCAGTCGCTTCTTTAGAAATTCGTGGGAAGACGGATTTAGTCGCCCAGCGTTATGACCAGACGGTGACGGTGATTCCTCATGTTTTCAATGCGTTGCCGGTGGCAGGGGCGGTTGCCGGTGGCGTTGGTGGTGGGGTGGCTGCCACGGTGGTGCAACAGGTGTTACAAACTGAGTTGGAAAAGACGATGAGTTTTGGTTATCGGGTGTTTGGCAGTTGGGAGAAGCCGCAGATGGAGAGGTTTTCACAATAGGTCGGTCAGTGGGTTGAGGAGGAACTTTGATAGGTATTAGCGAATGTCTCCTATCAAAATTTGGGTAGTGATGCACAAGGTAGTGGTTTAAACCTGACAGGTCTTTAAGACCAGAAGGCTTTGGTGATCATCACCACTACCTTGTGCATCACTACCTGCTACTGTAGCTGTGTCATGTATGAGATTGAACGATGAAAAAGGGCTAACCAATGGCTTGGGAGAGTCTTTGCAGGGCCGTCATCACTGCCTGGTAACGAATACCGTGACGGTCTCCGGAAAAAAAACTACGTTGGGCATACACATTGTTCGGAAAGGCGTAGGCAATCCAAACGGTGCCGACAGGTTTTTGGGAAGTGCCTCCGCTGGGACCTGCGAGGCCGGTAATGGCAATGCCAACATGGGCTTGGCTATGGGCGATGGCGCCGTTGACCATTTCCAGTGCGGATTGTTCACTGACGGCACCGTGTTTGGTGAGAGTTTCAGGACGTACTTTAAGCATGTCTTGTTTAGCGGAGTTGGAATAGGCGACAAAGCCGCGGTCAAACCATTTGGAACTGCCAGGAATGGCCGTGATGGCTTCTGCCAACCAACCACCTGTGCATGATTCGGCGGTGACAAGATACCAGCCTTGTCTGTGTAATCGGGCGCCGACTTCTGTCGCAAAATATTCGATTTCTCTGAGATTCATAAAAGAGGTTGCGGAATGGGGAATGGGGAATGGAAAATAGACATTTATACTTTGTGTGCAACACCTATGTAAATGCGTAAATGCGCCTAAGTGTTGGATTGGAGGCTGTCGCCTGCTACGCAAAAATTTTAGCCGGTGGAGTGGAGGCGTTAGTCTCAATGCCTAAGTTAAGGAATGTTCAAGGACTGGCAGTCCTTTGAGGACTGCCAGTCCTGACTCCCGTACCACCCATAAATTCCTTAACTTAACGGCATTAAGGCGTTCGCCTCCACTCCATCATGCTAATGGTATGACGGCGAAAGCCACCACGAAAATTGTCACTCTAATTGTTAAACATACAAAAATAGGTTTTGCACACAAGGTACCCAGGTGATAAAATCATCTCTGCTTATGACTATTTCCTTAAAAAGTGATTGGTTAAAATATAAGATAATAAAATTTCATAGTCATTTTACCAGGAAATCATGCCACAAGCATCCCATTTTTCACACCCTCAAAGAGGCGTTGCATACAAAGTGGGTAGTGATGCAATGTGGGTGATATGTTTACCCTCACCCCCGGCCCCTCTCCCAGAGGGAGAGGGGCCGGGGGTGAGGGAAACTCTATGAATATCACCCAGATTGCATCACTACCACAAAGTGTAACAATTAATCGGTTGCTTATCCTACCTAATCCAACAATCTTACCGCCACCCGCCAACCTTACTACCCATCCGCATTCCCCAATCCAAAGAAGTCCCTAATCCCGCGCAACATCCTCTTATAAATGACATCTCTTTCCGTCTGTGGGTCTTGCGAGAGATTGCCCATTTTGGCTTTGGTTAGCAATTGTCGTTCCGTCAACACTTGACTAATCAATTTAGAGACCGTGGGTTGTCTTTGCAGAAGCGGTAAAATATCTTCCTTGATAATTTCAAATAGGTAAGTTTCGTTTAAGGTTACAATGGTCGCGGTTCGGTCTTGACCGGTGAGAAGTGCCATCTCTCCAAAGAAGTTACCTGCACCTAACCGGGCCACTTCAATGATTTGGGCATCTTCTTTGCGAATTTGTACACTCACCGTTCCTTCTACAATAATGAATAAAGAATCCCCTGCTTCACCTTGACGAACGACGGTTTGACCGCTGGAAAAACGATGCGCCCGCATCCGTTTACTCAGGTATAATTTAGCTTTTTCGGAAAACGGTTGGAAAATGTCAATCTCTTGCAACAACGTCAAGCGGTTCGTGGCCTCCTCTCCGCGTTCTTTGACACCACGAAACATGTGTATCTTATGCTGTTGAACCGCCGGATTGATACCAGCGCGGTTGAGGTGAATCCAAATTCGTTTCCAGACTTCTTGCAAAATATATGGTTTGTTTTCATAGCCATCGGCACAGACGACGACCCAATAGGCGGCGGCCCATTCGTTGATGCCTTCAAAGATAACCATCGGTTTGGGGTCTTTGAGAATGCCTTTAACCGATAACACGGCATCGAGGAGAATCTTTTCAACTCGTTCCGGCGGATGAGTGGAATCGATATAAACCGTTGGCCACAGCCAGTAATGTTCACCTGGGTAAGAGTAATTGCGAATGACTTTTTCAGAGGCGACGCTGTTGGGGATGGTAAAAGTGGAACCATCCCGGAGCCCCAGTCGCGTCGCCCGCCAGTTAATATCCAGTACTTGACCTTCATCGAAGTCACCAATTTTCACCCAGTCGCCCACTCGCAAAGGTCGTTCAATGTTAAGCGCGATACCTGAAAAGATGTTGGAGATATTGATTTGAATGGCTAAACCGATAATCATGGCAATCACACCAGAGGTCGCCAAGAGGCTGGTGAGGGCGCGTTCATAGACAAAGGCCACAATGGCAAAGAAGGCCAGTAGATAGACTAAAAAGGAGGCAAAGCGTCGCACAATATTAGGAATTTGGCGCCCGGTTTTCTCTTCCAACGGGGTCCAGATAAAACTTTCTGCGGCACGATTAATCAGGGTGGCGAGGATAAACCACCAAAGGGCGTTAAACAGTTTGATGAGAGATTCCAGAACCCCGGTACTGGTTTTTTCTGCCAACCATTCAATCAGAACCGCCTCCGTCGCAAATAGCATCAGGAAGGCAAACAGGACGCGCAACATCCAGAGGAAGCGCGTGGCATGGTGAAATTGTTGGCGCCTAATTAGAATGGTCAAGAAGATAATGATAGCCCCGCTTAATATCAGTAACTTTTCCATCAGCGACACTGATACCATATTCAAAAGCGAGATCTCGTCTTTCTTGATGAGAATGCCGGTATTGAATCGCGAATATTCAACGATGCCGTCATGGACGTTGAGATATTTGGGGTTGCCCAGGGAGTCTTCTTTTTCGATGTCTTGAAACACCCAGGCTTGACTGATATTCCAGTTATAAACAGGACTCAGCACTTTGTTATTTTTGAGTTTTTCAACGAAAGAACGACCTTTGGTCAAGCCCATGCCCAAAAAATCGGTGACATAAATCAGATTGTTGCGATTCAGGTGCCGGTGCCGAAAACTGATGCCTAAAATATGTTGCTTGAAGGAGTGATAATTGGGCAAAAAATCTGCCTTAAAACGTCCCTTGATGTTATACACTCGATAGGTAATTTTATCCAGGACTTCATTGATAACCGGTTTTCCCAAGACAATTGGTTCTGCGGCATTGAGAAATTCAATGTCTTCAGCTTCATTGATGGCGCCCTGGAAACGAAACCAGAGGTCAAAATCTAACAAGTAGGTGAGTTTATCCAAATCCAGTTCGGTGATTTCATTGACTTTCACGCCGGCATAGACGACATTGGTCTTATACATATATTTGTCATCAATGACCAACACTTGTTCTTTTTGTAACCCCGTTTCCAGGTCTAAAACGGCACTGGTGTTATTAATGAACTGGAGTTGAGTCAAGGCGGAGATGATATTTTTGTGTTTATACACGCCAATGGAAATGGGCTTCTGCGCATCTCGGTGCGCATCAAAATAGTTCAATCCTGTCACCCCCAGGATAGCATCATCTAAACTGGAAAGAGAGGCCAGATAATCTCGAATCTGTTTCCGATCTTCTTGAATAGAAGTTGGCGCCCCTTGCACACCGGTTCTGCGAATCGCTTCCACCACCAACATGGCGGTGTCATAAGCATACGCGGCTGACCAATCAGGTTCTTCTTGATATTTGGTTTGATAGTCTTCGCGAAATTGTTGGGCCCGTTCATTGGCCGTGTCAAAGATGAGAGGCGTGGCAACATAAATGTCGTTGGTGTAATAGCCAGGGTTGGCCAGTTCTCTAGGAAATTCATCAAAACCGTGCATGAAGGTTTGTTCCGAAAAACTGGTTTCGCTGATGAGAGTGTTGGGAATCCCAATTTCTTTAATTAACTTGACGAGTTTAATGCCTTCACTGGCTTGTACGGCCAAAAATACCACCCCCGCATCGTCTTTGGTTTTGAGTTGTTGGATAATCCGTTCAAAGGTGCGGTCCAAGTGCTTATCCTGGTTATCAAATGCCCACTGATATTTGACTTCCATTCCCTGTTTGAGGGAAGATTCCGCAAACACTTGGGCGAGATAGGCACCATAAGCCTCATTCTCATGGATAATACTCACCGTGTTTTGTTGCAACACTTTTTTGACATAATTTGCCAAAAATTGACCCGACGCACTGGCATTGAAAATGTTTCTGAAATACCAAGGATTGTCTTTGGTGACATTGATGTTGGTTGAACCAGGGGTAATGGCAGGAATGCCGTATTGCTTATAAATTTTTCCTGCGGCTATTGAGGTTGAACTGTACCAATGACCAATCACGGCCACGGCCTGATTATTTTCGACAATATCCAAGGCTTTATTTTTCGCATCGAGAGTATTATTGCGGTCATCAAGAATATCCATGACGATTTTTTGACCATTGATGCCGCCTTGATTGTTCACTGAATCTAAGTGCAATTGAATTGCCTGGGTCATTAATTTGCCCGCCATCGCCCCATCGCCGGACATGGGGCCTACAAAAGCAATATGGATGGGTTCTTTTTCTTCTTGAAGGTAATTTTGCTTACTTGCCCAAAAGGCCGCAACAGAAGTGATGAGGAGTATGAATATTAAAATTTTGGGTCGCATGGGGTTTTTGCCAATGTGATAATTGATGACTTAGGCAAAGGATTCAGCAATTATAGTGCCAATCAATAATGAAGAATGAAGAGTGAAATAATAAATAATCGTATGGCAATTGACTGCTTTATTATTTTATCTTAAAATGGGGAACTTTTTGCAAATGATAGTCTTGCTTTAAAACTGATTGACTGATTTTTTGAAAATTTTACAGAAATTCTAAATGTTAATTATCGACATTTTACAAAACGCTGGAGTTCATCAACGAATTTTCCACGCGAGAGATTTAGTCCGTCTGTCTGATGGGAGTCCTACCAGATATTATAGACTGGTCTATCGGGCCTGGGCCAAAGGATATTTGATGCGGTTACAACACGGTGCCTACATGGTGGCCCCAAAATATCGCACCATTAAAGTTAGCAAATTTGTGGTAGCAGGTCAGATGGTGCCAAATAGTTACATTTCCTTTGAAAGTGCCCTATCATATCATGGTTGGATTCCAGAACGAGTGGTCCAAGTCCTCAGTGTCATTTCAAAAGGGCGATCTCGGCATTTTGAAACTCCCTTGGGTGACTTTGAATTTGAATATGTGCATTTACCTGTCAAGGAAGCGGAATTTTTAAGCGGTGTCACTCGTGAGGAGTATCAAGGGCAACCTTTTTTGATGGCAACCCCCTTGAGGGCACTGGCCGATTATGTGTATGATAGAAAAATTGAATGGACCAGCATCGACTGGTTATTGGATGGCTTGCGCATTGAAGAAGAGAATCTCAGAACCTTGACGTTGGCGGATTTTCAGCAAGTGAGGTCCGTATTTCGCGCCCGGCGAGTTCTCTCTTTCCTGAATGAAATTCAACGAGAATTATTTGCTACAACTATGTCTTCCAAACGGTAGAGAAGAGTTATGATACCTAACATTATCAAAGACCGATTTAAAAAATATGCCGTGCAAAACGCTGATGAAGAGGAAGACGCTTTGAAAGAGATTTTGCAGGAAATTATTTTGCAGGGCCTGTCCCATACCGATTTCTTTGCCAAAGCCGTTTTTCACGGCGGTTCTTGCCTGCGTATCGTCTATCACTTACCACGTTTTTCAGAAGATTTAGATTTTATGCTAAAACAGGTCAATCCTGATTTTACCTGGCAACCTTATCAGAAAGCCATTGCAGAGGTCTGTAAGCAATATGGTATTTATCCTGAAATTAAGGACAAAAGCAAAGTGGGGGTGACTGTGCAAAAAATGTTTCTCAAAGACAATTCCATCGGTAAATTTTTGGAATTGTCATTTCAACATTCTCCTAATCAAAAAATCACCATCAAGTTAGAGATCGATATTAATCCACCAGCAGGTTGTCAAACGGAAGTTAAATGTTTAGACTTTCCCGTGGATTTTCCTATTGAGATACAAGACCTCTCTAGTAACTTTGCCAGTAAAAGCCATGCGCTTTTGTGTAGAACCTATCTGAAAGGACGAGATTGGTATGACTTCCTTTGGTATGTCAACCGGGAAGTGTTACCCAATTTCGATTTTTTGGCGAATGCGCTACATCAACAGGGACCCTGGGCCAACCAAACCATTCAAGTGACCCCTGCGTGGTATATTAACCAACTTTCGATGAAAATTCAAAGTGTTGACTGGCAAATAGCCAAACGTGATGTTTCACCATTTCTCAGAAGTTCCGAAAAGGAAATGTTATCAAAATGGAGTGTAGATTTTTTCCTGGGGGAACTTTCTAAACTGTCAAAACAATGGTAAGGTGAACGTTTAGAAGTCCTTCACTGTGCTTTGCCAAACATTATCTTATGCCAACCCCTCCTATTTCAGAAAACTTACTCAAGTTAGCCGATCAAGCCCTAACCACGGGAAATTATCAACAGGCGTCGATATATTTTGAAAGTCACGCAGACCTCCTCCTGTCCACGGATAAAGAACAAGCGGCTGCGTATTTTTCCACCGCCGGCAAATATGAAAAAGTTGACTTTCAACGCGCCTTGAATTTATATCAAAAAGCGTTTAAAAGTTATAAACAAACGGGCAAAGTGGAAGAGAGTGCCAATGTACTGATGGAAATAGGACTCCTCTATTTGGCCCTGGGCAAAACCGATGTGGCCAGGAAACAATTTAAAATAGGTACCACCATCTATTTGGAAATGGTGAGAGACCACATACACAATTTGGGCGGTCCCCTGACCCAAATAGAACATGATTATTTGATGGAGAGTCTGGATAAAGTAAAACTGTGTTTTCATCAACTGTTTCTTAAAGAATCCAGATAGGACCATGAATCAGAAACTAAGTTTCTTTAACAGGACTTACGCAACTGTATTTGTAACTTGTTGAGTTGATACCCCCCCTAGCCCCCCCGCACGCGGGGGGAATGACTCCCACCCCGCGTGGGGGGAGGGTTGGGGTGGGGTGACTGTGTAAGTCCTATTTAAGAAACTTAGTTTCTCATCACTTTATCAAAGCTACGCTTTGGATTTCTGGTTATAACCTAGCTTTGACATTTTAACTTAATATGCAACCCATTGACACCCTCATTCATGCCGGCTGGATCATTCCCGTCGAACCTGACAACGTGATTTATGAACATCATGCCGTAGCCATTCAAGATGGAAATATCCTCGCGATTTTATCCAGTGAGGAGGCAAACCGGCAGTTCACCAGTGGCGATACTCATTATTTGCCTAACCATTTACTCATTCCAGGACTTATCAACGCGCATACCCACGCGGCCATGAATTTACTGCGTGGATTGGCTGATGATATGCCCTTGCAAGAATGGCTAATGCAACACATTTGGCCTGCTGAACAAGCGTGTGTCAGTCCTGAATTTGTTAGCGACGGCACCCAATTGGCGATGGCGGAAATGTTACGCGGTGGCGTCACCTGTTTTAGTGACATGTACTTCTTTCCTGACGTGGAATGTGAAGTGATTAGCAAAGTCGGAATGCGGGCCATGGTGGGACTGATTCTCATTGATTTTCCTACTTCCTGGGGGAACGATGCCGAAGATTATTTGAGGAAAGCTAGAGACGTTTATGACCACTATCGAGGCCACCCGTTGGTACGTACTGCCATTGCCCCACATGCACCTTATACAGTGTCAGATACTTCCCTGACTGCCGCTAAAACATTGGCCGAGAAATTAGATGTGCCCATTCATATTCACGTCCATGAGACGGCCCTAGAAATCCGCGAGTCCTTGGAAAAATATGGAGAACGTCCTTTGGAACGATTACAGCGATTGAAATTACTCTCCTCCAGTTTGATTGCTATACATACCACTCAGTTGACCGAAGCAGAAATTCAACTGTTAGCCAACACCGAAGTGAATGTGGTACATTGCCCGGAATCTAATTTAAAATTGGCCAGCGGCTTCTGTCCGGTTCATCAACTACTTAAAGCTGGCGTGAACGTCGCCTTGGGTACTGACGGGGCGGCCAGCAATGACGATTTAGATATGTTAGGAGAAATGCACACTGCGGCCCTACTGGCCAAAGGATTAAACCAAGATGCCCGTTGCCTACCAGCCGCACAAGCGTTGCGAATGGCCACCTTGAATGGGGCGAAGGCGTTAGGCATCAGTCATCTCACCGGTTCCCTAGTCCCCGGCAAAGCGGCTGACATCACTGCCATTGACCTTTACGATATTGATACTCAACCCCTGTATAACCCGCTGTCAACATTGGTTTATGCAGTGGGACGCGAGAAAGTGACAGACGTATGGGTGGCAGGAAAACAGTTGTTAAAAACACGTCGTCTCACTACCTTAGATATTCCTGAACTTTTGACCAGAACGCAAAGGTGGCGCGAGAAGATAATGGAAAATGAAAAATGGAGAAATAAAACATCGAAGGTGGACTAGAGGCGGAAGCCGGGGAACGTGCCCCCGCCACCGGCTGAAGCCTCTAGTCCGGTACTTTAAAAGAAATCACTATCCACTAAAACCGCTATCCACTACACCTATGACTCCTCAAGACAAACTAGCCCTCAAACCATTCCTAGAAACGATTGAAAAACACTGCGCTTGCCTAACACGCGAACAACTCCTGGACATCCTTCTGAGTCTTGCGCAAACTCTTCCCCAAGAGGAACGCCAGCCATTTTTAAATAAGTTGTTCCAAGCGGAACCCCTAAAAGCCAAACTCACTCCTCCTTCTCAAGATGACAGCAATAAGTTGATTGCAGACATCCAGACTCTGCGAGAAGAAGTGGAAGCGCGAATGGTAGCCATTGAAGAGGGTACATACTATGACGACAACGAGGAATGGGACGAGTCTTCAGAAGAAGGCCCTGACTATTTTTCTGAAGAACAAAAACAACGGCTGGAACAATTCCTTTCACAGGTAAATACGCTGTTTCTCGCTAACCAACTGCCGGCGGCCACCGAAGGATTTGAAGAATTGTTTAAATTCTCTCTGGACTATGCCCCAATTCACTTCGATCTCCGTGAACTACGGGCCAGATATGGCCGGTGTCTCTACGAAACTCTTCCGCTGGAACGGCGCGTCCCAGAATTGCTAAAGGTCTTGGCACCGGAGAAATCACCCAGTCCAACCCCGCACCATCTGTTGGATGGAAAATATCCCAGCGTGCAAGACCTCATTGATGCCAGGCCAGGTCAATTATCTGAATTTGACCTATTCTTAACTGCCTGGCAAGAAGCGTTAACCAGTTTGCACACCGATCGGGCGGCCCTTTTACGTTTGGAAGCGAATTACTTGAGTCAAGGTTTGAACGCGGTTGCGACCTTGGCCCGGGATTGGAAAGACCGTCAACCTTATGGCTACCTCTTTTGGATAGAAAAATTGATAGCCCAGGCCAATTGGCCAGAACTGGCTACCATCACTCAAGAAGCCTTGTATGCCTTGTCTTATGGGGAACCCCGTGCCAAGGTAGCAGATGCCCTCATATTGGCCGCTGAAAAACAGGAGGACACTGCACTCCTCCTGAAAGGCAAACGGGAAAAATGTTTGTCACTGCCTGGCGAAGTGTCCTTGTTAAACTGGTTAAATGAAGCCGCGAAACAAGGTAAAAAATCAGAGGAAATCAAGATAGCGTTACAGTTCTTAGCCAATAAGAGTCGCTTAACTGGCTTATATGCCAAAGTTTGCCTCATCGCAGGCGAACTAGATCGGGCTTTTGCAGTGGCCAAAGATGAAAAAAGTTATGGATGGTCTTACAGTTCTGCTGGAGTCGTGTTTGCCGGTCTCCTCACCGCTATGTTGCCTCCTAACACTCCACCGCCTTCTCATATTTATCATTTGCTTGAATATTATGTAGAGAAGAACACCGTGACTTCTCACACACGGGAAGAGAAGATGCTTGCCACGGGGGATAGAATGATAGACCAAGTCTTAACCGGCTTACAGAGTCAAAATCGGTCGGATTGGCAACCTCCTCAATGGGTTCAATGGGCTGAACAAATTGGCAGAGGACGTGTTGAACATATTGTGAACAACAAGTTTCGCAAAGCGTATCACCGGGCCGCGGAAGTGTTGGGGGCTTTGGTGGAATATTTTATTCTGGCAGGTCAACTGGAATATGGACAGTCGTTGATTGTTCATTATCGGGAGGTTCAATATAGTCGATATACCGCTTTTCGACATGAGTTGGATCGAGTGATGACGGCATCGGAAGTGTTGAGTAAGGTGTTATCTTAGGCCGAATAGGTTCTGACAGAGGAAACGTTGGAGTAGAAGAAACGTTGGAGTGGAGGCTTTAGCCGCAATGCCATTAAGTTAAGGAATAAAGGTCCCTAAAATGAACCGAAAGGTGGACTAGAGGCTTTAGCCGGTGGGTCTGCCCCGATATTTAAGTAGCCACCCACCGGCTAAAGCCTCTAGTCCGGCCTTATGTTTTTCATTTTCCGTGTTAGCACACTTTTCTATCTGGGCACCAGACGGTGAACACACTCCCTTTCCCCAACTCACTTTGAACCATCACTTTTCCACCGATCATCTGGCAAAACCGTTCACATATCGTCAACCCTAACCCGGTGCCTCCATAACGGCGCGTGGTGGTGTTATCGACTTGGTAGAACGGTCTAAAAATTTGTGCTAAGTTTTCGGGGGCAATCCCAATACCGGTGTCAGCAATTTCAAAATAAACGTCCAGTTTCAGACGTTTAACGGTGAGTGTGACAGTCCCCTGGTGAGTGAACTTATTGGCATTACTCAGCAGGTTTTGAAGAATTTTTTGGATTTTAATAAGGTCCGTGGTTAACTTACCAATCTCTGAGGGACAATGAACAATCAACTGATTCTGATTTCCCGCCGTGAACAGCGGCAGGGACCAAGTTGCCACTTCCTTAATTAAGGTGGCAATGTCAAATTCGGTCAATTCCAATTCCATTTTTTCGGCTTCAATTTTAGAGATGTCCAACACTTCACCAATCATGCCCAATAGGAGTTGCCCAGATTTTTGAATATTTTCCAACGAGGGAATCACTTCTTGGTATCCCATGTCGAGTACCTCTTCGGCAATGAGGTTGCTATACCCAATAATGGCATTTAACGGGGTACGCAGTTCATGACTCATGGTAGCCAAAAAAGTGCTTTTCGCCCGACTCGCCGCTTCTGCGGTTTGCCGTGACGATTCCGCCACGGTATAGGCTTGTTGCAAAGCGGTAAAGGACTCTTGCAATTGTTTAGACATTTGATTAAACGAGTTAGCCAGTTGCCCAATTTCGTCTTCTCGTTGCAAATGGACTTGTTGATTCCATTTCCCCTGGGCCAGGGCTTTAGCGGCATGATTGAGACTCAGAACCGGATCGACGACCCAGCGGGAGATGAAAATGCCGATAAGTAAAGCGACCAGGACAGCCACAATGATAATCAGGAGGACGGTGATTCGGGTATTGGCATTGACTTTTTCCAAAAAGTCGGCTTCTGGAACGACTACGACAATTAACCAGTCGAGGCCGTAAATGTCTTGTAATGGCGTGACTTGTAGGAATTGTTTTTCCCCCCCCGCGATGGAGAAATTAATTTGTTGATTACTATTGATTTTAGACAGGTCGCCAAAGTATTCTTGCAAGTATTGGGTACTGGCACGAATGAGGGGAATACTACTTGCTGTCGCATGTAATCGGGCGTCTTCGCGACTGCCGTGTTCTCTGCGAAAGGGTTGTTCAAGGGTAGAAGAAGCTACCATGAGACCAGAACGTTCGATAATGAAAGTTTGTCCAGACCGACCAATTTTTAAACTGTGTAGAAATTCGCTGATTTTGAGAAGCATAAAATCCGCGGCTAACACGCCTTGGAGTTTGCCGGTGTAATCATAAAAGGGTTGATTGGCCGTGATTCCTAAACTTCCGGCAGGATACACGAAAGTGTAAATATCACTCCAAACAGGTTTGTCGGCTTGAATCGCAGCCTTGTACCAAGGACGTTTCGTGGCGTCATAATTGGGGGCAACCTCGACTAGATGAGTGCGTTGCCCTTGCTTATTACTGGAATAGGTGTAATAATTACCCTTCGTAAGTCCTTCGGTCAGTTGAATGGTGATTTGGTCTTTATCATAACGGGCAACCGCTAGGATGCCGCCTTGTTCCGTACCTAAATAAATACCGCTGACATCTTCAAACAGTTGTAATTGATGCCAAAAATGGCTTTCGAGTGCCGCTACGTCGTACATGTTCAGCAAGTTGAGATGTAGCGCATCGCTGTTGATTTGATTGACCAGATGGGGAGTTTCCAAATAATTATAGAGATGTTGTTGAATCCGGGCCGTAATTTCTTCACGTAATTGGCTGGTGACATCATTGACCGCGTTTTGGGCATTGTGCAACGAGAGGTATCCCGTTAATAACACAGCCACAAAAATGAGTACCACAGAGGGTATCACCAGGAGGGTGCGGAGTGAAATTTTTTGAGAGAGTTTAGAAATACCGTAAAACGGATTTTTTATGTTCATAATCAGTCAGTTATCTGTTATTGGAGGTCCGTCATCAGACAGTCAACCCTTGACGGTGGGCCAAGGATTTGCCCATAATTGATAACCGACGAGAATAGTCATACGGTCAATCTATAGATTATGGTGTTAACCATCGGACGGATGGCCTAAAAAATTAAGCAATAGCAATGCCATTGTTCAATTCATCTGGAAAATTGAGGAACTCTATCCTACCTGATGGAGTATCCTTGAGATAGTATAACGCAAAACCGAACTGTGGAGAGTGGGTGGTGGAGAGTGGAGAGTGGAGAGTGGAGAGTGGAGAACAAATTATACCGGACTAGAGGCTTTAGCCGGTGACGTGCCCCGATTCCCGGCTGAAGCCTCTAGTCCCGCGGATAATTTTGGCCATAGTTAACCTCCACTATCCACTATCCACTATCCACTAAGTCCACTGTCCACTCTCCACTAAAATAAAGGGCATAGAAAGTGCATAACCTTTTTAACATTTGTTACTATTGATATTGATAAAGCAGAGATAATGCCATTTCAACCCCTCAACGTAAGCAATGCACAGAGGTAAGATTGGTCAAATTGATTTTGAGGTTACTTATGAAAATAACTGCTATAGGTGTCAATTCAGCGTTTGCCACTGGGCAATTTGAAGAAGTCATTCCGACTTCACAGGCGTTGCAATTGATTTTGAAAATAGCTAATTCGGAAGAATTTAGAAACGCGCCAGAAGAAGTCATTGTGGCTGAAGTTAAAAAGTTAGCCCGACGTTTTTATCAACCCAAATGGCATTCGAATTTTCTCATTGAATTTGATATGCCTAGCAAACGCACCGGTGAATCACCTTATCGTTTGCTACTAGATGCCGGGGGCGACATCCGACACGCCCTCAAAGGTATTGGGCTAACTTCGTCGGACATAGACGGGATTTATATTTCACATCCCCACAACGACCATATAGGGGGAATGGAATACTTGAGTTTGACAACCTTGTTTAACCCCTTCTATACCAAATCCAAACGGGAATGGTTGGGGGCGCAGTTCATTGCGGATAAACTCTTTTTGGAACCCGAATGGTTATCCGTTCCTCCCAGACATGTAAAACCCGACTTGTTTATCCATCGAAAGGTGTTAGAACCCTTAAAGAGGGCCATCGGGCCGGGCTTAGATACCTTGCAAGGTGTGCCTGATGTGAACATTGAAACCTACTTTGATATTCACCTGATTGGTAAGCAGGACAGTGGGGAAACTAGAAAACAGACCTTTGCAGATGGGGAAGGCTTTTGGGCCGTCACACCAATTTTTGCCATGCACGTCATTTCCAGTTCTGAGGAAATGGCTAGTTATGGCATTAGCTTACAACACTCCGATGGTTATAATGTGTTGATGCCCACGGACACTCAACACATGATGCCAACCCAATTGACCTCACATTACCGGAAGGCGAATCGAATTTATATGGATTGTGAAACCACTCCCTTTCGTTCTGGAGTTCATCCACATATCCTGGACCTGGTGAATAATCTTGACCCAGAGATTCAAAAAAAATGTCTCCTCTATCATTATGATTTGGAACCTCAAGTACCAGAGGGGGTATTTTGTGGGATGTTGAAGATGGGAGATGTTCATAGTTATCCAGAATAATAATAGCCCGTCCAGGCGTTCAAAGCGCAGCTTTATCAAAGCTAAACTTTGAACGCCTGGTGATCTTGATTACGCCCGATGATAAGGATGATGATTTAACACACTCCACGCCCGATACAATTGTTCTGCTACCACAATACGCACCAACGGATGAGGCAACGTCAACGCCGACAATGACCATTTTTGATGGGCACGTTGCAAACATTCCGTGGCTAAACCTTCGGGGCCTCCTATCAACAAAGCCACCGTATCATATTCCCGTTGCCAATGGGCCAGTTGAGTTGCTAACTGCGACGTATTCCACGCTTGTCCACGTTCATCTAAAGCAATAATATGGGTCTGGGGGACCACCGCAGACAACATCAATTCTCCCTCATGACGTTGCAACCGTGCCAAATCCGAAGGTTTCGAACGCTTCCCCAATGGAATTTCAATGAGGTGAAGAGAACAAGGTAACGGTAAACGTTTCGCATATTCGTGATAGCCCTCGTTAACCCAATGAGGCATTCGTTGACCTAGACAGATAAGATGAATTTGCATGATGAAAAATAGGTGGTGATGAAATGTGGGGGGTATATGGGGTCTATAAGTTCCTAAATTCATCACCTTAATCTACAATTATCCCAAAAATACCTTGTGTGCAAGCCCCATTTTAATGCGTATGCCGACCTAAGCGTTGGAGTCGAGGCTAACGCCTTGGGATACCGCATTGTTGTTACAGGCGTCTAGGAAAATTTGGTGGCACGATTAACAGGGAAACGGGCACGACGGAAGTAGGGCTACAACTCCAGCAGGAAGAAAAAGCGATACTTTGACAAGTTCTCGTTTTTTCCTCCAGGTCATGGTACGTGTTTGGGGAGAACCAGATTGCTTCACTACTCAATTTTGGAATGATAAAAAGCCAGCTAAGTTACAAGCATTAACTTGCACTGTAACCGCGCTAAATAGCATCTTCATTGACCTCGCCGGTGCGAATCCGAATGATTTTCTCGACTGAGGTAATAAAAATTTTGCCGTCACCAATTTTACCCGTTTTGGCAGTTTGAATAATGGTGTCAATACATTGGTCCACTTGGGCGTCAGCTACGACGATTTCCAGTTTGACCTTGGGCAAAAAATCCACGACATATTCGGCTCCACGGTAGAGTTCCGTATGACCTTTTTGGCGTCCAAAACCTTTGACTTCGGTGACGGTCATGCCGGCAATCCCAATGTTTGACAAGGCTTCGCGGACGTCGTCTAAACGAAATGGTTTGATAATGGCTTCGATTTTCTTCACGGTGTTTTCCCTCTTCTGTCTTCTGTTCGGTTGATGTGATTAGTTGGTAAATTTTTAGCCAAAGTAGGTACCCAGGAGTCCAACACAGATACCCAGGAGTCCTTCGCTACGCGTTTTGAACTCATGGATATGACTCCAGGCAACGCTTTGATTTTCTAGCCCTTCAGACATTCCAACATCTGTTTGCCAATGTCAGTTGGAGAACGGGCTAATTTTACACCGGCAACCTCCAGTGCGGCACATTTATCTTGGGCAGTGCCTTTCCCCCCCGCAATAATCGCCCCCGCATGTCCCATACGTTTCCCCGGCGGGGCAGTGGCGCCAGCAATATAAGCCACCACAGGCTTGGTGACGTGGGCTTGAATATACGTGGCCGCTTCCTCCTCCGCGGTACCTCCAATTTCGCCAACCATGACAATGCCTTGCGTCCCTGGGTCTTGTTGAAACAAGGTTAGACAGTCTATAAAGTTCATTCCCTGAATGGGGTCCCCACCGATGCCAATACAGGTGCTTTGACCTAATCCGTTATCGGTGGTCTGTTTCACAGCTTCATACGTCAACGTTCCAGACCGTGACACCACGCCTATCTTTCCAGGCAAGTGAATATGACCTGGCATAATGCCAATTTTACATTCGCCTGGCGTGATGATACCCGGACAGTTGGGACCAATCAAAAGGACCTTCGGATAATGGTCCCGCAAAGCCGTTTTTACCTTTAACATATCTAACACTGGAATCCCTTCGGTAATGCAAGTAATCACTTGAATACCCCCGTCGGCGGCTTCTAAAATGGCATCAGCGGCAAAAGCGGCGGGGACATAAATCATGGTTGCTTGTGCCCCAGTGGCTTCCACGGCTTGGCGCACGGTGTCAAATACGGGGAGACCCAGATGGGTTTGTCCACGGCGGCCGGGGGTCACGCCACCGACCAATTGGGTGCCATACGCTAAGGCTTGTTCAGAATGAAACGTTCCCTGTTTACCAGTAAATCCTTGACAAATCACTTTGGTGTTTGCATTCACTAAAATACTCATGTGTTCTCCTGTCAGTTGCCCCCTCACCCCCGGCCCCTCTTCCAGGGTAGTGATGCAATCTGGGTGAAATATCATGCGGTTTCTCGTTGGTCTTGAACTTTGATTGAGATGATTAAATGAGGGCTATGAAAGGAGGCTTGACTAATCATAGTCCATCTGAAAATCATTCTAATCAGAGTTCAGACAGAGAACCCACATTGCCTCACTACCCTCCCAGAGGGAGAGGGGGGAAAGGCGGCACCCGTGGTTTTCTCCCCCGCACCTGGAGGGGCCGGGGGTGAGGGAAATATTGCTTTATCGGTTAACCACTTGCACGGCTTTTTTCGCCGCATCATCTAAATGGTCTGCGGGAATCACAGATAATCCACTGTCTCGTAATAAACTTTTGCCGGCTTCCACATTGGTGCCTTCTAAACGCACTACCACAGGTAATTTTGTACCGGTTTCCTTAACTGCATGAATGACCCCTTGGGCAATCAAGTCGCAACGAACAATGCCGCCAAAAATGTTGACCAAAATCGCTTGGACATTTTTATCGGATACAATGATTTTAAAAGCCTCTGTGACTCTTTCAGCCGTCGTTCCACCGCCGACATCTAAAAAGTTAGCGGGTTGACCACCGTACATTTTTATCACGTCCATCGTGGCCATAGCCAATCCTGCGCCATTGACCATACAGGCGATATTTCCGTCCAGGGCAATGTAATTTAAGTCAAATTGTTTCGCCCGGTCTTCTTTTTCATCAACTTGACTGGCATCATACCATTTGGCTAAGTCAACTTGACGGTACAAAGCGTTATCATCCACGTTGATTTTGGCATCTAACGCCATCAATTTGTCCTCTTGGTTAATAATTAGAGGATTGATTTCTACCAGACTTAAATCGCGTTCGAGAAACAGCCTATATAAGCCCGCTAGAATGGTACCCAGTTCCTTACGTTGATTGGCATTCAACTCCAGTGCAAAAGCGATTTCACGACCTTGATAGTCTTGCAATCCCACCACCGGGTCGATGGTGCAACTGACAATCTTCTCCGGCGTTTTGGCAGCCACTTCCTCAATGTCCATCCCGCCTTGTGTGGAAGCGATGATGGCAATGCGTTGACGACTTCTATCCACGACGAAACTCAAATACAGTTCCTGTTTTATTTCTGTGGCCAGTTCTATTAACACGGAGGAGATGGGTTGCCCCTTCGCCCCGGTTTGATGCGTGACCAGGCGTGAACCGATTAACTGTTGGGCAATGGTGGCCACTTCGTCAGGGGACGAGACTTTTTTCACGCCACCAGCTTTGCCGCGTCCACCAGCATGAACTTGGGCTTTGACGACCCAAGCGGTGCCACCTAGCGAAAACGTATGTTCCCGGGCCTCCTCACCGGACAAAGCGACCAGTCCTGGGGGGATGGGAATACCATATTTATCTAATAATTCTTTGGCTTGATATTCGTGTATGTTCATTCCTGTTCTACCTGATTTTTGGGTTCAGCGTTGGAGTAGAGGCTTTGGCCAGGTTTTGTTGGAGTAGAGGCTGACGCCTCCATGCCATTAAGTTAAGGAAAAAAGTCCCCCGAAATTAAAATACAGGTGGACTAGAGGCTAACGCCTGTGGGGAGTGGAACATAATTGAAATCGCAGGGCCTCACCCGCCGGCTAAAGCCTCTAGTCCACCGCTATGCTTTTGGACTCATGGGTCTTCTGAAGTATAATCACGTTAACCACCTTCAGCAAGCAAAAATTCTCTCCGTTTCTGCCATTCACTAACCAATACAATAAGTTAATAAAAATAAATATGCCTGAACTGCCCGAAGTAGAAACCATTCGACGTGGCATAGCCACACACCTAGAAAACCAATTTATCCAAACTGTTATTGTGCGAGAACACCGATTACGGTGGCCTGTTCCTGACCATCTTGCCGATATTTTACCAGGTCAACAAGTCCAACGCATTGTGCGACGCGGTAAATACTTACTCTTTCAATGCACGACAGGACACATTTTAATTCATTTAGGAATGTCTGGCAACCTGCGCCTCTTGCCACCTTCTACACCCGTCAAAAAACATGACCATCTGGACCTGATTTTTGACCATCAAAGGTGCCTACGTTATCACGATCCGCGCCGCTTTGGTAGCGTGTTATGGACGACTGAACCGATTTTCAATCACCCATTGCTTTCCAATTTGGGACCCGAACCGTTATCTTCTGATTTTACGGGAGAATATTTACATCATCTGGCCCACAAGCGAAACGTGGCGGTAAAAAATTATATTATGGATAGTCACATCGTGGTTGGCGTTGGCAATATTTATGCGAATGAAGCCTTGTTTTTGGCCGGCATTCATCCCGCACGCCCCGCGGGAGAGGTTAGTCGTACACGTTACCAAAAGTTGGTCACCCATGTCAAGCAAGTGTTGACAAGGGCAATTGCAATGGGCGGGACCACATTACGCGATTTCAGTGACAGCACGGGACAACAGGGCTATTTTAGACAAGCCTTGCAAGTGTATGGACGGGCCGGTGAAGCGTGTGTCAACTGTGGTAACCTGATACAAGTTCAAAGAATTGGGCAACGGGCGAGTTATTTTTGCAAGAAATGTCAACGTTAGACATAGTGAAACCTTGTGTGCAACACCATCGCGCTTAACTTAATGGCATGGAGGCATTCGCCTCTACCCCAATTTACATACTCAAATAGGTGTTGCACACAAGGTACACTCAAATAGATATTGCACACAAGGTTATGATTATTAATTGCAACGGCGCCTTGTCAATCTAATAAGCTTATGTTAAAATCCAAAATCACACCCACAGTTTTTCGCAACTTTATGATTTTACATAGGATACATCCGTTCGCTTTCCTAAATTGCCCACGCCTTCAAAGCGAGGCGTTGCCTGGTTACAGATAAAGCGCAGTCCGTCAGATGGATACGCTTTATTTACTCAACCCTACAGATGACAGTTGCATTATTTAATTTGTTATGCTAGACTCGCCCACTCTGTCCACCCTTAAATCTTGTTAGAAAATATTGAAAAAGAACCAAATCAAAACACTATCATGCAAACACTCATTTACGTCATCACAATCCTCCTCTATATTGTGGTCATTCTCGTCCCTCTGATGGTAGGCGTAGCATATCTAACGCTGGCAGAGCGCAAAATCATTGGCTACATGCAAGTGCGAATTGGCCCTAATCGTGTCAATCTCCCGTTACCACTACTTAATAAGTTACGAGGTTTTGGACAACCTATTGCCGATGCCTTTAAACTTATGTTCAAAGAAATCGTCCTCCCCACCCACTCGAACCGGTTCCTCTTCATCATTGCGCCCACCATTTCCTTTGCCCCAGCCATCGCGGCCTGGGCAGTGATTCCCTTTGCAGAGGGTTGGGTATTGTCTGACATCAATGTAGGACTGCTTTACATTCTCGCCATGACTTCCATGAGTGTCTATGGGATTCTCATCGCCGGTTGGGCGTCTAACTCTAAATATGCTTTGCTAGGCACCTTACGGTCTGCCGCCCAAGTGGTCTCTTATGAAATTGCCATGGGCTTTGCCCTAGTCGGCGTTCTCATGGCCGCTGGCAGTTTAAATTTAAGTGACATCGTGGCAGCCCAAAATGGCAGTTTCCTCCACTGGTTCTGGCTACCCTTGTTACCTTTGTTTGCCATCTACTTTATCTCCGGCGTGGCCGAAACCAACCGCGCCCCCTTTGACGTGGCCGAAGGGGAATCAGAAATCGTGGCAGGATTCCACGTTGAATATTCAGGAATGCTATTTGCGATTTTCTTTTTGGCCGAATATGCCAACATGATCCTCATCGCGGCCCTCGCCAGCCTCATGTTTCTAGGCGGTTGGCTATCACCATTTCAAGGCATCCCGGTCTTAGAACCCATGTTTGCGTGGGTGCCAGGGATTTTCTGGTTACTGGGCAAAATGTCCATTTTCCTCTTCCTGTACCTGTGGTCTCGTGCTACCTTCCCACGCTACCGCTATGACCAAATCATGCGGTTAGGATGGAAAGTGTTTATACCCATCACCCTGGTTTGGATAGTTGTCATTGGGGTGGCGATTTTAGTTAAATTACCACCATGGTTTGATATTGTTGCGAAAGGATAACTGCTTATGAAATCTGTGACCCATTACCTAAAACGCCTCTTCCTCTTAGAACTCTTCAAGGGCATGGGCGTCACTGGACGATATTTATTCGCCAGAAAAATTACCATCCAATATCCTGAAGAGAAAACCCCATTGTCACCGCGTTTCCGTGGCCACCATGCGTTACGTCGCTACCCCAATGGCGAAGAACGTTGCATTGCCTGTAAACTCTGTGAGGCCGTATGTCCCGCCTTGGCTATCACCATTGAAGCCTCCCCACGCGAAGATGGCACACGGCGCACCACGCGCTACGAGATTGACATGGTGAAATGTATTTTCTGCGGTTTCTGCGAAGAATCCTGTCCGGTTGACTCGATTGTAGAAACCAATGTGTTTGAGTATCATGGCGAACAACGTGGCGATTTGCTGATGACCAAGGAAAGATTATTAGCCATGGGCGACAAAATGGAACCGCAAATTGCCAACGACAGGGCTTCTGATGCAAAGTACCGTTAATTCAAAAACGGTGTGTTATAATTGTCTGCACCAGGAGATTTAAGTTCTCACTTTACGCAACGGCATCATAGAAACTAAGTTGTCTTACAGAAACTTAGTTTCTTCTGGAGTGAGAAGTTAGGACTGGCAGTCCTTTGAGGACTGCCAGTCCTGATAGACTGGTCATTTAAATCTGAAAATCCTGGTCCTAGACAACCAAAGGAGGTAATATTTTATGCAATACGCTAAGTTCTTCCCACTGACAGTCATCCTGACAATCATATTGGCAAGTGTGTCTGTGCAGTCCCAACCTCCCTTATTACCCTCTCCCCCCCAGAAGGACCTCAAAACGGAACATTACGAAGGCGGGGCCATACATTTTGAATACACGTATGTGGAAGGTCAACTAGAAGGACTCACTAGAGAGTATTATGAGACCGGCGAGGTTAAATCGGAAAAAAACTACGAAAAAGGTAAGCTGGTATTCCAAAGAGATTTTCGTAACAATGGTCAGCTTGAATATGAAATGAAGTATGATAGCAAAGCCAATAAAACGGAAACACAAATTGAGTATTACCCCTCAGGGGAATTACACAACCAGCGAACTTTGGTCAATGGCAAACGTGAAGGATTGGAAATCGAGTATTATCAAAATGGCCAAAAGAAGGCCGAACGTAACTATAAAAATGGCAAAAAAGACGGAAATGCCAAAGGTTACTACAACAATGGCAACTTACAAGGCGATTGGGAATTTAAAGAAGGTGCGCCCGTGGCTGCCACTATCTACTACCGCAGTGGTGAAAAATGGTTGGTCCACAAGTTTACCGATGGCAAACTCAATGGCATCACGAAAGAGTATGATAAAGACGGCAAATTGATAGCTGAACGGATTTACAAAAATGACCAATTGCTGGAAAGACGAAGAGTGACCAGCTGGTGGTAGGAATTTACGGAAAAACTAAAATATAGGCAGGGGAAGGAGTCATAATCACTTCCCACCCCTCGTAATTCAAGAACAAATTAGGAAGGAAAGGAATAATGCAGAAATGGAGAATGGAGACCGGACCAGAGGCTTTAACATTCTGTAGGGTGGATTTCGCTGCGCGTATCCACCGTCCTGTAAAACGTCATACAGACGTCGGTGGATACGCGCAGCGAAATCCACCCTACAGATTCTCCCCCCACTTACGCTATAAAATGGTAGTACATTGAAATTCTACACAACCGAGAAACACCGTTTTTCCGCAAACACGCTGTTTCTTAATAACAATTCTGAATAACTGATAACTGAGACAACTATGACCACCACCCTAATCTTTTACTTTTTTGCAGCCACCTTAATCTTTGCGGCCTTCCGGGTCATCACGGTCCGTAACCCGGTTCATGCCGCCCTCTTTCTCGTCTTAACGTTTTTCTCTTCAGCGGCGATCTGGCTACTCCTCCAAGCAGAATTTCTCGCCATTGCCCTCGTTCTGGTTTATGTCGGCGCCGTCATGGTACTGTTCCTCTTTGTGGTCATGATGCTAGACATCAACTTTGCCCCCTTACGCGAAGGCTTCGCCAAACATCTCCCAGTCGGACTGACGGTGGGTTTCCTTATCCTCATAGAAATGGTCATGGTAGTGACCCATTGGAAGGGGTTGGCAAACCCCTCTACCGTAGTCACAACCGAGATGTCAAACACCAAGATGCTAGGTCAAGTTCTCTACACGGTTTATGCTTACCCATTTGAAATAGCCGCAGCCATTCTCCTGGTTGCCATGATAGCCGCCATTGCGCTAACCAGTCGCCTACATAACCGCGCCAAATACCAAAAACCCGAACAACAAGTCGTTGTGCGTCGCGAAGACCGCATCCGCCTGATCAGTATGCCAGCAGAACCTAAGGATTAAAACACTTATCATCTGTTACTCACCCTTTTTCATTGTCCACTCTTCACAACTAACAGGATTAACATCATGGAACCACTTGTCTTATCCGACTTCCTCACCTTAGGGGCCGGGCTGTTCTGTATCAGCGTGGCAGGAATCTTCCTCAACCGCAAAAACCTAATCATCCTCCTTATGTGCATTGAACTCATGTTGTTAGCCGTCAATATGAACTTCATTGCGTTCTCCCACTTTAACGGCGACATTCAAGGACAAGTTTTTGTCTTCTTCATTCTCACCGTAGCGGCCGCCGAATCGGCAATTGGATTGGCTATTTTAGTCGTATTGTTCCGCAATCGGCAGACGATTAATGTGGAGGACCTCAATAGTATGAAGGGTTAATATACTTCAAGAGTTCCAACCGTATTCAGGAGTATTCAGGAGTCCACAGCGCAACTTTGTCTATGCCTGGCAACGCTACGCTTTGAACTCCTGAGTCTCCTACAAAGCTACGCTTTGAACTCCTGAACTCTTCCATTTTTTACAGGTCCTACAAAACAGGATATGCCCACCATCACTTACCATCATGACACCGAAACTCCCTTAACGATAGAATTTCCTGTCGGAGGCACCCTTTTAGACGCTTCTCTAACACACGGTATCCCCCACTCTCATGCCTGCTGTGGCAATGCCCGGTGTACCACCTGCCGTGTTCGTGTCTTAGATGGCGGTTCTTACCTTGCCCCCCGCACTGCCGCAGAACAGAAGGTTGCGCAAGAAAAAAACTGGCCGGCGGACATTCGATTGGCCTGTCAGGCCAAAGTTTTAGGCGATGTCAAGATTAAACAATTAGTCTTGGATTCCGTAGCCAAGAACACCTCAGTGGAAAAGTGTTCAGATGTGATGACAGGCCATGAACGTTCTCTCGTGGTAATGTTTTGCGATATAGCCAACTTCACTGGTTTTGCAACACAACATCTGCCTTACGACGTGGTCTATTTGCTAAATAGATATTTTAAAGAAGTCTGTGAACCCATCCTGACCCATCAAGGGTACATTGACAAATATATTGGCGATGGCTTGATGGCCATCTTCGGAATTGAACAACGTGACCCATTGGAAAATTGCTTACAAGCGGTACAAGCCAGTTTGCAAATGCAAACACAAGTGGCAGAGTTAAACAAATCCGTAGTCAAAGATTTTTCCCATGAATTTAAGATAAGGATAGGCTTACATTATGGCTTAGTGATAGTCGGAGAGATCGGCCACCCGTCGAAGCGACAGTTGACCGTGTTAGGTGATACCGTGAATGTAGCCAGTCGCATTGAATCGGTCAATAAAGAATTTGGTACGACCTTATTGATTTCTCAAGACATGATGGAACATCTTGAAAATAAAGTTAACCTTGGACGGGTTGTGAAGACCCAATTACGTGGTCAAAGTCGAACACATGTTTTATATGAAATTACGGGTTTAACCAATTCCTGACCTGACCACTTAGACTTACCCTTTACCATTTTTGAGGTGCTTAATTATGAACAATATTTCTCGTCTGCAACATAGATTGAACCCCCTTTTTATCCTCCTTCTTCTCCTCTTCACGGTTTCTTACCACTCCTCTCTGGCTACCGAGAACGCTTCCCAAATAGGGTTGTTATGGCAAATCAACAAAGCCGGGCTAAAACCCAGTTACGTGTTTGGAACAATTCACTCTGAAGACCCGCGAGTCACCCAATTACCCTCCCAGGTCCAACGTCGTTTTGAACAAGCCGACAGCGTCACTATTGAAATGAACTTCAGCTTCTCAAATCTGATGAAAAGCATTTTTGGAATCTACTTAAAACCAGGGCAAACGCTGGATAAGTTCATTTCAAAACCCGATTATGAAGAACTGGTCAAACGCCTGGAACAACATGGCGTACCTGAGGAAGTGACCAAACGTCTGAAACCGTTGGCTACCCTAATGATTTTGAGTATGCCCAAATCCAACAGCGGACAATTTTTAGATTTGCTGTTATACCAACGCGCCCAAGACCTTGACAAACCCGTGTATGGATTAGAAACTGTGGAAGAACAACTGGCTATTTTCGATGCCTTGCCCATTCCTGAACAAGTCGTCTTGCTAAAAGGTTCCTTAGAATATTTGGACGACATGCCCAAGATGTTAGAAGAGTTACATGAGTTGTATTTGCAACGTGATTTGACTGCGCTGTTACAACTAAACGATGAATATACGGCGAAAGGCACTGCCGAGGAGAAGAAATTAACCGAGAAGTTTATGCAACGGTTAGTCGATGACCGGAACGTGCGAATGGTAGAACGGATGCAAGTCCGCTTGCAAGAAGGAAATGCGTTTATTGCGGTAGGCGCCCTCCATTTACCTGGGGGGAAGGGCATCCTCAAGTTATTGGAAGCCCGTGGCTACCGAGTTTTGGCATTGTATTAAGTGTTACAGAGGAAAACTTATGAAACCGCTACGCTGGAAGTCAAAGTATTTAACTGGCCTGCCCGACATTGACCAACGTCACCGGACGTTGGTTGACATTGTCAATGAGTTGGCCCAAGAATCTGGAAAAGTAGAACACTGTCAGGACATGAATGAACTACATGGTCGCCTAGTCGAAACCATAGAAAGTTCATTGTCACACCCCAAACCCTCGTCCCCTGACGAAGCACAAGCAGACATGCAAGGGTATCAGGGAGAGATACGACAACTGTTGGCGACGAGTTTGCCCTTGCCTGCAAAAAGTGGTTCGGCATGTCGTCATTGCGGATTATGTGACCAGTTAGAACAACGGGTGATAGGATGGCTACCATGAATTTCGACGCCATCTTCTATGCAGTTATAGTGATATTCATGTAAATTTGTACATGTCTGCTGGAGTGCAATAAGAATTATTGCGCGTAAGCGGGAATGGTACAGGTTTGGGGGAATATTACTATATTTGAACTGTGTAAAGGGAATGTGTGCTGGGAGGGGAAAAAACCAGGAAACTAAGTTTTTTATACCTAGTTCCTGGCTGACACTTCACTTCATACTTTTTCGGAAAAACATCCTTAGGGAAGGACTCTGGCGGAGAGAGAGGGATTCGAACCCCCGGAAGTGCAGTTAGCCTTCAACGATTTTCAAGACCGCCGCCTTAAGCCACTCAGCCATCTCTCCTGTTTGTCACTTATTATAGGTACAAAACTAGATAATGTCAAGAGGGGAATCGCAAAAAAATTATAACATGTTGTATTAAGAGGCATTATACAGCCCCTTGCCCCACGTTCCCACGTTCCCACGCAGAAACACGAGATAAATCTTATTAACTGCTGGACTAGAGGCTTTAGCCGGTAGGCGGCCCCCGTTTTTAGAGTATGGGGAATACCTTGTGTGCAACACATAAGGTTAAAGACACATTATACTGCCCCTTCATGTAAACTCATGCCGGGTATTGATTCGATACCGCGTTTGTACCGACTTGGGTCAGCGTTTGTACCGACTTGGGTCAGCGTTTGTACCGACTTGGGTCAGCGTTTGTACCGACTTGGGTCAGCGTTTGTACCGACTTGGGTCAGCCGCTGACCCGAATCGCCTCAAAGCGTACCCCGTCACCAATGAGGATTCATCAGGGTTTTCGACTTTGGCCTTAATGAGAAATTATTGCAGGTTAAAGATGGGAGTAAAAACCATTTAACTTTGGTATTTTACATCCATTTTTAATGATATGACCGTTGAGGACGGTGGGCAACAAAACCCTTGCCCTACGTTTACTACACTTACTGAATGCCGGTGGAGTGGAGGCTTTAACCGCAATGCCATTAAGTTGAAGTGACAAAGGAATTGAAGTGACAAAGGAATTAAAATAGTGGTGGACTAGAGGCTTCAGCCGGTGGCCTTTTCCAATTCCCCCACCTCCCTCTCCCGCAACCGATACCCCGTCACTTCCAGCCCCATCTTCGCCCGTTCCCAACACTGACGGGCTGTCTCCGTCTCCCCCTGTTGTAGGTAATAACGACACCACGCTAACTGGCAATCCACGGCATAGAGTTTCATGCCACAGCGGCGAATCAGGCTGTCGGCTTCTTGTAAATCGTGCGCCGCGGTCTCTAAGTTCAAGCGGGACAGGCGCAGATGGAAATTGGCGCGGTCTATGAGAAATTCTGGTAAGTCATAAGTGCTTCCCGCTTTGCGGATACCCACCACCGCTTGGTCAAAAGAAGCCGCGGCTTCGTCGTCGCGTTGTAACTGCGTGAGGACACGGGCGAGGGTGAGGTGGTCAAGGGCAATTCCTAATAAATTTGGTAGCCCTTGCATAAGTTTCAAAGAATATTCCCCCCGCCCCAACACCGCCTCAAACTCCGCCACCGACTGCGCTTGGTCTAACAACAGTGCGCAATACTGAAAGCCTTGGAGTGAATACAATTGCGGATACTCTGGTTGGTTTTCTTGCTGAAATTGTTCGGCGCGTTGAAACGACTGCAGTGCTAAGTCTAATTGTCCCTTCCGATGTAAGGTGATGGCGAGGGAGGCATGACTTGTCAGTTGTTCAAATAAATCCCCACTCTGTTCGGCATACTGGATACCCTGACGGGCCACCGTGGCCGCCTTGGCCAATTGACCCAAGGGCAGATAGAGGTCTATCAGATTTTGGGCAGTGGCTGATGCGGTTTTCCAGTGCTGTAGCTTTTCAAAGATTGGCAAACTAGCCTCTCTCGGCGCCACCGCCTCCCCCAAGCGTCCCAAGGACATGAGACAAGAGGAGGCTACGGCTAATAACCAGGCTTGGTCCGCTTCGGTTAAACCATGTTGGACGGGGTGTGACCAGCCGTGGGGGAAAAAGGCAACGAGGGCGGTTAAGTCTTGGCTGTAGGCACCGAGTTTGTGGAGACTGTAATGTTCATTACCCCGCAGAATACGTCTCTCGTACACCTCCTCACGCGCCTTTTGATATTCCCCCGCCAAACACCCATGCACCACCGCACGATATAAGGGTTCTAATTCGGCTAAGGTAGCGGGTTGGGATTGGGAGGGGACGGCTTGATAATAGTCAAACAAGACGCGGTGGGCTTGACGAAATAATTCAGGTTGCGAGTCTTGAAAGCGTTGGCCAAAGTAGTCGCGGATGAGGGGGTGGCAGTCCCAGTGGTAACGTTGGCCTTCATTTCCCTCACCCCCGGCCCCTCTCCCAGAGGGAGAGGGGAGAAAACCATTCTTATTGCTATTCTTCCCTCGCCCTTTGGGAGAGGGGTCAGGGGTGAGGGTTGTCTCCCCTCTCCCTCTGGGAGAGGGGCCGGGGGTGAGGGCTAACAACAACCCCGCCGCCTCTAAATGTCTCTCCAACAATTCCCAACCCACGTCATCTAACGCCCGCAACGGTTTCGCACACTTGGCTTGCTTGACTAACACCTCTTTCTCTTGCAACGTCATGGGACGGTCAAATAAACCCAATAAATACAGAAACGTCCGTTCAGGAGTCTCACCGTGCCACCACCGTTGCCAAGTTGACCGTTGCCAGAACTTCTCATAAAACTGCAACACCCGTAACGCATGTTCCCCCAGTTTCTTCACTTTCCACAACTTAGGTAACTGGTCACGACGTTCAATGCGCCCCGCAAACTTCTCCTTTAACAACTTCCCTAATAACACCAACGCTAACGCATGACCACCCATCTCCTCACTGGCTTGCCTTAACTCCGTCGCTGTCCCTTGCACCCCTAAAGCCGCTAACACCTGCGCCCCGTCAGCCACAGGCAAAGTCTGCAAATCTATCGTCACCGACCGTTCCGCCTCCCACGCTTGCAACTCCACTAACGGCTGCCGTGAGGAGACTACAATCAGACTGGGTGTCGCCGCCAGTCCATACAACCGCACCTCCTCAAAGAAGGCTTGCAAGGCGGTATCTTTCAACTCGCCATCTAACATAGACGTCGGGTGTTGCAACGGTTCTAACCCATCCAATATCAAGATAAACGCCTGCGCTTGCAAACACTTAGCCAAGGCCCGTCCTTTCGCCACCTCGTCTTTCGGTATCTCCCCCGTCCACCCAAAGAACGGCAAGGCCACTTGAAAGAAGGGCACGGACGAGGTTTGGGTATTATGTGACCCTTGCAAATAAAAGGACCACGCGAAGACGCGCTGGACGCCGTGATAATGGGGTTGCATTTGTTTTAACCACGCATCCGACAACGCCGATTTCCCAATGCCTCCAGCCGCGACTAGAATGGTGAGATAAGTTTTGGGAGTGAGAAACGCTTGTTGTAACTGTTGCAAGTAATCTTGCCGACCGATTAAGGGCATAGCGGGGTGGGGGAGACGGGAGAGGTCGAGGGAGGAGGATGGTAGCGGTTTTAAACCTGACAGGTCTTGAAGACCTGTCAGGTTTGGGTTGTGCAATTCCTCAATATAACGCAATAAACCGACGGCATAAGCTGCCGCCACATGAGCCGCGTATGTTTGCCAAACCTTGTCTTTATTCTCATCCCCAAAATCACAAATGCCACGAATCTCTAAAAACTCTACCTTCTCCTCCCACCCATGCGCCACTTTGGCCACCGCATAACCCTCCTGCGCCAACGCCCGTAACTTCCGATGCCCAGAAGTCAACAGATTCTCCATGATTTGTTTATTAGCAATGACTGTCTCTTTACTGGCAATCACACCATGATGAACTTTCGGAAGAGAACCCCCTTCCGGAGAAGAGACCTGAATCTTGTCTTTCCAATCCAGATTTTGATAATTTTGTGAAAAAGCCAGCAACGACGGACTGGTCGGGATTTGTTCTGGTGCGGGCTGTTTCCCGTCGGGTGTCTGTTTGCCAGGTTCATCATAGTAACAAGTATCCGCCACTACCACATCACCACGTTTCACGCCCTCACTCTCAAAACCCGCCGCAATACCGACCATCAATAAATAAGTGGGATGATAACGTTCTAAGATTGTCGTAGCCGCCTGGGCCGCATTAATACTTCTTTCCCCAGAACGCGCTACGAGAACTTTAGCATTGCCAATCGTACCCAATTGAAAAATATAGGGCATTTCTAGAATCGCTTGAGGAGAATCTAATTTAGATGACACCGCGTCTAATTCTTTCTGCAGGGCGGTGATGATGGCGAAGTCTATTTTATTATTGGACATAAACAATTCTCCTGACAGTGACACAAGAGGGAGTGGAGGGTTAGAGTGAATATGATACAATATTTTAAATCTGATGTGGAACTATTATTTTATAAATGAAGACTACGTTGGACTTACGGCTTCAGCCGGCCGGCGGTAGGCACACTCCAATCTTTGAGAAAGCGGAACGCCTACCGCCGGCCGGCTGAAGCCGTAAGTCCAACCGGCTGAAGCCTCTAGTCCGGTACGCCTGCTACAGATGGGTAAGGTGGGCAATGGGTTTATCGTTGCCCACCACCTAGCAAAGACGGTGGGCAAAAAAACACTTGCCCACCCTACATTTACTCCAGTCCCACCGGCTGAAGCCTCTAGTCCGGTACGCCGGCTACAGATGGGTAGGGTGGGCAATGGGTTTATCGTTGCCCACCACCTAGCAAAGACGGTGGGCAACAAAACACTTGCCCACCCTACATTTACTGCATTTGGTCAGGCAGGAGGCCATCCGCCGAGAGGACAATATCCCATTCTCCTGGTAGCCGGGTCCGTTCAAACACGGCAAAGAAATGAACTTTCCCTTTCTCTTTCTCCACAATCGGAATCAATTTCTTCAAATTTTCAAAATCCATCAGAGTCTCCTCATTTGATACAGTTTAATAGGACTTTGGCAGCCTCTATCATGTTTTGGGTGATGTTGCAAAGGTAGTGGTTATGGGTTTTGGAGTACGGAATTTATTCCGCTTGAAACGGAATTAATTCCGTACTCCAACGGAATCCATTCCGTACTCCAAAACCGCTATACCATTACCTCTGCAACACCACCGTTTTCGTAAGTCTTTAATTGTAATCATGCGTATTCTCCTTAGTCATTTGACGAGTGGTTGGTAAGTATCTATGCAAAACCAATCTGATATTTTTGTTCCATCTGTCGTTCTGTCGTTCTGTAGGGTGGATTAAGCGTAGCGTATCCACCAGTCGTTCGAAATGTTGGTGGATACGCTACGCTTAATCCACCCTACATGAAATACCAGGTTTGTTATGCACAGGCACTTAATGGTGTAGGTCTTTGCTTTCAGGACTTACACAAAACAGGTCCGCGGAAGTGCAAAAATTCTTCTTGCATTGTGGGACTGGAGGCTTTAGCCGGCCGGCGTTCCCCTTTCTCAAAGATTGGAGTGTGCCGACCGCCGGCCGGCTAAAGCCTCCACTCCAACGGCATCTTGAAGAAACACGGCATCTTGAAGAAACTTAGTTTCTCAACCTGGCTACTCCCGCCGAAAGAGATGACTACGTGCCGTCGCCAACTTATCCCAACCAGGTCGATGTTCTAAATTAGTCTTCTGCACATTCACCCAAATCGTATTGTAGGCAAACGCCCCCGCTGGGCTGGGTTGATCTAAGGTCAAAAAGTCCGGATTCCCAGCCCGATCCGTGCCCTTGTCATCTAGGTCCATCCAAGCACCTTCATGTAGCACTAACACGCCCGGCCTACAACGTTCGGTCACATACACAGGTACCACGACTCGTCCTTGGTCATTCCATAATTCCACCGTGTCACCCGTGTGGATGTCAAACTGTTTGGCATCACTGGCATTCATGGTGACTTCTTGTTGATAGGTTTCGCGCAATACTGCTACATTGTGGAAGATGGTATGGGTGCGCCAGCGGGGATGGGGAGTGATGAGATGAAAGGGATACTTCGTCTGGTGGTCACGGTTAGGTTGAAATGATTCCAAAGGGTCAATCCATTTGGGAATCGTAGGTATCTCATAGCCGTAAGAGGTCTTCGTCCAGTCCTCCACTTGGGCCAATGAGGTCGACAATATCTCGATCTTCCCAGACGGCGTGGGCCAAGGTTGACCGTTTTCAACTTGGTCTTGGAACGCAATATGAGGACGGTCGAGTTTAAATTTATAGACTCCCCGTTGCTTAAACTCTTCCCAAGGCATGGTGACTTGTTGACCCGCCATCACTTTCGTTTCCCACCACTGGCGCAAATACGTCTCATCAACTTCGTCTGGATGCTGAAAATACTCCCGTGTCGCCTTAGGATTATATTTCTCGCCAAAACCCAAACGGTAAGCCAGTTCTGTGAACACCTGGAAGTCCGTTTTACTCTCTCCCAGCGGTTCAATGACTTTGGGACGATGAATATAGTAGTGACCTTTATACCAAGGCAGTGCCACATCATGGCGTTCAAAATGGGTGGCAATGGGTAACAACACATCGGCCCATAAGCCAGAAGGAGTGATGGTCGAATCCATTCCTACCACTAAATCTAATTTCGCAATGGCTTGGAGACCTTTGTTGATATTGGGCAACTGGTTCAACCAATTGGACCCTTGCCAGAAGATGCCGCGGATATTGGGAATTTGGCCATCGGTGTCATCATTGCGGGGCCACAAGCCAATCTCTTCTCGCTTCACGTTGGGATAATGGAGGACACAATGTGCCCAGCGGTCTGATTTGATAGACTGCTTCCAAATGTTAGCAAATTCATCATACGGATAAGCGACTGCTTCCGAATGCCAGGCTTTTCCCACGCCTTCGGAGGAACCGCCTAATTTTCCAATATTCCCCGTCATTGCTTGTAATGTGGCGGCCATGCGATTGTATTGTTCACCAGCAGCGGCCCGTCCCGGTGCCCAGGAGGCTTTCAAGGCGGCAGGTTTAGTCGTGGCATACAGTGATGCCAATTTTTCAATGTCACTGGCTTTGACTCCACAAATAGGTTCAGCCCATTGCGGAGTCTTAGGTTGACCATCGTATTTACCCAAAATATAATCTTTAAAGTTCTCCTTTCCCGTCGCCCAGTCTGGCATGGTACCAGCATCCATCCCTTGAGTGAACTGGTTAATAAACGTCTGGTCTTGCAAGTTGTTCACAAAGATATAATGCGCCATCGCGGCTAACATGGCGGCATCGGTATTGGGTTTGATGGGAATCCACCAGGCATTATAAGTGGCTGCTGAATCAGTATATTGTGGGTCCACCACGACAAATTGACACCCCCGTTGTTTGGCCAAGCGCATATAATAAAAGGTGTTGCCTCCATGAAAAGTATACGCAGGATTCCAGCCCCACAAAATGATTAACTTGGAATGGGCAAACGTGTCGTCTTCATTGCCATCTGACAGGGTCCCAAAGGTCATCAAGGAACTAAACGTGGTCCCTTGATAAGAGGGTACGGACCAGGAACTGGTGCGACATCCGAACATGCCTAAGAAGCGTCCTAACAAACCTTCAATCTGGTCCGATTTATGTAACACGCCCCACGATGCCCCTGCATAGCTTTGGTCTAACAACGCGGTCTCCCCATATTTCTGTTTGAGAGACAACATCTTTTCCGCAATGAAATCTAACGCGGCGTCCCAGGTCACTCGTTTAAACTTCCCTTCTCCGCGTTTTCCAACCCTCAACATGGGGAATAACAAGCGTTCTGGGGAATAGAGGCGCATTCGGTAGGACCTGCCACGTAAGCAGGCGCGGAGTTGGGGCACCTCCTCTGTATCGGTGCCATACGCATCGCCTTGATAAACGCCGGTGTCTGTGGATAAACGGACAATCACATCGCCTTGTTTATGGGCGACCAAGAGATGCCGAGAACCGCAGTTATGGGCGCAACTGGTGACGACGGTGGTTAATTCATCATCGGTGGGATAAGGTTCATAAGCAAAGGCTTGGGCCTGACGGGAGGAGGAGAGGAGTCCACCTGTGATAGCGGTACCTAACGTTGTCGTTTTGAGGAAGTGACGGCGGGTGCAGTTGAGGCGGGGGGAGAGGAGGGAATGGAGATTGGTTATCATGTAAAAAAGTTCCTAATTTGAAAAATGTTGAACCAGGTGTCTAAGGCATGAGTAACGAAGCAGAAATTTTACCGTATTTTCAATTACTTAACCGAGTCGGTACTTTCTGTTCGGACTCGCAGATTGCCACAGATGAGACAGATGACGCCGATGACCGGTGAATAATGAGATAACTGTTAGTGGCTTTCCTAAACTTCGAAGGCGGAGGCAAAGCTGGGACCAGTTTTAATCAAGTGAAGTGGACAAGTGTCTTGCCATTGACTGCCGAACTGTTAGTTCGAAGTTTGGGTGACCGTGGTGCAAAATATTTTCCACTTCACCGCTTCACTATTCAGTATTCTCAACCTTTTTGGCCTTCTCGTAGTTGTTGACCGTGGCAATTAGCCGTTCTGCATATTGGTAAATTTCATTGATCTCCCCAATTGGTACTTTCTCTTCTTTCTTCTCGACATCAAACAACCCCAAATACTTTTTATTGGGATTGTTAAAATGCAGGCGGCAAATGGGTTTGCGATTGTTTTCGTCTAGCAAAATTCCACAGTAGTTGACGGTGTCACGCATGATGACTCGCGAGGGTTCAATTACTTGTCTCAAAATGGATTTGACCAGGTGGTATCCTTCCATTTCTTCTTGAGTGGTGACAATTTTGCCTTTACCTCCTGCCTCTTTGGTTTCCTCGGTAGCGACAGGTTGCGCCGTGGTTGGCGATGATTGCGTGGGGGCGTTCTCCTCAGCCAAAGCCGATTTTAAACGTTCGTTAATACGGTCATTGATAAATTGATGTAACGCTTTTTTCGTCAAGTCGGTGAACTGTTGTCGAACCACTTGTGTCAGTTTGCCTGCGTAAACCTTGGAGGCAAAGAATTTGACGAAATCATCTGACGGATTAGTCAGTTGTTCGGCCAGCAATCGTTTAATTTCTTTGGTGTACTTGAGTTCTGAAGCTGCCGTCAAGGTCTCATCCAAACTGAAAAAAGTTTTGGTGAACCGTTTGAGGTCTTCTACCAAAGAGTCTTTGATGTCGTCAAGAATGTTGAACTCTAAAAATGGCTTGGAATCCATTTTGTTGGGTTCTTCAAGGTCGGTGTAAAAACGGTAAATGACTCCATTCGTGAGTATTCCAAAGCGGGCGTCAGTAACGTTGAAATAACGGTATAGTTGCGACATTTCCTCTTTGTCCAGGTCAACTTTACAGCATTTACATTCAAACAACATGATGGGTTTGCCGTCTTTGAGGATGGCATAATCGACTTTTTCGCCTTTCTTGGTGCCAACATCGGCGGTGAGTTCGGGCGTGACCTCGGTGGGGTCAAAGACGTTGTAACCCAGGGCATTGATGAAAGGCATGATAAAGGCATTTTTGGTGGCTTCTTCGGTTTTAATTAGGTCGGATTGTTTAGCCACTTTGGAGGAGAGTGCTTTGAGTTGATCTATCAAATCCATATTATTCCCTTTACGCTGGTGTTTGGTTTTTCATTTGGGTGATTTTTTCGTGAGATAAGGGCTGGCCGTATGGATATTGATTTCTTCTGTTTCAGCCATAGCCGGGCAGGACTAGAGGCTTCTGTCCAATGCCATTCAGTTAAGGTAGGGTGCGTCCTACGTACCATTCTGAAAACCGCTTTATTTCTGAATGGTGCGTAGGACGCACCCTACTCATAAGGTGTTTAACTTAATGGCTTTGAGGCTTCAGCCGGGCGGGACAGGAGGCTTCAGCCGGGCGGGACAGGAGGCTTCAGCCGGGAAATCGGTATTGTTCCACCCGGCTGAAGCCTCTAGGCCCGCCCAGGCAAACTAAAAAAATTTTGAACGTCGAGTTTAAGTAATTGCCGAATACCATTTGGTCCCAAACAACCCGCCTTCCTTGGCTTTCCAGGCATTCGTCTCCATCATTTTTTTGAGGCGTCTTTTCAGTTCAGGTTCAGGAATCTTGCCTTTACTGGCAGAGTGATAGATGGCGAGGGCGTCTTCAAATTCCTTTTTATCGACTTTGCCATCGTTGCCGGCGAATCTAGCCAACATTTCTTTGGCGCGTTCTTCGGCGTCTCGTTCCAGGGCCAAACCTTTTTCTGAGGCAACCTGTCGTATGATGGCCAAGCCTTCGTCCACGCCGAGACCTTTTCGGACGCCTTCTTCGAGAATCTTTTTTTCTTCGGCGCGGTCAATATATTGATCGTCAAACACTTGTAGCAGGATGTAGTTCACAAACTGTTTTTTCACGTCTTCTGAAACAGCCATAATGAGTTCCTCTTGTTGAGAAGGGAAGGTAGCAGAGTACCTTCTTGGTTGATGAAAAACTAAGTTTCTTGAAGAAACTTAGTTTTTGGGGAAAAGTTAACCTAGTTCTGAGAACCAAGAACCGCCGGAGAAGATGCCTTCTTTGGCTTTCCAGCCGTTGTCTAGCATCATTTTCTTTAGCCGTTGTTTGATGTCGGGGTCCCGGAATTTGCCTTTGGTGGCAGTTTTGAAGAGGCCGACGGCGTCATCAAATTCCTTTTTGCTGACTTGTCCGTCGTTGGTAGCGGCTTTGTGGAGAAATTCTTTGGCACGGTCTTCGGCATCTCTTTCAATGACCAGTCCTTTTTGTTGGGCCACTTCGCGGATGATGGCCAGGCTTTCGTCCACGGTGAGGTTGTTTTTGAGGCCGATTTCCACAATCTGTTTTTCTTCAGTGCGGTCAATCAGTTGATCGTCGAACGCTTGAAGAGTGATGTACTCCATGAATTGTTTCTTGATGGTTTCTGATACTGGCATAGTTGTTACCTATCCTCTTGTGGTTGAGTGGGTTTTCGAGGCAAACCTAGATGGCGGAAAACCATTTGGTTCCAAAGAGACCGCCTTCTTTGGCCTTCCAGCCGTTGTCTAGCATCATTTTTTTGAGGCGTTTTTTGAGTTCGGGTTCGGGAAGTTTGCCTTTGCTGGCTGACTTGAACAGGGCGAGGGCATCTTCAAATTCCTTCTTGTCAACGACGCCGTCGTTTGCGGCAAATTGTCCCAAAATTTCTTTGGCGCGATTTTCGGCCTCTCTTTCAATCGCAAAACCTTTGTCATCTGCGACTTGGCGCAGAATGGCAAGACCTTCTTCGACGCTGAATCCCTTTTTGATTCCCATTTCCAGAATTTTCTTTTCTTCAGCGCGGTCCACGTATTGGTCATCATACACTTGTAGCATGATGTATTCAACGAATTGTTTTCGACTTTCTTCTGTTGGCATTTGTTTACCTCCGGTTAAGAAGTGCTGGTGTTGCTTTGCACGGGTGATTTAAATTATCGTTCAAGTTAGAGGAAATAGCAAGGGGATTTACGCATGTAAGGTAACTGGGACTTCTGCAATGGTCATCAGAAACTAGGTGTCTTTGAGAAACTTAGTTTCGCGATACTAGGACTTACGCAAAATTGCGGCAGAGATAACACCCCTTCGAGGGGTGTTATCTCTTGTACTTGTGGAAAATCAAAGAATTACCAAAATAGTTGCGTAAGTCCTAGATACTTTAGTCTATGTAGATTCTGACAATATGACATTTTGTCATAAATGGGGATTATATATCATTCAATAACATAATTGTTAATGGTTCAGGACTTACGCATTCACCCCACCCCAACCTTCCCCGCACGTAGGGAGGGAGTGATTCCCCCCCGTACACAGGGGGGATGGGGGGTATCAAATCAATGATAGGACTTACGCAAAACTGCGGCAGAGATAACACCCCTTCGAGGGGTGTTATCTCTTATACTTGTGGAAAGTCAAGGAGTTGCAAAAGTCGTTGCGTAACTCCTAATATATTAATGTTGAATGACTGTTTCACCCACACCGTGACTCGAGACGGGTCAGCCCGTGACTCGAGACGGGTCAGCCCGTGACTCGAGACGGGTCAGCCCGTGACTCGAGACGGGTCAGCCCGTGACTCGAGTCGAGTCAAGGTTTTAGGACTTACGCAACCGTTTTTGTAATTATTTGATTTTACACACTATCACCCCCCCTGCCCCCCTGTGTACGGGGGGACTCCCTCCCCGCGTGCTGGGAGGGTTGGGGTGGGGTAAAGACCGGCGGTTGCGTCAGTCCTGAATGAGTTACAAAGTGGTTGCGTAAGTCCTGTGGTTTTCAGATACTAATTTCCATAAAGAAAGTAATTTTCTGAAATTTTCGTTTTTAGTTGTTGACAAGATTTCGAGTGCAATGTTAGTATCTTGATCCTGTTAAACAAATCAGAATACAGAAGTTAGGGATTATGGCTTTGCCATGATTTCAGCTTAAGTTCAAACGAAATTTAAAACGCTAATTAAAAAGGATAAATCTAACATGATGAATATTAAGAAGTCTGTCGGTCTTGCTGCTGTTATCGGTTCTTTAGTGGCTATGCCACATGTTGCTAGTGCTTACTACAATTACATGGATAATATGGGTGGCATGGGCATGGGTGGCATGGGCATGTATCCAATGTATGGCTATGGCATGGGCGGCATGGGCGGCATGGGCAACATGGGCGGCATGGGCAACATGGGCGGCATGGGTATGTATCCTATGTACGGCTATGGCATGGGCGGCATGGGCAACATGGGCGGCATGGGCAACATGGGCGGCATGGGTATGTATCCTATGTACGGCTATGGCATGGGCGGCATGGGCAACATG
>JAABRD010000108.1 GCA_011391085.1 Thiotrichaceae bacterium | reverse complement strand
TCACCCCCGGCCCCTCTCCCAGAGGGAGAGGGGAGAAAACCACTGGTGCCGCCGTTCCCCCCTCTCCCTCTGGGAGAGGGGCCGGGGGTGAGGGCAACTCTTATGAATATCACCCACATTGCATCACTACCGTAAATTGAATGGGGGATGAGAAACTAAGTTTCTTTATAGAGGTGAGAATTAATTTTTAATGAAGACCTCGTAGGTTTTGAAAACCTACGAGGTCTATGGCGAGAAACTATTAAAAAACTATTCTCGCCTCTATAAGAAACTGAGTTTCTTTCCGCAGATGGGTAAAAAACTAAGTTTCTGGGAGGAACTTAGTTTTTGTTAATCAATCTTTTTAACTTCCGCCTTTAACCGAAATAGGCTATTCAACTGTTTCCTTTGTTGTTCTGCCACGTTACGATCTGCTTGGGGTGGCAGGCGTACCGTGTACCATCCACTGGCGGTTTTAAACACATTGGCTTGTGCAACATTCTTGTCCTTAATTTTTTGCACCAGTTGTTGCGCTTGTTCTTCAATTTTGAAACTAGCGGCTTGTACAAACCACGTTTTCCCGTCTTCCACATTGGAATAGGTGTCAGCACTGGACACCACAGCTTGAAAAGCCCCTGGAGACTCTGGTTGCATAGGTTTACCCACAATGTCCAGAAAAACAAACTCTTGAGGTAACCAGGTACGGTTCACCCGAGTGCGAGAGTGAGTGGTCGAGTCCGGCGAACCTGTGGAGTTCGAAGACCGTTCTAAGCTAGAGATTTCTTCACCCAGCGGGGTGGTTAAACCATATTTTTCCGTAGCTGCTGAAGAAATACCTAGCACCAGTTTCAAAATGCTGTAAATGAGTAAGACCATAAGGAAGAGGACAATTCCTCCTACGATACGTTGTTTGGGGTCAGAAGTTTCCGTCATTGGACGGCGAAGGTTTGAAACAGGCATATTACGTTCCTCGCGTTCAACCTGAATGAATCAGTAACCGTTTCCGCTTCACTGAATGGTACCAGTGTGGGGTTGGAAGGGTTTCGAAAAGATATTGGCCATTGTGGCGCCCAGGCGTTCTGCGAAGCGGTCCAAGTAGTTAGGTTGAATCGTGAAATTTTTGATCTTTTCCACCTTGATCAGTTCCCGGGCCACATAACTGCTACTGCCTAAACCATCTACCAAACCGATTTTGACCGCTTGTTCACCCGTCCAGACGAGACCTGTGAAGAGGTCAGGATTGTCTAGCAGAGGCAGTTTATCTTTGGCTTTGAGGCTTTTTTCACGTCCTTGTTTGACGGTAGTAATAAATTGTTGGTGGATGTCGTCCAACAAGCCTTGAATGTGTTTCACTTCCTCTGGTTTGGTGGGCGAAAAGGGGTCTAAAAAGCCTTTGTGTTCGCCTGCTGTCATCAGGCGTCGTTCGACTCCTAACTTATCTATGGCATTGACAAAGCCAAAGCTGTCCATGATGACGCCAATGGAACCGACCACACTGGCTTTATCGGCATAAATTTCGTCAGCCGCGGAGGCAATATAGTATCCTCCAGAGGCACATATATCGGTGACGACGGCATAAATGGGGATTTTGCGGTCTTTATGTTTGTCTCGCAGACGGTTGATTTCGTCATTGATGTAACCTGCTTGCACGGGACTGCCACCTGGGCTGTTAATGCGTACAATGACGCCGACAGTGTTTTCGTCTTTAAAAGCAGCCCGTAGTCCAGAAATGACCTGGTCTGCGCTGGCGTCGGCATCCGCGGCAATAATTCCTTGCACTTCTACCAATGCGGTATGTTTGCTTCCACCTGTTTCAAGGTCCTCTTCTAATGTCCAATCACTCCAGTCAGGATTGAGTAGAAACAGAAGTAAAAATAAATAAACTAGTCCGAGGACTTTGAAAAAAATCCCCCAGCGGCGGGCCCGGCGTTGTTCATTGAGGGTAGCAAACGCCAGACGGTTGAGAATGTCACGTTCCCAACTGTCGTCTGTGTGCATTCCAGACCAAGAGGTGCTAGTAGGATTTTGTGGTTCGGTGTCTTTGGGTTGAATGTCTGTCATAAGTTTTGGGTTCCGTAAATGTATAATATGGGCGTTGCACCATGGTGATTTTGGCCAAACGATATAACTTTTTATTGTAGCAAAGGTTTTCTCTATGTCAAAAAATAATTACGGATAGAAACTAAGTTTCTCTAAATAAATTTAGTTTCTTTAAGGTAAATGGCACAACTAAGAAACTAATTTTCGGTAGTGATGCAATGTGGGTTCGCTGTCTGAACTCTGATTAGAATGATTTTCAGATGGACTTTGATTAAGTCAAGCCTCCTTTCATAGCTATCATTTAATCATCTCAATCAGAGTTCCAGACCGACGCGAAACCGCACGATATTTCACCCAGATTGCATCACTACCTAATTTTCTTTCATAAACTTAGTTTCTAATCTGCTGTTGCATAAAACGTAGTGAATAGAGTGTTATACTTCAATAAGGTATTGTCGGTTTTCCAAATTTGAACTCTAGCTTTGTCTATGATAGAATGAACCTAGTGTACTTTTCCTGAAAAATTAATTCAAGCCTTTTCGGTAAAGTACATGTCATTTTGTTGAACAAGTCATTGTTATTCAACAGGCATTTAACCACAACTAAAGGAAATAAACTATGGCGTTAAAGTACCTTTCCATGATTCCCCTGTTTGCATTGCTGTTGATAATTTATATTATTCTGGCAACGCTGGGTGTCGATTTCAGTGACCAGGCCGGCGGCCTGTTTTCAATGTCTCTGTTTTCAGGGGCGACCTGGGCACCCACCATGGGCGACTTTTTTATTATCTTAGGGATAGTCCTGCTGTACATTGAACTACTCAAGGCTACCAAAACTGGCACCGGTACCATTATCGAACATGTGGCATCCATGTTCACCTTCATTCTCTATTTGGTGCTATTTCTCCTCTGGAGTAAAGCGGGCACTTCGGCCTTCTTCATTTTGAGTATGATGTCGTTGCTAGATGTCATCGCCGGATTTACCGTCACCATCGTAGCAGCCCGCCGTGATATAGGGCTGGGTGGGGGTGGTTGATAGAGGTGTCAATCACCAGTGATGATGAAAACTGGGTAAACTATTTGAACTGTGATAAGTGTGATAAGTATGATGAAAATGACCGACGCGGAGTTGCGCTTTCTCTCATCATAAACATCATTTTCATCATATCCATCACAGTTCAAATTTTGGTAGTGTTGCAAAGCTAATGGTTATGGGTTTTGGAGTACGGAATTAATTCCGTACTCCAACGGAATCAATTCCGTACTCCAACGGAATTAATTCCGTACTCCAACGGAATCAATTCCGTACTCCAACGGAATCAATTCCGTACTCCAACGGAATCAATTCCGTACTCCAACGGAATTAATTCCGTACTCCAACGGAATTAATTCCGTACTCCAACGGAATCAATTCCGTACTCCAAAACTGCTATACCATTACTTGTACAACACTACCCAAATTTTTACCCACATTTCAGCACTTCTTCATCTGGGGGCGCAATAAGAATTATTGCGCCTTGCGCTACGCAGTAGCGGCACAATAATTCTTATTGCGCTCCAGATTAACCAACCCATTTCCTATGCACCTCTCCCCCAACTCGTTGTCCTGCAACTGATTGCACTTATCTACTTAGATTCCTCCGCGTTTCCCTTTGTCTATTCAAAACCCATGCACACGGACCCTATCGTATTCTACATTTTTGTGATTTTCACAGGTTCTGCCGTCTTAGCCACTCTCGCCCTGTACGCCCGGCAAGCCCTTTTAGTAGGTTATATCCTATTAGGCGTGATTCTTGGACTCCCCGGTTTTGGGATAGTCGCGGACTTAGAACTCATTAACGGGGTTGCCAAAATCGGCATCATCTTCTTACTCTTTTTACTTGGCCTCAATTTACAACCACAAGACCTCCTCCATACGTTGCGAAAAACGACTGTCGTGACAGTCGTCAGTTCTCTCGTCTTTGCAGGATTAGGATTTGGCGTGGGATGGCAATTTGGTTTCAACGTCTGGGAAAATTTCCTCATTGGTGCTTCCATGATGTTTTCCAGCACCATCATTGGTCTCAAACTATTACCGACGACGGTGTTACATCACAAACATGCTGGCGAAGTCATGGTCAGCATTTTATTATTGCAAGACGTTATCGCCATTCTCATGCTATTAATTTTACAAGGGGTCAGCAAAGGTGGAAATCCGTGGGTTGATATAGGCATCTTGACCTTGGGTTTGCCTCTATTAATCGGTTTCGCAGTGGCATTTGAACACTTTGTGCTGGTTAAATTAATTCACCGCTTTGACAAAATTCAAGAATATATTTTTCTCATGACCATTGGCTGGTGTTTAGGTATGGCAGAACTGGCTACCGTCTTGAAACTCTCCCATGAAATTGGCGCCTTCATTGGTGGCGTTGTCTTAGCCAGTAATCCAATTTCCCGCTACATTGCAGAAAGTTTAAAACCCTTACGCGACTTCTTTTTGGTCATCTTTTTCTTCTCCTTGGGTGCCGGTTTAGACTTAAAGACGGTATACGAAGTCTTATTCCCTGGCATCCTCTTAGCGATTCTGATGCTGACCATCAAGCCTTGGACCTTCAAACTATTATTAGTCAAAGTCGGCGAACCCGAACCCTTATCTTTAGAAATGGGCGTCAGGTTGGGACAAGTCAGTGAGTTTTCCTTACTGGTTGCTGAAGTTGCTTTAAAAACTGGTATTCTTAGCAGACCTGCGGCGTATTTAATTGAAGCCGCCACCGTGATGACCTTTGTCGTATCCTCTTATCTGATTGTTTTAAATTATCCGACGCCGATTGCGGTGTCGGATCGGCTGAGAAGGGACTGATTAGATTAGTGGAGAGTGGAGAGTGGATAACGGAGAGTGGAGAGTGGAGAGTGGATAATCAAATGTGTTGGACTAGAGGCTTTAGCCGGTGACGTGCCACCTCCACCGGCTGAAGCCTCTAGTCCGGTATCTATAATATTCATCCTCCACTATCCACTAAAGTCCACTATCCACTAGATTGCTGTTCCTCCCGATACTGTTCCACCCGCATCACCTTACGTTGCCTTTTCCAATCGGCCTTCTCCAAATTCTGGGCATCTGTAATATTTAAATCTTTCAGTTTTTCCAAAGAGGTGGATTCATATTTTGCCGCTTGTTCTTTGAGAAACACCGCATTTTCTAACAACGCTTCTCGCGCCTCTTCCACTCGTCCAGTGTCTCGTAATGTCAATGCTAACTTATTCTTTTCCAAAGCGATTTGTTCTGCCACCGCGGCCATCACCGTGGGTTGGGTGTGAGTTTCTATCCATCGCGGGGTGGTGGTAAAAGTCGCTGACACAGCACTGGAGAGTTGGTCTGTCGTACCTGTTCCCACATTGTGATAAGTCACCGTGATATTAGCCAACGTGCGTGGTTCACTCGCCGCAATGGGTGGCACTTCTAGTTGTAACAGGACCTGTTTCTCTTGGTTCCGATACAGTTGATTCAGTTTAACCACCACTTGAGTACCTTGAATAGTCGCTTCTTTTCCCAACACCCGCAAGGGACGGCTATTTTGAGTGCTGTGAATGGTCACGGTGATTTGTTGGGCAACTACCAACAAGAGGTCGCCAAATTCTTGATCAAACAGAGTCACCAAATCGGTCGGATGTTCTGCAAACAGGTGATTGCCGTTGCTATTTTTAGCTAATCGGGTCATCAAATCTTCGTGATAATCCAGTCCCAATCCAATCGTGGTGACCGCAATACCTTCCTTTCCTAATTCGGTAGCTAAGATTCCCAATTCGTCAAGGGAAGAGGGACCCACATTGGCATGTCCGTCGGAGACTAGGAAGATACGATTAATGCGTTCTGGACTGGAAAATTTCCGAATTTCTTTGGCACCACGTTCAAGACCGCTAAACATGGCGGTGTTTCCACCTGCGGTCAATTGGTCAATGGCAGCATAGATAGCGGCTTTTTCAGATGCCTTGGTAGCTGGCAAGAGGACCTCAACATGATGGTCATAACTAATCAAAGCAATGGTATCCTCGTCTCGTAACTGTTCTACCACTTTCCTGGCCGCGGCTTTGGCTTGTTGAATTTTCACACCGCGCATAGAGTTTGATTTATCTATGATCAAGGCCAGATTGATCGGTGCCATTTTCGGAAGAGGGTCCGAAGTGCCAATGAGACCGATTTTTAAATACGTCATCTGTGTTTGATTAGCCAACATCACCGGGGTGGACAAGGCCGTGTAGAGTTGCACTGTGGTCACTTCACTTCTCTTCTCTGGTCGTGACAAATGAAAGCCAGTCTGTTCAAAATCCATATTTTTCTAAAATCGCTTTGATGTCATGGATGGCCTGGGTCGCTTTCTCAGGAATCACGACGCAGGCCGACAGAGACCCGTAGTGTTCTTCCAAACAAGATAGGAGAAGAGTTTTAATTTTCTCCTCATCTGGGGTATGAGGTAACTGACTATTTTCATATAACGTCTGCAAACTATTTTCGCGTTCGGCAAACCATTCTTTGATTTTAGACAAACTCCATTCACCTCGCCGAATCGCCTTTAACACTTCTCGATCCCGTTCCAACTCCAGGTCGCCTGTCGATAAAATTTGTTCCACTTCGCCCAGCAAACGGACGACGTGGTAACCAAATTTCACATCATACCCAAATTCTTCAATCATCTCTTTGCGCTTTCCCGTTCGATTCTGACTTTCCATTTTGTGCAATTGCGACCAGGCATAGCCACGGAACTTGTGCCAGCAACCTTTGTGTAAAAACAATTTGCGATGGTCGCGAACGAGGTTACCAATTTTAGTAGAGTGACGAACACAGCGGGGCGGTGTGAATAGCGAATCAATCATGTTCGGGTTATTTTCCATACACAATTGAAAATACTTGATGATGGAATAAATGGTGAGGTCGTAAATAACGCCGCGACTTTTCTCCTCAACATGATGTTCCTGATATTGTTCAAATCGATGCAATTGCGTACCAAAACCGAAAATTTCTCCTCTTAAATGCGGAAAAATAGTTTCTTTAGGCGGAATGCAGAAACCATAAACATCAATATCGCTGGCGTCGGAGGAGACACCATAAGCGACGGAACCCATCATGGTTTCGTAGTGAATGTTATCGGGAAGGAACTTGGGGGGACTAATAAGTCCTCTTTTATGTAAATCTTTTACGATACTCATAGTTTTTTAATGAATAATGAATAGTGAATAGTGAATAATGAATAATGAAGGAGGAATGTACTCACATTCTCATTATTCATTAAAAATCTAGTGTCGCATTAATGCAACATTAAAAATAATTTGACAAACCTTAAAAGTTAATCTATACTTGAATTACCTTTCCTGAATTTAAATTTGTCGGATTGAATCTCAAGGAAAAGGGCTGACTGTTGTAGATTTACCACACCGAAAAGGTAGGAGAACACTCTTATGAAAAAAATCTCATTAATGACTATGGTCATCGCTTACACAACTTTGGGATACCTCAACACTTACGCGGCGTGCGATGGCAACTTTGTTAGTAAGCCATCCATGTCAACTGGTGTATACCAATTGCCCGATGGATGTCTCAGTGACAAAAGCGGTGGTAATGATGACGATGATGATGATACAACCGACGACGACAACCGCAAACCGGCAAATTCTCTTTCTTTCTAACCCAAAATAGGGGCGAGAGAGTTGATCTTTACCCGTTTCTATTATAACCCTTGGATGTGTTGATAACATCCAAGGTGTTCCTTTTTCAAAGGTGACTTAAGAGTTAATTTGTTATATAATCAAAATCTTGTCTGTTTCTACCAATGGCTTTACTGTTTTAACAGATTGAAACTGCCTTAGTTGATATATATCTTAACACTTGTCAGAAACTCAGTTTCTCGAAGAAACTGAGTTTCACACCAAAAACTTCAGTTTCTCAAAGAAACTAAGTCTCTCACAACTTAAACGAAGAAAATATCTCATGAAAAAACTCATTTTGACGACCAGTGCCGTTATCCTTGGCATGACTTTAGGATTACCAACGTATGCCAATGATGCGGCGCCTTCTCCTGAACAACCTGCCGCTACCGCCCCCACTCCTGCTGCGGAAGGTACAAACCCAGGTCCTGCAAGTACCGCCAACTCATCGGAATCACAAAAGCCTGTGAAGGCCAAGAAGGCTAACAAAAAGGCTAAGAAGGCCAATAAAGGCAAAGGCAACAAAGGCAAAGGCAACAAAGGGAAAGGCAAAGGGAAAGGCAAAGGGAAAAAGGCCGATTAACCAGGGTAAGAGGATTGTCAAATTGAACCGTCTTCTTTAGTGTAGAAGGAATGTCATAGAGTAAGATTCCTTCTCACTCCCGCCTGCGGCAATGTCATTCAGTTAAAACACGCCGTTGGACTGGAGGCTTTAGCCGGCCGGCGGTAGGCGTCCCCCGTTCTCAAAGACTGGAGTGTGCCTACCGCCGGCCGGCTAAAGCCTCCAGTCCAACGGCATTTTTTGACTTAAATCGTACCAATTTGAATGAATATTACTATAAGTTATTTTTACCTCACCTATTCCCACGCGCCTCCGCATGGGAACTTTTCTTTGGTTTCTCAGCCTTTAACCTGCAAGATTCCCTTCTCAATAAATTTGACTATCTCCGCGGGCCGATTCACATCCAAAATAGGCAATGAGGTGACCGCTGGTAACGGCGCATCGCAAGCCACCGCCAAGATGTCGTTATCTTGAGGAAACATCAAGGGATGACCTAAACTGGGACGATAGACTTCGATCTTAGGAAAAGTTTCATGTTTAAACCCTTCCACTAGAATCAAATCCAAATCGTTGTGGTCTAGCATCGCTAATGTCTGGCCCAACCGCACCTCTTCTGCACGTTCCCTGATTTCTTTCACTAACGCAATGCGATGGGGAGAAGCAATAATCGTCTGATCTGCCCCTGCTTGCCGAAGACGATAACTGTCTTTGCCTGGAATGTCTATTTCAAAGCCATGATGCGAATGCTTAATCATTCCCAAGCGCAACCCTTTTGCCTTCAGGAGAGGAATGAGTTGTAATAATAAAGTCGTTTTACCTGTGCCGCTGTAGGCGACAAAACCGAGAATAGGAGTCATTGGTATTTTGGATTTTGTTATGATGAAATCAATCAACGTATTTCAAACCACGTCGGTGGACTAGAGGCTTTAGCCGCAGTGCCATTTAAGTTAAGAAAAATCCCGGTGGAGTGGAGGCTTTAGCCGGCCGGCCGTAGGCATCACCCCCCCCTCAAATTGCGGGGCGCCTACCGCCGGCCGGCTAAAGCCTCCACTCCACCGTACCTTAACTTAATGGCATTGCGGCTAAAGCCTCTAATCCTCCGACATGATTTCTACTTTTGGGGGGATAGGTTCATATAATTGGAAACAATAATCGGTTCCCCACTACCTCCAATTCATCTGGTGTATTCACGTTTAAACAAGTCTCTGGCAGATCCGAAAAGTCAACTCTAGCCAATGCCTGTTGCGATAGAAAATACCCGATTTTACGTTCTCCAGCATTTAGGAAAGCTAACAAGTTAGACAATAAACTTCGTTTCCACAAACTCAACACTGGGTGAATCTGTCCCCCTTGGGCAACGACACTCACGTCGGCATTGTTTTCAAGTAACCCAGAATACAAACGGTTGGCCAATTGTGAACTGAGGAGTGGCGAATCACAAGGAACAAATAATACATAATCCGTTTTCGCTTCCTGTAAACAAGTGGCCATCCCTGCCAAAGGCCCGTCATAGTGACCAAATGTATCGGTTAAGACGGGGCAGTGACCTAGTTGGGCGTAACGAGATTGGTGACGATTCGCACTAATCAATAATGGTCCCACTTGAGGACGCACCGCGGCAATCACAAATTCAATCATACATCGGCCATTTAAGAATAGCAAGCCTTTATCTTGACCATTCATGCGAGTCGCCCGGCCACCGGCAAGAATGACGCCGGTAATATTATTGGGGAAGAGAGAAAAGGTTTCAAGGGTCATATTTAAGAGAACCATGGGTTGCAAGCACCGGACTAGAGGCTTTAGCCGGTGAGAGTTGACCTACCACCGGCTAAAGCCTCAATGCCATTCAATTAAGGAAAAAAGTCCCCCGAAATTAAAATACAGGTGGACTAGAGGCTTTAGCCGGTGGGGGGCAGAACATAATTGAAATTGCGGGGCCCCGCCTCCGGCTAAAGCCTCTAGTCCACCTGTCGATTAATTGATTCCTTAAACTTAATCGCATTGCGGCTAAAGCCGTAAGTCCGGTGCGGCGGTTTCCCCCCATCTAACCATGAACCCCAGCACTTAAAATTCCCAAAATCTGGTCAATTTCAGACCAGTAGTATTCGTTTAAATCAATTTCTACTTGGTGATCGACCAACCTTAAAAATTTCCAGATAGTGCCAGTCGTGACCACGCCATAAATCGTGGTAATGGGATTTTGTTCTTGTTGATTAAACAATTGTGCCGCCACCATTTCTGCAACACATTGACCGAGTCCACCATGAATACTTTCGTTTTTCGCTTCCACCAACATGACCGCAGGGGCTGCTACGAAAAATCTTTCTGGGGAACGACTCAAAATAAAATCACAATAGCCAGTCAAACCCTTTTCAGGTGCCACATTAAATTCGACACCCGAAAATAAGCTAAAACTGGCCTTCAGTTGTTTTCTCGTCTCAATCAAAATGGGGGAGATAATCATTTCCGAACGCGCCTTTTCGGTATTGCTGGCCAAGGCGAGTGGAATATTGTATTGAAGCGTTTCGGCCAAAGGGTCACTGCACTTGACAGCAGGCACATTTGCAAATATACCAGCTTCTTCAAAAGTGGTCAAGTCAAAATTTTTCTTGACCGTGGCTAATGTAAATTGACGGTATGACATAAGTGTTCTCTTTATCTAAGAAAGGGTAGTGATGCAATCTGGGTGAAATAGAGTTGTCCGGAAATAAAAATTCATCTGTGATAGAATCATAAACACCAAAATATTTGGCTTATTATAACCATAAATAAAAATGATATTATCCCCCAC
>JAABRD010000107.1 GCA_011391085.1 Thiotrichaceae bacterium | reverse complement strand
GGGCCAGGGATTCCGCAATCGCCAACGACTTCTGATAGGCCGCCAAGGCCGCAGGGGTGTTGCCTTGTTGAACTTGCACGTCTCCTATATTATTATAACTGACCGACAAATCCCGTTGGGCTTGCGTATTGCTGGGGTCGGCCTGGGCCAGGGATTCTCTCATTTCCAACGACTGCTGATAGGCCGTCAAGGCCGCAGGGGTGTTGCCTTGTTGAACTTGCACGTCTCCTACTCGTTCATAACTGACCGACAAATCCCGTTGGGCTTGCGTATTGCTGGGGTCGGCCTGGGCCAGGGTTTCCGCAATTGCCAACGACTTCTGATAGGCCGCCAAGGCCGCAGGGGTGTTGCCCAATGTTAACCAGCAGTCCCCAAGACGATTTAAAGTAGATGACTTTTCCCGTTGGGCTTCCGTAGTCGCCGGGTCCAACGCAAAAATCTCGTCCAATAATGCTGCATTCTTTTCTAACACACGAATCAAAATAGGCGTGGTACGTGGCAGTGGTGCCAATTCATCCACCAATTCATACGTGAGGAGATTGATAGCCCGCATCGCCAATTCCTTTTGCTGAGTCACTCGTTGCCACTCTCGCACTTGCCCACTGGCACTCTCCTCTAAAAAACGTTTAGCTAAATCAAAGTGTTGCCCATAACGACTGGCCCACACCGCGGTTGGTTGGACGCGGTCATGCCAGGCCAGACCGGCTTCTAACTCTGGCGAACGCCATAACGACCCTTCCCCCTTCTCCCAGCGTTGCGCACTGTCTTCTAACCGTTGATACATTTGTGCCTCTTCACTCTCCGCTTTCGCCCATTGGTCTAACCGTTGCCATTGCCGAATCAGACTTTCATGACTAATATCAACCAGCGTCGTCTCCTCTAATTTTTGCGGTAACGGTGGCAATAAGAAACAACGGTCGGGCTGCCGAAACATCTCCACCACCGCCGCCACTGCCGACCCAGGCACGGCGGCCACGGCGGCCACTTCCGCCAACGTCACGGGGCGGCGCGTATCCCGTTGCGAATTCACTCCCCCCGTCAAACACCGAAACAGAACTTCCACCACTCGTCGTTGCGATTCGGTACACTCCTGATAGGCTTCCTCCGCATGTTTTGACAAAGCCGCCGGTCGGTCAGGAGAAGAGGAAGTGAGAGGACCTAACTGGTGATAATCCGCCACAGTTAAGCGAATCTCCCCAGCCTTCGCCTTCTGCACAGCCGTTTGCCACAAGCGCATCAAGACATGTTGTAACAAGGGCAACTGGTCTGGTTCTGTGCCCGCGTCATTCAACAACCGAGTCACTAAATCCGCTGCCACTTGCCCCCCACAAACTCGGGCGGGTCCTTCAATGGCTTCCCGTAACTGGTCACGCATTAACCGTGGCACCAAAAACAACCCTTGATTAATGGCTTCAGGTAACAGATAAAACCGCGCACATTCCCCAATAAACTCCGACCGCATGGTGATGACCACATAGAGACGATGCCGCGCTGTACGGTCAACTCTGGGGGTGCTAGTGGCCAGTAACAACTCGACAAACGCTGCCGCTTGATTCGCATCCGTCTGTTGATAATACCGAAAAATCTCCTCAAACTGGTCAACGATTAACAACAGATTCTCACCCGCAGGCACGGCCAAATCTCGTAACAATTCATGCACACTCCACGGCCCACGCCGCAAATCTGCCGCTAAAAACGCCACGGGGTCGGGTGCCGTGAACAACCGTCGATATTCGGGCAACGCGGGCTTCGCAGGTGGTTCCGGGTCAATGAGGGCTTGGGCTAACTTCTCAAAAGGTTGCGTCCCTGGCCGCATTTCCGCCACGCGCCACCGCACCCCCGCCCCTGCCAAATACCCGCGTTGCAAGCCCGCCAGTAACCCGGTGCGCACCAGCGACGATTTCCCACTGCCCGACAAGCCTAACACCGCTAAGAAGTGCGTCTCGCCTTGCAATTTCTCTAGCAACTGGTCACTTTGGTCTTCGCGCCCAAAGAAAATATCCGTCTCCTCTGGTTGGAACGGGCGCAAGCCGGGATAAGGAGAAGTGGTCAATGCAGTTAAAGTAGAAAGAGATTCACGCATGGGATTTCAATTGGTATTGGTTTAGAAAACGGGAGAGGTCTTGTTCTAAGTTGCCCGTGCAACTAAATTTGTCGATGCCAGACGTGACAAATTCTGGATTCTCAGGTAGATGACACAAGGCCAGAGGAGGCAAACAAGCGTTGCCCGGTTGCTTACAAATTTGGTTAAAGTCACGATGTTGAGTATTGACCCATTCGAGTCCAGTTTGACCATAAACCAACACCATCGCCCGACAACAACTCATTTTCTTTTTAATATCTTTACGAATTTGAGTCGGTTTCCCCTGATACAGCGGCATGGTGCCATGAACTTTATGTTTATCCAACAATTGGATAATCTGCTTACCGAAGTTCTCATCTTCGGGACTGATATTAACAAAGATAGGTGACTGTAGCAAGCGCGGTGCCGTAGGCATCTCCTCCGGCGGCTGAATCACGCGCAACACCTCTTGCCGAAACTCTTCGATACCAATAGCCATGACGGTATTGGATTCCAACAAAGTTTTATGTTGCGGGTTGGTCACTTGGTCGAGATTTAGCTGTTTATCACGCCATTGCAAAATCTTTACCTTAGCAGTTTGGGCGGCTTGATATTGCCACCAGGGCAAGTGTTGCTTGCCTGGTAAGTCACTCAGTAATTGAATAAACACACTAGCTTGGGCCAGGTCCGCTGGCCACCGTGTTTCTGGATGGTCGGTAAATAAAGCGGTGCCTTGGGGCAACACGCGACACCCTTCTTGTTCGAGGACATTCTTTAACTGAAGACGATACTCATCTAAATCATCCGTCACCTCAGCCAAGAAGACAGTAATTTTCGGCGGTGCCACGGGGTGCCGCAACTCTTTGAGTTTATTAGCCAAATCGGTTGCCAACGTCACGATTTGGTCACGAAAACGACGTTCCTCCACACTGGCCGGCTTATACGCTGGGCTATCCCAAAACCGATAAAGCTGACAGCCTTGAAGTTCCACAGGCAAATCAACTGGTTGCCGAGTCACCACTACCACGCGACTAGGGTCGTGATGCAACTGGAGAAAGGTTTGCAGGGCCTTGCGACAATCTGAAGACGTCACCCAATCAGGCGATAAAACCAGCAACAACGTAGCCGTATGTTCCAGAATATCCAAGGCTTGACCCGCCTCGTCGGCCATCCATACCGAACAATGCCCCAATTTACTCACTCGCACCTTCAATGACCCATTCTGCAACGTATTCACCAAATTCGTCGCCCACTCCTTATCGGCGGGGGCAAAGCTGACGAAAATATCTTGGTCGTAGCCGGAGATGGAAGAGGTTGGGGTGGGAGGTTCTGAAGGGAGGACGACGGGCGGAGAGGTGGTCGGTTTTTCTGGTGTGATATAATAAATACCAAGGACCGCCAAAAGACCTCCGATTAAAGTGGCGACATTAACCAACAGAGAGTTATAGATGAAGAGGCCAAAGCCATCCATTGCAATCACGACGGCTAACACAAATAAGATGACTGTCAGTGATAACCAGGCGAGACGTTTGGGAATGGGCAGAGTTTGCCATTGTCCTAGAAAGTTGTTGAACAGGTTAGAAAGTTTCATTATGGATAGAGAGTGGTTATGAATAAGGTCCGCCATTGTGAAATAAACGACAGGGATTTGTCAAGAGTCTAAAATTGAAATCACCGTGCCACCCCACCGGCTGAAGCCTCTAGTCCACCGCTATCTTAATTCTTTGGCCATTTTCATTCCTTAATTTAACGACATTGCGGCTAATGAATCGCCAGGTGGACTAGAGGCTTTAGCCGGAAGGTGCAGAACAGATATTGAAATCACCGTGCCTCCCCACCGGCTGAAGCCTCTAGTCCCGTGGGGGGCGTTGTTAGGATAGGTTTATTATTCCTCCACCCTTTCACACACCACCCCATCTTGATGATTATTAATCGCCCGAGTTTGAATCTTCAAAATCTTAAAAAACCGACTCCATTCTCTTTGAACATACGTTTGCGTGTGGAATGTCGCTTGATAATAGTCTGGCAAACCTGGGGTGCTGTCTCCCTTTAAGTAATAAAATCCCGTTTCCTGAAATTTATTCACTTCTTCGGCGATGGGAAATAACGATTCACCATGTACCGAAGTCACTAAGATTCCACCTGGTTTTAAAACCCGTCTTAACTCGGCAAGCCATTGAAATTGCATCTCTTCTGGCAAATGGGTGAACACTGAGACGGAATAAATCAAATCAACACTCTTCTCTGGTAAAGGCAAAGGAGGAAAATCGTGATTAATTTGAAATTGGGCAATAGTTCCCAAATATTCTTGACACCAGGCAATCGATTCTTTGTCAATATCCGTCCCCATTATCATTTGCCCAGGGGAAGGTCTCATAAAACGCAATACTCTTGCGCAACCACAGCCAAAATCTAGTACCGCTGGAAATGATTCAAAAGGTCGATTCACACCTTTCAACAACTTTTTCACATCCCAACTGATTTTGCGTCCGACCCCCAGAAAATGATCCACTTCTTCCCAGCCACCTACTCGTACTCGCAAGGTCACGGGGGGAACAGGTAAGCAATCGCATTCGGCCAGTTGAGTTTCCAATTGACGACATTTCGCTTCAAGTTGATCGATGCGGAAGACCAAACGGTTGAGAAAGGGGATTTTTCTTAACAAAGTCAAAGTTGAATCCATGCGACTACCCCTAGATGGTCTGATAATGTGTCTGTCAACGTTCGATACTCTCCAAATTGCAATTCTGAGGAGATTAGAATCCAATCGATTCTCGACCTTGGTGAGGACTGTGGAAAAGTATTCAAATCCGTTGCTTCTGGACGAAAAGCTTGTAAATTCAATTCTTTCACCAATTTTGGCAAAGTCTCTTCCTGCCCCCAGTTACAGTTAAAATCCCCCATAATAACCCAAGGTCCGCCACGCGGTTTCAAATAGTTCACCATCTCCGCTACTTGTTGTTGACGCAGAGAAGCGCGGGCGAAATCCAAGTGTACGGAAACCACTTGGATAGGTTTAGTGGTTTGTACGGTGCTGACTACAAATCCTTTGGCAGGAGTGGGTGGCACTTGTCTAAAGGTTTTTGAAACTGCTTCTAACAACGGCCACTTTGATAACACCGCAGTGCCATACGACAAACCTAGCCCTTTTACATGTTCACCGCGTACCCAGTAACCCAGTTTTGCAGTGTTTGCTAAATAGTCAACATGACTAAAATTGCCACTCCAAAATGACGGCCCATCGGCTTCTTGTGCCGCCACCACATCAGGTTTCTCGCGTTCCAAGACGGTAGCAATTTCCCGCAGATGAGACAAGATGGTGGCGTCACTTTGAAAGAATTGATGAAAACCATCTTTTCGTCCATGGGCGAGATTTAGGGACATGACTTTTAAAGATGTTGTCGGCTGTGGAATCGAGTGGGTGCTAGAAGTGGAAACGATAGCTGTCGCTTCAACTGGGCCTGTGATGCAGGAGGGTAGGGACAGAATGAGTGATAGACTAAGGAGGATAGCGAAGAATAGGGTGAGTTTTTTGGGAGTTGACATTCTGGATTTTAATTGGAGAAAGGGGTTAAAAAATTGGTTGAAGTGAAGTATCGAAGGGTGACGGGACTGGAGGCTAAAGTCTCCAAAACCGTCACCGGCTGAAGCCTCTAGTCCCGTGGTGTGGGAAGTCCGGGACTAGAGGCTTCAGCCGGTTGGTAGGAAGTCCGGGACTGGAGGCTTCAGCCGGAAGAAGTGCCACCGGCTGAAGCCTCTAGTCCCGGGTTGCCGGCTGAAGCCTCTAGTCCCGGGTTGCCGGCTGAAGCCTCTAGTCCAGCGTGTCCCTTTAAATCACCAATTGCACTTGATACCCATCCTGATTCTTAGGATGATTGGAATTGGTGAACACTGTGCGGTCATTCTTCAACACGATCACGTCAAAGAATGGTTTAAAGCGGCTTTCGGAAATTCCAAACGCTTGTAAGAACTTGTTAAACAACTGCTGTTCTTCCATTTCTGCCTGACCGTCTGACAAGGAGGAGTCAATCATGTTGGTCAAAATGCACATTTTCTGTGCATCCGTCAACATGGATGCAGCCTCTGCCAAAAATTGGTCTGGCGCATGATTGCGTGCGTACTTCACGGCACGGTCTAACAACTGGCGATTATTGGCCCCGACACCAATGACGCCCCCACTTTCCTCACCGCCTAACACAGATAGCAGTTGCCCAATTTCCTCGTTTTCGATGTTGCCATCGGCACTCATCATATAAATGAGGGAAATAGTGAAGGCTAGATGAGGTGTCATGGTCTCACTGTCGCCTTTGAAAATGTCAAATAGTCCCATATTTAAAGTTACCTCTTAAAGTGATTTACATGGAATTTTTTATGATAACAGGGTAGAATAAGAAAATCAACTAAACAGACATAATAAAAATATGAAACCAGGTCGTAATACTCCATGCCCTTGTGGTAGTGGGAAAAAATTTAAACATTGCTGTGCCGTTCAAAAATCTGCTTCGATGCCCTCTCCAAGTCCAGATGAAATAAACGCTTATGGTAATTTGGGCAATTCACTCCAAGCCCAGGGGAAGTTGGAGGAGGCAAAAAAGTGTTATCAAAAGGTCTTACAACTGAATCCTAACCATGCGGTTGCTTACAACAACTTAGGCAATATCCTGGCCACGCAAAATCAGTTGAAAGAAGCGATTGTCTGTTATCAGAACGCTTTGCGAATTGATCCAGACTTTGCCAAAGCCCACTATAATCTGGGCAATGTCTTCTTGACTCAACAAAAATATGAAGAAGCTGAACCTTGTTATCGTCGCGCCATTCTGTTGAATCCCGGTCTTGCAGACGCTTACAGCCACCTGGGTGATGCCCTTCAAACGCAAGGTCGGTTCGGGGAAGCTAAAGATAGTTTTCAACAAGCCTTGACACTCAATCCGAATGAAGCAGGTATCCAAGTCAAACTGGCTACGTTGATACCTGTCATTATGAATTCTTCACAAGAAATTATAGAATATCGTACTCAACTGGAAAACCGTCTGACGGCCTTGTTAAACAGCGATATTCGTATGGCAGAAATAGCCGGGGCAAACAATTTTTATATTGCCTATCATGGTCTCAATGATAAAGAATTTCAAATAAAATTGGCCGCTTTTTATGAACAGGCGGCACCCTTTTTGTCATATACTGCCCCTCATTGTGAACCAGGTCATCGCAAATCGCATCACTCTGGTAAAATGAAAATTGGATGGGTCTCGAACAATTTCAAAAATCATGTCGTTGGCAATATAATAAAAGGCATCATTGCCCATTTGTCCAAGGATAAATTTCAAAACGTCGTCTTTTTCTTAACCTCTGAATTGGATGACGTATCCACATTTATTCAAAAACATGCCGAACATTCTGAAATCTTGCCATTAGACTTGACTTTAGCGCGTCAACAGATAGCTAAACAACAGTTGGATATTTTAATTTATCCCAACATTGGAGAAGACCCGTTTGCTTATTTTTTAGCTTTTGCGAGACTGGCCCCGGTACAATGTACTACTTGGGGATTTCCTTTGACAACAGGGATTCGGAATATGGATTATTTCATTTCTGCTAAAGACATAGAGGTGGCAGAACAGCGGGACGGAGGAGAGTGTGTGGCGCAGGAACACTACAGTGAAAAATTAGTTCGACTCAATCATCTCCCCGTGTTCTTTTACAAACCGAAATTGTCCTCGGTGAAATACCGTCGTGACTTTGGACTGACTTATCCACATCCCGTGTTAGGTACGGAGTATCAACGTCATTTATATTTATGTCCGCAGTCGTTACCCAAATTTCATCCAGAGTTTGACCCAATTTTAGTGAATATCTTACGAAATGATCCAGAGGGTCAACTGGTCTTGATAGAAGGGCATTATAACCATTGGACTCAACGGTTGAAACAACGTTTTAGTCAAACGCTACCTGATGTGATGACACGTATTACGTTTTTACCCAGAATGAATTTTGAAGATTATCTTCACTTGTTGGCCCTAGCCGACGTCATGTTGGATCCTCTACACTTTGGGGGAGGTGTCACCACTTCTGATGCCTTGGCTTTAGGCACCCCCGTGGTCACGTTACCATCACGGTTTATGCAGGGCCGGGCAACTTATTATTTTTATCGAAAAATGGGGATGCTGGATTGTGTGGCAGAAAATCCGCAACAGTATGTAGAAATAGCACTGCGTTTGGGAACGGACCCGGCTTATCGGGAACGAGTGAAGACTAAGATATTAGCCTCGCATCAAGTGTTGTATGAGAATTTGGAAGCCGTGCGCGAATTAGAAGAGTGGTTTGAGACATTTTCATAGCAACCGTAGATTAAGGCATACGCAATTTATGGTACTCTTTTTAGTCAAATTGGAATGAAATCTGCAAAAGCCCTGATTAAGAACTCCTGGTTTAGACCTCTAGGACCGAACTATACTAGGCATTTCAAAGAATTTAAATATCTATTGAATAAATAACTCAAGCGAACCGAAGAGAAATAACGATGAAACAGTTAATCACGATTTTTTTGCAGACGTTAGTGAGAACCATTTTTGGCGCCTTTATTGGAGGCTTTTTTGGATTGGTAATGGGAGGGTTTATTGAAGTCATGCAGTGGATCGACAAAAGAGGCTTTCACGAGTTGGAAGAAATTACGTTGCTTGTCGTCATTGGCGCCGTGGCTGGCGCATTTTTAGGTGCCTCCAACATGTTAGGCGCGTCAGAGACGAAGACCAGTTCCAGAAATGGTCGTAGCATAGGGGGAAATGAAGATGGAGATGGCAGTAGCGGGGGAGGGAATGGCGGATAAGTGGGTTGTATAGAAAAACGCCAGCTTTTGAAAAACGCGGGGTCTTTAGATGGTGAAAATTCCACGGTTCCCCATACCATTTCATCTGATGCGCAATAAGAATGATTGCGCCCCAGATGGTATGTATCACTTTAAAAGTCTAAGCGGCCCGTTTCAAAACCACCTTGTCAGTCCGAGTCAATTGTTGCAACCTTTCCGCAAACCACTTGAAACTGGCATTTTGCCGCTGTAACACCATTATATCAATGCTATTGGCCACTTTAGCAATTTTGGGCAAATTAAACTTTTGACCAAATTGTTTCTCTGGTAACTGATATTTGCCTAACAGCCAGGCGTTAAGGTTCGGGATAATGGGACAGAAGGTAACATACTCTAACAATCCGTATCGCTTCATGGGTTCTGCAATCAACGCTTGAGTCTGAGTAATCTCGTTTTCGTCTATGGTATTGGTATCAAATAATAGAAAGAAATGTTGATAGCCTTTTCTTAACAATTCAATGATGCTAATATAGGATGCGTTGAAAGAGGCGGTATCCATACCGACTGTAACGACATGAAAAGAGAATGAATCAGGCAACAATTTTTTCGCCAGCGTAGTGATAATCACTTCGTCAACCTCACAGCTTAAAACAAACACGAATTTACGAATAGGTGTCTGATTAATCATATAGTATTTACCTCCTTATGAATGTAGGTGAGTGTCATAAGTGTAATAAATTTCGCCATACTGTGCGGCCCTTCTTAGCTTAGTCTTGAAGACATCGCGAAAGGAACAGTCATCGGCCAAAGCATATTCAATGTCTTTCCCGTTCCAGAGAATAACATTAATCTCTCCGTTATCCACTCTCCGTTATCCACTATCCACTAAAACCACTATCCCTCCCTCACGGTCTCCCAAAATATGCACTCATCACCAAACTAAATTTGGGTTTCACCTGCGAATATTGAATCTCCAAACGTTCCACCACTATTAGTTGTGGATGGGTACTGAGAACCAAGAGGAGGTTATATAGCCGTTTAGATACAAACACTGCATCTAACTTCGCCGAGACCTGCCATAATGACTGATTGGCTACTTCCACGGTCGTCTCCACCTGTAATCGCGGTTCTGCCAGTTGCGCAAAATACAGTTCTTCCTGAAGCCAACTTTGAAACATCGCCTGGGCTAACCCTTTCGTGTCTGCTTGCCATAATCGCGCCTGCCATTGACCTAACAACTCATGCGTCTGCTGGACCCGTTGTGTCCACTGCGATTGCGAGGTCATCGATTGCAACTGATGTAACTGAGTCAAGGCATCTTGATAGTCCCGTTTCAAACGCAGTTGGTAATCATTTAAGACCAAGATCACATAACTCATTAATAGGCCCACAATCAACCACATACCGAGGCGAAGACGAATGTTTTTCTGCAATTCTGAAATGATTGGGGCAAGAAACTGATTCATTTAAGCCACTCAAAACGCCAAATTTGCCAGGGTCTGCAATATCTGGGAAATCAAAATAGGAGTCCAAAACGTGTTTTGGACTCCAACTCTGGGAAATCGAAATCGGAGTCCAAAACGTGTTTTGGACTCCAAATTTAGAAGAGGTTAATACCCCCCTTTGCGCTTCGTATCAGGCAGGCCACCAATCCGAGAAGCTTGCTTATCAGGATTCTTGGGGAAAAGTTCATACAAGACTTTAGCCTCAATTTTCTCCCCCCACAGGTCCTGCATGGCCTTGGTCAAATTGCGGATGTTGGGTTGATGTCCGCTGTTATTGATAAATTCATCACGTAGGTAGTTGATAACATCCCAGTGACGTTGAGTCAGTTCGCTAATGCTTTCTGTGGTTGCAATGACTTTAGCGAGGTCTTCATTCCAGTCATCTTGATTTGACAAGAAACCATTAGCATCAGTGTCTATTGTTTTGCCATTAAGTTCGTAAGGCATAGAATATCATCCTTTGTGAATATGTGGGTTATAAAACTATTATGATATTCTAATTGAATAAAAATAGTCAAGTGATATTAAAATTGTTTTAGACCCTGGAGTCCAAGCGAAGTTTTGTCGCTGTCATGGCAAAACGTAGCGTTGGCCCCTTAAACACTACCTGAAATTAACCTGAGTCCAAATATTGTATAGAAATACTAATTTTATGGAGGAATTTGCCCATCAAACTGGGTAATCATCTCCCTTTTTTTAACTTCATTGGATCCCCATTAATCTTTAAAGAATATGCCCATGTCAAATAATGCACTGTCTGTAGTGTGTTTTATCAAAACTATCCACCATTTTCAAGTGGGGTACCTAAATGAAACAAGTAGCCTCGTTACGTTACGGCGTCATCTTCAAAAAAGCCTTTTCGGACCTTGAAGTCTTCACCGCCTTTGTCAAAGATTTCGCCGGTATTGAATTAGACATTGACCGGGTGGAAACCGAAAAATCCTTTTTCCCCCCGATTGGGCGCGTCGATTCACGGTTTGATCTATTTGCCGAGGACAAACGTCACCGAGTGGTCGTGGACATTCAACATGTCAAATTTCCCGACCACTATAACCGCTTTTTGTATTACCACTGTGTCGCCTTGTT
>JAABRD010000106.1 GCA_011391085.1 Thiotrichaceae bacterium | reverse complement strand
ACTCCAACTTCACACGGAATAAATTCCGTACTCCAACTTCACACGGAATAAATTCCGTACTCCAACTTCACACGGAATAAATTCCGTACTCCAACTTCAAACGGAATAAATTCCGTACTCCAACTTCACACGGAATAAATTCCGTACTCCAACTTCACTCGGTCAATTTAAAACTAGATTTGGTCAGTTAACTTCTGTGGATTCAAAATCCCGTGCGGGTCAAATTGTTCTTTCAACCGACGATGTAACTTTAATAGAGGGGCAGGCAATGGCTGAAACACGTCTCCCCGTCGATTGCCACCTCTAAACAATGTGGCATGTCCTCCGACTTCAGTCACTGCGGTGCGAATCGTATCCGCTGGTAACTCGCTACGAAGCCAACGCAAGGCCCCGCCCCATTCCACTATTGGATTGCCGGGCAATTTCAGACGCGGTATCATGGGAGGCACTGATAATCGCCACAGAGGCAGGCTTCCCCTCGTAAAGAAAGGTAGGCGATGTTCTCGTAACTCTTCCCAAAAACTGTCTCCAGCAGGCCACACGTCGCCTGGAATCTTTTGGACGGCGGATTGAATGCTGGTACCTGAAAGTCTCAACAGGAGTTTGTCACCATCATAACAACTGGCGGTCAATGGCACGGTTTGATTACCCCAATACATCATTTGTTGAATGGCCGGGGTTAACGTGGCCGGTAAAACCAAAGTGGTCTCTTCTGCGGGCCGAGGTAAGACTTTACAAGAAATTTCTAGCAACACGCCTAACGTGCCCAGGGCGCCGACCATGAGACGGGAAATATCATAGCCTGCGACGTTTTTCATCACTTGTCCCCCAAATCTTAAAATCTCGCCTTTGCCATTGATACATTTGACTCCCAGTACAAAGTCACGGGCGGCGCCTAAATAGGGGCGAGAAGGTCCTGAGAAGCCACAGGCAATGGTGCCACCCAAGGTAGCGGCCGTTCCAAAATAGGGTGGTTCAAACGGCAAACATTGTCCGTGGGTGGCTAAAGTCTCTGAAATGTCTTGCAACGGGGTGCCGGCGCGGGCGGTGATAACCAATTCACTGGGTTCATAATTGATGACACCACGATGGTCGGCGACATTTAGTATTTGACCTTGAATGAGGCGTCCATAAAAGGCTTTGGTGTTACCGCCCACGATTTTTAAAGATGTGCGAGTAGCGGCGGCGTGTTGGATAGTTTCTTGTAGAGTTAAGGTAATGTCGGAGGTCATCTGGATGCGGTGGCGAATGAAAAATGGAAAAGGATGGTATTATAAACGTAATATAGTGATATTCATTCAAACTTGTACGATTTCCACTGGAATGCAATAAGAATTATTGCGCAATTAGATGCCACAGCATAGCGGGCGCACGGCGCAATAAATCTTATTGCACTAGGACTTACGCAACCGTTTTTGTAACTATTTGATTTTACGCACCAACACCCCCCCTGCCCCCCGTACACGGGGGGGACTCCCTCCCCGCGTGCGGGGAGGGTTGGGGTAAAGACCGGCGGTTGCGTAAGTCCTGTGCACGTAAGTGGACAAGGTACAAATTTATGTGAATATTACGGTAGTGATGCACAAGGTAGTGGTTTAAACCTGACAGGTGCTCTGCGATCTGTCAGGTTTGAAGCCAATCACCACTACCTTGTGCATCACTACCCAAATTTATAAGCATAAACATTTATCTAACTTCAAAACCAATATAAATGCCTTCCCACCGCCATACTTTAAATAAATCGACCTGGATAACAATAAGCACCGGCCTTATATTAACCATAGTAACCTACCATATTTTACCCTTTCAATCCCTCCTCCCCCCTCTCCTGACGATAACCCATGAAATAGGCCACACCATAACCGGCTGGCTATTTGGGTATCCCTCCTTTCCCAGCTTTAAACAAGAGGGAGGAATGACTTTACATCACCCTCAAAATCCCGTCGTGCTGTTAGGCATTTACCTGAGTTTTGTCATTTTACTATCTATTTTCCGTCATAAACATCTATCTTTATGGATATTACTCATCACTTTAGGCGGTTATTCGGCCATCGTTTTCACATCCCTATCCAAAGCATTGGTTCTTATCATGGGACATGGCATGGAATTGCTACTGGCAGGCTACCTATTATACCTGGCTTTGACAAATTTTTCCCAATGGTTATGCCCGTTGTTTGCCATGTTAGGGTTTTCTATACTTCTATACGATTTCTCTTTTGCCTATAAACTCATGTATGATACCACCTATCAAATGATTTATACCTACCAACAAGGTGGGAAAAACTTGGGTGATTTTAGCCAGTTGGCCCAAACGTATTTTGATGGCAACCTGTCAACCGTGGCTAACCTATTCATTTGGTATTGTTGCCTGACTCCGATTCTGAGTTATATGCTATTCTGCTATCAGAATGAATAATGACCAAACCAAAGCAGGACCGCTAACGAAAGCCTATTTTCCATTATTCATTATTCATTGTTCATTATGTTTATAGAAACCGAATTAAAATTACGCATTGCGCCAGACTCTATTGAATCATTCTTGCAATTGCCTCTGTTGCAATCAGCCACTTATACGTCTAAACATCAACACCTTTATAGTACCTATTTTGACACTCAGGACCTGGCTTTGTTGCAACAAGGGATGGGCTTACGGGTGCGTCAGGTGGGCCAACGGCGGTTACAAACGTTGAAAACGGCTGGCACCAGTTTAAGCGGCTTACATCAACGTCAAGAGTGGGAAACGGAAATCACAGGGGATACACCAGATTATCGTCTGTTATCTGACAGTCCCTTAGCAAACTGGTGTGCAGATGAAAAAAATCGAGAAGAAATTGGGCCGTTGTTCACGACCGATTTTGTTCGCACGGTGTGGAATTTAACGTATGATGGCAGTGACATTGAACTCGCCCTTGACCAAGGTGAAATTAAAACTGCAACGGCCAGTGTGCCTATAAGTGAGGTGGAATTAGAACTCAAATCTGGGACTCCCGATAAACTTTTCCAAGTTGCCCTTAAATTGCAACAACATATACCGTTATCCGTTGAAAATAAAAGTAAAGCGGCCCGCGGTTATGCCATTTATAGGCCGTCACCGCCTGAATCCCAAAAAGCCAGTCCAACCGTTGGTTTGTCCATGGATATGACCGCAGAACAGGCATTTATTAATATCCTTGGACATTGTCTTGAACATTTACAAGCCAATGAAGATGTGGTCTTATATGGTGATGATGTTGAGGGTATCCATCAAATGCGTGTAGCTTTGCGGCGCCTACGTTCATGCCTAAACTTGTATAAACCATTGATTCCTAACCAGGCACATACTAAAGTACGCCGAGAAATCAAGTGGATGGCCAATGTTTTGGGAGTAGCACGAGATTGGGACGTGTTCAATGAAACGTTACAACAGGTCCAAGGCTATATGCAAAAAGACAAAATGTGGTCAGAATTGCTTTCTAACGTGGCAGAACAACGGGCAACGGCCTATGTAGCGGTGCGCGAAACGTTACAACATCCACGTTACAGTCGGATGTTGCTAATGTTAGGAAAATGGCTGGTGAAACGCAGTTGGCGATTGCATTTACCCTCGAAATCTTTGCGATCGTTAGAACAACCTGCGGTAACAATGGCTTCGACGATCCAAGACAAACACTATCAGGAAATTTGTCAGGATGGTGAAAAACTGAGAGAACTGGACCCTGAAGCACGTCATCAGTTACGCATTTCAGTCAAAAAGTTGGCGTATGGAGTACGCTTTTTTGCAGAATTGTATCAGAAAAATGAACTAACCGCCCGCTTGTTTGCCAAAAGTTTATCGCAGTTACAAGAGGGACTTGGTATTCTCAACGATGCCAATACTGCTACCAATTTACTGAATCAAATTGAGTTAGACGAGAAAGCACCGGTTCGTTATTTTCTCAACGGATGGTATGCCCACCAAGAATTTATGCACCTGGGTATTTTAGAAGCTGCCTGGCAACATTGGCGAGAACAAGAAGTATTTTGGAAATTATAGAGAACTGGAGTCCCAAAACAACCCGTTTTGGGACGCAGGCTTCGACCACCGTCCCAAAACGTATGTTGGGACTCCACCGTGAAATGACCAAGCGAATCAGCAGCGAAATCCGTGTCATCTGTGACAATCTGCGATTCAGACAAAAATTAGAGTAAGATTTCTTCTAATTTGTACCCCCTACCCCTGTACACGGCAATGCCATTAAGTTAAGGTAGGGTGGATTAAGCGAAGCGTATCCACCATCCCCAAAACTGGTGGATACGCTGACGCTTAATCCACCCTACCTGGTTAGGATATTTCTTAACTTAATGGCATTGCCTGTACGCGGGGGGAAGTCACTCCCCCAGAGATGGGGGCCGATAGGGAAGTGTACAAGAGTTGAGGAATGTCACTATATCATCCAAATCATATCTTTTATGATGACTGACTGCCCCAAAACGGGTTTGGGGGCACCCTCTATCATCCACACCATACCTTATGATGACAGATTGTCTCATTATTGGCGGCGGAGTCAATGGCCTGTTATCCGCCTTACAACTACATGACGCAGGATTACAAGTGACCGTGATTGAACAAAGTACACTTGGACAGGAATCCTCCTGGGCCGGCGGCGGCATCCTCTCACCCCTGTATCCGTGGCGCAGTCCGGCACCTATCACGGCCCTAGCACGATGGGGTCAAACTCACTACCCCGAATTTGCCGATGAACTCTTTCAACGTACCGGCATCGACCCTGAATACGTTCGCAACGGCTTGTTAGTTCTTGATGGTGACGAATACCTACAAGCGCGTGCCTGGGCCGATTTTGAACACATCCCATTGGAAAAACTGGAACAGGCTGCGTTACGTGACTGTGAACCCGAATTAGAAGGTTATAACGAAGCACTATGGTTCCCTGACATTGCCCAAATCCGCAACCCTCGGCTACTCAAAGCATTGAAACAGGCATTAATCTTGGCCAATGTCCCCTTATTGGAACATCAGACGGTCCATTCTTTGAAAACCCAAAATGGTAAAATCATTGGAATAAAAACCCATTCTCAAGAATGGATAGCCACTGAACAAGTGGTTATCGCCGCTGGCGCCTGGAGTGCGAATTTGCTTTACACCCTCAATGTCACTTTGCCCATTGTCCCCGTGCGTGGTCAAATGATACTTTTTAGCACCCAGCCCGGTCTCGTGTCACGTATCATTCTGGCCAATGATCGTTATATCATCCCACGTCGTGACGGCCATGTTCTCGTGGGTAGCACGTTAGAAGAGGCCGGATTTAATAAAACGACTACCCATTCGGCTTTGGAAGATTTAAAATATGCTGCCTTTCATCTGGTGCCACGACTCACTGACTACACCGTCCAAAAACATTGGGCTGGAGTGCGTCCAGGCACCCCCCAGGGCATTCCTTACATTGGCAAACATCCCAGCATTGAAGGCTTATTTCTCAACACGGGTCACTTTCGCAATGGTATTGTGTTGGGATTAGCGTCGGCCCGACTGTTAACCGACCTCATGTTAGGACGTGAACCTATTTTAGACCCTACCCACTTTGCACCACCCCTATAGGATACCAACGACAACATGAACATGCTAATGAAAATTTGTGCCAGTGCCATCCGCATCGCTATCCCTTTTAGCTTTTGCCTAACCGCCTGGGCCACCTCGACTATGCCTACTTCTAAGGTCATTTCTCCTAAGTTAGTTGGCACTCTCGTAGGACATCAAGATTCCATATTGGCACTCGCCCTCAGCCCTGACGGAAACACATTGGCATCCGGCGGTTTTCGTGGTATTAGAGTATGGAACCTCACCACGAAACAACAAACTGGAATGTTAAGCGGACATCTGAATAAGATACGTTCTCTGGTTTTCAGCCCCGATGGGAAACGTCTTATTTCAGCCAGTGAAGACAATACGATTAAACTTTGGGAGGTCGCCACAGGCCAAGAACTTTTCAGCTTGGGGAAAAGCAGTGACAAAGATCGCCCGGACAGAATCTTTTCCATTGCCCTCAGTCCAACTAACCCACACCTTCTGGCTTCCGGCAATTGGAATAAAAACGTCTTGTTGTGGGACTTGGAAGCCAAAAAAGAACTCTGGTTAATAAATGGCCAAAAAAAATGGCTATGGGGACTATTCACCAGCGGCCAAGGGCATGAAGATTCAGTCAACGCGGTCGCTTTTAGCCCAGATGGAACTCGCTTGGCTTCCGCCAGTTTTGACAAAACGATAAAATTATGGAAAGTGGACGGTGAAGACACCGAACAAACTCTCACAGGACATAAAGACTGGGTCCTGTGTGTCGCTTTCCATCCACAAGGAGAATTTTTGGCATCTGGAAGCTATGATAAAACTATCATTCTGTGGCAACCTAAAGAAGATCAAGGCCAAACTGGTTACACCCCAAAATACACGCTGACAGGTCATATCGAAGCAGTGGCGGCGGTGGCCTTTCATCCTTGGCAACGTGTACTTGCTTCAGGCGGTTTTGACAAAATGATTCATCTATGGGACATCGACTCAGGTAAACCCCTCCAGGTTCTAAGAGGACATGGAGATTATGTGAACACCCTTGCTTTCAGCGCAGACGGCAGACTGCTGGCGTCTGGAAGTGGAGACAACACCATCAAACTCTGGCAATTTGAAAAAGACAAATAAGGGGTCCAAAACTTGTTTTAAACTCCATCAACCACAACCGAAAATCCAATGAGACCACAACTATGAAAACACCTATTACCACACTGTCAATCTTTCTCTCTCCATTCCTACTTACCTCCTGTTTATTCACCAACCTGTGGGCGGCAGAATACAAACTTCCAGAGGATGTCTTATACACTCTCACAGGACATGAACGCGACATCACCTCTATTGCCTTTAGTCCAGACGGTCACACCCTCGCGTCTGGCAGTGAAGATAAATCCATCAAACTCTGGAATATGGACACTGGTAAAGAACGTCGTACCCTGTCTGAACAAGATGTTTGGATCACCGCGGTAGCGTTTAGCCCGAAAGGGCACATTCTTGCTTCTGGTAGCCATAACAAAAGCATTGAACTTTGGGACGTGAACACCGGCGCCGAAGTTCGCAAATTAGAAGGCCATGACAATTCCGTAACCGCCCTTGTGTTTAGCCCAGATGGCAAACTCCTTGCCTCTGCCAGTTGGGACCGGACTATTAAACTGTGGGATGTGAACAGTGGGAAAGCCATTCTCACCCTCACCGGTCACAAACGCAACGTTCCCTCTCTGGCCTTTAATCCAGAGGGCAATATCCTCGCCTCCGCCAGTTGGGATATGACCATCGTCTTATGGGATGTTAAGACCGGTGATAAAGTACGCACCCTCACAGGACACCGCGGCTGGTTAAATTCCATTGTCTTTAGCCCAGATGGTAAAATGCTGGCATCTGGTAGCCTAGACCGAAGCATTCGCTTATGGGATGTCGAGACAGGCGAAAAAATTCGCATTTTCAGAGGTCACAAATCTGCCGTGATGTCCGTTGCCTTTAGTCCTGATGGCAGTATTTTAGCATCCGGTAGCCTAGACAAAAGTATCAAACTTTGGGAAGTCAGTACCGGCAAAGAACTCCAGACACTACAAGACCATTGGGGACATGTCATAGCCATTGCCTTCAGTCCAGATGGTCGTTCACTGGCTTCCGGTAGTGAAGACAAAACGATTAAAATTTGGGAATGAGGGGGATAGTGGAGATAGTGGATAGTGGATAGTGGAGATAGTGGATAGTGGATAGTGGATAGTGGATAGCGAAAAAACCAGGGTGGACTAGAGGCTTTAGCCGGTGACGTGCCCCGATTTCCGGCTGAAGCCTCCAGTCCCGCGTATCATTCTTAACTATCCACTATCCACTATCCACTATCTCCACTCTTCACATACTTTACCAAAAAAATCATGACTCAACCCAAGACAACTCTCTATTGCTTACCTTTTGCAGGCGGAAATAGCTATTCGTACCGGGTTTTTAAGGAACATCTGCCCGATTTTATTCACCTGAATCCAATAGAATTACCAGGGCGAGGGAAACGGATGAAAGAACCGTTGTTGACTCGTTTAGATTTAATGGTAGAAGACGTGTTGCGTCAACTTCAGAGAGATGATCTGACTCGACCTTATGCTATTTTGGGTCATAGCATGGGTGCGTATCTAGGATATTTGGTGGCACACCGACTCATCCAAACCGATTTACCGCCACCTCGACAGTTGATTGTCAGTGGTCGTCACGCACCCTCGATGCCGCGGGAGGAGAGTAAACATAAACTCCCTAAACCTGAGTTCATTGCCAAATTAAGAGAACTGGAAGGGTGTCCTCCAGAAATTTTGGAACATTCTGAATTGATGGACTTCTTTGAACCCTTATTGCGAGCCGATTTTCAGGCCGTGGAGACTTGGATATACCAGCCTCAACTACCTTTGCATATCCCTCTAATTGTGTTAAGAGGTTTATATGACAAGGAGGCAACTCTTTCAGAAGTATTAGCCTGGCAGCAAGAATGCGTGCAACCAATGGTGTTAAAAGAGTTTCAAGGAGGGCATTTTTTCATCTTTGAACGAGTGCAAGAGGTTTGTCAAGTTATTTCGCAAACTCTTAAATGACCCAGGACTAAACCAGGAGTCCAAAGCGCAGCTTTGTACCAATAAAATTGCGCTTTGGACTCCTGAATCAAAACAACCCACTCAAGAGGTGAACTCGATGTTTTATTTACGAATTATCCTAACCCTTTTCATTCTCTCCATGTTGAACGCTTGTACTTCCATGCAAACCATTGAGGCAACGCCAGAAGTGGCACGGTTGAATTTTAAACCGGGGGAAATCATCACAGTACATACGCAAGATAAAACGGTGTATGAGTTTAAACTCATTCGGATTACCGAAGAAGCCATTGAAGGAAAACGTCAAACGTTACCTTTTTATGAAATTTCGAAATTGGAAAAGAAGGAAGTCAATTTGTCCAAAACCGTTGTCGCAGGTATTGGAGGCACCTATTTGGTCATAACGGGAGGCGTGGCGTTATTGTTTTTACTGTCGTTGTTGTAGTCACCCATTCAGGAGTTTAAAGCGATGCTTTAGACTCCTGGAATTTTCATATTTGTGAGGAAAAATCATGCCAATGAAACCCATTTTGCGTAGAGTTTGTTTATTAGCATTTATCGCGTGTTTAAATGCGTGTACCACCATGCGTTCGATTCCACCATTACCTAAGGAAGTGAACGCGAATTTTGAAATTGGAGAAATCATTAAGGTATATACTAAAGACGACACTATCATCACGTTTAAGGTGGTTGAAATCACTTCAAATGCCATCGTGGGGGCACGGGAAAGAATCCCCTTTACGGAGATTGTAAAGGTAGAGAAGGAGGAACTGAGTGTGCTAAAAACCACCGCCATGGGTGGCAGTGTCGCGTTGTCGACCTATGGGACGCTGATTTTGGTGGGGGTGTTAAGTTGGATTTTTCTATTTTAACCTTGTGTGCAACACCTTGTTAGTGTGTCAAGGTGACAGTGGGATGACGTTTAAGTTTAACTTTTGTCTGAATCGCAGATGACTACAGATGACACGGATTTCGCCGATTATCCACCTCTTATCGGCGTCATCTGTGCTATCTGCGGGAATTTGCGATTCAGACTAATAAAGTGCGTAAGGTGAATTATCTATTCAACTCCTTGACTGCCCGCCACGCTTGAGCGATAGCATTATCCAAATACGCATTGGCACCCGCATCCGAATTGGCAATGGCAATGTTGCCAAATCGCTTTCGACCCGTGATATGCGGTCCATTCTCCTCGTCCACGTCTGGGTCAAACAAGGAACTGCCAGAATACGCATAACCATGTGACCAGCGATTAACCGTGATGGCTTTGATATGGTGTAGAGGGTCAAATCCCGCGCTTCCTAGCAGGTCGCCCAGATGTTCCTTTATCTCCTCTTCAAACTGATTAAAACTCATCCCTAACAGTTTGTAACGACCTTCCCTAAATTGGTCACGCGGGTCTTTGCCATATTCATCAGATAACGGGATATATTCCAAATGTAACAACATTGGTTCTTTGGGACTCTTTGGGAAACGATAGTCTCCCATACTCACAGGGTAGTCCATTGCAACCAACTTGTGCAATCTCCCCGGACTGTAAGCCATCCCAATTCCCAGCCGCTTGAGGGCTTGCCAGTTGTCTAACAACACATTGGTATAAACTAGCGGGGACTTGACCAGTTTTCTGAGTGCCTCCTTTTGTGCAGTGGGAAGCGTGGGGATCAGATGTGGAATCATCATGTTGTAACACGCCATGATACACTGTTTAGAATGCACACGATAGGCTTTACCTTGGGTGAGATAAGTGACATTCACCTCCCCCTTGACCTGGTTGACCTGGATGACGGGACTATTGAGACGAATCTTAACCGATTGCGCAGGAGTGTCCAGTTGTGAATAATCAAACTTCGCCGTGACAATTCCCGTCATGTCGTCAACGTGAGTGACCGTGGGAATCAGATTTTTCACCAACAACCTAGCCACCGTGGCGTTGCCATCAGGGAAATGATGAATATACTGTTCCTCCTTGGAAGCCTTGATTTCGGCTACCCATTCAGCATCCTCCACCGGCGCCGCCACGGGGGCAAATCCCATTAACTCCGCTTCTTTCGCATTGCCAATGGTTAGCACATCGGCACCATATCCCCAATCCCCGCTAGGTAAGGGTCTCAAGAGTTCCAACACTTCCTTGGAAGTCACCCCAAATTCTTGTTTGAGATATTCAAAGTAAGGCAAGTCATTGGGATACTTCACCCGTTTCCGTGGCCCTTTAAACACCCTGATTAACTGGTCCTTGGCCGCGATAGGCATTTGGGCGATGGCTTCTGTAGGACTCAACCCACCGGCCAGTATGCCTGGAAATTCATAGAGATGGGCTTCATAAAAAGTGAACGGCAACAGTTGGCTAGTTCCATAGGTTCGCTTATCAAAATGGGTGACCGCCCGCAAACCATGAGTTTGGAAGAAATCAAAATCATAGAGTTCTTCAAATCGTCTCCAATCAATGCCAATCTCGGTCAACAGTCTTTGGCAAACCCTGCCATATTCACTGGGCGAGTCTAACGATTGAGAACCGGCATAGCCAATCAATCTCTTACCTCCCCATTCAAATTCATTGCGTTGCGCATGGCCACCAAAATCGGCGTGGTTGTCCAGAATCAATATTTTCGCATCAGTTCTATATGCTTGTTTGAAAAAGTAAGCACTGGCGAGGCCACTTAGCCCGGCGCCTACCACAATTAAGTCGTATCGTTCGTGAGTATCAATCTCTGTTCCCCAATCGCTTTTGCCAGTCCAGGCCAATTCATGGGCAGTTTCAAAAGCCCCAGGGTGGCTACCGCGCAGTCCATTGAGTAGGGGAGGATAGTAGTCTTCTTTTAATAGCTTTGCATAGAGTGGGTTGGCTGTCAATGGCGTAAGGTGGAGGTTGCTTAAAGTGAGGAGGGTGCCGTTTAGAAAGTCGCGTCTGGTCATGGGGTAATGAGGGGGATAAAGTGTGGTTTTGAAAATGATAATGTTTGTTGATTTTATGATTTGTTTATTTTACAATAAAATTTGGCAGTGATGCAATGTGGGTGGTGTAGGGGCAACCCTTGTGGTTGCCGGTAATGATGCCATCTGGGTGAAATATCGTGCGGTTTCTCTTCGTCTTGAACTGTGATTGAGATGATTAAATGAGGGCTATGAAAGGAGGCTATG
>JAABRD010000105.1 GCA_011391085.1 Thiotrichaceae bacterium | reverse complement strand
TACTCCAACGGAATAAATTCCGTACTCCAACGGAATAAATTCCGTACTCCAACGGAATAAATTCCGTACTCCAACGGAATAAATTCCGTACTCCAACGGAATCAATTCCGTACTCCAACGGAATCAATTCCGTACTCTAACGGAATAAATTCCGTACTCTAACGGAATAAATTCCGTACTCTAACGGAATAAATTCCGTACTCTAACGGAATAAATTCCGTACTCCAACGGTACTCCAACGGAATCAATTCCGTACTCCAACGGAATCAATACTCCAACGGAATCAATTCCGGACTCCAAAAGCCATAACCATCGATGTTAGCCTAACCCCACCGGCAATTTCTCCAGTTTCCTCCCTCCATAGAAATGGTTAATGACAGCCCGACTGACCCAGATGGCAGTAAACATGGACGTGATAATCCCTAACGAGAGAGTGATGGCAAAACCTCTGACAGGTCCTGAACCAAATCCGAATAGCATGATGCCTGCCAACAAGGTGGTGATATTGGAATCTAAAATCGTCATGAATGCCTTGTCATACCCTGCAAAGATACTAGCTTGCGGACTGTTACCATTGTTCAGTTCTTCGCGCATCCGTTCAAAAATCAAGACGTTGGCATCCACGGCCATACCTAACGTCAACACAATTCCCGCAATGCCAGGTAACGTGAGAGTCGCTTGCAACATGGAGAGTAGCGAGGAGAGAACCACAATATTCATGAACAAGGCAAAGTTGGCAACCAAACCAAAGGTGCTGTAACGTAGCCACATGAAGATAGCCACCACCACTAAAGCGAAAACGCTAGAATAGAGTCCCTTTGAAATGTTTTCCTGCCCCAAACTGGGACCTATCGTGCGTTCTTCCACGATTTCCATAGGTGCCTTCAAGGCACCGGCACGTAATAGCAAGGCGAGGTTGGTGGCTTCATTGCTGGTCAATCCGGAGATTTGGAATCTGCTACTAAAGCGTTCCTGAATGGTGGCCACGTTGATGACCTCCTCCTTCTTATCACGGGTAGTCACGTCTTTGCCATCGGGACCCTTTTTGGTTTCCACTTTGTATTCAATGAAGACCACTGCCATGGGTTTGCCTACATTGGCTTTAGTGGTGTCATCCATCCGTTTGGCGCCTTTACTGTCTAACGCGACGGTGGCGACCGGTTGGCTATTCCGTTGGTCAATGGTAGCGGCCGCATCGTTAATTTGGTCCCCTGTGACAATGACGCTACGTTTGAGTAACACGGGCGACCCATCCCGGCGATGATATAAGCGGGCATTAACAGGTATCTTGCCATTCCGTTCGGCTTCTATCCACTCTGGATATTCACCTTCCACTAACCGAAATTCCAAAGTCGCAGTGGCACCCAGAATTTCTTTGGCCCTAGCGGTATCTTGAACCCCTGGCAGTTGGACCACAATGCGGTCTGCACCTTGTTGTTGAATGACTGGTTCTGCTACACCCAATTCATTGATGCGGTTGTTGAGGGTCGTGATATTTTGTTCTACTGCCCCTTTTTTCTTGTCTATCAAGGCTTGTTCGGAAAAGGCTAGACGCAAACTGTATTCATCCACTTTATTGAGTTCGGTCATGATAAAAGTGATGGGACCGTATTGTTTCTCTAGCAATCTACGGGCTTTCGAACGTGATTCGGAATCACTGAAGCTGACCTCCACGCCACCGTTACCTTCGGCAAGTCGATTGATACCCTTGTAGTGCAACTTCTCTGTGCGAAACAGGGTACGAAATTCGTCAATATACCGTTCTTCATCCTGTCGAATGGCAGTTTCCATATCCACTTGCATAAGGAAATGCACACCGCCCCGTAAGTCTAGTCCCAAATACATGGGTTGGGCGCCCATATAAGTCAGCCAAGCTGGGGTGGCAGAAGCGAGATTTTGGGCGACCACATATTCAGGTAACGCCTCTTTGAGGAGAGAATAGGCTTTCAGTTGCGTATCCGTGTCGACGAACCGAAAGAGTAATTCTTTGGGAGACAAGTCAGCGCGAATGAAAGGGAGGTTTGCTTCTTTCAAGGTCGCCTCGGCCTTGTCCTGCACTTCCTTAGTCAGGGTAATATCTCGTGCGTAGGCAGGAGAGATTTGCACGGCTGGGTCTTCCCCAAACAAGTTGGGTAAGGCATAGAACGTACAAAGACAGACGATTGAAAAAATCAGTATGTTTTTCCAAAGTGGGTATTGATTCATAAAATGTCAGTTGGAGTTAAGTGAGTTACAGAGTGTTTTTCAGGGTACCTTTAGGCATCACCGCGGTGATTTGATAGCGTTGGACCTTGACTTCAAGGTGTTCCGCAAGTTCCAGCACCACGAAATTGTCGCCAATCTGCGTGATTTTGCCTAACAATCCGCCACTGGTGACAACCTCATCACCTTTGGCCAGTGATTCTACCATTTTCTGATGTTCCTTCGCCCGTTTGGTTTGTGGACGTATTAGCAGAAAATAAAACACGACAAACAAGATGATAAGTGGCAACAGGCTGGCAAAATTGCCCCCGACGGAAGCGGCAGCGTCTTGGGCCCAAACGTTTTGAATAAGAAAATCCATGTAAGCACCTTAAAGAAATTAATTTAGTCAGTAAAAAAAATAGCATTATACCATAGTCAGAAAGATTATTATAGGGGCGAAATTTTGAATTTCTAACTTGAATGTCTTAAAAAAATTGTAATTGATTGATTTAAAAAGAAACTAAAGTTTTAAAAAAATTTAACTTGCCAACAGGCACTGTTGGAAAGGCACCATTGGACTAAAGGCTTACGCCTTCATGCCATTAAGGAATTATAGTAATATTCCAATTAAATTGTACGGTTCTCTCTGGAGCGCAATAAGAATTATTGCGCCCCCTGCGCCCGCGCAGCGTCGGGGCGAAGCGCAAACATCTTTCTGACGTTCCAGAGGGAATGGTACCAGTTTAAATGAATACTACTATAAGATGCCGTTGGAGTGGAGGCTGATGCCGTTGGAGTGGAGGCTTTAGCCGGCTGGCAGTAGGCACACTCCAAATCTCCAGAGTGGGGGGCGCCTACTGCCAGCCGGCTAAAGCCTCCACTCCAACGGTGTTTCCCTTAACTGAGTTGCCATTTCCCCATTCTCCACACCTCATTCCCCCCGTTCCCCAAAAATCGCCGTCCCAATGCGCACCATCGTCGCCCCTTCGGCAATCGCGGCTTCCATATCCTCCGTCATTCCCATCGATAAAGTGTCCAAAGCAAAAGATGATTTTTGTAATTGAGAATACGCCTCATATAATGTGCGAAATGGCAACCGTTGTTGGGTAAAATCTTGACTATAAACAGGAATCGTCATTAACCCGCGCAATTGAAGACGTGGGAATTTGGTCAAGGCTTGTGCAAATGCCGCTAATTCAGATAAAGAAATACCCGATTTCTGCGACTCAGCACTGACATTGACTTGAATACAGACATTTAAGGGAGATAAATAATCGGGCCGTTGGTCATGCAAACGTTGTGCATGTTTTAACGAGTCCAATGACTGCACCCAGGCAAAATTTTCTGCAATCAGGCGCGTTTTATTACTTTGTATTGGCCCAATAAAATGCCATTCCAATTTTTCCTCCCCTTGCAATGCCTGAATTTTCGGAATCGCTTCCTGTACATAACTTTCTCCAAATCGATATTGTCCAGCTTGCATCGCGCTGATTATATCTGCCACTGGCCGCGTTTTACTGACTGCTAATAACTGAATGTCATCGGCAGAACGACCATATTGCAAGGCGGTTTGGATAATGCGTTGTTTGATTTGAAGAAGAGAATGAGAAATAGTTGACATAAAAAGTTTTTGGTTAGTTCAGTCTATAAAACCAGGAGTCCAAAGCCACGCTTTTTCCTCCTGGGTTAGAAACATCGGTAGTGATGCAATGTGGGTTCTCTGTCTGAACTTTGATTAGAATGATTTTCAGATGGACTCTGATTCGTCAAGCCTCCTTTCATAGCCCTCATTTAATCATATAAATCACAGTTCAAGACGAAGCGAAACTTCTCGATATTTCACCCAGATTGCATCACTACCGGAATCGCTGGTTTCTAGTTCCCAGTTTGGAATGAATCAATAATGTAAATAATACACAAAATGAAAAAACAACGGTGCCGTGTAGGTCAAGCTATCTACCCGATCTAAGATTCCTCCATGTCCTGGCAACATGGTACCGGTGTCTTTGATTCCCAAGTCGCGTTTCAGTGCCGAAATCGTCACGTCTCCAAAAAATCCAGCGGTGGCAATGATGATGCCTCCTGTAAAAAGGGCTTCCCAAGGGGTTAACGGTGTGAACCAGGGGGCTAGTAAGAAGGCTAACAAAGTCGTGGTCAAAAGCCCACCTAAGAAACCTTCCCAAGTTTTGTTGGGGCTGACTTTGGGGAGAATCTTATGTTTGCCCAGTGACTTGCCCCACACGTATTGCGCCACATCGTTAAATTCGGTCAAGAAAACGAGGTAGAGGAGGAGCCCGGCACTGCCTGCGGAAGGGTTGACGGCGTTTGGAAGGGCAAGTAGATAGGCCGCATGGCTGAGACTGAAAACGGTGGTCATCAGTCCCCAATGAAGAGTTCCCACCGCTTTTAAAAAGCCTTGGGTTTCGCCAATCAAAACGATATGAATGGGGAGGAAGAGAAACATATAGACGGGGATGAAGATAATAAAGACGCCGTACCATTCAATGCCGATCCAATAGTATTGAATAGGAATGGCCAAATAGGCCCAAAAGAGGACGTTACGATCCACGCGGCGGGTGGGAATCAGCGAGAGATATTCTTTGAAAGCGAGAAAGCTGGTGAAGCCGAGTAGAAATAGGGACACATTGGGGTTGACAAACATGGCTAACATGAAGACGGTGGCCATGATCCACCAAGATTTGAGACGGGCACGTAATTCGCGGTAGTCTTTGTCAGGGTGACGGTAGGTGAGAAGGGCAATGATAAAGGTGCTGACCGTTAGCAATGAGAGGATGCCAGCGGCGGCCCAGAGTAACGTGGGTTGAAGATGTTCAAACATGAGGGTGAACCTGTTTTAAAGCCTGAGAAGCGCGGTTGAAAATAGTGAGGATGGATAACATTAACAGGATGCCAAACATGATATTTAGCCAGTGGCCTGGGGGGACACCGAGTCCTAATAACAGGGCCATCAGTCCAAAGAGGAAGGCCCTGTCACTTTTTCCCAAAGGGCCATCGTAGCGACGTGAGGCGCCGATTTGGATAGCAATGACGCCAGTCATTTCGCTAATGGTAGCAAGCAGTACGACTAGAACCACTAGCCAGGGATAAACAGTCGGTAATAAGGCGAAAGGCAAATATAATCCAGCATCAGCAATCACATCTCCAAGTTCATTGAGGATGCCCCCTAGTGGAGATTGCATCTGGTGTTCACGGGCTAACATGCCATCTATGGCGTTTAAGGCCATGCGAATCAGTAACACGAGGGGAAGGAGGAGGAGTAACCAGGTGGATTGGGGTTGAAAGGCCAATGCGGCGCCTAAGCCCAGGGATAATATTATTGCGCTGACGGTGACTTGGTTGGCAGTGATACCAAGGTGGGCCAGGCGACGGCAGAGGGGACGTAGGAGGTTTTGAAAAGCAGGTTTGAGTTGGTAAATGCTGGGCATGGGGATAATGAATTAATGAATAATGAATAGTGATGCAATGTGTATGAATTGTCTGAACTCTGATTAGAATGATTTTCAGATGGACTATGATTAAGTCATAGCCTCCTTTCATAGCCTTCATTTAATCATCTCAATCAGAGTTCCAGACCTAAGAGAAACCGCACGATATTTCACCCAGATTGCATCACTACCGGTGGTTTAAACCTGACAAGTTCTTTAAGTTTGTCAGGTACTATTGTAGTAATATTCGTATAATTTTGTACATATCTGCTGGAACGCAATAAGAATTATTGCGCCGTTCGCAGATCTGCGGAAATTGAACAGACTCTAAAATTTTATCCCGTTAGCCGCCGTTTTCACACCACTTTTCCCACAGTTGCCGATACACCGCTTCTAGTCGCTGCGTAAATGACACGGCATCCATCAATGGGGAAGCCTGCATTCGGTATCGTAACATCGTCCGTAACCTTTGAAGATAACTCGGATTGTTTGCTAATTTCACGCACAACTTGACATATCCTTCAGGTGTATAAGCCACCAGTTCCGTTAATCCCAAGGAGGACAAAATACTCAGTCCCATTCTCGACACATGCCGTTCTCCCACCAACGTGACGACCGGCACCCCCATCCATAGTGCCTCACAAGTGGTCGTCGCACCGTGATAAGGAAAACTGTCTAAGGCAATGTCAACTTGATGATAAGTTTGCAAATGTTCCGTCATGTCAGTGGCATAACCCAGCAATATCAATCGGTCCGGATGAATGCCAAACTGAACCAACTGGTCTTGCAACGATTGACGGGCCGTTGGAATATCTAAACTGCGCGTCTTGATTAATAATTTAGCATTGGGTACCGTGTGCAAGATTTTCGCCCAGAGAGAGAGAACCGTGGGACTCAGTTTCGCTTGGTTATTAAACGAACCAAAGGTGATATAATCATTGCGGAAGACAGGAGGTGCCTCCACGGGCATCTCACCTGTATCATCCGCAGGACGATAACAAAAATAACTGCCGGGCAGTCTCACCAAGGTTTCTGAACTTAACTGGTCCGCCACCCCTTGAGGGTCTGCATAATGGTCGGTAAGACGATAGTCAATCGAGGTCAATCCCGTCGTGTTAGAATAACCCAAATAAGCGACTTGCACAGGCGCCGGTTTTCTAGCAAAAACGAGGATTCGATTGTGACCGGTATGACCCATTAAGTCCACTAAAATGTCAATCTGGTCTTCCCGAATTTTCTCTGCCAAATCGTCATCCGACCAGTCAAAGCAATTTAGCCAACCTGTAGCGTGTTGTTGTAACCGTTGTGTCACGGTATCGGGTGCATTGACATTATTGAAATAACAAAATATTTCAAATTGTTGTGAGTCATGGCAGGCTAAAATCGGTTCAATGAAGTAGGCGACTGAATGCTTTCGAAAGTCTTGAGATAAATAACCAATTCTGAGACGACGTTGCAGATTGCGGTCATTCCCATGCGGTCGTTGAAAAACCGCTAACGGTTTCGCCTGTTGTTCTTCAAACTGTTGATGTTCTGCAAAGATAGTTTGGGCATCCAGAAAGTCTGCATAATTCAGTGTCAGGAGGAGGTTACTGTGCGTGATAGCAGGAAACTGCGGTTGCCATTCCAACGCCCGTCGAAAATGGGCTAAGGCTTCACGAATCTGACCCTGACTGCACCGTTCCTTACCCAAATTATGCAAGGCTACCGTATCCTTGGGATCGAGAGACAAAGCCTGTTGCCAACAGGCTATCGCCTCTACCAACCTCCCCTGCTTTTGGAGAATGATACCCAAATTGGTATAAACATGAGGTTCTTGAGGATGAACGACTATCACTTTCCTCAATAATTCTTCCGCAACCGAATCATTGTTAGCATGAGAAGCAATCAACCCCAAAATATGCAGGGCAAGACTATCATTGGGTTGTTGTTGTAAAATAGCTTGACAAATTGCCTCTGCTTCCGAAAACTTCCCAGTTTCGTAAAATTGTTTGGCTTCCTGGACATTCCAAACTTTAGACCGTTCCGGACTAGAGGCTTCCGCCGGAGAATTTTCTGGACTAGAGGCTTCCGCCGGTGGACTAGAGGCTTCCGCCGGTGGACTAGAGGCTTCAGCCGGAAATTTCGCACCCACTACTCGCCGATACACCTCCTCCAACTGCCGCGTAAACGTCACCGCATCCATCAAAACCGAACTCCGCACCCTCCCCCGCAACGTCTCCCGTAACGTCTGCAAAGAGGAGATATTATTAGCCAACTGAAGACAAATACGAATATATTCCTCTGGCGAATAGGCAATCCCTTCTGTCAATCCCACCGCGGATAAAATACTCAACCCCATCCTCGACACATGCCGTTCTCCCACTAAAGTGACGACGGGCACCCCCATCCACAGTGCTTCACAAGTGGTTGTGGCCCCGTTATAGGGAAAACTATCCAAAGCAATATCCACTTGACCATAACTCTTGAGATGGTCTGTCATCGAGGTTGCATAACCTAACAACATCAATCGTTCTGAAGTAATCCCCAAAGACGCAAACTGGTCTTGCAGTGCCTGCCGGGTCGCAGGGTCATCCAAACTTTTTGTCTTCACCAATAATTTGGAATGAGGAATCGCCAGTAGCACCTGTGCCCACAAATTCAGCGTAGTGGGACTCAGTTTGGCACGATTGTTAAAAGAACCAAAGGTGATATAACCGTTGTGCAAGGCAGGTAACGGGTCAACCGTGGCTTGGTCAGTATCGTCGGCAGGACGATAACAAAAATAGCTACCTGGCAACCGAACCAACTGTTCCGAATTAAACTGTTCCGCAATACCTTCGGGATCCGCATAATTGTCGGTGATATGATAATCGATAGAAGTCAGTCCCGTGGTGTTAGAATAACCCAAATAGGTCATTTGAACAGGGGCAGGTTTTCTAGCCAGTACCATAATTCGGTTGAATCCTGTATGACCCATCAAGTCCACCAAAATGTCAATGCGGTCTTGCCGGATTCTCTCTGCCAATTCTGCATCGGAGAGGCGGAAACAGTTTAACCAACCATCGACGTAATGTTGCAAACGTTGAGTTACTTCGTCAGGGTTGGCGAAATTGTTGAAATAACATAACACTTCAAATTGTTGCCGGTCATGGTGGGCTAAAATGGGTTCAATAAAATACGCAACGGAATGCTTCCGAAAGTCTTGGGAGAGATAACCAATTCTAAGACGACGCTGTGGATTTTGGTCAATGACATGAGGTTGAATGAAAATGGTTAAGGGTTTGGCTTGTTGTTCCTCAAATTTCCGATGTTCCGCAAAAATGGTTGCCGCATCATGGTGGTCACTGTAATTGAGGGCAAAGACTAAATTGCTATGGGCGATAGCGTAATTGGGTTTGAGTTTCAACGCCGTTTTAAACTGGGCCAAGGCCTCATCAATGTGACCTTGTTCACACAATTGCTTGCCTAAGTTATTGTGGGCGAGTTCATCCTTGGAATTAATTGCTATCGCCCGTTGGAAACACTCCACCGTTTCTGCAATTTTGCCCCGTACAGCCAGCATATTTCCTAAATTGCTGTGAATATACGGTTCTGCGGGATTGAGAGAGATAGCTTGTTTGAGTAACTCAATCGCTTCCTCCTGACGTTGCGTTTGATAAGCAATGAGACCTAGCAAATGGAGGGCGCTACTTTGATGCGGGTCGTTTTGCAACACTTGACGACATAAGGTTTCGGCTTTGGCAGGTTGACCGGTTTGGAAGAGTTGCCAGGCTTGTGAAACGCGAGTCTTCACTTCACAGCCCTCACCTCCGGCTATTCTCCCCCACCCCCCGGCCCCTCCCCCAGAGGGAGAGGGGAGGAGGCTTTCATTCCCGGCTTTTTCTCCGTAGGAAGAGGGGAGAATTGCTGGATGCGGGATTTCCTCCCCTCTCCCTCTGGGGGAGGGGCCAGGGGTGGGGGCTTCCTCCCCTCTCCCTCTGGGGGAGGGGCCAGGGGTGGGGGCTTCCTCCCCTCTCCCTCTGGGAGAGGGGCCGGGGGTGAGGGCGCCGGGGGCCCTCCAAAGACCACGATAAACCTCCTCCAACCGCCGCGTAAACGCCGGTGCATCCATCAATGGAGAACTCTGCAAACGCTGGCGCAAAGTCGCCCGTAACTGTTGCAAACGGTCTGTTTCCTGGGCCAGAGTGACACAAATATTCAGATACTCTTCAGGAGAATGGGCAATCAGTTCCGTCAATCCCACCGTTGACAAAATACTCAATCCCATGCGTGACACATGCCGTTCTCCCACCAGCGTCACCACCGGAACGCCCATCCATAAACTTTCGCAAGTCGTGGTAGCACCGTTGTAGGGAAAACTGTCTAAGGCAATATCCACTTGACTATATTGGTTCAGATGGTCCATCATGGTAATTGCATAGTTTTTCAGAAGGAGGCGGTCTGGTGAGATACCGAATTGGGTGAAATAACTTTGCAAAGATTGTTGCGTGGCGGGGTCATTGAGACTTTTATTTTTGACCAATAACTTAGCTTCTGGTAACTTTTGGAGGAGACGTGCCCAGAGATGGAGAAGCGTGGAACTGAGTTTGGCGTGGTTATTAAATGAACCCAAGGTGATATAACCATTGTGCAAAGCAGGTAACGGGTTAACCGGGGCTTGGTCAGTGTCATCTGCCGGACGATAACAAAAATAACTGCCAGGCAACCGAACCAATTTTTCAGAATTAAATTGTTCCGCAATGCCTTCGGGGTCCGCATAATTGTCGGTAATTCGGTAATCAATGGTACCCAACCCGGTCGTGTTAGAATAGCCCAAATAGGTCACTTGAATGGGTGCCGGTTTTCTGGCAAAGACCATGATACGATTCGAACCGGTGTGACCCATCAAATCTACTAAAATGTCAATGCGATCCTGGCGGATTTTTTCCGCCAAATCGTCATCTGACCAATCAAAGCAATTTAACCAACCTGTGGCATGTTGTTGCAACCGTTGCGTCACGGCGTCAGGCGCGTTGGCGTTGTTAAAATAACAAAAAATGTCAAATTGTTGCCGGTCATGGTGGGCTAAAATGGGTTCAATAAAATAAGCGACCGAATGCTTCCGAAAATCTTGGGAAATATAGCCAATTCTTAACCGCCGGTGTGAATTGGAAGCGTCGACCAGAGGAAGTTTAATGGAAGAGGTAAATGGCTTCACCTGTTGTTCATCAAACTTTTGATGTTCAGCAAAAATCGTTGTGCTATCATGGTGATCACTGTAATTCAGGGCAAACAGAAGATTACTGTGGGCCGTGGAATAAGAAGGTTTTAATTCCAACGCAGTTTGAAAAGAGGAGAGGGCTTGGTCAAGATTACCTTGACCATTGAGGGCGGCACCTAAATTATTGTGATACAGAGGAGAATGCGGACTGAGAAGTATGGCGCGTTGGAAGTGACTAATGGCTGAAGTCAACTGACCTTGTTCATTGAAGACGGTACCTAAATTGTTATACGCATTAGCCTGGTTGGGATTAAGGGCGATAGCACGTTGATAACAAGCCATCGCTTGTGGAAACGTCCCTTGTTTTTTAAAAACGTTGCCTAAGTTATCATACGCCTCGTCAAACTGCGGATGAATAGCCAACGCCCGTTGCAAACAAGCGGTCGCTTGGGCAAATTGACTTTTGGCGTTAAACGCAGCCCCTAAGTTATTGTAAGCACCGGCAAAATCAGGTTTGAGTTGCACCGCCCGTTGGAAGCAAGCCAGGGCTTGGTCAATCTTCCCCATCTCCTGAAAGGTCGCGCCTAAATTGTTATAGGCTTCAGCAAAATCTGGTTGCAACGTCACGGCCCGTTGAAAACTAGCCACGGCTTCGTCAAATCTCTCCAGTGTACTGAACACATTGCCTAAATTGTTATGAAATTTGGCGTCGTGAGGGTTAAGAGAGATAGCTTTTTGATAATAAGAAACCGCTTGGTCAAATTGACGTTGTTTATACAGAACGTTACCCAGATGATGATACAAATTGGCATCTTGAGGAGATAAAGTGAGGGCGTGTTGAAAACATTGAGTCGCTTGATCCAGTTGGCCACTATCGGCGAATACAAGTCCTAAATTACTGTGAAAATCAGGTATCTTGGAATTGAGAGAGATCGCTTGTTGAATGAGTTGAATTGCCACAGGATAATTTTGGAAATGATGGGCAATGAGACCCAACAAATGATGGGCATCACTATTGCGCGGGTCTTTTTGTAAAATCTTCCGATAAAGAGATTCGGCTGGTTGAAAATGACCGGCTTGATGATGTTGTACGGCTTGGTGGAGAAGTTGGGGAATAGTCATATTATCAGTAATTAAATAAAATCAGGAGTCCAAAGCGTAGCGTTGTCACTAGCCTAGTTGCCATTATCGCTTTGACTAAAACACTTGTCAAGAGGTGGAGTCTAAAACATGTTTTGGGTAGTGATGCAATGTGGGTGATATGTTTACCCTCACCCCCGGCCCCTCTCCCTACGGGCGTGGGGAGAAAACCACTGGTGCCGCC
>JAABRD010000104.1 GCA_011391085.1 Thiotrichaceae bacterium | reverse complement strand
CCCCCCGCGGCGTGGATGACTCCCCCCGCAGCGTGGATGACTCCCCCCGCGGCGTGGATGACTCCCCCCCGCGTGCGGGGGGGCTGGGGGGGGTACAAATGAGAAGGAATATTACTAAGTACCGAAGCAGAAATTTTACGGTATTTTCAATCGTCGCCCTCACCCCCGGCCCCTCTCCCAGAGGGAGAGGGGCCGGGGGTAAGGGCGTCATTATACCAGAAAATTTCTGCTTCACTACTTATATTCATTCATCATTAACAAAACACATGTCAACAAATTGCTACACCATCGCAACCGTCTCTGCCATTGCAGGGGCAGCCACTCAATACTTATTGTCCAAATTCTGGACTGACCGACATCGATTATATACTTGGGTCTTTGCGTTTCGAGACCATAAACAACTGGGGGAACCCTGTAAAACTGATCAGGTACTGAACCGAGATGGTTACAGCCTGGGTTACAGTTTTGACAAAAAATGTGCCCTTTGGGTGTCTTACATCATCTCCAAAAATTCTATTGGCATTGATGTGGACCGCGGTGAAAAGTTCTACGCTGACCCAGAGATTCCAGAAGCATACCGCGTCAAGCCAGATGATTACCGAAATACTGGCTATGATAAAGGTCACCTCGCCCCCAATTCGGCCATTGACTTCAGTCGGAAAAGCAATGACCAAACGTTTGCCATGACCAACATTGCCTTGCAAGACCCTAAACTGAACCGGCAAGCCTGGAAGAGTTTAGAAGGACTGATTGAAGGTTGGACCCGCGCACGAGGCAAGGTTTATGTCGTCACAGGTCCGATTTACAACAAACGCCCAGAAAAGGTCAATGGGATACCTCTCCCCAGGGCCTTCTACAAAGTCGTGTATTCCTTCGCCCACAAACGTTGCATTGGGTTTATTATTCCCAATAAAGACATCCCCGCCCATGACCTTTGGAAATATGCCATGTCGGTGCTGGATGTGGAAACGGAAACGGACTACCATTTCTTCAATAAACTCAGCAAGGAGGAACAGAAGATCAAGAAGGAACTAGATGTAGAATGGTGGAAAAATAAGTAGTGAGTCCAAAACCTATCGGAGTCCAAAACCTGTTTTGGACTCCCTTTGGTAAAGAACCTTGAAAATCGATAACAAATAATAGACAATAGAAAATCTCAAAGTGGACTAGAGGCTTTAGCCGGTAATGTGCCCCTTTCACAGGCGTTGCCCCCAATCCGCTATAGTGCATTTCATTATCCATTATTCATTATCCATTATTCATTGTCATTTATGACTCTCATTCGTGAACAAGACTTTATTCAAAGCATTGCAGATGCTTTCCAATTTATTTCATACTATCATCCAGCAGACTATATTAAAGCGTTAGCAGAGGCATACCAACGTGAAGAATCGCCGGCGGCCAAAGATGCGATGGCCCAGATTCTGGTCAATTCTCGTATGTGCGCCGAAGGACATCGCCCCATCTGTCAAGACACAGGCATCGCCGTCGTCTTTCTCAAAGTGGGCATGAACGTGCGTTGGGAGACTCACAAAAGTCTAGCGGATTTAGTGAACGAAGGTGTACGCCGGGCTTATACTTACCCTGACAATGTGTTACGGGCTTCCATTCTGGCAGACCCCGCCGGGACGCGGAAGAATACGAAAGACAATACGCCTGCGGTGATTCATACCGAAATAGTGCCTGGCGATACTGTGGAAGTACAAGTGGCAGCCAAAGGCGGCGGGTCCGAGAACAAATCCAAATTCGTGATGTTAAATCCCAGTGACAGTTTGATAGACTGGGTGATTCAAACAGTTCCACAGATGGGCGCGGGTTGGTGTCCCCCTGGCATATTAGGAATCGGTATTGGCGGCACCGCGGAAAAAGCAATGTTATTGGCCAAAGAAGCCTTGATGCAACCCATTGATATTCATCTACTCAAGCAACGGGGGCCTACGAATCGCCTTGAAGAATTGCGTTTAGAATTGTATCACAAGGTCAATGCGCTAGGCATTGGGGCACAAGGATTGGGCGGGTTGACCACGGTGTTAGATGTCAAAATTCTCGACTACCCCACTCATGCGGCCTCACTTCCCGTCGCTATGATTCCCAACTGTGCAGCGACTCGTCATACCCATTTTATCTTAGATGGCAGTGGTCCTGCCCAATTGACGCCTCCCAGTTTAGCAGACTGGCCAACCATCACTTGGGAAATCAGTCCGCAAACGCGGCGAGTCAATTTGGACACCGTCACCCAGTCAGAGATTGCCCAATGGCATCCTGGCGAACGTCTCCTCCTCAGCGGAAAACTGTTGACAGGTCGAGATGCGGCGCATAAACGCATTGCCGATTTATTTGCCCAGGGTCAATCGTTACCATCAGGACTTGACTTTAAAAATCGCTTTATCTACTATGTTGGTCCCGTGGACCCAGTCCGCGATGAAGTAGTAGGTCCCGCAGGTCCTACCACTGCTACCCGCATGGACAAATTCACTGACATGATGTTAGAAAAGACTGGCATGATTGGCATGATTGGCAAATCCGAACGCGGTCCGCAAGGGATTGAAGCTATCAAAAAACATCAAGCCGTTTATCTGATGGCCGTTGGCGGTGCCGCCTATTTAGTCTCCAAAGCGATTCGTTCCGCACGAGTGGTTGCCTTTGCCGATTTGGGAATGGAAGCCATTCATGAATTTGAAGTACAAGACATGCCCGTTACCGTTGCCGTAGATGCCAAAGGAGAGTCCGTTCATAAGACAGGACCTGCGGAGTGGCGAATTAAAATATAGCAATGTATAACATGCTGGACTAGAGGCTTCAGCCGGAAACGTGCCCCAGCCACCGGCTGAAGCCTCTAGTCCACCTCGATTTTTTGGCTATCCACTATCCACTAAAGTCCACTATCCACTATCCACTATCCACTAAAGTCCACTATCCACATGATGGCCCAAGCACGTCGTTCTAATCGTAAAGTCAATGCACCGAAACAACAATTGATTGGGCATGGTCTCCGTGAGATTGTGCTAATCTTCTTTTGTTTTATCGGGTTATATTTATTTGTCTCACTACTAACCTACTACCCTGGTGACCCCGGTTGGTCACACAGTGGACAAGTCGATGAAGTGAGAAATAACGGAGGAGTCGCAGGTGCCGTTTTTGCTGACATCTTCTTCCTCCTATTTGGTTACTTTGCCTACCTATTTCCGGTGATGGTGGGCTATATTGGCTGGTTAATTTATCAAGGGAAACATCATGATATTTTGGCAGACCCCAAGGCCCTGATTATCCCAGGGGTTGGATTTATCTTAACTCTCGTCGCAGGATGCGGACTCGCGATTGTCCATTTTTATGCCGAAAGTGGCTTGTTACCCAGTCATGCAGGAGGACTGTTAGGGACGTGGGTGGGCCACTGGCTAGTGGGCATCGTGGATCCCCTGGGGGCTACATTAATCCTGATGGCCATGTTTTTTACCGGTATCACCTTATTGACAGGACTCTCCTGGCTAAAATTGATGGATACCTTGGGTTATCACACCTTGCAATGGTTGCCCGTGGTAAAAAAATATGCCAGTCGTCATTTCTTTCCCTGGTTAATGCGACATGCCCGAAAATTCCTGCTGATTCTTGCAGAACTGTTTAAAAATGGGTTCCAGAAATTGCGTCTGTGGACCCGTGCTACTTACACTCGTTGGCAAGACCGGCGCAATGCCTGGCGGCGGGAACGGGAACGGTATGAGGAGGATTATTATGACGAGAATGAAGAGGAAGAGGATGAATTTTTTAGAAAAGATGAACGGGGCTTGCGTCGTGAAGAAACATCAGAACCTTTGAAGTCAACCGCCACCACTATTCAAGTGGCAACGATTGACGAATTATCCCCCGTGGTGGAACAGGCTACGGCAACGTCCTCCCCGGCCCCCTCGGCCCCGCTGTCACTTACCTCTGCCGCAGTTTCATCGCAGTCCCTGTTGCCGGAGTTAAGCCTGTTCAATCCCACTCCTCATCCACTGACTCAACCGAGTATTGACGAGTTATCCCAGTGGTTGGCGCAAGGATTCCAGTCACTTCAAGTAAAAGTAGAAATCCAGGCAGTTCATCCAGGGCCGGTCTTAACTGGTTTTGAAGTTTCTACCATCACTCCGATTAATGCCAGTCACCTTGAAGAACTCAATGAAGCATTGTCTAAAGTGTTAGAAGTTCCCCAAGTGTGGACGGTGGAAACATACCCTGGCGTCCTGAGTATAGAAGTGCCTACGTTGGAACGTCAAACCATTTATTTAAGTGAGTTACTCAACAGTCCAGATTATCAACAGAACCTGTCTCCCTTGCCGATTGCCTTGGGGCGAGATTTAGACGGTCAACCAATCATTGTGGACCTCACTCACATTCCGCATATCCTCATGGCAGGTAGCGTGGCAGATGAAAAAGCGATGGCGATTCATACTCTGGTGTTGAGTTTGTTATTTAAAGCCACTCCTTCCCAATTGCGTTTGTTGCTGGTGGATAATCTCAACCATGATTTGGCTATTTATGCGAATTTGCCGTATCTGTTGATGCCACTTCTCACCTCCCCTGACGAAGTGCCACGGGCTTTCAAGTGGTGCTTAGAAGAGATGGAACGACGCTACCGAGTGATGGCTAAAATGGGAATGCGCAATGTGGATGACTACAACAAAGCGTTAGCGAAGCAAGAGTCGCAAGAAGAGGGTGAAGCACCCAAGGAAATGATGAACGCCCAGCTACTGGCTTATATTGTCGTGATTGTCCCAGAAATTGCCGAAATAATCAAACCCACAGGGGAGACTAAATTGTTAGAAGACTCTCTCACGCACTTGACTCAAAAGGCCCGGGCCGCAGGTATTCATTTGATTTTAGCCACGCAATATCCATCGGTCAACGTGGTGACAGGTCTTCTCAAGGCGAATATTTCGACCCGAATGGCTTTTCAAGTCACTACGAAAACGGAATCACGAACTATTTTAGGTCAAATGGGTGCTGAAAATCTCTTAGGTCAAGGTGATATGTTATATTTGACCGCAGGCACTGGGGTCCCTGTTCGAGTTCATGGTAGCTTTGTCACTGACCGTGAAGTGCAACGAATTGTGGCCGACCTCAAGGCGCGGGCCACGCCAGATTATGTGTTATTGAAATCAGAAGAGGGACATGAACTGTAACTCCCTCAAATGGGTTTTGGAAAAGGCTTGGGCAAAGTTGGCACTTTCTGCGGGCACTCGTGTTGATGCGGAAGTGCTACTTTGCCACGTCCTCAAGGTTCCCCGTAGTCACTTCTACCTTTGGCCTAACCAAGCGTTGACTACGGCCCAGTTGATTCACTTCCAACATTTAATAGACCGGCGTTGTCAGGGAGAACCGATCGCTTATCTGACGGGCTTCAAAGAATTTTGGTCATTGGAATTACAGGTGACGCCGGCGACCTTGATTCCACGCCCGGATACGGAACTATTGGTAGAATTAGCCCTTGACCATTTATCTCCCAACCCTGACCACTCTTTGCAAGTGCTAGATTTAGGCACAGGTAGCGGCGCGATTGCGTTAGCGATTGCAAAGGAACGTCCTGTTTATCATCTGTTAGCCACCGATAACTCGAAAGCGGCCTTGACGGTGGCCCAAGCCAATGCTGAAAGATTGGGGATTAAGAACGTTGACTTTCTACTCAGTGATTGGTTTTCCAATCTCGGCGAAGTTCAAGTGGATTTGATAGTTTCCAATCCTCCCTATATTGCTTCACACGATCCTCATTTAATTGAAGAAGAGATACGATATGAACCCAGGCCAGCGTTAGTGGCAGAGGAAAATGGGTTGCGAGAGATTCGTCATTTGATTGAACATGCCCAAAATTATTTGGTAGAGGATAGTTGGTTATTTTTAGAACATGGCTATCAACAAGGGGAAGCGGTGCAAAAATTATTTGCACAACAGGGTTATAAGGAAGTGACGACTTATTTGGATTTGGAAGGAAGAGAACGAGTGACGGGGGGAAAACGTAGCCAAAGATATGCGGGACATATTTATGTTACCCCGTTGGAGTAGAGGCTTTAGCCGGCAGAATTGCCCCTTGCAGTCGGTTCTGTGCCTACTTTCCACCGGCTAAAGCCTCCACTCTAACGGGGGGTTTGGGGGCAATCCCCACCGGCTAAAGCCTCCACTCTAACGGGGGGTTTGGGGGCAATCCCCTCCGGCTAAAGCCTCCACTCCAACGGGGGGTTTGGGGGCAATCCCCTCCGGCTAAAGCCTCCACTCCAACGGGGGGTTTGGGGGATAGATTCATAATATATAGCGGATTGGAAAATTCTGATTAAATCCCTTAGCCTGAATGCCAAAACCTTACAGCGTTTGTATCGAAGAGCTTCAGCGTTTGTATCGAAGTGTTCCAGCGTTTGTATCGAAAGTGTTTCAGCGTTTGAGTCGATTTAATCACTCTTTTAACTGTCTCTCTGTCATTACTTTAAATAAGTCTTAAATATCATGAGGGAGTCGTGTCATCTTCATATAGACGAAACGAGGTGGGCAGTTTGTGAAAAAATTTCAAATTTGTTTGACATGACTTTATCTAGTTGATAGATAAGAGTATTGTTTTTAACATGCGTTTCTGGTATTTTCCAGATTCAGTGTCCCAAAACAGGTTTTGTCCCGCGTTTTTTTAAATCTATTGCTATCAAACAATAAGGTATGTATACTGGGTAAGATGGTTTCAAAAATAAAAACCTCATAGTTTATTAGAAATATCTATGAGGCTTGTGTTGGAATCATTAAAAGAAAGATGGTACTATAATTGCCTAAAGTAACTTTGTATCAAGACTTACACAACTGTTTTTGTAACTCGTTGATTTGACACCCCCCCCTAGCCCCCGCACACGGGGGGAATGACTCCCACCGCGTGTGCGGGGAGGGTTGGGGTGGGGTGAGTGCGTAAGTTCTATGTATAATAATCCCCATTGCCATCATGCTGTGTGTGTTGCTTTTTTACAACATGCCCATGAACAGGAATAAACGATTGTGGTATAAAAAACTCATTCTGTTGCATGTTGACAATTTAAAATCTTTTAGATAAGATTGACTCCAGCTATATTCAATAAAGCTGGCAAGCACGATTGAGATTTGCTTTTCTTATTGCAAACAAGCAAAATAATGAGGTCAGATTTGCCAAATTTTGATGGACTGAAATCATTCAGTCTGACCAAAACAATGTTTTCATAACATTTTATGAGGAAATTTCATCTATGACAAGAATGAAAAAACTCTCCGTTGCGGTAACTCTCGCACTGAGTATGGGAGTTGCGTCACAAGCAGCTTATTCGGAGATAACACTCAAACCTAATGGGAAAGGCGATGCTTTGCTGTTTCCTGTTTACAATGCGTTTGCTGAAAACTATTTCACCATCAGCAACAATGACAGTAGCTTTATTCAAGGCCACTTGCGGTTCCGCGGGGCAGGCTGGAGTAGTGAACTGCTGGACATGGACATTATTCTAACGCCTGGGGATGTGTTTGTATTCCGGGTGGCGGACGTGGACGGCGATGGACAGTGGGAACTGGACCAAAGCCTGGATGTGAATAATTTCAAGTACACGGCATACAATGCCTCTTGTAAACAAGATGATGGTACAGAAATTAATGATTGTATGGACTTCAAAAAGGACTTGGTGCCTTCTCCAAGTGGCCCCATCACCAAAGAGATCATCGACCACCATTTGAATGTGGGTTACATCGAGTTCATTGGTGAGGCGGTGTTGGGCAACATGAACCATACCAAGCTGGCCGCGTTTTTAAGCGGTAATCCGCCCGTTGATCTTGCGCCTTACAAAACTGGGCAAGGAAAGGCGGGGGTAACGGCGTGGTCATGGAGTTGTGCGGCTACGCAGTTTAGACGGAATGGTGCCGATTGCAATCCGTTGCTGGATGTACCCAATTCACTCAGTGGGACGGCCTTCATTGCGTTGCCCATGTCAAGTCATGGGCTTGCTTATAATGCAGAGGCTTTGGTCAACTTCCGTACTGCAAATGTGACTGTGCCTGGCTATTATACGCCTGACCTTTCGAAGCCTGACCAACGTGAATATCCGCAGGCACATCGAATTGACAACTACCGTATGTTTCACGATGTCAAAGCGATGACCTACGTTTCTCTCGATACTGCTGACGAAGAAGTGGTCAAGGCCAATCGTGCTGTCATCGTCCATGATGAAGATGTGTCAGGGGCAGGCACGGCAACGCCGAACTGGCCTTTTGGTGATTATGTGGCGCGGTTCCAAGCCCTAGCCAGTCTGGGTACGCAAGAAGATCGGGCGGATGAAGCCGCTATGTTCTTCCAAAATACTTGGGGTCCTACCTTGGCAGACGGTGACGACTATGAACTGATGGGTATCCGGCCAACGTATGGCAATATTGATCCACAACAGGATGATTTTGATGCCCCCTGGGAACTGAACGTTTACAACGGTGCGGGTGTGACCAATAGTATCGCGGAAGTGGAAGAAGCCATTCGTAAGGATGGTCAAATCTACACGTCCTACTACTTTGATCGTAGCAATTTGCCCACTACGGCGAACACCACAGCTATCTCCAGTCAATATTTTGGTTTCTTCCCAACCAAGTTATTCTGGGCGCCTACGTACTACTATTATGACCCAAAGAATGCAATTGGGGACTTCAATACCTATCTGACGAAGGTGGTCAGCACTCTCGTGTCCACGGCTAAACCTTATTGTGTGGAGTTATGGGACATCACCGAAAGAGAAGCTTGCAGGGCCAAGGAAGCTGACAAGGTATTTGGTTCGCCTTACGTCCCTGGTTCTGGTGGCGGGGCCGACGCGGGAGGCGGTGGTGCGACTTTGAAGTGCAAAAATACGCCGGCGTGCTACACTGCTTTGGGGTTAGAACTGAACTTCTTTAACATTAAGTCCGTGAAGGCCCGGTTCCCCACTGTGGACCAAAGTGGTCTGGACTTGGATAACGACTTTCTAACAGGAAGAGTGGTATTTGATCCGCCAGAAGATACCAATAACCCCTTCATGAATCATCTCAGACAAAGTTTCCCCGGACTCATGTACACCTTTGAGTTGGGAGAAAACACTGACTGGTCTTTAAGCCATTGGAGATCGATGCAACGTTAACCCTTGCTACCCCTCCTAGAAACCAAGTTCCTCCAAACCACTTGGTTTCTACTCCAACCTCAACAAGGGAGTGCAAAACGTGTTTTGCACTCCTTTTTCATATAGTAATATTCCTCTATACTTGTACCATACCTCCCTCAAATCGGTTTTGGAGTACGGAATTTATTCCGTTCGCCGTTGGGTACGGAATTTATTCTGTTCGCCGTTGGAGTACGGAATTTATTCCGTTCGCCGTTGGAATACGGAATTTATTCCGTTCGCCGTTGGAATACGGAATTTATTCCGTTCGCCGTTGGAGTACGGAATTTATTCCGTTTCAAGCGGAATAAATTCCGTACTCCAAAACCCATAACCATTACTTTTGCAACACTACCCAAAATATTCACCATGAAAACCAAACTTACTCTCACTGTCTCTCTTATTTGCCTAAGTACCACCTTACTCACTTCCCCCGTCTTTGCACAGTCTTCCACCCCACCACCGGCTGCTACCGATACAGCCCAGCCACCCTCTACCACGAAAGAAACGCCACCCACCGATACGAAACCTTCGACTTCGGCTACTGAAGAAAAATCGACAACGACTGAAGAAAAAACGGCAACCGAAGAAAAAAACGTCCCTGCCACCCCCAAAAAAACCGTCTCCCTCGATAATCCCCCTCTCGAAGCCGCTATCAAAGGCTATATAGAGACTTGGCAAAAACAAGACCTCAAGGCGATGTACACTTACGAAAACTGGGAAGGAGGCAATTCATTAGACGAAATTGGCTATATCAAGGCCATTGATACTAACTTTAAGATTCATACATGGAAAATTAGCCAGGTCAAACCGGTTAATGAACAAACCGACCAATATGAAGTTCTCATTATGGTCACTCATAATCCCCCGGCCCAAGTCGCGGCCCTCGTTCCCCCCGGTCTCACCGTTCGTTCTACTCTCCATCAATGGTGGAAAAAGCAAGGGGATAAATATGTTCACTTGTTCAATATTGAACGGCAAGCGGTCCTTGGGCAAATGAAACAAATGGCGGTGCCGCCAACTACGCAAGCGCAGCCATCGCAACCACCGTCTTCGGCCCCTCCTGCTTCTAAGACGGAGGAGAAGAAAGAGGAGAAGAAGTAATTTAGGATAAACCAATTGCAATAAAAATTAACCCCCCCGATGGAGTGGAGTCCCCCGATGGAGTGGAGGCTTTAGCCGGCCGGCCGTAGGCACACTCCATATTTCCAGAGTAAGGAAACGCCTACCGCCGGCCGGCTAAAGCCTCCACTCCACCTTAAAGCCAGTCCTCTAGTCCAGGGAGTCCAGGGAGTCCAAAACATGTTTTGGACGCCAATTTCTATTCCATATCTCCAGGCGGTGGCGGCAGTGGCGGTGGAAAATCACCCCCAAAGGGTGGCGGCGGTGGCGGCGGTCCGTGCATCGCCATCGCCAACCGTTGCCTATCCTCTTGATTTAACTGACCTGCCACTTCCACTAAAAATGGTCCCATCACCTGTTGCATTTTATCCCGTTCCTGCTGCAACCGCGTCAAAGCCTCTGAAAACATTTGAGAACTGAAAGGTTCAGCAACCAGTTGATCAATCACCTCCTCTTGCGCCTCTTTGAGTTGTCGTTTCTGAAAACGTACCGCGTCTTTTTGTTTTTCCACGAGAGGCGCAATCTTGAGTTGACTGGCCTTCGGCAATACCCGCACAATTCCCAAATCTGGTTTAAAGGGGCCGCGTCCCGGCGGGGGAGGTGGGGGATGATGACGCATGCCCCCACGGGCTAAGTGATTGCCAACTAAGAAGCCACCCAGGAAGATATTGAAAACCAGGGAACACAGTAAGACGACTATAAAAATGGTCTGTTTAGTGTGACTCATAGTGGCTACTCAAAAAAATCTTCATTATCCAAGCCTAGCAAACTGACTTCTTGGTCAACGTCTACCGAAGCCGATTGACTATCCGCATTCGTATCAATTGCCTGAGTCGAATAAAAACCAATCAGAATCCCCAACCCTAACGGCAATAAAAATGTCACCGCAGGTCGCCACAAATATTCCGTAGGCGTCGTCCCAATCACCCATTGCAGAAAACGTTGCCAAATATCTTGAGTCGTCGTGGCCGTCTGCCGGGCAGTGGCTAAAATACGTTGGCGTAACCACGGCGATGGCGGTGGCACTGGCACCGTGTCTAATAATTTGTCTAACGCCAATGCCTCTTGGCGAAGCTGCTGGGCCGCTTTGGAATGCTGAAGTAATTGAGGGGCCGCAACCTGGTATTCCTGTGGCCAACGTTTGAGGTCGCCTCCATAAACTTCTAATAGATAGGCAAACTGTTGTTCATCTATCCTCACGTCATCTGTTTTCCTCTGTAATTTGTTCATAAGTTATTCTCCTCCACAACGTTCATCGTTTGCAATTTTTGTCGTAAACTTTTCCTCCCCCTAGCCATCAGTGACTCTAATGCGGTCACACTGATATTTAGCACCTCAGCCGCTTGTACATTCGTCAAGCCTTGATAATAACAAAGAATAATCGCACTCCGTTGTCGGTCTGGCAACGCCTGCAACGCCTTTTCAACCTCTTGGGAAATTTCCTGTTCTTGTAAAAAACCTTCAGGCGTGACCGTTGTGCTTATCGCCTCCTGTATGTCCTCACCATCCACATCGACGGTCTCACCTTGATAATGACGCCGTTGCCAATCGATACATAGATTATGCACAATCTTATGTAACCAGGTCGACAACTTAGCCGCCCCTGGTTTCCAACGCACGGCATGACGCCACACCCGTAAAAAGGCTTCCTGTACCACATCTTCTGCGTCATCCGTATGACCCAACATCCGTCGGGCAAACGCATGAAGGGCGTTCAAATGTCTATCTATCAGCCAGGCAAAAGCCTGTTCATCTTGTTTTTGAATGAGTAACATGAGGGCGTCATCAGATAATTCACTCATTTAGGTCTCCTCAATATTGAGTTATAGTAATATTCCTTCTCATTTGTACCCCCCCCAGCCCCCCCGCACGCGGGGGGGAGTCATCCACGCCGCGGGGGGAGTCATCCACGCCGCGGGGGGGAGTCATCCACACCGCGGGGGGAGTCATCCACACCGCGGGGGGGAGTCATCCACACCGCGGGG
>JAABRD010000103.1 GCA_011391085.1 Thiotrichaceae bacterium | reverse complement strand
GCACGCGGGGGGGAGTCATCCACGCCGCGGGGGGAGTCATCCACGCTGCGGGGGGAGTCATCCACGCCGCGGGGGAGTCATCCACGCTGCGGGGGGAGTCATCCACGCTGCGGGGGGAGACATCCACGCCGTGGGGGGAGTCATCCACGCCGCGGGGGGAATCATCCACGCCGTGGGGGGAGTCATCCACGCCGTGGGGGGAGTCATCCACGCCGTGGGGGGAATCATCCACGCCGTGGGGGGAGTCATCTCCCCCCCGCGTGCGGGGGGGCAGGGGGGGGGTACAAATGGATAGGAATATTACTATAATATGGTCAGAGAACTTATGCAAGACTTCTAAAGAAACTTAGTTTCTGTAGTGCAAACGTTTCTGCTTCGCCGTTTCCAACCAAGACACAATCACTTCGTCAGTCCCATAAACAACGCCGGCAACTTTTCTGGCAACCGTTGTACGTGGTCCACAATCGTATATCCTTTCGCCCCAAAAATCCGTGACACATAATCATCGGCCTCTGGATCCAAGGTTAGACAATACGTGACAATTCCCCGCTTACCCAACTCCTCGACCGCTTTTTTCGTGTCGTGACGTAAATACTGCGGGTCTCGCACATCAATATCCGCCGGTTCCCCATCGCTGACTAACAGCAACAATTTCTTACGTTGCGGACACTTTGCCAAGAAACTGCCGGCATGACGCATCGCTGCCCCCATGCGAGTGGATAACCCACCGCGCATTCCGGCCAAACGCGCCTTGGCTTGGTCATCATACGGCTGGTCAAAATCCTTAAACCGAAAATACTGTACATCATGGCGGCCATCGGAAGCAAATCCGTGAATGGCAAATGGGTCGCCAATGCCATCAATGGCCCATCCTAACAACGCCGTTGCTTCTCTGGCTAACTGAATCACCGATTTGTCAGACCCTTCCAACGTCTCATTGGTGGATTCAGATAAGTCCAATAACACCAGCACTGCCAATTCACGAACTTTCCGAATATGGCGCAAATTAATCCGCGGGTCCGGCATCATCCCCATGCGAATATCCACCATGGCCCGAATCGCTGCTTCCAAATCAATCTCATCGCCATCCTCCTGACGACGCAAACGTACCACTCCCTGCGGTTGCATCGCATCAATGATGTGACGGATTCGACTGGCCAACGGCTTATACTCCTCCAACACCTTCTCAATCACCTCCGCCTCCCCCTTGGGCATTCGTTTCTCTAACACGGTAGCCCAATCCGGACGAGATAACTGGATTTGGTAATCCCATTCCGAATAGTGAAACGGTTCACTGACGGGTTCTTTCCCTTCCAATTGGTTCATACTCACGCCGGGCGGATCCCCATCTCGGAAAAATTCTGTACTCAATTCCCAAATCTCTTGGGCATCATCGCCGGCCAATTCACAGTCCGTCTCATTGACCATTTCCATCACTGAGACTTGTTTGCGAACTTGCCGCAGACTGTCAATCACGTATTCCACATCATGGTCCCAGACATTATCTTGGAACTCCCAAATAAACCGGTTATCATCCCGATAGGGAATGGAGAACTGCTTTTCCAAATGGTAGGCATTGGGAATGCTTTGCTGGGTTGCTAACTTGTTGTAAAACTCCACCCCCAAATTCCAACTCATCTGATTGTTCTCCAAACCTTGTTCCGCCCGGCGCCGAAATGCTGCCACCGCGTCTTGCACCCACACATTGTAATCCTGATAAGTTGGGTCCAACATCCCCCGTGCGGCCCTTTCCATGAGTCCCGCCACATCATCTTTTCTGGCAAATTTAGGACACAAACGACTCCACAATTGACGCAAGCCGGGGAATTGCTGAATGGCTAACGCTTCCACTCGCGCATCTTCAAACAAGGCAATAAACATCATCTGAATCGGAGTCAACGCTTCCGCCGACAAGCGTTTGCGCGTGTACATGATATGCGAGGCCGTATGGGCGACGGCGGCCCGATAAATTTCTGCCCCTGCCACGCCTTGAAAATCATCGAACGCATCGGGTACGTGAATACAGTTATGTTCGATATAAGGGCGCAACCCTTCACGAGTTTCAAAATCACCAGAGGTGGGACGCACAAAAAAATCGCGTCCCCAAAACGCCCGTAAATAGAAGTTGAGACGCCGATGCACATCGACAAACAAGGTTCCCCGTCGTTCTTGTTGCAACACGGCCAACGAATCGGCAGTTTGGAGGTCAAAATAGGCTTGCAACGTTTTAAAATCGCGGGCATGGGCTTGCGCCCCCCATAATGCCCACCGCCGCAGTCCACCTAAAGTCAATTGACCTAATAACACGTCCAAACGATTCAACATGGGGCGTAACCCCCGTGACGCTTTTGCAGACAACTGATGCAAAAAAGCCAGGTAATCTCGTAATAAACCAGCATCACCTAAGCGTTTGGAAGCAATGGGCAAGGTCGAAAACAACAAGCTAATAACGGCACCACTGGTCATGGAAGACAATTTGAAAGCGGTCCCCAAAGCGTCGCCAATAATGCCTTCTCCAACTTCTTTAACCACCATCGGCATTTCTTGGAGATAAGACACTACCAGGTCGGTTCCGCGTCCCAATTCGGTTAATGCCCGGGCGCCTTCTAAGTAGGTTCGCAAGCCGCCGGGGGACATAACTTGGGCCGCTTCGACAAAACTGGCGGCTAAAGTATCATGAACTTCGGGAGACAGTTTTTCTAAAATTTCTCGGTAATCATCAAGTTTAACACTCATATAAAGTTTCCTCGTATTTAAGTTAAGATAAAAGTCAGGCCGTACTAGAGGCTTACGCCTCCATGCCATTAAGTTAAGGTAGGGTGGATACGCTAACGCTTAATCCACCCTACATTTATCCGCTATCCGCTATCCACTATCCGCTATCCACTAATCCGCACCCCACTCCAAAACGCCCCTCTTCCCAACGGTGTGTTTGACGGGATGGCCTGAGTCCGTAACACAATTTCACCTTCGCTTTTTAAATTAAAAGAGAAGTCAAAACTGATTTTCTTCTGGTCCTCTGTCACCTGTAAGGGACGCAACACTTTTTGGAAAATCGTCCCTTCCTGACCATCAGGTGCCACATATACCGCACTGAATTGGACGCCCTCGATAGGAGATAGTTTTCGGTTGGCATACGCATCCATAAGTATACCAAATTGTCCCTTGAGACGATAATTACCCGCGACAATTTTAAAACGCATTTCACCAGGCGAGTGAACCACCCAAGCGGCTTCTTTATCCACTTTTGGTTGTTCAGTATCTTGCTTGAGTATCACCACTTCATTGGGAACACTGACGGAATCGGGAATCGTGTCAACGGCCAACGAGAAGAGATTTTGTTGTAACGTCAACTGAGTCATGGCATCCAGCGGATACGGGGTGAGTTCACTATCAGAAACGGTCACCGTGAGAGTCGGTTGAAATAAAAGTTGCAACCACGCTGGTTCTATCCCAATTCGCAGGGCGACCACTTGTTTCAGGGGACCACCTAGATACCATTGTAACACGTCAATTTTGTCTTGTAAAAGCGGATTCAGCAGAAAATTTGCTGTCGTCATGCTAGGAATGATACGATGTAAAAAACGTTTTCCATCGCTAGTCTCCACTTCCATCATCAAAGGTGGCAATTGAAAGAGGAAGGTACTCAGTTTGCCCAACCACGAGGTTTGAATATCTAAGTTGATAAATAACCGTTTGGAACTAAGATGATGAAGGTCTATGTTGTCAGTCATTCTTACCTGGGTAGTCAACAAGGGCTTGTTTACTTGCGTTATGCGGCCCACGTCACGGGGACGATAAGTCAAGAGTAACCAACCTTTTTCCATAAACAAAGGTTGGTAGTCGCGCAAAATCAAGTTGAGAGTTTGAGAGTCTTCCAGCGTAGGAAAACGTTCATCAATCACGTCGATTCCCAACAGGACATATTTGGGGGCACGTTGCGGATTGGCATAAAAGTCAGCGTTCTTCTCCAGAAGAAATTTTGTATAAGCAGAATATCCCTGAAACGATGGCCGTGGCTGGTAATTGAGGTCATTAAGAAAGAGAACGCCTTGTTGGGGAGGAAACATATCGATCGTGGCATAGCCCACCTGTTTCTGAATATTGGGAAGTTCGTGTTGTGATTTGAGTGTTTGGGCAATTAATTGGTCATAGTAACGTTGGTCTTTTCCAAGTGACCAGAGTGCGGTAGAATTTTCTACTATTTTGTTTGCCCAGATAGAACGAAAGTTGTGAGGAGAGTAGCCATGACTTCCAACAATGTGGAAAATGCCTACGAGAGTCACGAAAATTTGGGTAACGATTAAACCGTTGATTAACGCTGGACGTACCCACCGGATAGTTTGCGCCCGTTCAATTAAAAACGGGACAATCATGGCAAAGCTAAAGAACATGACGCCATGAATGATGGTTTCGTAACGCACAAAACTGGTCTTCCAATTTAAAAAGAGTCCAACCAAGAGGAGGCTACCACTGACCCAGTGGGTGAGGTTTTGTGGTGAACTCAGGGTGTTGAGGAGGATGAGACAGGTGGTCAGTCCGAACGTGTACAAGCCTAGCCACACCGCGGTCATATCCACTGGATACGACATCGCTTCACTGTAATGATTGGCGAGGTGAAAGGAGTTGAACAGAAAGGTTGGGAGGTGCCAAAGAGATTGTTGGCAAAGCGTCCAGATGCCTAAGAACAGGAGGAAAAAACTGCCCAGGGTAGCGGTTGCCATTTTGGGCGAATATCTTTGCCAGAATACGATGAATAGGCTGGTGACACAGAGAAAGGCCAACAGGAGGAAAATAAATTTGGTGAGTGAGAGGAGGGCAAAGACAGACAAGGTTAGCCCTAACCAGGTGATATAGCGTTTGGCAGACACCAGAAATTGCGGTGGATGGAGGAGTAATAACGTAGCACCTATCATGGCTAGGAAATACAGAGTGTCGCTAAAACGTGACACTTCCGAGATAATGACCGCTAACAGGAAGAGATAAACGAGTTGGTCCCGAAAGTGAGGCAGTTTGGAAGCGGTGGCTAGAAAAATGAATGATAAGAAGCCACTGGTAAATATCCACCAAACGACGGTAGGATAGAACAAATCGGCGTTGTAACTGGGATTTTTGAGGGAAAAGTAGCCCAGTGGGCCATAGGTAAAAATGTAATCCGTCCCCGCTTGCCAGTGATGTTTGAAGGCATAGGCAAGAACTTGTTGCCAGGAGGTGTCCAAGTTGACCACCTTGGGGGTTGGAAAACTGAGGAAAGATAAAAACAGTAAGATGAAGAGAATGAGGATGATTCCTACCTGAATGGTATTTTTTAGTTGTTGTTTTGTCACAAATAAATTTCTATGTGGTTGTTGAAAAACAAGAAACTCCGTTATTTGAGAAACGGAGTTTCTTCGGTAGATATTTTGGAGGGTATGAAATGGGGCAGTGATGCAATTTGGGTGATTGACTTGAACTGTGATAGGTGTGATGAGAGTGAGGTTGGTGATGAGAATGAGAGATGAGGATGGAATGGATACTCGTTCTCTTCCTCATTATTTTAATCACGCACCGCATACCTGTCAAGGTTCAAATTTCGCAGATGAATATTTATCAAATTCAAAGCCGTGACGCAACGATTTTTATCGAACTCATCTGCGCCATCGGTGTTATCCGTGGCAATCTGCGATTCAGACTAAACAGTGCGTAAGATAAGATAGTAATATTCACATAAATTTGTACCTTATCCACTTTCGTGCAATAAGAATGATTACGCCGTGCGCCCGCTATGCTACGGCGCTATGTTGTGCAATAATTTTGATTGCGCAAAAGCGGAAATCGTACAGATTTGAATGAATATCACTATAAATGGTTCTTGCGAGTCAATTTGTTTGTTTTTCAATAATTGATATTTCTACTTTCATTTTATGGGTTGATACATAATATAGTGATATTCATTCATTTTTGTACTCCCCCAGCACCCCGCACGCAGGGGGGGTCACTCCTCCCGTGTACGGGGGGCAGGGGGGTACAAGAACAAGTGAATATCACTATAACTTCTGGAGTCCAAATCGTAAAACGTTGGCCTCCCAAATCTAAAGATTTAGACTCCATATTGACTTCCAAACTCACTTATGATACAATTCTCCTTTACAATTTATCCATTATAAATTTTACCGGACCATGAAAACCTTCTCACTTTCTGCTTATTTCGAAGCCTTTGCACGTTTGGAAAGTGCCAAATCCAGAGTGGTCATATCGGCTAAAGCCGCAATGCCATTCAGTTAAGCAAAACTCCGTTGGAGTGAAAGCTTTTGGAGTGAAAGCTTTTGGAGTGAAGGCTTTTGGAGTGAAGGCTTTTGGAGTGAAGGCTTTTGGAGTGGAGGCTTTAGCCGGTAAAGGTGGCACGTTTCCCGGCTAAAGCCTCTAGTCAGACATTCTTTGTTCATTTTCCATTTTATTTTTATGAAATTTCTATTCCTACTTTTTCTTCTAATCCCTATTTTGGAAATTTACCTACTTATCACCGTAGGCAGTCTCATTGGCGTTATTCCTACGATACTATTACTGATAGGCACGGCGGTCCTGGGCACCTATTTGTTACGCACGCAAGGGCTGGCCACGTTACAAAAGGTGCAAACAACCTTAGATCAAGGCCAAATTCCTACAGAAGCCTTACTCGAAGGTGGTTTCATTCTATTTGGTGGTGCCTTATTACTGACGCCCGGTTTTATCACAGATATGGCGGGACTGTTTTGCCTCTTTCCACCATCCCGCCGATTCTTGGCAAACCAAATTATTGAACATTTACAATTGAAATATTCATCACCGTCAGGATATTCTCGCAGACCCATTGTTGTTAATGGCGAATATCGCCATGAGGATGACTCTGTATGAAAAAATCTCATGCCCTTTATTATCTCATCTTAGCAATCATTCTGATTCTCATCGTCGAAATTGGAATCTTTATCATAGCTATTCAACGGGTTGGCATTTGGCCAATTCTGGGGTGGATCAGCGTTGCGGCAGGAATCGGTAGTTATTTCTTATATCATCACTACTTTAAAATGGAAGGCTTTCGCGAAGAATTAAAAGCCGCCTTGAGGGCCGATGAGAAAAAAGGCACAGAAATGTTGTTTAGAAAACTTATTCTGCCATTTATCGGAGGCTGGTTACTTATCACCCCAGGCGCCTTCACTGACTTGTTAGCGGTGATTTGTTTTATACCTTTTGTCCCACGTAAACTGTCTCAGTGGGTGACTCTAAGACCCCGTCGGGAATCAGAGGAGTCTGAGGCTACGACTCGGTTGCCACTACGGCATCCGGCTTGGCCAGTCCGTCCTTCTGCACGTTCTTCTAAAAGGCGGAAAAATAAACGTGGAAGATAACTTACCTTACGCAAGGGGTGGTAAAAAACTCCGTTTCTTTAAGAAACTGAGTTTCTGGAGTGCCGTTGCGTAAGGTGAGTTATAATAACCATAAGAAACTTTAATTTTCTTTTTGGTTGCAAATCAATTAAAATGATTTTCGTTTATTGCACAACATTTTTTAGAAACTCAGTTTTTTTAAGAAACTGAGTTGTTGCTTTTCTGGCAGATAGACTTAAAACTATTTACTAAACTTAACCTTTTAGATAAATTTAACTAATCCTCAAAGGAGGTAAATTCATGGCCGTCAAAACTTACAAAGCGGGCGTCAAAGAATACCGCGAAACGTATTGGGATCCTAACTATACCCCAAAAGACACCGACCTTTTGGCTTGTTTTAAAATCACCCCACAAGAAGGGGTACCGCGTGAAGAAGCCGCCGCCGCCGTGGCTGCGGAATCTTCTACTGGCACCTGGACCACGGTGTGGACGGATTTACTCACCGACCTCGACTACTACAAGGGTCGTGCCTATCGCATTGAAGATGTGCCAGGTGACGACACCTGCTTCTATGGCTACGTCGCCTATCCCATCGACCTCTTTGAAGAAGGCTCCGTGGTCAACGTCTTCACCTCTTTAGTCGGCAACGTCTTTGGCTTCAAAGCCTTACGCGCCCTCCGCCTCGAAGACGTGCATTTCCCCATCGCCTACGTCATGACCTGCGGCGGTCCCCCGCATGGCATTCAAGTCGAACGCGACAAAATGAACAAATATGGCCGTGGCATGTTAGGGTGTACCATCAAACCCAAACTCGGCTTGTCTGCGAAAAACTACGGGCGTGCCGTCTATGAATGTCTCCGTGGCGGTTTGGATTTCACGAAAGACGATGAAAACGTCAACTCCCAACCCTTTATGCGCTGGCGGCATCGCTTTGAATATGTGATGGAAGCCATCCATAAAGCGGAAGCCGAGACCGGTGAACGTAAAGGCCACTACCTCAATGTCACCGCCCCCACGCCAGAAGACATGTATGAACGCGCCGATTTTGCTAAAGAACTCGGTGCCCCCATCATCATGCACGACTACTTGACGGGTGGTTTCTGCGCTAACACGGGTTTGGCCAACTGGTGCCGCAAAAATGGTGTCCTCCTCCATATCCACCGCGCCATGCACGCCGTCATTGACCGCAATCCTCATCACGGTATCCACTTCCGCGTCCTCACCAAAGCCCTCCGTCTCTCTGGTGGTGACCATCTCCACTCTGGCACCGTCGTCGGTAAATTGGAAGGCGACCGGGAAGCCACCCTCGGTTGGATTGCCCAGATGCGCGAAAGATATGTCAAGGAAGACCGTACTCGCGGAATCTTCTTTGACCAAGACTGGGGCGCCATGCCAGGTCTCTTCCCCGTTGCCTCTGGTGGGATTCACGTCTGGCACATGCCAGCCCTCGTCAGCATTTTTGGTGACGACGCCATCTTCCAATTCGGTGGTGGCACATTAGGCCATCCCTGGGGCAATGCCGCTGGTGCGGCCGCTAACCGCGTGGCCTTAGAAGCCTGTGTCGAAGCCCGCAACCGCGGTGTGCAACTGGAAAAAGAAGGCAAGGACATCTTGACCAAAGCGGCTAAGAACAGCCCAGAACTCAAGGTGGCCATGGAAACGTGGAAAGAAATCAAATTTGAATTTGACGTGGTCGATAAATTAGACGTTGCCCACAAGTAAACGTTAGGTCCCTCACTTTCACGGTTCAGTCTTTTTCCAGCACCTCCAGGATTACTCCAGGAGTCTTAAGCTACGCTTTGGACTTCTGGTTGTGGTACCTGGTTCAAGAGAGGAAAAGGAGATTGCAACGTTAGAAGGTGAGGAAAACTAGCCATTCACTTCATTAACCAACCTCAACCAACCACAAAGGACTTCAACGATGGAAATGCAAGATTACAAATCCAGTTTAAGCGACACCAAAAGCCGCAAATTTGAGACTTTCTCTTATCTGCCTGAGATGGCTGATGAGGACATCAAGAAACAAGTCCAATTCGTCATCTCCAAAGGCTGGAATCCGTCGATTGAACACACGGAACCGGCGAATGCGTTCAACCACTACTGGTATATGTGGAAACTCCCCATGTTTGGTGAGACCGACATCAACAAAATTTTGGCAGAAGCCAACGCTTGTCACACCGCCCATCCCAAACATCATGTGCGTTTAATTGGCTATGATAACTTTAAGCAAAGCCAAGGCGCGTCGATGGTGATTTATCGGGGGCCGATGTAAGACGGTCTTGGTCTTCACACCCCGGCCGTTTGAAAAACTAAGTTTCTATAGGAAACTTAGTTTCATTGACACATTTACGCCTCCTCTGGTGCGTAATTAAGAATTATTGTGCGGCGCGCCCGTGTAGTAGCGGCGGTGCAATAATTCTGATTGCGTTCCAGAGGATAAAGCGTCAATTTATAGAAATATCATTATCAATACTTGAGCACTGATGAATACCATGAATATGAATCACTGAATAAAGCCTAAAAACTGAATAAAGCCTAAAAGGTGTACTCATTTTTTCATGGTTTCTCATTCTCCTCATAAACTCCAGCCTCCAATACCTTAACCATCGGAGTCCCAAAACAAGTTTTGGACAGGGAGTCAAAACAGGTCGTCCAAAACGTGTTTTGGACTCCTTCGCCAATCTCACCTATTCTCATTCTGAAAATTCTGATTCAGACCATCCCAAACCTCATTTCAAATTTTATGATGACTAAATCCGAGTTACTTGAAATAATTCAACAGGCTGCACAGAAAAAGGTGACAATCTTAGACCTTGGCAGACAAGGTTTAACTGAATTGCCTCCTGAGATTGGGCAACTGACGCAATTGCAACGGCTAGACCTCCGTAACAATCAACTGACCCAGTTACCCCCAGAACTTGGGCAACTGACGCAATTGCAATCGCTAGACCTCTCTCGCAATCAACTGACCCAGTTACCCCCAGAACTTGGGCAACTGACGCAATTGCAACAGTTAGATGTGAGAGATAATCCTCTTCCAATCCCTCCTGAAATTTTGGAAAAATTTGACCCGCCCGCCAAAATCCTCAATTACTATTTCAATGCACTCAAAGCCAGTTCCCATCCTCTCCACGAAGCCAAACTTCTACTCGTCGGTCAAGGTGGCGTAGGCAAAACCTCCCTGGTCAATCGTTTGTTACACGATACCTACGATGACCACGAACCCAAAACCGACGGCATTGCCATTGCCCAATGGTCAGTTCCAACGCCTCAAAATGACTCTATTCGTCTCAACATTTGGGACTTTGGTGGACAAGAGATTATGCACGCTACCCATCAATTTTTCCTCACCCACCGTAGCCTCTATATTTTGGTGTTAGATGCCCGCCAAGGAGAACAAGAAAATCAGGTGGAATATTGGCTAAAACTGATTCAAAGTTTTGGTGGCGACTCGCCTATTCTGGTGGCTATCAACAAAACCGATGAACACAGGTTAGATATTAACCGCAAAGGGTTGCAAGGGAAATATCCCAGTATTCAAGGATTCCTTGACATTTCCTGCAAAACTGGCGTAGGTCTGGACGCCTTGAAACAACACATTCAGAATTGTGTTCACAACGATTTGCCGCATATTCACGACCCCTTCCCTGGCAATTGGTTTAGTGTGAAAGACACTTTAGGCAAAATGAAGGAGGACTATTTGAGTTATGATAAATATCTGGAAATGTGTCACCAGGAAGGCATCACAGACGCGACCAGTCAACGCACCTTGATTGGCTTCTTACATGACTTGGGCATTGCCTTGAATTTTCGGGACGACCAGTTGCGCCCGCAATTAGCCGAGACTAATATCTTAAATCCCGAATGGGTGACGCAAGGGGTTTATAAATTACTCAACAGTCCTGCCTTGACTGATAATAAGGGAGTATTGGCAGTGGCACAACTGACTCAGTTATTAGACGCGCACCGTTATCCATCCCATAAACAACACCTGATTGTTGAAATCATGGAGAAGTTTGAACTCTGTTTTGCCTTTGAACCAAAGCAACGGTTTTTGATTCCCGAATTGTTGCCCAAAGAGGAACCGGAGTTGATTGAGTGGGATGAGAGTCGGCTGAACCAGAGTTTGAGATTTGAATATCACTACGATGTCCTCCCCTCCAGCGTCATTTCCCGTTTCATCGTTCGGTTGCACGATAAAATTTGGAATAAGATGTATTGGCGGACGGGCGTGATCTTGGCGATGGACAACAATCAAGCCTTGGTTAAAGCGGACCTGGAAGACAAGAAGATTCTTATCTGGGTGACAGGTAATGATCATGGCAAGCGCGTGTTATTGGGCATCATTCGTTCACAGTTTGACGAAATTCACCGGGGCATTTGCAAAATTTGGGTGACCGAACAAGTACCATATAAGGGTGTTGTCATTCCCTATTCTGACCTTCTTGCCGCGAATGACGCAGGTTACAAAAAATATTTTGTTCCCGCCGTGCGAGAAGAAGTGGATGTGGTAAAATTACTGGATGGGATACAGGAACTTCGAGAAGCAGACATACGTGAAATTTTTCAAGAGGGTATGACGTTTCTTAATAAGGAACTCATTCAAGAAGAATTCAAAGCACAAAAATACACCAATATAGTGATGATAACCTATTTCGTCTTGACGACTCTGATCTTTGGAATATTGCTAATGTCCTGGTACGGCTGGGACGTTATAAAGCCATTGCTATACTTTTTTTCGATAGCTGGCGGGTTGGGGTTGAGTATGTTCCAAATAGTCAAGATTACTATTAGAGAGAGACTCTCAAAAATTAGAGAGGTTGGCCATTTAAAAGGGTGATAGTTTCTATGAATCACCAATCTTCAAATGGCTTTTACACAACTGTGGTGTTGGGAGTAACTATCTTGTTTGGTGGTGTGGCAACTCTATTAGACCCCTATTTTGTTTCGCCAGGACCTCGGGCAATCCTGTTTTTTTCACTGGTGGCCATCAGTATTGTTTCTCATAGCTTGATAATGGAATACATCAAACAAAGAGAAGAACGTAACAAACAACAGATTCTGCAACAAACTGAAAAACATTCTGAGAGTTCCACAACTTCAGAAGAGTTTCAGGATATGATGAAAAAAAACATGGAGGTACTTACCGAAATGAAGTCACAACTTCGGAACTTTTCTGATAAGTTTCCTCAAACTCAACATATATAGTCTGAATCAGAATGGCCAGAATTTTAATGGTGATAGAGTAATACATCCTCTCTAGTGTGAGATTAGGTATTCCCCCCACCCCAAACTGTGCGGGACACTTTCGCGTCACACAGCTTTCA
>JAABRD010000102.1 GCA_011391085.1 Thiotrichaceae bacterium | reverse complement strand
AACGCCTACCGCCGGCCGGCTAAAGCCTCCACTCCACCGACGTCCTAACTCTTTAACTTAATCGTATTGGGGGGCAGGAGGGTGCAAATGATGAGGAATATTACTATATTCTGACATTTATGACACTGATAGATATTTTAAGAAGCAGGGCTGAACTGGTAAGGGCCGAACTCAGGCCCGGGAGACCCCCTATAGGTGCGGCAACAACGCTTCCTCCCATGGCGGTTTGGCGTTTTAAGAAACCCTCACCGGTCTTAGAAATTGCTATGCGAAATGCGGTAACCCAGTTCCATGGCAAGATTGCGTGGGAACTTGACGAAAAGAAAAATACTTGGATTCTTTATCCTAAAAGAGTTCGTGAGATAACTGAAGCAAACCAATTAACGGGCTTGCTGGCGGGCCTTGACATGTTAATGGCTTTTGAACCAGAATTTGGGATTCAAGCAAATGCAGAATTTGAAGAACTTACCGAATTTTTGCAGAAAGCGTTGTCGACTACAACTCCATTTGCAAAAAATTCCTGCATTATCACCAGAACTTACACCCAGGAGTCCAAAGCGTAGTTTTGTCAGAGAACCGATAAAGCTACGCTTTGAACTCCTGGACCATTTTACTAACCCAGAAAAACTAAACTATGATAACGAAACGACGACAACTTTCCCTAACCACAACTGCTTATCAACTCTTTCTATGAAGGGGTGAGAAGGTAACTAAACTCACTCTTCACAATCATCCATTACAACCACTAACACGGAGTAACATCAATGGCCTGGAATGAACCGGGAGGAAATAACAAAGACCCATGGGGACATCGTAAAAATGAACAACAAGGCCCACCAGACTTAGACGAAATCGTCAAAAACATGCAAGACAAACTCGGCGGCATCTTTGGTGGCGGTGGCGGTGGCGACAAAGAAGACAAAGGAAATCAAGAAGATAGCCTCTCATGGGGCGTCCTCTTCATGCTATTCCTATTCTTCCTTGGTGTCTGGAGTGTCTTCGGCGTATTTATGGTACAACCTGCCGAAGTCGGCATTGTCACGCGCTTTGGCGCTTATAACAGAACTTTAGACCAAGGACTCAATTGGCACATTCCTTACCCAATTGAACAAGTTCAAAAAGTCAATGTACAACAAGTTCAAGCAGTGCAACATAAAGCCTTGATGCTGACCAAAGACGAAAACTTGGTCGTGATTGAACTGGTCGTGCAATACCTCGTTAGCGATGCCATTGAATACCTATTCAATGTCAGCGACCCTGACAACACCTTGCATCAAGCCACGGAAAGCGCACTGCGCGAAGTGGTTGGCAACAGTAAAATGGATGACGTTCTCACCAGTGACCGCGACCGCGTGGCTGAAGAAACTAGAAAGTTGATTCAAACTATCGTGGACCGCTATAAAACCGGTTTACTCGTCACCCGCGTTAACATGCAAAATGCCCAACCGCCTGAGGAGGTTCAAGACTCTTTTGCCGATGTGATTAAAGCCCGCGAGGACGAAGAACGTTACAAAAACAAAGCCGAAGCGTATTCCAATGAAGTCGCCCAAAAGGCTGGCGGGGCTGCTGACAAACTACGCCAAGAAGCCCTGGCGTATAAAGCCCAAGTCATTGCCCACGCCGATGGTGAAACCAAACGCTTTTTAAGCGTCTTGGCGGAATATGACAAGGCCCCCGAAATCATGCGCAAACGCTTATATTTAGAAGCATTGGAAACCATGTTAGCCAACTCCCGTAAAGTCATGTTAGACCTGCCAGGGGGAAACAACCTCACGGTGTTACCCTTAGACAGTCTGCTAGGTGATACAGAAGCCCGTTCTGGCGCATCTACACTCACTCCGGCCCAGTTGCCTACATCCCCCAATGCCGCTGAAGACAGCCGCCGTGACCCTGACCAAGCCCGTAGTAGAGGAGGACGCTAATGAATCCCAGTAAAGCCATTTTACTCACCCTGATGATTGTCCTAACCTTGATAGGCAGTATGTCTATGTTCACCGTCAAACAGACTGAAAAAGCCTTGAAACTCATGTTTGGCAGAGTGGTGATAGCCTATGACCAACCAGGATTGTATTTCAAGTATCCCGTGGCCAATCAAATTCGTAAATTTGACGCCCGGATTCAAACCCTGGATGCCAATCCCGAACGGTTCTTGACCGCGGAAAAGAAAAATCTCATTGTCGATTCTTTTGTCAAATGGCGAATCGATAATGTGGTCACCTATTTCACCGCCGTCGGTGGCAACTCCCAACGGGCGGGCCAACGTCTTTCCGAAATCATTGCCGCCGGACTGCGCAGTGAATTTGGTAAACGTTCCATCCAAGAAGTCGTCTCCGGGTCGCGTGCCGAAATCATGGGTCTTATCACCCAAAAAGCCAAAGAAGGTGCCCAGCCGTTAGGTATAGAAATCATCGACGTGCGTATCAAACGCATTGAGTTACCTAAAGAGGTCAGCAGTTCCGTCTATCGGCGTATGGAAGCCGAACGGGAACGGACTGCCAAAGAACTGCGTTCGCGTGGTGAAGCAGCCGCGGTTCGAATCCAAGCGGAAGTAGATCGAGAACGCACGGAACTTTTGGCCAAAGCGGAACGCGACGCGGAACAAATTCGTGGTGAAGGCGATGCCAGGGCTTCCGATATTTATGCCCAAGCCTTTGGGAAAAATGTCGAATTTTACACTTTCTATCGCAGTCTCAATGCTTATAAGAAGGTGTTTCGAGATGATACGGATGTGTTGCTGTTGCAACCAGACTCGGAATTTTTCAAATATTTTAAGCAGTTTGGGGAAGAGTCCGTGGAAACGGAGAAATCACAGTAACAGTCGTATTGCAGAAATAGGTAGTGATGCAATGTGGGTGATGTAGGGGCAACCCTTTGTGGTTACCCCTACAAGACACGTTTTGGCCACCGTCTGCGTCCCAAAACACGTTTTGGGCGGGAGAAGTCCAAAACGTGTTTTAGACACCGTGGATGATTTTCTTGGTAGGGGCAACCCTTATGGTTGCCCTCTTTGGGTGAGGGTGGAATCAGTTCCGTACCATTTGATCATTATGCTCAACCTGAAATCTATCCGTAAAATTCTTCGATAAAATTCTTCGATCACCACTGGCTGTGAAACCGACCTTGTGTGCAAAACTATGGTCATTCGGAGTCCCAAAACGGGTTTTGGGACACCACCGTGGAATAATTCCAACATAAGTTAAGGAATTAAGACACCGGTGGACTAAACGCACCGGTGGCGTGGAGGCTTTAGCCGGTGGGACGTTCCCCCTAGTCATCGGCCCCCACTTAAAGCCTCTAGTCCACCGGCTTCCGCCTCTAGTCCACCGGCTTCCGCCTCTAGTCCACCGGTGCCATGCTACTAATAAAAACTCTCTTCCCCAAACGGACGGTCTTTAAACCGTCGATGCGACCATAAATATTGTTCTGGTGCCAGTCGAATTTGCTTCTCAATCAATTGATTAATTCGTGTTGCATCTTCCCCAAAATTCTCACTTGGAAAATTGGACAAAGGTGGGTAAAAAATGATTTTATAGCCACCATATTTATGGTTCAAACGTTGTGTGAAAAATGGCACGATTACTGCCTCAGTTAACTGTGCGAGACGTGACGTGGCAGTATTAGTGGCGGCTGGAATGCCAAAAAATGGGGCAAACACGCTGTGTTTATGGCCATAATTTTGATCCATCGCAAACCATAACGTTTTGTGATTTTTGAGACTGCGCAAGATTTCCTTAACATTGTCACGCGGAATCAGCATTTCTACACTTTTTTCACGCCGTTTGAAGAAATATTCAATCACAGGATTTTCATGAGGACGGTAAACCACATGAATCGCGGTTTGTTGAGTTAAATAGCGGCCTCCTATTTCCAAAACATGAAAGTGGGCACTCAGTAAAATCACGCCGTGGCCTTGGTTTAAGGCCGTTTGCAAAGATTCGATGCCTTCCACTTGCCATAGCGATTTGAAAAAAGCGTCAGGTTGCCACCAGGCATTTAGCATTTCTAACAAGCCCATACCTAATGATTCAAAATGTTGAGATAACAAATGTTGACGCTGTGAGGGTGAGAGTTCAGGAAAACATAACTTTAAATTAATTTCCGCAATGTTTCGCCGCTTTCGGGCCAAATAATAAGTGAGTTGTCCCATTTTCCGCCCGATGGCCAATTGCCATTGATAGGGCAAGCGCGTGACACACCATAACAAGCCAATGCCTCCCCAAAGAAGCCAATAGCGTGGTTTAAACAGAGGTAATAGTGTAGAATGTTTAGTATTCATATTGGTTAAGTCACTCAGGAATTTACCTCATGGATTGGACTTCTGGATTGGACTTCTGGATTGGACTCATGGATTGACGAAACATTGTAACATTGAGAAAATAAATGGAAAAGATACGCATTTTACTGGTGGAAGAGGATGCCCAGGATTATTTGAAAATTCGGCAATTGTTGGATGAACAACTTGGCAAATTTAGTGTAGAGTGGGCCCCCAATTATGACAGTGCCTTCAAACTAATGAGAAAAAATTCTCATGATGTTTATTTGATAGGATATTATCCTAGACAAGTAGAACAACAAAAGTTTTTGGCACAATTATACCTCTCTATCACCATTCCAACCATTTTATTGACCAAACATAATGAAAAAGTCAATGGGGCATTTTTGGACAAGATGGATTTTTTATGCAAAGAACAGTTCAGTTGGCCTTTGTTAGAACGAGTTATCCGGTATTTGTCAAACTTGTCAGCATTGCAACAGGTAGAGAAAAAATTTCGAGTAATTTTTGACAATGCGTTTGAATTTATCGGCTTACTTAACACGAAAGGAGTGTTGTTAGACATCAATCAAACTGCCTTGACTTTTTTAGGAGTGGAACGGGATGAAATGATAGGGCGTCCCTTCTGGGAAACTGCTTGGGCGACGGCTTCTTCTAAAAGTCAGGGACGTTTTAAAGTGTCGGTTGCCAAAACTCTCAACGGGGAATTGGTACGCTATGAAATGGATGTTAAAGGTGTTCAAGGGCAAATTATCACTCTGGATTTTTCCCTGAAACCTGTGACGTCCCAGGGACAAGTTGTCTGGTTATTGGCGGAAGGACGTGATTTAAAAGAACGCAAACTGATTGAACAACAATTGAGTCATACGCATTTACATGACCAATTGACCGGCTTACCCAATCGTCATTTATTTATTGAATATTTGGAGAAAGCCATCAGTCAAGCCCAACACCAGAAAAATTATTATCTGGCGGTGCTATTTATTGATTTAGACCGGTTTCGAGTCATCAATGCCAGTTTAGGGCATGATATGGGCGATTGGTTACTGATGGAAATTGCTTTGCGGCTACGCGAATGTTTAAAACAGGAAGCGGTTTTAGCCAGGTCTGGAGGAGACGAATTTTTAATCTTGTTAGACAATTTACAAGATTTAAGTGAAGCGACTCGTCTGGCCAATACCATCAATGAAGAATTATCGCGTCCCTTTCTCTTAGATGGTTATGAAGTGGTCGCGTCTGCCAGCATTGGAATTGCCTATAGCACTCACCAAGAAGGTTTTATGGATTTATTACGGGATGCCGACGCGGCCATGTATAAAGCCAAAGCGATGGGAAAATCTTGTTATGCCGTATTTAACCGTGAGATGCACACGCAAGCGGTGTCGCGGTTGCGCATTGAGACCGATTTGCACCAGGCTTTGGAAAAGAATAATTTTGTCTTATTCTATCAACCGCAAACAAACCTCTCGTCGGGGGAACTCATTGGCGCAGAAGCCCTCATTCGTCTTTGTCACCCACGCAATGGTCTGATGTTACCTGTTGACTTCATTCCTGTATTAGAAGACACTGGTATTATCGTCACCTTGGGGGAATGGATTTTACAAACGGCTTGTACCCAATTAAGAAATTGGTTGGATGCAGGACTGACTTTAGAACATGTCTCAGTCAACATCTCCGCCCATCAATTTCGTAGCAAACGTTTAGGTTTTATCGTAGCAGAATGTTTAGAAACGACGGGGTTAGCACCAGAATGTTTGGAATTGGAATTAACCGAAACGTTATTGCTAGAAGATACCGATTCTGCCATCAAAGTTTTAAAACAATTTAAAGACCTGGGAATCAGGGTCACAATTGATGATTTTGGCACCGGTTACGCTTCTTTAAATTACCTCAAACGTTTTCCCGCCGACGCTTTGAAAATCGATAAATCCTTTATTCAAGGCATCACCTCCGCACCGAAAGATGCTGCGATTATTGTTGCCACCATTGATATGGCCCATGCGTTAGGTCTCACCGTTGTTGCCGAAGGGGTGGAAACGGTAGAACAACGAGATTTTTTACGAGACCATGGCTGTGACTGGGCACAAGGTTACTTTTACGCTGCCCCTTTGGAAGAAGCCAGTTTCCAAAAATGGGCGAAGCAATATAATCGAATGATGAAACGCAAAAATTAATGGAGACGGAGTCCAAAACATGTTGGAGTCCAAAACATGTTTTGGACTCCATCCATGTTTCACTCCCCATTTTCTACCAAAAAAAACTATGACTAACAACCTCCCCCTCCCTCCCTCTCTTCTTGCTATCGACAACCTTTCCGTTGCCTTTGGACGCTATGCCCAACATCGCACGCAAGTCGTGCATAACGTCAGTTTCCACATCGATCCCGGTGAAAAATTGGCCCTGGTGGGCGAATCTGGTTCCGGTAAATCTGTCACCGCTTTATCTGTCTTGCAACTCCACGACCCTCAACAAGTCGCTTATCCTTCCGGCAAAATCGAATTTCAGGGGGACAATATTCTGACTTGGGAAGAAGCTAGGTTGCGTAAAATTCGCGGTAAAGACATTGCCATGATTTTTCAAGAACCCATGACTTCCTTAAATCCCGTTTATCCCATCGGTACACAACTGATGGAACCACTTCTCATCCATGAAGGACTCAGCAAAGCCGCGGCCCGGCGACGGATGTTGGAATTGTTAGAACGCACTGGCATTCCTGAACCTCAGAAACGTTTTGACGCCTATCCTCATACCCTCTCAGGTGGCCAACGGCAACGGGTGATGATTGCAATGGCGCTGGCCTGTCATCCAAAGTTACTGATTGCCGATGAACCTACCACGGCCTTGGATGTCACGATACAAATACAAATCATTGAATTGATAGAAGAAATTCAAAAAGAATTTGGCATGGCAGTTCTCCTGATCACCCATGACTTGAACATGGTCAAACGTTTTGCCCAACGTATCTGTGTCATGCAAAATGGTCAACTGGTAGAACAAGCCACGGTGACAAAACTCTTTGCAGAACCGCAACATCCCTATACGCAACACCTATTGAACAGTCAACCAACCCGGATTCAAACCGATTATGATTATGCAACCCATCCGGTGCCTCTCCTAGAAGGACATCAAGTTAATTGTCACTTCCCTATCAAACAAGGCACCTTCCTCAAACGTACCACTGGTTTCATCAAAGCAGTGGACAATATTGACCTCCATCTCTACCCCGGCGAAACGGTCGGCATTGTGGGCGAATCCGGTTCTGGTAAAACGACCTTGGGGATGTGTTTGCTACGCCTCCAAGACTGTGCTGGGGCAATCGTTTTCGATGGCAATCGCCTAGACCAATTAAATTACCGTCAACTCCGCCCCTTACGTCGTCATTTTCAAGTCGTCTTCCAAGACCCCTACTCTTCCCTTTCGCCCCGCCTCACGGTAGAACAGATTGTCGGAGAAGGGTTGGAGATTCATTATCCTTACTTGAATCGTAGCCAACGTCGGGAACGAATCGTGCAGATTTTGAAAGAAGTGGGGTTACAAGAAGATATGCTATGGCGCTACCCCCATGAATTTTCTGGCGGCCAACGTCAACGTATTGCGATTGCCAGGGCGGTCATTTTAGAACCGCAACTGATTTTACTGGATGAACCCACCAGTGCTTTAGATGTGTCGGTGCAAAAACAAGTGCTGGAATTACTCAAGAACTTACAAGAAACGCATCAGATGAGTTACCTGTTCATCAGCCATGATCTAAAAGTCATTCGTGCCATGTCCCATCGCATTATTGTCATGCGACATGGTCAATTTGTGGAACATGGGGAGACGGAACAACTGTTTACGGGCCCGCAACATCCGTACACGAAAATGTTGTTACAAGCCTCTTTGTTCACAGTCAATTAACTGATTGATTTTTAAGAAACTTAGTTTCTGTCAGAAACTTATAGGACTTACGCAGTCACCCCTCCCCAACCCTCCCCCCACGCGGGGAGGGAGTCATTCCCCCCCGTGTACGGGGGGATAGGGGAGTCTAAAATCGTTGCGTAAGTCCTGACTTAGTTTCTATACTGCATAGCTTCACAATCTGAGACAGGGATAACACCCCTCAAAGGGGTGTTATCCCACGCCACGAACGAAACTCAAATTGTCAAGCTATGCAGTATAAAACTTAGGTAAACTTAGTCAAAACAACATCATGTCCTATATCCTCGACGCCCTCAAAAAAGTTGAACGTGAACAGGAAATAAATCAACTTGCCGAATCGGAAAACATTTTCCTTTCGAACCCTTCTAAACCTCATCAAACTCTTAGATGGTTTCTCATAGTCCTCCTCCTTGGACTCAACCTTCTACTTTGGATAATCCTGTTATGGCCAAAGCCACCACTGACGCCCCCTGTCATAGAATTTGAGACAACGATCAAATAGTGAATAGTGAAATGGCAAATCGTAAATAGTGAATTAATTAGTCGTTAATAATTCGTTAAAATATTATTAAATATAAATACTTACGATTTACAATTTGCCAAATTAAACCGATCCAGGTAAATTTAGGGAGAGAAAACCCGCAGACGTGTTTATTTCCATTCACCACACGCCTGGCTTGACAATTGCTAGAGTTATCCCATTATCCCACGAATTTTGGATAATGATGGAATTTACGCAAATTGAGGTGGTAACAATCCCAAAATCAGGCATTGGTGGACTAGAGGCTTTAGCCGGTCAGGAGTTGGTACCCCACCAAAAGCAAGCCCAGCTGGCCAAAGCCTCTACTCCCCCAACGCTTTGCGTAAATCCCAAATGAATAATAACGACCCACTATTCAGTCATTCACTATTCACTAACAAATTATGCCGATGCACGCACTCTTAGAACGTCAACTACGCAAAGCTGGTTTTGGCTATGACAATTTACCTACAGATTCCGTCTCCTGGAAGGAATTTCTCGCCCGCATTGAACGTTCCTATACCAATGCAGACCGGCAACGTCAACTCTTAGAACAAGGTACGATCCAGGAAGCTGTTGCGTTATCCCCACAACCTGTCTTTTCTACCACACCGTTGCCCATTCACTTGGTGTTATCCGCCATGAGTGATGGCTTATGTGTGTTTGATAAAACTGGCAACCTCCTCTTTGCCAATTGCGCCGCCGAATACCATTTGGGCATTAAAAACACGGTCTCACAAACGTCATTGCCCCCGTTAGTCTTGGAACGCTTCGAATTACGCGAAAAAACCAATCCTGACGTGCGTCTTGCTACCGCAGAATTATTACGACGCCTAGCCGAGGGTCAGTCGTTTCGCGACCCCAATGCTTGTTTGCAACAAATGGGCAACCAATATTTACCTGTCTCTTGCGTCTGTAATCCCCTCTTTGAAAACCACCAAATCACCGGTTTCGTCCTCCTCTTCAGTGACATCAGTGACATCAAAAATGTCGAAGCCGAACTGCGGACCGCCAAGGAAACCGCGGAGAAAGCCAGTCGTGCCAAATCTCAATTTCTCTCCAGCATGAGTCATGAACTACGCACTCCTATGAATGCCATTCTTGGGTACAGCGAACTTCTCAAAGAAGACCTTAGCGTACCTCTGGAAGACTTTGAAATGGAACATATCCAAGACATGCACCAATATGTCGAAAACATCCTCCAAGCTGGTTGGCACTTACTCGAACTTATCAACAAAGTGCTGGACTTGACTCGCATTGAAGCAGGACATTTAGAGTTCACCATTGAAAAAGTCGAACTGATTGACCTCATTAAGGACTGTATTAGCATTGTCCTCCCCCAATCCGAAAAACGCGCCATCACTATTCAGAATGACACAGCCACCTCCGCCCCCCGTTATGCCCTCGCCGACCGGGAAAGACTGAAACAGGTTATTATCAACCTCCTCTCCAATGCGGTTAAATACAATCAACAAGCTGGCACAATCACCATTCGTCTGACCCAACCTTACCTGGATTATTTACGGCTGGAAGTGATCGACACCGGCATCGGTCTAAGTCCCGACCAACAAACCAAAGTGTTTGACCCGTTCACACGTTTAAGCGGTCTCAACTTGATTGAAGGCACCGGCATTGGTCTAACCATCACCAAAGAACTTTTGGAACTTATGGATGGCCGAATTGGAGTAGAAAGTGAAACCAATGTAGGCAGCACTTTCTGGATTGAACTGCCCACCGGTGAGAAACTCAACGACTCTCCCAGTCGTCCCACCATGGACCTCCGCAAATATATTCTCTTGTATATTGAAGACAGTCGTACCAATGTTAGCCTGGTCGCCCAAATCCTCAAGGCCCGCCCAGACATCGCCCTTATGTCCGCACACACGGGCGAAATGGGGTTAGAACTGGCCCACATGCACCACCCTGATGCCATTCTCTTAGATATTAATTTACCTGGCATGGATGGTTATGAGGTGTTAAAACGACTGCATGATCGAGAAGACACTTGCCAGATTCCCGTCCTCGCTTTAACAGCCAATGACTCCTCACGTCATTTGGAACGGGGCCGAGAAGCGGGGTTCTTCAATTATATTATTAAACCTTTGGATATAAAACTGTTTCTGGAAGCGATTGACCGGGCTTTGGGAAAGTCGGGGAAGAGTTAAAACTGTCATTCAGGAGTCCAAAGCGTAGCTTTGCCAGGTGACAACGCTACGCTTTGGATTCCTGGATTTGAAATGGATTCCAAATGTGGGTATGAAGAGAGTGTTGACCATTTTTTCATACCCATTGTTGTTGACAATGAGATAATAGACCCCATATTAGAACTCATACAACGATTTTTGTCACTCCATGATTTGAATGAAGTGCGCAGTTCAGCTTTACCTCCACCTCGAAAGTTTAGGAAAGCCAGTTTGCAGAGGAAAAACCAGTTAACTCATGGCTTCTTTTAAATATCAACACGACCTCCAAAACCTCCCAAATTGTCCCCCAGCGGACTATCAACAAGTTCATTGCCAGGCCTTCCGCTGGGTCTTTGAGGAAGAAAATCACCCAAATAACTTTCGTCCACCTTTGGTCATTCAGCCACGTCGTCGCAACGATAAGCGTTTTCGTGGGAATGACCGGTTGACTTGTGCAGGGTATGCGTTGTCGTTTTTTAATACACTAGAAAACGCCAGAAAACGCTATTTACATCTCTATTATGGAAGAACTGGGCAAGATTTTGTTGCCTCCGTAGGTACACACCTTGCCCAAGGAATCATCGGCGAACAAGACGGTGTGGTCTCCAAGATAGATGGTCAAGGTCATTTTGAATTGCACGAATTTGCCAAAACCGACTTGAAATCCAAATTTAAATGGACTGGTCCAATTTTACAGGAGGAGGATAACCATGATTCCCATGACAGGCACTAAGTTAGAAAAATTTCCCTTACCACAACTTAATGTCGTAGCGGACCTCGTATATTACGATGGCCCTTTGTTGACTTTATGGGAAGATGATTTGAAAGAAAGTTACTATTTTTATTATTGGTGCAGTGTGGATGACCACCACAATCGTTGGTTAGTCTTTCGAGTCACGGAAAGACAAATCAGAGGCTATCTCACCGGCCAACTGTCTTTACGTGAGGTCATCCTCAATCCAGTGGATAGGTATTATTTTCTGGGGGACTTGGATGACGATTTGGAATGGCAACAAGTCTATCTAGTGATGCCAGACGATTTGCCCAAGTCTTATTTACCCAAAAAGGAGATACCTTTTGACCGAGAGTTAGATGGTGTCAGTGAGGCAGATTGGGAAATTCTTGAACAAAGATTCCTGAAGAGTCCTTCCTGGGCTGTGGAAAAATCATGGCAACCGCGGGTGGGGAGTGACGTGGGGGAGGTGAGTTATGCGTGAGGAAATGGGAGTCTATTTTAACTCGTTCCCACGCGCCCGCGTGGAAATGCGGTGCGGACGCGCCAGCGTCCTGTTCCCGCATAAAGTTGTTGCAAGAGGTGAAATTGTCCAATTGCCGCGAGATTAGTTAAAGGTGAAGTGTTGCTAACCACTATCATCGGCTTTCCAAACTTTGTAAAGTGGCCAGGTCCGTGGCTAACTCGTATTCATCATAGTGAGGAGAAATACGTCTGGCGTCAAGTAGTGTACGAAATTCCCAGAGGGATAAGTTAGCAAACTCACGCGCTTTGCCGATCGACAGGCGTCCTTGGGCGTACAAGGCGACGGCCATTTCCGTCTTTAACTCCGCCAGGGTCAACCGGGCGCTGTCTAAAATATCTTGAGGAATTTCTAAAGTATAAGTGTTCATTACCATTTCTCCTTTATCAAACGCTGGGCCAAAATTTGAGTTTATTAACCTACCTTACGCAAATAATGAACCTATCCCAAACCTGAAAAAGAGAAACTGACCCCGTTGGAGTGGAGGCTTTAGCCTGCCGGCGGTAGGCACACCTCATGTCAAAAGAGTGGGGG
>JAABRD010000101.1 GCA_011391085.1 Thiotrichaceae bacterium | reverse complement strand
CTTGGACTGTCGGCAGAATCAACTGACCAGTTTAGAAGGGTTGCAGGCGTGTTCGGGCTTGCAGACCTTGGACTGTCAGAATAATCAACTAACCAGCTTAGAACCGTTACATGGTTTAAAGGGGTTGAGAGAATTATGGTGTTGTGTTAACCCATCTCTGAGTCAACCAGAAATAGAACGCTTCGAGAAAGCAGTACCTTCTTGTGAAGTCAATTTGCTTGGTCGATTAATCGTGCCACCTCCAGTTGACAAACGGAAAGATAAGAGGTGGAGTTGGTGGAGTTGGTGGTCATCACTAGACGAACATTGGCAAGCTATCTTTAAAGAAGCTATCGGAATTAACCGTGAACCCTCGGCAGATGAATTGGTGACCATTCTCAGCCTGACCGAGTTAGATTGCAACGGGAAGTACTTGACCAGCTTAGAACCGTTGCGGGCGTTGACGAACTTGCGGACCTTGGGCTGTAGAAGTAATCGACTGACCAGCTTAGAACCGTTGCAGGCGTGTCCGGGCTTGCAGTTCTTGGATTGTGGTCATGGTATAAGGCTGACCAGTTTAGAAGGGTTGCAGGGGTGTACAGGCTTGCAGTTCTTGAACTGTAATTCTAATAAACTGACCAGCTTAGAACCGTTACATGGTTTAAAGGGGTTGAGAGAATTACGGTGTTGGGATAACCCATCTCTGAGTGAAGCAGAAATCGTACGCTTCCGAAAAGCTGTACCTTGTTGTTATAGAGTCAAGTATTATTCACCATGAACGAAATCCTTTTTGAAATTCAAGAAGCCCCAGAAGATGGCTATTTAGCTCAATCTTTAGATTACTCCATTTTTACTCAAGCAGAGGATTTGGAAACCCTGCGTCCCCAAATCAAAGATGCGGTCAATTGTCATTTTGACGAAGCCGACAAACCCAAAGTGATTCGGTTACACTTTGTTCATGAGGAGGTCATGGTGGCATGAAACTACCGCGTGACTTAGCCGGGTTAAAACTGGCTAAACGCCTAGAGGTATTGGGTTATCGCATCACTCGTCAAACTGGCAGTCATTTACGTTTAACGACTGAACAACAGGGTGAACATCACCTAACCATTCCTCGGTATGACCCATTGAAATTAGGTACGTTAGCAAGTATCGTAAACAGTATAGCGTAGCATTTTCAACAACCTAAAGAAGCTATCGCCGATAAAATCTTTAATTAACTGGCCAAGTTGTATCGGTAGTCCATGTAGGGTAGGCAAGTATTTATTTGCCCACCCTTTCACCGAGTTGAATTAATGAAGGTGGGCAAAGAAACACTTACCCACCCTACACGGACTCTATCTTAAAAATAGGTTTCTTTGGTAACCAAGACATCGGTAACCATTGATGGCAGACTCGGTATCTATAGTTTTTACCCAGTCGGCAACGCTACCCAATTCTCTTTTTACCCAATTGCAAATACTTATTGAAATACCATTTTTTTGAGCAATTTCACGTATCATTTCAAGTTTCTCTACACACACTTTTTTGCTGGGTGCCAAACGAACATGCTGTTTAATATGTCCCAGATTTTCTTCCATTAAATAAGGATAGAAAAATTCGGCAACTTTGTCCGGGTCAAAATGATTGATGTATTGAGAAATAAGTACCAAATTACGAACTTCAGCAGTAAAAAACTCCGGTTTGATATTCTTAACACCAGCCTTCGCCATTTGTTGTATGTAGTCGGTAATAACTGCTTTGGTGAGATAGGGTAAAATCAGTGGTTGACATAAAACCGATTCCGACCAAATACCTAGTTCTCGACAACGTACCAAAACGGCAAGACGGTCGGCAATGCTTGTCGCATTAGGTTCCAAAATATTACGAAGATAGGGCGGCATAATGCCGATACTTCCGTTTAGTTGAATTTTGGAGGCGATTTTTGCCATCAAATCGAACAGTGATTCACCGTTGTCTTTTATTTCTAAATGCTTTGGTCCAGCTTTGGTTGCAATAAAAATACGAATTCTTGAATCGGGATTCTTTTCGAAGTGCCTAATAAATGTGCGCAAAATATTATGTGCTAACCCATTAAATAGATGAGGCTCCGAAAAAGCTTCGGTTTTAGGGGAAAAGTAATAAAACAGAGCTTTGTTTTTGTTTTTTTCCAAAGAGTTTGCCAACTTCTCAGGATAATTGCCATATACTTGAATTCCTTTGACATGTTTACCGTCAGTTACCAAGCAATATTGACAAGCGACCGCACAAGAACCTGAAGAAGGAGAAACTTCTAACACATTGGTCGGACAAATACCGGTGTAATTATGTATTTCTAACTCTTCATTTACATCGGTAACCACCTCCGTGTAGTTTTTGGCTGGAGTAAGAGATCTATTCTCAAAGAGGTTTTTAAACCATGTTGAACCGGCAATCAGTTCGCTATTTACTTGGTCTATAATAGGATAATCCACTCCTATTTTCTTGAGTAATTGCGCATCCACTTGGAGGGGGTTAAAATCTGCTAAATCATAACAGGCTTGTTTTTCTTCTAAAAGGTCAAAGTTCACCATAATTTTGCTGATTTTATAAAATGAAAATATCTTTTCTAGTGGTATAGTTATCTGTAATCCAGGGCGCCATTTTACGGTCATCCCCCCGGTTTATTATCTCAAAAGACGAGGCTCGAAATATCCCGGTACCAAAAAAATGGTCATCAAAACATAGTAAAGTTCCTACTACAAAATCATGGTATGTTTGATTACCGATTTTGGACTGTATTCTTTTTTGTGAAATATAAGGTTGTAAAACCATATTATCCATTTCGGACGAATTGAATAGCTGTGTCCATTCTTCATTGCTGACCATACAGCCGGCATATACCTTCTCACTTTTCCCAAGTAAAAAATGTTTGATCAGCCATTGGTTTTTAGTTAATTTTGCTGCTTCCCAAATTTTAGGGTGTTGATTTCGTGTATAAGTTGGAATCAAAAAACCTTTTAGAAATTCAGCTTCTTCTTCAGTCATAGCGTTCTGAAGAAATGTTTTATGGGACAATACTGCCAGAAACCGTTTGTCGTGAATTAAGAAAATACTGCGCATATCGTTTAAAGCATTGGATGCAGCAATAGCTTCCAAAACTCTGGTTGATAATTTTTCCATTTCCATCTGGTTAAACTCGCTAACCACAGCGGCATCTGCGGTTAGTTCGTCCCAATTTTTTTCTATTTCGTTTGGTGAAATAACGATGGTTTCAATACCTAGTTTTTCAAAATACGGAATGTAATATTTTATGTCACATGGTCTGTCATTACCCTTCAACACACATAATTTGGAGAATGATCCCCAATATTTCATCAGATAATCTAAGAATTTTTCGGATTCACGTTTTCTATTCAATTCCGGAGTACATGATAGTCTGGTTTCTCCAATATATTCGGCTATGCCGGATAAAAAATAACCGTTAAGCGGAAAACGAGAACCTATTTCACATATTTTTAATCTGCCATCGGTATCTATTAAAAAATCAGGGCGATAGGTTCCGGTTTTGTAAGGATACGGTTTACAAATATCGACAATTCGTTTTGTGGAATCTGAAAGGGTAAATATGTGGCTATATTCTTCATAGTGTTTTACAAAGTAACAAATTGCTTTGTGCAATAGTTGTTGCACAGTGTGCAATTCAGTGTATTTTTCAGAGTTTATTACCACAGGTGTTTCTAAATACCATTTGAATAGATGTGGGGTTTCTTTTTCAGCAATTTCTCTAAAAATATTATATTTGTTCATGCTATATCAGTTTGTAGTTTATTAATAATGTTTTTGTATTTTTTATTCCATAATTAAGCAATACATCAATAATAGGTAAATTCGGATAAAATTCCTTTGAAAATTGCTTATATTATACTTAGGACAACTTTGGTAAAGACCATAAAAAATAAGAAAATTTAAAGAGAACCGTGAACATGAGTAAATATGGTTTACCATAACGCTATTTTACCTTGTGTGCAACACTTAATTTAGTGTGTGAAAAATGAGAGACTCATGACACAATCTCATGGTAAAATGAAGTCAAATTTTCCAAATTAAACTTTAATTAAAAGTTGTCAGTATAATCAACTGACCAACTTGGAACCGTTGCGGGCATTGACGGGCCTACAGACCTTGGATTGTTGTTGTAATCAACTGACCAGCTTAGAAGGGTTGCAGGCGTGTCCGGGCTTGCAGACCTTGAACTGTAGTGATAATAAACTGACCAGCTTAGAAGGATTGCAGGCATGTCCGGGCTTGCAGACTTTGAACTGTAGTCATAATCAACTGACCAACTTGGAACCGTTGCGGGCATTGACGGGCCTGCAGACCTTGAACTGTCGTGATAATCAACTGACCAACTTAGAACCGTTGCGGGCCTTGATGGGCTTGCAGACCTTGAACTGTCAGCAGAATCAATTGACCAGCTTAGAAGCGTTGCAGGGGTGTCCGGGCTTGCAGACCTTGAACTGTCGTTATAATAAACTGACCAGTTTAGAAGGGTTGCAGGGGTGTACGGGCTTGCAGACCTTGTATTGTAGTGAGAATCAACTGACTAACTTAGAAGGGTTGCAGGGGTGTGTGGGTTTGCAGACCTTGAACTGTGAGAAGAATCAATTGACCAGTTTAGAAGGGTTGCATGGTTTAAAGAGTCTGAAGAAATTAGACTGTAGAAGTAACCCATCTTTGAGTCAACCAGAAATCCAACGCTTCCTGATAACTAACAGACGGTGTTGGTGGTCATCACTAGATGAACAGTGGAAAACCATCTTCCAAGACGCTATCGAAATTGAAAGTGAACCCACAAAAGATGAATTGGTGACCATTCTCAGTCTGACCGCGTTAAAGTGCTCATCGAGATTGACCAGCTTAGAACCGTTGCGGGCGTTGACGGGCTTGCAGACCTTGGAGTGTTGGGGTAATCAACTGACCAACTTAGAACCATTGTATGGTTTAAAGAACTTGAAGGAATTAGTCTGTCAGAATAACTCTTCTCTGAGTCAACTAGAAATAGAACGCTTCCAGAAAGCCGTACCTTCTTGTAGAGTCGGGTGATGCACTGGTTCTGAATCGCAGATGACGCAGATTAGTCTTACCTCACTGGCTGGGGAGAAGGTGACAGAAAGCAGTGGCAACGGTATTATCGGCATCAAGAGAAAAACCTGGACTGGAGGCTTTTCCCTCAATGCCATTAAGTTAAGGAATGTTCAAGGACTGCCAGTCCTAACTCTCGTGCCACCCATCAATTCCCCAACTTAATGGCTTTCATTCTCGTTCCCACGCGCCAGCGTGGGGATGCCGTAACGCGCCAGCGTCTTTTTCCTGCCATGCGGGCGCGTTACCCACGGCATTCCCACGCAGGCGCGTGGGAACGAGATAACGAAAGATTCGCCGATTCCCGCTATACAAATCCTTCCTCTAATAACTCAATGCCCTGGGCCGTAATTTTGTGTCTTTGCCCTGAACCTCCTGCCACTCTACACCAACTTTCAGTAATCAGTATCATTTCGTTTTCCAGAATTTTTAACTCATAACTAAATCCGCCATACATGCCTGGAATGGGAAAGTAATGTCGAGACTGGTCAGCGAGTAAAGTAGCTGTTAGTTGAGGAAGTTCTAACTGTTGACGTTCAATCAAATCCCCAAAATCCCTAGCGCGTTCTCTCATAAGTTGATGAAAGTAATGCTCAATTTTTAGTAATGTGTCTTCTGGACGGTCTTGTATTGGAATCATCTTTGACCTTTTGTTAATTTTCGTTACTGGAAATCTTAGGCTATTTTCCTAAGTAGAAGGGGTATTCTCTCAATTTAGTAACCTATTCCAAAATTCAGTTCTGTAGTGGATTAAGCGTAGCGTATCCACCAACCTTGAAAACGACAGGTGGATACGCATAGCATCACCACCGACCACTTGAATCAGTTCTCTATTATAGAATATTTTATCATCCCTGCCCACTGACACTGTTAATGAAGAGGTTTTTATGACCGTTATGACCGAGGTGTTAACGCCTCAAAAGATTTTAAATTTAATTCAAACCTTGACACGCCATGACCAGCAATGGATAATAAGACAACTGGAACATTCGCTGGGCCAAACCGTAGCACCCTTATCAGTGCCAACTTCGTTGGAAGACACTTTGACACTCGATGATACGGAACGTGACCGGTTGCTGGACTTGTTAGAGTCTCCGCCGGCACCCTCTGAAACCACGAAAGCCGCTATGCGTAAATATCTCCGGGGTGGTTCGAAATGAGCACCGAATGGGTAATCGTACCGTTGCACAAACAGCATAATCGTGTTCACTTTGACTGCGGGGAACCGGAGTTAAATATTTACCTACAAAAATTTGCACGTCAGAATGACGAAAACTACCGAAGCCAAAACTTTTGTGGCCATTTCTTTATCTCGTTCCCACGCACCTGCGTGGGAATGCCGTAGGGACGCGCCAGCGTCTGTTTCCCGCAATGCCGGCGCGTTGCCCACGGCATTCCCACGCCGGCGCGTGGGAACGAGATAACGGAATAAATTCCGTACTCCAACGGAATCAATTCCACCCCAAACCGTGTGATTCTATACTTTACCGATTTCTTGAACACCACGAGGCATTCTATGTCTGTTGCGATGCGGTTAGAACCCTACTCACGGTCCCTGGCCCCCACAGGGCGGCCCCAGCGGCCGTGGCCCACCATGTATGACTTACCCAGTGAAAACCCGGAGGACCCCGGCGTGCCTGATGTTTTTCATCTTCAACAACCCCAATTATTAAGAGAAACCTTCCAACCACCGGCGTATCCCAGTGATAACGTGTTCGTGGCGTCGGACTTAAACTTATACTATGACCTCCAACATGACCGTTGGTATAAACGCCCGGATTGGTTTGCGGTGGTAGGCGTGTCTCCCTTCTATCAAGGTCGCGACGCCCGCAATAGCTATGTGGTCTGGGATGAGAAGGTGATACCCATGGTCATCGTTGAACTCCTCTCGCCTGGCACCGAAGACGAAGATTTGGGACGCACTCCCCCACCGTCCAAGGGGCCGCCCAACAAATGGGACGTGTATGAAACCATACTTCAGATTCCCTACTATGTGGTCTTTAGTCGTTATACGGATGACGTTCAGTTTTTTAAATTAACCTCAGGTCGTTATGTCAAAATACCCTCCCTCACCCACTCTCTCTGGATGCCAGAACTCCAATTAGGGTTGGGGCGGTGGAAGGGCCTGTATGACGGCTGGGAACGTCAATGGTTACGCTGGTATACCGCAGACCATCAATGGCTTCCGACGCTGGCGGAACGGGTCGACGCCGAACGACAACGGGTCGAAACCGAAAGACAACGGGCGGTGTCTGCCGAACAACAAGTTTTGGTGGTACGCCAACAGGCCCAGGAAGCGGTGCAACAGGCCCTGTTGGAACGAGAACGGGCGGTGCTGGCCGAACAACGTACCAAGCAATTGGCGGATAAATTGCGGGCGTTGGGCATTGACCCAGATCAACTTTAAGTGGATAGTGGATAGTGGATAGTGGGTAGCGGATAGTGGATAGTGGATAGCGGACTAGAGGCTTTAGCCGGTGACGTGCCCCTCCCACCGGCTAAAGCCTCCAGTCCGGTATTCATTTTTCATTTTCCATTTTCCATTTTCCATTGAATCCATTTTCTATTAACTTCAGAGGTTCTAAAAAACTATGCTTAGTCAACTGTCAGTCGGTGTCGTCATCACCGTTCTAGCTTTCCTATGGTCAGCCTTCAAAGTGATGCGCGAGTATGAACGTGGCGTCGTCTTCTTTCTAGGACGTTATCAAGGTCTCAAAGGCCCGGGTCTCATCATCATCATCCCTGTCGTCCAACAACTGGTCAAAGTCGACCTGCGTACCATTGTGTTAGACGTTCCTAGCCAGGACGTAATCTCCCGTGACAACGTCTCTGTCAAAGTCAACGCCGTCGTTTATTTTCGCGTCATTCACCCTGACAAGGCTATTCTGCAAGTGGAAAACTACTACCAGGCCATCAGTCAAATCGCGCAAACCACATTACGGTCTGTCTTAGGTCACCATGACTTAGACGAGATGTTGTCGGAACGCGATAAACTCAACCGCGACATTCAAGAAATTTTGGATAAGCAAACTGATGCGTGGGGGGTGAAGATCTCTATCGTCGAAATCAAACATATTGATTTAAACGAGAACATGATTCGCGCCATTGCCAGACAGGCGGAAGCGGAGCGGGAACGCCGTGCAAAAGTCATCAGTGCCGAAGGCGAACAGCAAGCGGCCCAAAAACTTCTGGATGCGGCTAACATCCTTTCTCAACAACCGCAAGCTATCCAATTGCGTTATTTGCAAACGATGAATGATATTGCGACGAAGAATACGTCTCATACCATCGTCTTTCCGATTCCGTTGGATTTGATTGGGTCGTTGCAGGAGTTGTTGAAACAGAAATCCAGGTAAGGGGGTAGATGAACTGAAGAGAAACTAAGTTTCTTTTGCGTTGCCCACGGCATTCCCACGCAGGCGCGTGGGAACGAGATAATTTTAACCAATCACAAATCAAAAGTCCAAAGCGTTAGCTTTGATAAAGCCACGCTTTGGACTCCTGGAGGTCCGTTCTTAACTTACTTACTCCGCTACCTTTAACCGCCCATCCAACTTCTGCGTCACCGGCTTTTTACTACCCTTAAACTCCGCTTCTAACAACGTCGATACCAACGTCTCGGTCTTTTCGCAATAACTGCCATCCCGACATGCACTGGCCAGCATGGTATAAGACGCACCACCCATGGCTAAAAAGTCATTGGTGGCCAGACGATAAGTATCTTCCGACTTGAGGGCTTTTCCATTGATGGTGATTTTCGTCACCACCCCTCCTTCCGCAAGAGCTTTCTCACATGGGGTCGTTGAACAATAGTTCACTTTCAGCCCCGCAATGATGGGGAAAGCCCTTTCTACTTTGCCATCGCCAGGCATCAATCCATGATCTAACGCCTGAATCAATTGGTCTCCCGTGACATCTAACAGAACCAACGCATTTCCAAGGTCAGGGGCAACTGTGGCAATGTCTTTGGCGGTCACAGGACCTGCTGGAATGCTACCGTGGATAGAACCACTGTTGAGTAGCACCATATCCACCGTCTTGTCTAGTTTCTTCGCCCCTGCTAACACAGCATCTGCGACGAAATCCGCTAAGAGAGTTTCTTGAATATCCAGGTTGTCACCTCCTTCTAAGGCGATGTCTGCTTCACCCACCACTTCAGAAGTGTCGGTTGTCTCAGTTTCAGTGGTTCCAGTTTCAGTGGTTCCAGTTTCAGTGGTTCCAGTTTCAGTGGTTCCAGTTTCAGTGGTTCCAGTTTCAGTGGTTCCAGTCTCAGTGGTTCCAGTTTCAGTGGTTCCAGTCTCAGTCCCAGACGTCCCAGTGGGCTTGTCGGTGTCTGAAGTCGCAGGAGGTGTTGCAGTCTCAGCTTCTTCTACCACGACCCCCTTGCCCAATTTGACCTTGTTACCCAATTTGATGCCTGACAATTTACTGCCCGCTTTGACCTTAACATTATTCAACATGGCCGGGGCTTTTTTATCCCCCACAATGTTGCCTTCCAAAACGCCACCGCTGATTTCTGCGTTGGCAGCTAATTTGACGTTCTTGAAGACACCACCTACCTGACTGCGGTTGACAATTTTTCCTGCCAAAGTTCCACCGACAATGGAGGCCCCCCGAAACTCGAAGTCAGTAATCGTGCCTTCATTGACAATATAACCCGTCAACACGCCACCCCGTAGGGTTACGCTCGCTTTAATCGTGGAGTTAGACACCCATCCCTGATTGTCAACATCACAAGCAAAGGCAACCTTGGAAATACGGCCATCTGTAGCGACAGTGACCTTGTAATCCAACGTTTTACCAAACAGTTGTTGAGTGCCACTGAGAGTTTGTGGGGCTGAGGAACAAGCGGCTTGCACCGCCAAAGGGGTCATGGTCAATAGCAGGGAGACACTCCCGAATTTGAATAACTGTGTTGATTTCACAAAAATTACTCCTAATGTTGATGAAAAAGGTACCCAAACCGAAAGGCTTGGATTTCTATACAATTATATATTATACTACTCATCCATTCAAATGACAACCATTATTAACAAATATTTTTTGTCATAAAGATAACAAAGGTTTCCAAAACCTTCGTTCGAAGTTTAGAAAACCTGCAACATTGTTCATTATTCATTATTCATTATTTTAACATGTCAGAACTCTTAACCTTATCCAGGGCCGCCCGCCTGGTAGGTGTTGCCCGCGGTATCTTGCAACAACAAATCCGAAGCGGTGATTTACCCACTTTTGAAGGAAAAATTGCCATGGCCGATTTGTTACGTCTCTACCCAACTATCATAGTTGACGACACTTCCATGTTAGAACGAGTTGAGAAAATCAAAGCGGAGGCTAAACCTGGCACGGGGCGAGACCGTGAATTTACCCAAATGCTTCCAAATCCCGAAATTCTTGCAACCCGTTTATCCAATCTAACTCAAGAATTGGTCACCGTCAAATCGGAACTCCAGCGGTATGTGACGTTGTTTAACACATTTGCCCAGCAATGGGAAGACACGGCAAAGCACTGTGAGTTACCTTCCCCATTGCGTGACCTTATCAGTGAGTTTCATAAAAACGTTCAACAACCCTTACCATAATTATCTTCAGAAGCCCAATTATTGGCGAAAGACACCTTCCTACGGATTCTTGCGACGCATGTGCAACTGACAATATCATTTGCCAGAAGCGCAATTGCATCTGGGGCATGTCAAATAGAGGAGAGTGGAGAGTGTTAAGGAGTTGAGGTGGCGAAAGAATTAAAGTCGTGGTGGACTAGAGGCTTTAGCCGCACTGCCATGCCATTCAGTTAAGGAAAAAAGTCCCCTGAAATTAATCGCTAGGTGGACTAGAGGCTTTAGCCGGGGAGTGCCGAACAGATATTGAAATCACGGTGCCCCTCACCGGCTAAAGCCTCTGGTCCACCGCTATTTTAATTGTTTCGCTACTTCAATTCCTTGGCTTGGTGGCATGGAAGCGTAAGCCTTTCGTCCGGCGTTTCCCCTTTCTTTCTGGAACGACCATTACTGTCACCCTATTTTTCACTCCCGGGAATCCGCATATCCCTCAAAGTTCTTTTCACCGCCGGCAAGAGGCGTCGGCTGACTTCTAACGACTTATCGAGGTCTTTCAGCTTGATGTAATAACGTCCCGTGGTCGTTTTCGATAAACTCGCAATATATCTAGCTGCCACCAGGATAGCACGATGAATGCGTAAAAATTGGCCGGCAAATTCCTCTTCTAAATCTTTCAAGGCTTCACTGATTAACACTTCACCTTGTTTCCAGTGCATCACGACATATTTTTGACTGGCTAAAAAATAATAAACTTGTTGAACCGGAATTAAGCGAATTTCGCCGCGAATGTAGGCGCCGATATGAGTGCGGGCAACTGGTTTAGGTAAATCTGTATCACCAAGAGGTTGAATTTGTAGAAGCGTATAGGCACGTTTGAGGGCTTGTTCCAGCCGTTCTTTGCGAATCGGTTTGAGGAGATAATCGATGGCTTGACGTTCAAAGGCTTCCACAGCATGTTCACTGTAAGCGGTGGTAAAAATGATGATAGGCGCAGGATTGAGATTCAGGTTGACCAGTTGATCGGCTACTTCCATACCATTCATGCCGGGCATCAGAATATCTAGGAGGACGACGTGAGGTTGATGGGCATGTATCACTTGAATCGCTTCTCTGCCATTGCAGGCTTCTGCGACCACGGTCCCCATTCCTAATTCGTGTACCAAAGCGAATAGGCGGGCCCGGGCGAGTTCTTCATCATCAACGATAACAATTTTCATCATATTGATTTTTATAGGGAAAACGTAAAGTAACTTGGTAGAGATGAGGTTGTATATGAACGTGTAAACTGGCTTGCGTTCCGTAATATGCCTGTAACCGTTTCCGAATGTTTTGTTGGGCGATTTGATGACCTTGATGGGTCACAGGCAGGTCCGTCGCTATCGGATTGGTTATCTTTAATTGAATCCATTTTCCATCATAATGTCCTTGAATGTCAATGTTACCACCCAGCGGTAAAGATTGGATGCCATGATAAATGGCGTTTTCCAGTAACGGTTGTAAACACAGTGGCGGTAGCAAGGCATCTGTTGGAATTTTATCCACGTCCCAATGCACTTGTAAACGTTGCTGAAAGCGCAATGTTTCAATGCGTAAATATTGGTGACACAGTGCCACTTCGTCACCCAAGGTGATTAGCCGTTTCGTTTCTGACAACGCCGCCCGAAAGAGGTCAGCAAAGTCCTCCACCGTCTGTTCTGCGGCACGCGGGTCCAGACGAATTAAACTGGCTATGGTATTCATACTGTTAAATAGAAAATGTGGGTGAATACGCGCTTGTAACGCCAGTGTTTGGGCTTCTGCATGGGCTTGCATTTCTCTTTTCCATTGTGCTTGCATATAAAAGTAGCGTAAGGCAATGGCGCTGAGAATGGCACTGATTCCCAGGTTGCGCAACAAAAATAACAGATGTTGCGTCATATTTTCATGCCACACGGGGGAGGTTTGCCAAACGGAGGTTATTTCGTTATATCCAAATTCTGTTGAAAAACTATATTCGGACAGTCTCCAAGCCGCTTCACTGATGAATAAGGTGACGATTAAAATCACTAGATAGCTAAACAGACCTACAATGAGGTCGCTACCCAATTGCGATAAGCGGTGGCGAATGGCACATAAGATTCCGACACTGACTAGCGTGACCCATTGCATGAACCAGGAGACCATCGCTAAGTCAGTGAAGAATTCAGTCTTCACATAATTCCAATCGTAACTATGGTTACCAAGTGGGGTTAGAACAAAGACGAATGCTAGTAATTCAGTTAAGAGGATAACTAAAAATAGCGTGTAAACGTTGCAGAAGTCTGGAAGGAAGGTTTTAATCGGTTCGTTGTTCATGGAAAGTGGTAATGGTAATAAGGAACCCATAGCCGGTGGTGGAGTGGAGGCTTTAGCCGGTGGTGGAATGGAGGCTTTAGCCGGTGGTGGAGTAGAGGCTTTAGCCGCAACGTCATTAAGTTAAGGTACGTTGGAGTGGAGGCTTTAGCCGGCCGGCCGTAGGCATCACCCCCCACTAACATTGCGGGGCGCCTACCGCCGGCCGGCTAAAGCCTC
>JAABRD010000100.1 GCA_011391085.1 Thiotrichaceae bacterium | reverse complement strand
CCCTATCGACGGTTTGAAGGAATTATAAGAGAAGTTTAACCTTAATCCAAACGACTGTCAACTCGCACCCATTTCAAAGCGCCAAAAAACAGCGGCAGATTCTCCAATTCTGCCGCTGTTTTCACACGAGAAGTGTCTGAGGTATGAGGGATGAAATGGATTCTGTTAAGTCCGGTGGGGTGGGCAAAAGCGAAGCGTTGCCCACCAAAATTCAACTATCTGACTTGTTAGTCCTTATATTTAAACCCCAAAGGTGGTTCTTTTTCCTTATTTTCACCCGTTGGTTTAACAAAATCACCTGTTTTTCTGGTATCGCTTTTAGGTGGCGAGTTACCCCCCTGTGTAGGAACCGTTTTCTTTTCTTTAGCCCCACCTATACATACTTCTTCTACAATTTTTCCAACTCCTTTGAATCCTTTGTCAACTATCTCGCCAACCATCTCAAGTCCTTTTACTAAGAAGTTACTTGATTCAGAATGAGTAGCACGAGTAGTAGCACGATGTCTTTCAGCGTCTTTAGACTGAACTGACTCTGTAGAAGTCTGTGGTTCTGGTGGCATCTGAGGCTTAGGAGGTATCCGTGAAATCTCTATATATGGAGTTTCACCCTGATAGTCAACTGTGGACACATTCAGGAAAATACCTTCTTTAGCATCTTTTTGGCCTGCAACATTTAGACAAAGCGAAACTGCCCGCGAATATTGACTGAAAATAGTCCATAACTCTGAGTTTCGGCGGTTTGAATAAATTCGAACTTTATCTGCGTCATGGTTAATCTTAATTCCTGCATTCCCCTCAAAATCTGGTGGCAGAGTTGACAAATCAATCTCCTTATCATCATATTTACTTTTGATGATTGTTCGTGCATCAATTGAGTCATCCTCCCATTTTTGATGCACAAAGTCATACAAAGAGTTGAAAGCCACTGCCTGCATTGGGATGAATCCAGGTTTCTTCGTAACATAACCTACAAATAGGTAAAGACCTCTATTAAATTTGTCGGCTATATTGCGTTCTGATAACAGACTCGCCCTACAAGAAAGACCGATGACATAATGTTGTTCATTACCAAATAGCGACCATCTTGGATTTTCGGAAAGTTCAATGGAGTTCAACAAAGTTGCCAAAATATGCTTTTTTGACCACTCCATATCCTCTTCCGAAAAATCCTCTGGTACAACCAGAAAGCGGAAGTCAACTTCTTTCGTGCGGCTAAAAACTAATGGTGCAAATTGTGATGACACTTTCTAGTTCTCCTTCTCAAATAGTAATTCTACGCCCACCAAAAAACATATAAAGTTCATCTCCAAGGAGTTCATTCTTCAACAGATCCAGATTTCGCTGGAGAGTCTGAAGTTCCATTTCGCGTGACTTTGTATCTCGCTGTAAACTTGCAATAGCATTTTGTCCACTCGCTATTTCGCTATTATTCCAGAGGCCAGCTAACCAGTTGCGCCCCAAATGTTGAACTTCAAAATTCTTTTCCACCATTTCGTGTTGCTTAGAGCTAATCGCTTGCTGAGTGTTCTCCATGTCTGTTCGTAGTGCATTGAGAATAGCAAAAGTCACGGGGAGGTGAACGTTCAAAGGTCTTATCTCAAATCCCCCTGATTTTTCCTCACCTAAGCTCACAGGGCTGATCATAACTAACCATCCACTATTCGGCGCAAATAAAGTGGGTAGCATTTTGTCCTTGATAGCGTTAACACCCTCGCTAAGAATTTTTCCGTTACAAAGATCAGCTTTTGTAACAGCAATAACCACAGGCACAGTCTTACCCGTCGTTTTAACGAAGTCAGTCATGAGTGAGTTAAACTGTCTCACTTCTCGCGGTAATCCAGACTGCCCTTGAACAAACTTGACTAGGGTTTCTCCAGAAATACAGAGAATTACACATGAAGATGCTTTGAATTTCTTAAGTAGTTCCTCACGATCAACTGGTTTAGAACTATCAAGTAAAGCACCTCCCCTGTAATCATGCCATCTGAACCCTTTGATTTTCTTGAATCCATAACTGCAATCAAACAACCAGTCCTTTGATTGAGTTGTAGCGTCAGGCCACTCACCCTTCGTTTCCAGTCGTTCCCAATGATTGCCCAATTCTAAATCGTCATCGGGGTCTTGAGTAGTGAAAGTAAAACCACGTATCCCGATACTCATGGCGGCATACATAGCAAGCATATAACAAGTTTTGCCAGAGCCTGAGGCCCCAAGCATTGTAATACCAATGTCACTCATTTGTTTACTCTCCTAATTTACCATGTTACTAAAAAATAGGACATCCTTCAAGATACTTCCCAAGTGCTTCAGCAGAAGGTTCAAGTTTCTGTAGTGCGTAGTATTTACTTCTAGCATTGTAGATTTTGTCATCTGCTAATTCACCATAAGTTCTTAAACCACTTAGTTTTCTATCAATCCATGTAAAAGGATTGGACCGGCTACGATAATACTCTGCCTCTCTAATATGTTCATTAACAAGTTCAGCCAGCCGCGCTACTTCCAAGCGAATACCAATGAACAAATTGAATAGAAGTGGAGTTTCCACATTTGTCATCTCTGTCCCACAAGCGATTGGTATGATTGTCCCGGCAATATTTTCACTAGCCCTCATTGATTCAAGCAAAGGGTTAAGAACATTCACCTCTCGTTCCCCTAAATCACTGACCATGTCCACCTTAGTAAGAACTATCGCAACTGGAATAGAGTGCGAAATTTCTTTGAGAGTGACAGAAAGCAAATTGATTAACCTTTGTATGCCGGATTTACGAATGTTACCACTTGCTAAAGTTGGACAATCGACAAATACGATTACCCCGTTAGCATTCAGCAGGTCTTGATGTAGCATTTTAGCCTGTTCATTATCGCTACGTTCATAAACATCTCCACCTCTATAATCTACCCAGCGAAATGGAAAAACATTGTTGCCATGGTGATATAAGTAAAAGCGATACTCACTTCTTATTGCCGTGGCATCAGGATAGTAGCCTCTTTTGATAGAAGAGAAATTTTTTACTAATCGGTCATGATCACTAGAATGTTCCGTTTTCAGACTGAATCCGTTAATCGGGCTTTGTAACGTACCATACATAGATGCCATGTAGGTCGTTTTGCCTACACCTGAATGACCGAGCATTACAATATTCATATTACTTACCCTTGTTCAAGAAAGGCGCAAATGGGTCTCGTTGTACTTCATACGTCCATTGTTTCTTGGTTGGTTTGGGCTGATCGATTTGGACTATTGCTTTGGTTTGTGCTTGTTGTTTTTCCAGTTCTTGCCTTTGACGTTCCGCCTCTTTTCGTTGGCGTTTTTCTTCCTCTTCACGCCTTTGACGTTCCGCCTCTTTTCGTTGACGTTTTTCTTCCTCTCTATGGCGTTGTTCCGTTTCAAATTTAGCTATTTCAGCTATTCTTTTTTCTTCCTCCCTGAGATGTTTCTCGGCTTCCAGTCTAGTTCGGTCTTCTACCCAAGTAATGAGAGACACTACTTGATTCATAGTGCCACTATTTCCAAGTGCTAATTGGCAGTTTTCTAACTTTTTTAGATACTCCTTATCTTCCAAAGTCAGCACAGGTTTCATGGCACCCAATAAATCACATCCTTCTGCTAACGTTGTACCCCGCAACCGCAACCACTCCCTACCCGACTCCTTCACCAACTCCCTTGCCCAAGACTTATCCTCCAACGCTGCCAACCCTTGGGCCAATTCCAACATCAAATCTGGAATCCAATAAGAACGGTCCATCTTCAAGACTTTAAAAGCATCCCGATAGCCATTGACTATCCATTGTATTATCTCGTTGACCGCTTGATGGTCTGGAAAACTTTTCATCACTTCGGGCAACAAAGACGGTAATTGCAGTGGTCGATTGTAATGAATCAGATAATGAACATCCGCAAATAAACCAGCCAACAATTGATGACAAGCCACTAAAAAATCACAAAATTTCTCAAAATCCTTAGCGTTATGTTCAATCTTGGCGTTTTTAGGTAATTCGGTTTCGGTTTTACCTTCCAACATCCGTGCTTTGGCAAATGCCTTGACCATTTCTAAATGGCCCAACTTGGAAATCACCGTTTTATAACCATAAAGGTCCTGCCCACCACTCCAGTATGCCAGTCGCAGATTGATATATTCTCCATCCACTTCCGATTCTAAAATCAAGGTCGGTTCAGATTTTAGCATCGTGAATAATCGTTTGATGCTGGCTTCACTGTGAAAACGATTACTGTCCCAGGCACCCCCCAAAAATTCGGTAGGACGTTCTTGACTATTCAACGGATAGTAATTTTCCACAAATCCCCGAACCCCCTGCGCCAAGCGTTTTTCCAATTTTGGAAAGTCCTTATTGGCTATCCCAAAACGGTCGTAGTCAATTTCAGGTGGCGCAATGATAATGCGTAATGGCACCGCCTTCTCCTGAGAAGGAAAACCAATAATTTCGGAAGGATACACTCGCAATGGCCAATTATCCAAAATCTTATTGAATTCGGCCATTCCTTTGGTGGTTTCCCGTTGATAAGCGGCCACCGCTAATTGCGTTTCCCGATTATAAGTCGCTAATTCTTGTTGTAGTTTACGTTGTTGTTCCGCTTGCCAGGCTTGAAACTCTTGTTGATTCTTGGCTAACATGAGGTCCACGGTCTTAACAAATTGCTGGACTCGTAAACTATTTTCGCATTGATATTCCACCACTTTTTTCTGAAACGCTTGACGGGTTGACTCCAAGTTGGCTTGATGGTTCATACGCAAGTATTCCATTTCCAATTGAGTTTCTCGTCGTTTGGTTTCGTGTTCCGATTGGATTTTTCTACTCTTATCCCCATTAAACAGGCTGACGCAACCCGCCCACACACCAGTAAGCGCAAGTAATTGAAATGCCATGGTACTAATCCTCGATCTGTCTGTTAAGTGGAACTACTGCCGTCACTACTGCCACCACTATCGCTACTGCCACCACCACAATCGTTGCTGCCACCGCAACCGCCACTATCGCCACTATCGCCGACATCAGCAATTCCATTGTCAGGGTCTTGGGAAACCGCTTGACAAGGTTCACAGTCAGGCGGTGACATTTCGGTTGCGTCACATTGACCGTCGTGGTTAGCATCTATGCAAGTGTTATCAGGGGTCGTGTCGCTATTGGCATAACTCGAACTATCACTACTACTATCAGTAGAACTTGGGCTATCATCGTAGCTACTGCTGTCACCACTGTCACCACCGTAGTTGGGGCGGTCAGGGTCAACTATGTGATGATAATGGTCATGTTCAACATAAAGATCGTAATCTGACATAAAATGCACCTGTTAAAATAATTTGGTGTGAAAAATTCTTGACAAAATTTTCACGGTCCCTCATAATAAAGTTGCTAATTTATCTTGTCCACCCAGTCCCACTGGTATTTTTTACCAATCCCACGGGTACTTTTTCACAGTCGCACTGGGATACACAACTTACTGTACGCCCGTTAATCTGCGGGCAATAAAAGTTGACAAATTTTTCACACTACCTATAGAATAAACCATTTATTTACCTTGTCCACCCAGTCCCACTGGTATTTTTTACCAGTCCCACGGGTACTTTTTCACAGTCGCACTGGGATACACAACTTACTGTACGCCCGTTAATCTGCGGGCAATAAAAGTTGACAAATTTTTCACACTACTTATAGAATAAACCATTTATTTACCTTGTCCACCCAGTCCCACTGGTATTTTTTACCAGTTTCACTGGTACCTTTTCACAGTTACACTGGGTATTGTCATGAAAGACCTTTATGAAAATATTCGTTCGTTGCGACGTTTCAAAGGATGGAAACAAGAAACTATGGCCGAATTGTTAGAAATGTCACCAAATGCTTATGCTGCTATTGAACAAGGAAAGACTGATCTGAAATTATCACGGTTGAAACAAATCGCTAAGGTGTTAGGAGTGGACTTAGCCGATTTACTTCATTTTGACAAAAGTGTGTTTGTTATTCATAACACTACAGCCAATTCTCAATTAGCCAATGGTTCTCATAAATTAGTCAATTCTTGTACGACGACTTCAAATATTGAACATGAGTTAGAAAAGGCGCGGTTGCAGTTGGAACAAAAAGATAAAGAAATGGCTTATTTAAAGTTATTGTTAGAACAAAAAGATAAAGAGGTTGCTTATTTGAAAGAGATTCTGGAGTTGAAGAAAGAAGCGAGTTCGGTGGTGGGATAAAGTAGAAAACTGCATCGTTCCTAACTCACTTTACGCAAAGAATAGTCAGAAACTAAGTTTGCTTTCCGAAACTTAGTTTCTATAACAGCGGTAGTCTCTTGACTCCTTCTAATTTTATCAATTATAACATCTCTTCTTCGGCCATTTCTGCCATAGCCTTCATTAATCCTTAAAAACCGCGGTAGACTCTTTAATTCTGTTACTTTCCTTGGTTCCAGTTATCGTGTTAACAGCATCTATAGTAATATTCCTTCTCATTTGTACCCCCCAGCCCCCCGTACACGGGGGGAGTGACTCCCCCGCGTGCGGGGGCTGGGGGGGGTACAAGTGATGAGGAATATTACTATATAAAGACTCCAATTAAAAAATTGTCTTAACAACTTCAAAATAGCCTGGCTAAATTGTAGCGAAAAATATAGTAATATTCCTTCTCATTTGTACCCCCCCCAGCCCCCCAATGCCATTAAGTTAAGGTAGGGTGGATTAAGCGTTAGCGTATCCACCGTCACCGAGATTGGTGGATACGCTAACGCTTAATCCACCCTACATTGACGGGATATTCCTTAACTTAATGGCATTGCCCCAGCCCCCCCGCACGCGGGGGGGAGTCACTCCCCCCGTACACAGGGGGCAGGGGGTACAAGTGATGAGGAATATTACTTATAACTCCTTGACGGTCAATTAACGGTTACTTCAAATTCCAAGGAAAATAATCATGTATGCTTACCGTGAAACTATCATTTTGACGGATCCACAACGATTGAAGTTACGTCAACCCCTGCCCCTACCATTAGGGCAAGCGGTGGAAATACTGGTGGTATTCAATAAAGTCTCTCCTCCTCAGCCACCGGCAGAAGTCTCCGCACTAGACAGTTGGACCGAATTTTTGAATCAGCGCGATGATCTGCTGGCTAAACATCCAGAGGAAGTGACAGACTTCACCTTGACTCGGGCACCCTTAGAAAGGCCGAGTTATCGGGAACCTTTCGCATCGCAGGAAGGTGGGGACTCCAATTGGGGAATACGATGATTGTAGCCTTGGCCATGAATCTTTTCCTCGTAACGAACAACATTGCGCATTTTCGGCAAGTTGAAGGATTGCAATGAATAGACTGGCGTGAATTGACAGTAAAGTAATTTGGGACGCAAAAAAACAGCGGCAGTCTCTCTCATTCTGCCGCTGTTTTCAGACGAGAAGTGTCTGGAGGTGGGGAAATGAAATGGATTCCGTTAAGTGTCACTGGTAGAGGACAGAATTCATTCGGTATTCTCATAGCAAATCCAAAATTGAAAATCACTTCAAATGAAACTCTTGACAACCTGAAAACCATTTTGCTAAATTTTTTAACCATGACTAAGATTATTTTCTGAAGAGATGGCATCTTGGTTATCCACTCTTAATTGATATAACCTCACTTAACCGGAGAAACTGGAATGAATCTACTTGAACGAATTACCCTAGAAGAAGGCAAATGCGGTGGTCGCCCCTGCTTGCGTGGGAAACGGCTACGGGTGTGCGATGTCTTGGAACTTCTCAGTGCAGGCGCGTCTTATGAGGAAATTTTGACCGATTATCCGTTTTTAACACAAGAGGATATTTGGGCCACACTTCAGTATGCGGCCCATCAAACCAACCATTTGGTACTACAGGCCGCATGAAATTTCTTTATTGATAATCAGTTGCCCCTCGCTTTAAGTCGATGGTTATCTGCACAAGGCGTTGAATCTTGTCACGTCTTGGACATTTGCCTGGACGAAGTGAGTGACCGTGACATTTGGCAGTACGCGAAAACCTCTGGGTATATCATTGTTAGCAAGGATGAAGATTTTGTCTATCTTGCCAAGACTGATTTAGGGTAGTGATGCAATCTGGGTGAAATATTGTGCGGTTTCTCTTCGTCTTGAACTGTGATTGAGATGATTAAATGAGGGCTATGAAAGGAGGCTATGACTAATCAGAGTCCATCTGAAAATCATTCTAATCATAGTTCAGACAGAGAACCCACATTGCATCACTACCCGATTTAGAAGGCCCTGCCGTGGTCTGGGTACGTTTAGGCAATTGTCGCAATGCGGCGTTACTAGACACTTTTAATCGACTTTTACCTCAATTGCTGAACATTTTAAGTACCGGGCAGAAAGTGGTAGAGATTCGCTGAGTTGGCCAATCTGTCAACTTGGCACCCAGAGTCTTCACGGTTTTGCGTAATTTCCGAAGATACCAAGGAAAGCGGCAGACTCTCTAATTCTGCCGCTGTTTTCAGACGAGAAGTGTCTGGAGTATGAGGGATGAAATGGATTCCGTTAAGTTAAGTAGGGTAGGAAAAAGCGAAGCGTTGCCCACCAAATTCAATCGGTTTCGACGGGTGTGATACAACCAAAACACGTTGTTCATCCTACTTGGCTATGGTGGACGGAATCAATTTGACAACTTCTAAGTGTTGCAGAAATGGGTCCGACAGAAATGGATTCCGTCACTAACAATCAACAGTCCAAAACGAAATGTTAACATTTTTTGGTATTTCAGGAGTCGTGATTATCAGAAGATACCAGACCATCCCTCTTCTGATAACAGATGACTTAATTGTTGACCTTGCCGTAACTGGTCTATGTCACTGAAATGTTTATCATAAGTAAATAACGCCAACCCATGTTGTAACGCGGTGGCCGCAATCCATATGTCATTAGTTGGAATCGGACGACCTTTACGCTTAAGTTGTTGATAAACAATGGCATAATATTTAGCTGTCGTTTGGTCTATAGACCATTGTCTCACCCGTGGTGTTTGCAAAAACTGGTTCAGTTCGGCAAGATTCTTTGATTGCTTACTTCCTCCTGCAAAACCTGCCAACAGTTCTCCAAGTACCACACTGTTGATTCCAATGATTTCCGCATGATTCAAGATTTCTAAAGTAGACGGGACGGCACGTTTAAACGCTTCGTAAGCATTAGTATCTAATAGAATGGTTAACGCCATAGTTCCTCATCTATCCGTGTTAACTCTGCTATGTTAGCGAAAAACTCACGGGAATCTGATTCAGTCCAGGTGCCCGCTAGACCGTCTAAATCATGATAGGGTGGGGTGGATTGCGCCGCGGTATGAATAGTATGACGCGGGGCAGTCTTTAATTCAATCCAAGCCTGCGACCCTTTGTCTTCACCTTGGGGCGCCCGGTCAAGAAAATCTGGTAAGCTACCAAAAAATTTCAAAATATCTGGATCCGCCGGTGGTACCGGGGACCGCATGGTCAGTCGTTGTCTCAACCATTCAGTGATTAACTGACTGAGGGTTTTCTGTTCCGCATCGGCGACTTGACGCATTTGTGTCAACACTTCTTCAGGTAATTCCAGAACGCATGAGGTCATCGTTTTAAATCTCCTTGTCAATGAAAACTAAAGTTTAAAATAGAATCCAGACCGATGTCAATTCTTTCAGAAATCAAGGCGCAAAAAAAACCGCGGCAGACTCTCTAATTCTGCCGCTGTTTTCTGATGAAAAGTGTCTGGGGTATGAGGGATGAAATGGATTCCGTTAAGTCAGGGAGGGAGGGAAAAAATGAAGCGTTGCCCACCAAATTCAACTGGGCTTTATGGTTTATCACGAAGTTCTGAAATCCGCAGATAAATATTTTTCAAGTCACCTTTGGGTTGACCAAACCGACTTCGTTCTCCAAAAATGTCATCGTGGTTAATCACGAAATACATATCAACCATTTTACTCCTGGGCACAGTGTCAGAATCCCATGGCAACGCGATTATCAATAATGGGTCAGATTGTTCTGAGACACGGGCATGATACGAACCTTTATAGGCCGAAACCACATTACCATCACCTTTTAGCCATGACTGTTTGACACGACCATATTGACGGTCAGCATCGTCCTCATAAACTTCCAGATAAGTTTGTTTTTCCCAGAATACAGCTAACTCAAACGCTTTTTCTATCACTGCGTCAGAGACTCCCAAGTCTTTTGATATATCGTAAAAGGATTCTTTGTGAATCATTTTAGAAATCTGGAATCGTTCTATTTTGGTCAAGGACTCTTTCGGTTCTGATTTCTTCTGCGCGGTCTTTTGGGGGGAATTGTATAAACCTGGCCCATAGTTACTTAATGCCGACGCGATAACTGTTTGGCCCGCAAGAATCGATCATGGGCACTGCTACCTTTAGCTTGTGTTACTGAGGGTTGGCCGTGGGTGATAGCCAGTCCATACAGCATATCAGGATGGGTGTTGGCCAACAGGTAGTCTTCATTTTTTACCGTGACAGGTTGAGTAATGGTTTTAACCGCTGAGGTCATCATAAAAAACGCCTAGAAAAGGTTATTTATTATGTCTGTCAAGTTAGTTTGGCATAAACCTTTCGTCCTTGTCAAGCCGACAGGGTGGACCAGGCGATTTACCGTGTTCCACCAAATCCAAATCGGTTTCGACGGAATGACGGGCAACCAAAGCACGTTGCACCATCCTACTTGGCTTGTTGGTCAGTTACAATTCCAAATGTCGGTAAATATCTTTGCGATGGGCAATTCGCAACCAGTAAACCTGGTAAGTATCAAAGGAAAATATCATTCGATAGTCAGTTGAGACAACCACACGATAAATTTGTTTGAAACCTGTCAGGGGTTTGATATTCAGTTGTAGATGACAGACATCGATGGCCAATTGTTGGGCAACTTCGTAGGCGTTTTGTTGAACGGGCGGTGGTAGTTTCTTAACGTCTCGTCCAAAACGTTTAGTGCGTTGCAAAGTGCGTTTAGCGGAGGAAGTCGTCAAACGAGTGTACCTCCTCAAATTGACCCATTTCTACTTCCCGTTGGGCGGTACACAAGCCAGTTAAAAAATTCTCCCGATACAACTCATTGGGGGACATGACTTGGTCTAAAAAAACTTGGAGAGTTTGATAGGCTTGCAAAAGTTCAGTGAACTCCCGGGGGGAAAGTTCAATCGTAATGTTTCTCATAGTGGGTATTTCTCTTGGATTGGAGATTAGGCACCTGACCTGTTCAAACAGAGGCTTGACAAACCATCATAGCCCCGTAGCATGAATAATATTATACGACAAAGGTTATCGGTGGTCAAGTGGACGGAATAAATTCCGTACTCCAACTTCCAGTCAAGTAGGGTGGGAAAAAGTGAAGCGTTGCCTACCAAATCCAATCGGTTTCGGCGGAATGGTGGACAACCAAAACACGTTGCCCACCCTACCTGGCTACTTAAAAATTCAATCCTAAACAGGTCCTCATTTCATCGCTAGTCAGTCCTTTGCCGGTCTTTTGACTTTCTCGTGAGCGTTCCAAAATAGCTAAGAATTGGGGATTTTGACTCAATGACCAAGATTCCCAGTCCCAGTCTTTCTCATCCATAGCGACTACCGCAGCGATTGGGTTACCGTCAACGGTGACAACAGTGATGTGGTCATTCACCTGATGGACATATTCGGCTAATGGATGAATAGCTTTGGTGATTTCTATAGTTTGAATATTCATAAGTTGACAATCTCTCCTCCAATGCGGACTATGTTGTGTTCTTTAATTCCGATGGCCCTAATATAAACGGTCGGAACGGGTTGTTCTTCAACTTCATAATAGACTCGTAGATTCCCGATACGAAGTTCCCACGGCGCCAATGGATTGGGACGCATTGGTTTACGATTTCGGGTTTTGATAAGAGGTTGATGGGTAAGTTGTTCATCAACCGTATTTAACACCGTGACTTGTTGGGGTGTCGTCAAGGCACGCAAGTGGCTTATCGTTTCAGGGGGATATTCTATTTTGTATGGCAATTGTTGATTCCTCTGAAGAGAGTTAACTATTCGAATCTGGTAGGCTACCGAAACATTTCAGGATGTCTGGATTTGCTGGCAACATAGATGGCCGCGTTGTTGGTCGTTGTCTCAACCATTCTGTGATTAACTGACTGAGGGGTTTCTGTTCCGCGTCGGCGACTTGACGCATTTGTGTCAACACTTCTTCAGGTAATTCCAGAACGCATGAGGTCATCATTTCAAATCTCCTTGTCAAGGAAAATTAGAGTTTAAAATAGAATCCAGACCAATGTCAATCCTCACCAACTATCAAGGCGCAAAAAAAACCGCGACAGACTCTCTAATTCTGCCGCTGTTTTAAGACGAGAAGTGTCTGAGGCGTGGGGGATGAAATGGATTCCGTTAAGTGCCGCCAACGATGGACGTAATCAATTCTATATTCCGTCCGCTAGCCTGTATCGTGGAATTGGGTAGTAACAACAAGATGTGGTGAACCATGGACTCACGGCGGAAAATAACGATAAATTTCCTTACGGGGCAGAATCCGATAGAGGATAATTTCGTCGGTTCTCTTCTCATAGCCTAATCGGTATTCACCAAAGCGAATCCGGTAAAAGTTTCCCGGTTTTCCGCGTAATTTTTTCAAATGATGAAGAGAATTTAAAATAGCGGGATTACTGCGCAGTTGTTCTAAAAAGGTCTTGACCTGACTTTTTGGCGGTTCGTTGACCAACATTAGGTCTTTTAGAAAGGTCTTCTTGAGAAGAATTTTCACAGTAGTTTAATCAGTTCCCTGACTTCCTCATAATCCACTTCATCTTCTGTGGCAACTTCTTTCATGGCTTTCAGCAAGCCTTCATCTAACAACATTTGTTCAAGTTTTTGATAGGTGTGATAATCGATAACCACACTCTTTATATATACACTTTCATCGGTGAGGTATGATTTGGTGATGTTCATTAAGGTGTTGACTCCATATCGATGGTTTGAAGAAATTGAAAAGAGTTTAACTCTAATCCAAACGCATGTCAATCCTCACCAACTGTCAAGACGCAAAAACAGCGGCAGACTCTCTAATTCTGCCGCTATTTTCACACGAAAAGTGTCTGGGGTATGAGGGATAAAATGGATTCCGTTAGGTCAAATAGGACGGGCAAAAGTGAAGCGTTGCCCGCCAAAACCAACCTTTCTCAACCGAATGGTGGGTAACCAAAACACGTTGGCCACCTTAATCTGGCTTGGCTACCATAAAGTAGTTATTGGATATGGTTCAATTTTAGCATCTTTGCTTAATAACACCGCATTCTCTACTCTCGCTTGTGCAATCAGCAAACGGT
>JAABRD010000099.1 GCA_011391085.1 Thiotrichaceae bacterium | reverse complement strand
TGGAAAAAGCCACGGGGAATTGTGCCATAGGTGCCTATGATTGCCTCATTTACGGTCTGAACAATCCTGAGATGCGGAGCTTTGGGGAACAGTTGTTGGAAATTACCCCGGGTGATTTAGTCGAGAAACTGTGGGTATGCAGTCGGCAACTTAATACTTGGTACGGTTCGTCGTTTCTCTATCACAAATATGTTTGTTGCGATGGAGTAAATCAAAGGTGTTACGGTCACCAACGAAACAACTTAAAACCAGGTGACTCAATACCACCTGAAGGTAAACCGGGGGGCCAGTGTGAGTTAAGGGCAGTTACGTCACAAAATCGGAAAGCACATTGCGACTCACCGAAATCTCCTTGCGAGGCTGGTACCTTCACCTGGAATTGTAGATATTGGGCCGAATGGGATGGAGAGGCAGAATGTCCATGGTTAGCAAGATAGCCGCAGGCAAAGTACATTTGTCTTTGAAGGTTATGGCGGTTATAGTATGGTTTTGGGGTGTGCCTGGCTGTCAAAAACCAGAAGTATGCATGCAGGGAATAACAGATGATTTCGTTATAGATGATGCCTTGGCAATCTCTTTATCACGAAACGCACTTATCAAGAGAGGTATTGAGGTATCAAACATGGTGCCAGTCCCCTATAGCGATGATCCTAAAAAGTTATTTGCTAGAAATGCTTATAAATACAATTCTGGATATGTGTTGTGGCATAAGTTGGGCGATGACTCATTGTTTGAATATTCAGTTTCGATAGAAAAACAAGGCGACAAAATTTACTGTGATGCTGGGAAGACTCTTTAAGCCAAGTAGCCCTGTAGGGTGGGCAAACGTCCTTTTCTTTCGACTCAACGGATTGGGGTCAATCAGACCCGTTACGTCATCAATTCGCAACCGGCCTTGAGTCAAGTTCTCGTCAAGGAGGAGAATGGAGTCAAGACGTTTTATGTGTATGGACTGGGATTGATTGGGGAGGAGAGGGAAGGGGAGTCTCGGAGTTATCACTTTGACTTCCGGGGAAGTACGGTGGCACTGACGGACCAGACAGGGAAGGTGGTGGAAAGGTTTCAGTATGGGCCGTATGGGGAGTTGGTGAAGGGAGACACTTCGCAAACGCCGTTGTTGTTTAATGGGAAGTTTGGGGTGATGACGGATAGCAATGGATTGTACTATATGCGGGCGCGGTTTTATAGTGCGGAGATGAAGCGGTTTGTCAATCAGGATGTGTTGGTGGGGAAGGTGGAGGAGGGGCAGACGTTGAATCGGTTTGCGTTTGTCACGGGACGGCCGGTGAGTTTGGTGGATCCGTTTGGTCTGGATAAATATTGCGGACAATGTGCGCCAGGGGCTGATGATTGTCTGTTATATGGTTTCAACTTGTGTGAACCAGAACCATGGAATATGGCTACTTACGAGGTTGAACAAACGTTGAAACGTTATAAACAAGCAATGGAAAAACAATATGAGAAGTTACAAGGACTCACAGAAAAAATAAGAAATCGAATCAGTGAGTTGAGAGAACAGGAGAGACAAACAGAAGCAAATCGTCTGGTGCAAACGGAGTTGGTTCCATATCTTCAACATCACCGTTTCCTTGATAAATATTATCACTGCCAAGCCTTTTGTGAAATTTCTAAACAAGGTGAAAGACAAGCCAGTATTGCCTTTTTGTTTGGTGAGGTTCGCGAAGGATGGACTAAGTTCCTTATTGTTGCTTCTTTAGGAACTTATCCAGACACCTTTGAAAGTTGTAACGTGGATAGGCTTACTAATGTGATAGGTTTGGGGTTTGGAGAAAGTTACCCTGGGCAATCATGTCGGGACCTATGTCTGGTTGTTCACGACCCCAATTACAAGAATATTTCTCTTGAACCGTAAGATCGTGGCTAGTGTTTGTCATTTCAGGTAGTGATAAGTTCTTCTCCTTTGAGAGATTGCTGCAGGAATATCACTACCTGACAAAATAACCGGTGAGTGAAGTTAACAGATGTGGAGGGTGCCAATGAAAATATTTACTGGACCGTTGAAAATCATAACTATTGTGGTTGTGATATGTTTTTCGCTGTTCATTTTTACAGGTGTGTTTTTTATTTTTCCTTTGGAACCCAAAGGTAAACTTAGTGAAGCGGAACTTAACTATGAGATGGTTACCGCTTTTGGTTCTGTCACACAACCATTTCTGGCTGGAGAATACTCTTTTCGAGAAGTGAAAGTTGAGGGTGAATATAAGTTCGAATTTACGATTGAACGTCGGTTCAAAACAACTACCTCATATTTTGAGAAAATCCACGCACCTGTGGTAGCCGCAGGATGGCAGTTGATTTATACTTCACCTACCAGGCGTATTTACCAGACGCCTTCAGGAGAATATTTTAATGAAGCACAATTAGAATACCATTTTGATAGTGAAAGAATCAGATGTATATTTTTACGACGCCTACCTGACGATACTAAGAATGGAAAGTAAACCTAGGCCATATAGTAATATTCCTTTTCTTTTGTACCCCCCCAGCTACCCCCCCCCAGCCCCCCCGCACGCGGGGGGGAGTCATTCACGCCGCGGGGGGAGTCATTCACGCCGCGGGGGAAGTCACCCTCCCGTGTACGGGGGGGCTGGGGGGGGTATAAATGAGAAGGAATATTACTATATATGGTTGGCAAACGTCCTTTTGTTGAATCTTCACCAACTAAAGTTGAAGAAATCTACAATTATGCAAGAGAACAGAGAATTTGGGGACCTCAAACTTATCCAGGTGAAAAAAATTCCAATATGAGGCATTGTGTTGTTAGCTGCTTATTTGCTTCAACATACGAAACTGAATCGGCACGACTCTTTGGTGGATTAAATGAGTTACAGGGATTCATCATGCATGATGTTAGACATTTGCCGAGTAGAATAGAAGGTCAAACCGCTTGGGCATTTCAACTTCAAGACCTTCTAAGCAACGAAAATGGTTTTTCATGTGCAAAACTAAATCAGTGTACTGAAGAGGGGGCCGAACAATATATATGTGCCACTTGTTGCGGTCGGTATTCGGACCATTAATAGTTATTTGTTTAATACTATTTGTATTCTTTGGCTGTTCTGATTTCGAGGTGCCAGAGCATCTGGTTGTAGAACATGTCAAACAAATTGTAAAGACAGAGGTTGGAAATGGTTTTGATTTAAACATCACTTCCTCATTGCCAGGAGAAGGGGATGCTGACACTATTTATCAACATATAGAATTTGATATAGTTGCGAGGTCTGATCAACAGATTAGATGGTCAGGATGGTCAAAACTGAGAAATGTTAGAAAAGGACAAATATTAATGGGTGGTGAAGTGGTGATATTTTATCAGCGTGACAATCACCATTGGAAACTGATTAGATATTGGATAAATAAAACGCCATCGTAATCTCTTTCGTTACCACGCTTCCAGCCAGGTAGGGGGGCAAACGTCCGTTTGTTTGCCCACCACCTCTGTCTCACAACCGCAGTGTTCGTGGTGGACCACCTGAAGTCCAACCCAGCCCGTGGAGAACCAGCAGATTGGGGTGAATCAGACCCATTACGTCATCAATTCCCAACCGGTCTTGAGTCAAGTTCTCGTCAAGGAGGAGAATGGAGTTAAGACCTTTTATATCTATGGACTGGGATTGATTGGGGAGGAGAAGGAGGGGGAATATCGGAGTTATCACTTTGATTTCCGTGGCACTGACGGACAAGACAGGGAAGGTGGTGGAAAGGTTTCCGTATGGGCCGTATGGGGAGTTGGTGAAGGGAGACACTTCGCAAACGCCGTTTTTGTTTAATGGGAAGTTTGGGGTGATGACGGATAGCAATGGATTGTACTATATGCGGGCGCGGTTTTATAGTGCGGAGATGAAGCGGTTTGTGAATATGGATGTGTTGCTGGGGAAGGTGGAGGAGGGGCAGACGTTGAATCGGTTTGCGTTTGTCACAGGAAGGCCGGTGAATTTGGTGGATCCGTTTGGGCTGGATGGAATTCAACCAGAACTTTTGAACCCCACTCTCACCAAAGAGAAACTTGAGGAGCTCTTTAACCAAATAAAACAGATGGATTTAGTTCTGGAGAGACCCTCCGTTGGTTGTGAAGCACGAGCATACCTGATCTCAAAAGCCATCTTGGCCTCCTCATACCAACCTTATCAGGTTTGGCTGATTAATTTCCGTAGCAAATTGACCCTCAAAGGGAAAGACTACAAATGGACTTTTCATACGGCAAGCATGGTCAAATTGTCAGATGGAACAAGAATGGTTATGGACTTGATTATCTCTCCGGATAAACCTCTCACGGTAGCAGAATGGAAAGAATCTTTTTCTAACATCCAACATTCCTCTGAGGAGAAATTTGGCATTCCGCCAATGATCTGTGAAGGGCCAAACCCATGCAGATATCGTCGGTTAGATGGTTCATATGCACCGTTTGAGAAGGATTCTCGGTTTTCTTCGTTGGAAGAACAAGCGAAAAATACTCTAGCTTGTAATAAAGATGTAGATCCTGATTCCTTCCTTCCTATTTTACTGTACCGAAGGGCACTTAACCAACATTGCAACGCAATGAAATAGTGGATGGAGGTGACTTATGAAAAAATTAAGACCGTTTGTATTGGGCAAACTTATTCTAATCGGCCTATTTAGCTTCTATTTGGTTCCGATTTATGCTATACCAGATTGCCGAAATGACCATGTGGTATTTCAATTGTATTTCCTCAACAAGAACTGGCGTGATTATAAACTGCACACTTACCAAAATCCTGCTGATGCTCTTATGTCGGAAAAGATTATCGACTTAAAACGGGAGAGCATACTGTGCGTTACCGAAAAAGATATCGATCTTTACAACTGGCCTAGCCAAACCATTTTCCTTAATCGTGATTTCATTCACAAAATGAAAATTGCCTCAGAAGAGGCGGAACGATTAGAAGAATTCAAATCTGAAGGTGGTGCTGAGGTTTTTGTGCTTGTATTTAGAGGTTCAAGGAGGTATGGAGGTGTCATCAATGAGTCATTTGCAGCCGGTTATGAGGTTCCGACATTATTTTTTAAGTATAGCCCTGACGGAAGGATCGCGGTGACCATAAGACCACTAAAAACTGGTGAAGCCCAGATGACAGGTTATTCTTCATTAGACGAGTCTTTAAAAAGGACGATAGAGAAACCTGAAATACGAGAATTTTTTCGCGGTTTGGGCAAATTGGCGCACAACGATGATCCAAGTTGTGTTAAAGAATGGTTGCCAACCGCAGAATGTGATTTTCAGTTTCTCCACCAGCGTGAGAAGCAAGACCCCAGGTAGGCAAACTCCTTTTGGTTTAGCCACTTCCTGCCCTGGCTACCGATAGCGGTGGTGGGCACCAAAGAAAAATTACCAAGGGGTGAGGCGTGGAAACCGGTGAACTGAGAAGTAGCGTGAGCGGTAGATTTTGGGAACTGGTCAGATTGGCCCAGGAAGTATGGGACAAAACTTACAGCACAGAAGAGATTGAACCCTATTTGTTAGAGTTCTTGAGACTTGCCAAAGACCATCCTCAGGAACGGAATGACTTAACCAATTGCTTCATTGGGTTATTAAAAGGGCATCGTGCAACCGTAGAAATTCTTCAATTCTGTATGAGAGAACTACAGTGGCGGGAAGTGAAAGAAGCAATTGAAGAACAAATGTGGCAAAATACTGGGAACGTCAGATTATTAGATGCCCTGCAAAAAATTTTAGACGTTTACTTTGAAGAATGGCAAGATGCCGATATATATGGGTATTATCGTGATCAACGAGCGTAGCCTGCGTGGTTCGCGTAGGGGACGTCTTACGCGCCTTTTGCCTGACCGTGGCGTAGGAAACAGCCCTGTAGGGTGGGCAAACGTCCTTTGGTTTGCCCACCATTCATGCTCATGGTGGGCAACGACCTGGCTTCGTCATGGTAAACGGTGGGCCGCAAACAAAAGGACGTTTGCCCTCCTACTATCAACTAGATTCTGACGAGGCCGGTCGCGTTGTTCACTTCCGCGACCCTGATGGCCAACCCACCACGCTGACTGACGACGCCGCGAATCGTCTCACCGCGGTCACCAACCCACTGGGTCACACCCTGCAACTGGGCTATGATGGTCGGGATAATCTCCTTTACTGGGAGGACGCAAACGGCAATCTGACCCAGCGTCAGTACGATGGCAATGGCAATCTGGTGGCACACACGAATGCTCTTCAGCAGACCACTCGCTATGACTATGATGCCCAAGACCGTCTGGTTAAAGTGACTGATGCGAAAGGCCGGGTCACCCAGTTACATTATGATGCCAAAGGACGTTTAATTGGCCTCACCAATCCGTTAGGAGACACGCCAGCGTTGGAATATGATGCCGCCGATAACCTCCTCAAACAGGTGGACCCGCTGGGTCAAGTGGTGGCACAATGGAATTATGACACTCGCGCCAATCGGGTCCGTCAAACCAATGCGCTGGGGAATGAGGAACAGTTCCGTTATGATGTCCTCAATCGATTAGTAGAAGTCCAAGACCCTCTGAAACGGGTAACGAAATTTAATTACGACCCCCTGAATCGTCTTACCCAGAGTATCGATGCACTCGGCGGACACAGTGGTCAAGAGTTTGAGAGGGCCGGGAATCGTTCGCGTTTGACAGACCCCAACGGAAATCAAACACGCTTCCGCTGGGACCTAAATGGACGGTTAGTGGAGGAAACTTTGGCTACGGGCGACAAGGTCAGTTATACCTATCAGGCGAGAGATTTATTGGCCCAACTGACCAATGCCAGAGGTCAATCACGGCAGTTTGAATACGACGCGGCGGGAAGACTGGTAAGTGTCACCGACCCTGATGGCACAGTGAGTTTTAGCTACGATAAGAATGGCAATGTCCTCACGGTCACGGATTCCCAAGGCACCATGACTCGCACTTATGATGCCCTCAATCGTGTCACCAGCTATACCGAGGTGAATGGGAACACCTTGCATTATGAGTATGATGAAGTTGGAAATTTGGTCGGCTTGACTTATCCTGACGGGAAGGTGGTTCATTATGAGTATGATGCGGCAGACCAGTTGGTTAAAGTCACCGATTGGGCAGGTCGTGTCACGCGCTATGAGTACGATAAAAATGGGCGGTTGCTAAGTGAAACTCGTCCGAATGGGACTCCGATGAGTCGTCATTATAATGTGGCGGGGCAATTGGTGCAACAAGTGGAAAAGGAGAGGGAGGGGAATCTCCTCTATCAAGTTGACTATAGCTATGATGCCGCGGGGAACCTGGTTAAGGAACACATTCTGCCAAAGCCCGACGCGGTGTCGTGGTCGCCCGTGACGATGACTTATGCGGCCGCGAATCGGTTGGCCACTTACAATGGTCCCGCGGTAGAATTGGATGCGGATGGGAACCTGCGGTCTGGACCGCTGGCTGGGGAAATAGCGAACTTTCGGTTTGATTCCCGCAATCGGTTGGTTTCGGCGGGGGAGACGAGTTATCATTATGACGCGGAGAACCAACGGATTGGGGTCAATCAGACCCGTTACGTCATCAATTCTCAGCCCGCCTTGAGTCAAGTTCTCGTCAAGGAGGAGAATGGGGGCAAGACGTTTTATGTCTATGGGTTGGGATTGATTGGGGAGGAAAGGGAAGGGGAATATCGGGCTTATCACTTTGATTTCCGTGGCAGTACCGTGGCACTGACCGATAAGACGGGGAAGGTCGTGCAACGGTTTCAGTATGGGCCGTATGGGGAGTTGGTGAAAGGAGACGCTTCGGTCACGCCGTTTTTGTTTAATGGAAAGTTTGGGGTGATGACGGAGGGGAATGGGCTGTACTATATGCGGGCGCGGTTTTATAGTGCGGAGATGAAGCGGTTTGTGAACCAGGATGTGCTACTTGGGAATGTGGCCGTTGGGCAAAGTTTGAATCGGTATGCGTTTGTCACAGGAAGACCGGTGAATTTGGTGGATCCGTTTGGGCTGTTTGGACAGGATGATGCTACTTCGTTGGCTTTAGATTTCGTGCCAGTCGTGGGGAGTTGTAAAGGGGTAAGCGAGTTTATTTTGGGGTACGACCCTATCACTTGGGAACCCATTTCGCGCTGGGTGGCTTTCTTGGGAATTATTCCTGGTGGAAAATTCTTGACCAGAACCGGTAAAGCTGGAGAAGCCATAATATTTCATTATCTTATTCATAATCAAGAACATGTGAGTATTCTAGTTAAACAGGGTGACGAAGTTGTTCATACACACCAGGTTATAACTTCTAGTGCGACTAGGGATACCCAAATAAGAGAAGTATTAAAAGGGATGGAGAAATATGTTACTGCTAAGATTAGATTTGATTTGCCTGATGCAGAAGCAGCCCAAAAACTTCAAAAACAATTAAGTAATCTGCCTAGTACGGGAAAGTATGAGATAAACACTAACAGTTGTTTATCTCATGCCTGTGATGTATTAAGGGCTGGGGGATCTCCTGAAGTTCCGACAGACGGTAAAGAACTCATGGAAGAGTATCTATTGAAAAATGGCAAAATGGAATAATCTCTCTCTGCACGAGTCATCATCTTGTGATTCAGTAACCGCAAATATGGTTCTTAGCCTGACCAGAAGACTCGTGCAACCCAGAGTTGAAGATGTCCTAGCCAAACTTGAAATTCTTGTGAGTGAATACAGATGATTATTTTATGTGATAAACATGGAGAACAGGGAACTGTTAGACTCTGTTCCCATCTGGCCTCTAAATTGGTTCGGGGAGAAAATCTCAGTCTGAACGACTTTGGAGTAGTAAATGTCGAATATTATTCTGCATTTCTAAGCGGAGAATTTATTACGCCGTACCCACTTTGCCATCGGTGTCTCCAAGAATTGGGATTAAACTCTGAGGAGATTCTAACCGAACAAGAGATGGATAAAACTCTTAAAGAGGTTTTCAGTAATTTAGAAATTTATTGCTACGAATGTTTCCAAGAACAAACAACGAACGTAGCCAAGTAGGGTGGGCAAACGTCCTTTGGTTTGTCCACCACCTCTGTCTCACGACCGCAGTGTCCGTGGTGAGTTCCCTGAAATTCGACTCAGCTTCTTTCGAACCAACGGATTGGGGTCAATCAGACCCATTACGTCGTCAATTCACAACCCGCCTTGAGTCAAGTTCTCGTCAAGGAGGAGAATGGGGTCAAGACGTTTTATGTCTATGGACTGGGATTGATTGGGGAGGAGAAGGAGGGGGAGTATCGGAGTTATCACTTTGATTTCCGGGGAAGTACGGTGGCACTGAGTGACAAGGCAGGGAAGGTGGTGGAAAGGTTTCAGTATGGGCCGTATGGGGAGTTGGTGAAAGGAGAGGTGACTCAAACGCCGTTCTTGTTTAATGGGAAGTTTGGGGTGATGACGGAGGGGAATGGACTGGCTTATATGCGGACGCGGTTTTATAGTCCGGTGGTGAAGCGGTTTGTGAATCAGGATGTGCTACTTGGAAATGTGGCCGTTGGGCAAAGTTTGAATCGGTATGCGTTTGTGACGGGACGGCCGGTGAGTTTAGTGGATCCGTTTGGCTTACAGATGATTCCCCCGGAGTATTCCGAGACGGCCAATGACATGTCGGTTGCGCCAACTTCTCCAGAAATGAATCTGCTGGTCTCCCTACTACTTGGTATTCTTCCAGGAGGGGGGGAAATGTCAGATGCTGGGATTTTGTTTAACAGTTCTTCTTCTAGTGAGGACAAATTGAGTGCCGGTGTTAGTCTGGTGTTAAGTGGGGTAACGGCTGGAATTTCGCCGAATTTTGGGATGTTAATGTCCTGTCGATATACTTTAGGCATGAATGATTTAGACTGGAGAGGTGCAGGAAAAACTCTTCAGGATGCCCTCGCCGAAGCTTTTGAAAAAACTGGATTACCACGCGACAGTTTTCAAGTGACAAAATGGGGAAAGGATGCCAATGGCAAGTCCTTTCCGGTGGAGTGGAGAGGTCCTAATGGTGCTGAGGTAAGCATCGATTGGGCACACTATAATGTTGACCGAAGTGGTAATTGGGCCACTGGGCCTGATGCACCACATGTGGGGTGGAAGTCAGGAAAAAAGGGAAATAAACAGGTCGGTCATATTCTTTTGGACACGGTTCCCTACAATAGATAATATTTAGATTGACTCCCGCGAAATTTAGATAACCAACTAAGGTTTAAATTTTTCTTTGAAGTTGTTTAACCTTCAGTTGGTTGAAAATTAACGTGGTTTCTAATCTGATTTGCTTGAAAAAGGGTTCCAAATGGATTTTTTCGTGAAGTGGTTTGAAATCCATTCGGATAAGAGTAACTCAGACGATTTCAGCCATCCGTCATGGCAAGAGGATTGTAAATGTGGACACCGGAATCAGAATTAGAGGAAAATGCCGAGAAACTTGGAGTGAAATACCGGCGCCTAGATGTAGCACTCTCAAAGAGTATTTATGAATCAGTTTGCCAAACGTTTACCTCAAACACCTTGAGAGGCAGACTCTTTGAGAAATTAGTAGAAAGTGTTAGTTTGACAGGTGAACAAGCCTGGAATTGGTTCGGTCAATACCCCGAAACGTCGACCGTTTTAGTCTTTTGTGAAGACCGCAGAAACCTCTTTGAGTTTGCGGAACTAAACAGCGTCGTATTGGTTTACTATGAATGTCCTTTATTTACCATTTATGTGACTAATCCCAACCTCGATTTTCTGCTGGTTTACACCGAAGAACAAATTTTGATTGCGGCAGGTAAAGCTGCCGATTGGTTGGAATCTGTTCTTCAACAGGCGCAGCCGGCCAGGTAGTTCTGTAGTGGCCCTGTCGGGTGGGCAAACAAAAGGACGTTTGCCCACCATTCATGCTCATGATGGGCAACGACCTGGCTTCGTCATGGTAACCGGTGGGCAAAATTCAAGATGTTAACGACAACCTCCACAGTGTGGCCGTAGACTTTGGGGACGGTCAGACCACCACGCGAGTGATGTCAGCAGGTCAAACTACCCAGGCCTCCCCGACGTTTATGCACCTGTATCCGTCCCTCTCGCCGCCCGACCAGCTTCCCACCCTGGTGACGTGGACGGTGACGGCGCGGGATGAGGAGGCCCAAACCGACGCGGTGAGTTGGACCGTTCCTTACCTGGACGCCACGGCGGAAGATAATCAATGCGCCAATCCGACGTTAACCGTTCGCTACACCGGCGACCCCATTGATGTGGCCACCGGCGCCCAACGGTTAGAGGAGGAATGGTTAAGTTTGCCAGGCGGACTCCCCCTGGCGTTTCGGTTACGTTATCATTCGTTGCTGTTACGCGACGGCGTGTTTGGACGCGGCTGGGAGGACCCGACTTATCAAGCCCGACTACGCTTTCTTCCCAACGCGGGAGGAGTGTTGGTGCAATGGAGTGACAACCGTTACAACCTGTTTGAACGACAACCCGACGGCAGTTATCGTGCCACCCACGGCAGTTGTCGCTTCGATTCCTTGGTACAAACACCCACTGGGGAATGGACCCTCACTCGCAACGGCAGTCTGGTGTATCAGTTTGACACCCACGGTCTTCTCACGACCTTAGGCAATACCCAAGGTCAAGCCCTGGAGATGAGTTATGACTCGACAGGTCGTCTGAGTCAGGTCACCGACCCGCTGACAGGCCAATACTTGGTCTATTCTTATGGTCAGGACCACTTGGTCACCGCCGTCACGGATTCGGCAGGGCGTCGGGTGCAATTGGGTTACGATACCCAACGTCATCTCACCACGGTTACTTCCGCGGTGGGGCAAACGACGACGTACACTTATAACGACCACAGTCAACTGTTATCGGCCACTGACGCGGACGGTCGACAACGGTTTCGCAATACTTATGACGACCAATATCGGATTGCCAGTCAAGACGATGGGCGTCCTGAGACACCACCGTTGTCATTTCGTTATGACGACCGCAGTTCGACGCAACGCACCACCACCGTCACCGACCGGGCGGGTCAGACTCGTGTCTATGTCACTCGTCGTACCGACTTCCAACTGTTAAGTGTACGAGACGAATTGGGAGGTGTCACGTCCTTTCGGTATGACACGAATGGTAAATTACTCAGTCAAACTAACCCACTCGGTCAAACGACTCGTTATGAGTATGATAGTCAAGGAAATTTAGTCAAAGTGGTGGACCCGGCGGGCGCCGTGACCACCTTGACTTATGATGACGCCCATCAACCCTTAGCCGTCACCAATGCGTTAGGTCACCAAGTGTACTTCCAGTATGACTCCCAGCCTCGTTTGGTGAGTCAAACCGACCCTCTCCAACAAGTCACCACCTACACTTATAACGACGCCGGTCAAGTGCAAACTCGCACCCAGGCGGGTGGTGGCGTGACTCGTTATGACTATACGGAGGGTCGGTTGACGCAAGTGACTTTACCTGAAGGGAATCGCTATCAACTGGGTTATGACGAAGCCGGTCGCGTTGTTCACTTCCGCGACCCTGACGGCCAACCCACCACGCTGAGTTACGACGCCGCGAATCGTCTCACCGCGGTCACCAACCCACTGGGTCACACTCTGCAACTGGGCTATGACGGTCGGGATAATCTCCTCTACTGGGAGGACGCGAACGGCAATCTTACTCAGCGTCAGTACGATGGCAATGGCAATCTAGTGGCACAAACCAATGCTCTCCAGCAGACCACTCGCTATGACTATGATGCCCAAGACCGTCTGATTAAAGTGACTGATGCGAAGGGACGTGTCACCCAGTTACATTATGATGCGAAAGGTCGTTTAATTGGCCTCACCAATCCGTTAGGAGACACGCCAGCGTTGGAATATGATGCCGCCGATAACCTCCTCAAACAGGTGGACCCACTGGGTCAAGTGGTGGCACAATTTAACTATGACACTCGCGCCAATCGGGTCCGCCAAACTGATGCACTGGGGAATGAGGAACAGTTCCGTTATGATGTTCTCAATCGGTTAGTGGAAGTCCAAGACCCTCTGAAACGGGTGACGACGTTTAGTTACGACGCCCTGAATCGTCTTACCCAGAGTATCGATGCACTGGGAGGACGCAGTAGTCAAGAGTTTGAGGCGGCCGGGAATCGTGCGAGTCTGACGGACCCGAACGGGAATCCAACACGCTTCCGCTGGGACCTGAATGGACGGTTGGTGGAGGAGACTTTGGCCACGGGCGACAAGGTCAGTTATACCTATCAGGCGAGAGATTTATTGGCCCAACTGACCAATGCCAGAGGTCAAACACGGCAGTTTGAATACGACGCGGCGGGGAGACTGGTAAGTGTCACCGACCCTGATGGCACGGTGAATTTTAGCTACGATAAGAATGGCAATGTCCTCACGGTCACGGATTTCCAAGGCATCATGACTCGCACTTATGATGCTCTCAATCGTGTCACCAGTTACACGGACGTGAATGGGAACACCTTGCACTATGAGTATGACGAAGTCGGGAATTTGGTGGCGTTGACTTATCCTGACGGGAAGGTGGTTCATTATGACTATGATGCGGCAGACCAATTGGTTAAAGTCACCGATTGGGCAGGTCGTGTCACGCGCTATGAGTACGATAAAAATGGGCGGTTGATGAGTGAGAGTCGTCCCAATGGCACTCAGATG